>NZ_JAJAUZ010000013.1 GCF_020532645.1 Streptomyces bambusae
CCGGCCGGCCCGCGGCGCCGGCCGCCGGGCCCGCGCGGCCGTCCGTCACCGAGCTGCGGCTGTCCGCCTTCAAATCGCACCGGGGGGCCGCGTTCCGGATGGGGGCCGTGACGCTGTTCGCCGGCGCGAGCGGGAGTGGGAAGTCGCAGGTGATGGAGGCGTACGAGGCGCTGGCGCGGCTCGGTTCCGGTGCCGCGCTCGCGGACGTGTTCCCGGATCCCGAGGCCTGCGTGCCCGACCGGGCCGCCCCCGACGCGCAGGGCAGACGAGGCTTCCGGATCGGCTGCACCGTGGACGGCCCCGCCGGACCCGTCCGGCTCGACCTGGCGGTCCAGGCCGACCCCGAACTCCGCATCGTCGGCGAACGCCTGACGGCCGGCGCCCAGACCCTGCTCACCACCGCCCTGCGCGACCCCGGCCGCCGGTCCGTACAGGCCGCCTGGTTCACCGGCGGAGCCGTCGGCGTCACCCGCGCCCCGCTGCCCGACGACCGCCTCGGCACCGCCCTGCTGCCGCTCCGCGTCGCCGGCTCCACCGCCGGCCAGCGCCAGGTGCTGGACGCGGCCGAACAACTCGTCGTCGCACTCCGCTCGGTCTTCCCCTGCGACCCGCAGCCCCGCCGGATGCGCGAACCGGTGCCCGCCGGCACCGGCCGGCTGCGCAGCGGCTGCGACAACCTCGCCGAAGTCCTGCGCCGCACCCGCCACGAGTGCACCACCCGGCACGCCGCCCTCGTCGAAGCCGCCCGCCGCGGCTGCACCGGCCCGGTGCTCGCCCTCGACGCCGAAACCCTCCCCGACGGACGCATCCGCGCCGTCCTCGGCCGCGACGGCGCAGCCGACGGCACCCCGCTCGGCCGGCTCGCCGACGGCGAACTCCGCTTCCTCGCCCTCGCCCTGGTCCTGCTCACCGGCCCCGGCGTGCTCGCCGTGGACCCAGCCGCCGAACTCCTGCCCGCCCGCCAGGCCCTCACCGTGCTCGCCGACGGCCTCGACCACCGCCTCGACCACCGCCAGACCGGCGAACTGCTGCGCCTGGCCCTGGCCTCCTGTGCCCGCGGCCACATCCGGCTGGCCGGCACCGTCGGCGCCGCCGGGGCGGCCCTCGCCCGCGGGGTGCCCGGGGTCTCGGTGGTAGACCTGGTGGCGTGAGCCGACCCGAAGACACGCCCCACCAGCCGCCCGCACCCCGGCCGATCCGGCCGACCCGGCCGACCCGGCCGGACCCACCGCACCCGCCGGCCGCCCCCGCGGCCGGCGGTGCCGGCCCGGCCGGGCCGCCACCCACCCTCGGCGAGCTCCAGCAGCGGCTCGCCGCCTTCGCCGTGGCCCGCTCCTGGCAGCCGTACCACACGCCCAAGAACCTGGCGGCGGCCCTCAGCGTCGAGGCGTCCGAACTGGTCGAGATCTTCCAGTGGCTGACGCCCGAGCAGTCCGCCCGGATCATGTCCGACCCCGAGGCCGCCCACCGGGTCACCGACGAGGTGGCCGACGTCCTGGCCTACCTGCTCCAGTTCTGCGAGGTCCTCGGCGTGGACGCGCTGGCCGCACTCGCCGCAAAGATCGAACGGAACGAAACCCGCTTCCCCGTGCCGGGAACCGGCCCCGAAGCGGGTCAGGACGCCGAAAATGAGGATGATCGTCACTCTTCGGAGTGACGAGGTCGTCCACAACCGCGAGAGTGTCCACAGATTTCCGAATACCCCTGGCTTTACGGTCCCATTGCCTTCACGCTGGGTAGTGATGGAGGGACGGCGCAAGTCGTACGGACGGGGGACGGCTCATGGATGCGGTGCGGCTCATCGCAGCCGGCCGCCATGCTCTGGCACAGAGCCGGGCGGCACTGGACATCATGGTGGAGGCCTGGCAGGCGCAAGCGCTCGCCCAGGCGGTGGGAAGCTGGCTGGCGGTCACCGGACCGCCCGAACTGAGAGCGGAGGCAAGGGGGCTGGGCGAAGCCGGCGGCCGGGGCTGCGGAGTCCTGGACCGGACCGCCTTCGCCCAGGAGGGCAGATCCGGCGACTGCGTGCCCCGGGCGGCGCAGCTGACGTCGGTGTCCGACATCAGGCAGGCGCTGCTGGGACTCGGCGCGCTCCTCGGAGAAGTGGGCATAGCCCTGGTCGGCGTGGCCTGCGCGACGGACGAAGAGGGCCTGTACTGGCAGTGCATAGAGGCGATGGACGCAGCCGACGAGTCGAGCGACCGGGTACGGGCGATCCTGCGCCGGCTCGCGGTCCGCGAGCGGGGCGGCGCTCCCGGCGCCGCCCGCGATTCGACTGCCGGCGCGACCTGACCGGCCGGCGCCCGGGGCGCCGGCGGGACCGCAGGCCGCGGCGGATTCAGAAAGCGCGGTAGGAGGGGCGCTCGGGGGCGGCCTCCGGGGCGGGCTGCCCGGCCCCGTGGTGCGGTACCGGTGCGGCGGCGGGACGCTCGGCGGAGGACTGCAGATCGGCGTCGAGCTGGGACAGGTCGGCGTTGAGGGCGGCCATCAGCTCCTCCATCTGCTGGAGCAGACCCTTCTGCGGCGCGCTCTGCGCGGGCACGGTGTGCTCCGGCCGTACGTGGTCGTGCGCTGCCTGTCCGGTGTGCTCGGGCACGGATTCCTGGGACATGGCGGCCTCCTCGGCCCGGGCCCTTCCGCAGGGGAAGGGTGCGGTGGACGCACCGGCGACGTGCCGCCGGCGCGCGGGCCGGGCGGTCCGGCTCCGTCCGAGCCAACGATCACCGTCGGCCCCGGTCACTGGCGGGGACGGCGCCCGACAGCCTGGTTGACGGAGATTCACCCTGCCGGGGTGCCCGGGCGGCAGGATGGAGGTATGGATCTTCGCATCTTCACGGAGCCCCAGCAGGGCGCCGACTACGACACCCTGCTCGCGGTGGCCAAGGCCACCGAGGACCTCGGGTTCGGAGGATTTTTTCGCTCTGACCACTATGTCCGGATGGGCGCCGGGCGGCCCGGCCCGGACGGCAGCCCGCCCGGGATGCCCGGGCCGACGGATGCCTGGATCACCCTGGCCGGCCTGGCCCGGGAGACCCGGCGGATCCGGCTCGGCACCCTGATGACGGCCGGCACCTTCCGGCTCCCGGGCGTCCTGGCCATCCAGGTCGCCCAGGTCGACCGGATGTCCGGAGGCCGGGTCGAGTTCGGGCTCGGTGCGGGCTGGTTCGAGCGGGAGCACGAGGCGTACGGAATCCCGTTCCCGGCCGAGCGGTTCGGCCGGCTGGAGGAGCAGCTGGCCATCGTCACCGGCCTGTGGGCGACCCGGCCGGGGGAGACGTTCAGCCACAGCGGCAAGTACTACCGGCTGACCGACTCCCCGGCGCTGCCCAAGCCGCTCCAGGACAAGGTGCCCGTCCTGGTCGGCGGCCACGGGGCCCGCCGCACCCCGCGGCTGGCCGCGCAGTACGCGGACGAGTTCAACATCCCGTTCGCGTCGGTCGCCGACACCGAGCGGCAGTTCGGGCGGGTGCGGGCGGCTGCCCGGGAGGCCGGCCGCGACCCCGGGGGGCTTGTGTACTCCAACGCCCTCGTGGTGTGCGTGGGCAGGAACGACGCAGAGGTGGCCCGCCGGGCGGCGGCCATCGGAAGGGAGGTGGCGGAACTCAAGGCGAACGGCCTCGCAGGCAGTCCCGCCGAGGTCGTCGAGAAGATCGGCGCCTACCGGGCGGTGGGATCCTCGCGGATCTACCTCCAGGTGCTCGACCTGCACGACCTGGACCACCTGGAGCTCATCGCCTCCGAGGTGATGGGCCGGCTCGGCTGATGGCCCGCGCGTCCGGGCCGCCGCCGCTGCACCGGCGGACCGTCCTCCTCGACGGCGGGCTGAGCAACCAGCTGCTCGCGCAGGGATGCGACCTGTCGGGCGCGCTCTGGACGGGGCGGGTGCTGGCCGGGGCGCCCGGGGAGGTGGCCGCCGCCCACACGGCCTATCTGCGGGCGGGTGCCGAGGTGCTCATCACCGCGAGCTACCAGGTGACCGACCCCGCCCTGGTCCGGCGCAGCGTGGACCTCGCCGCCGGGGCGGCGGCCGCGGCGGACCGGCCGGTGTGGGTGGCGGGTTCCGTCGGGCCCTACGGGGCGGTGCTCGCCGACGGGTCCGAGTACCGCGGCCGGTACGGGCTGACGGAGGCGGAGCTGGCGGACTTCCACCGGCCGCGGATCGAGGCGCTGGCGGCCGCGGGCGCCGACCTGCTGGCGGTGGAGACCGTGCCGGACACCGACGAGGCCCGGGCCCTGCTGCGGGTGCTCGCGGACTGTCCCGTCCCGGCCTGGCTCTCGTACACCGTCGAGGGCGGCCGCACCCGGGCCGGGCAGCCGCTGGACGAGGCCTTCGGGCTGGTGGCCGGTGTGCCGGGGGTGGTCGCCGTCGGAGTGAACTGCTGCGACCCGCGGGAGGTCGGGCCGGCGGTGCGGGCCGCCGCGGCCGCCGCCGGGAAACCGGTCGTGGCCTATCCCAACGACGGTTCGGAGTGGGACGCCGCAGCCGGCGTGTGGCGGGCGCCGTCCCGGGCGGTGCCGTGGGACGCCGGGCAGTGGCAGCGGGACGGCGCCCGGCTCATCGGCGGCTGCTGCCGGGTCGGCCCCGACCGCATCGCCGCCCTGGCCACGACCCTCGCCGGACCGGAGCCCGGCACCGAGTGAAAACCCGTGGTGGTGCGGAAGCGGCATGGCAATACTCGTACGGGTGTTCCTGACGATCTCCACCACCGGCACCCCTGACCGTCCTGCTACCGACCTGGGCTTCCTGCTGCACAAGCATCCCGGCAGCGCCCAGTCGTTCAGCACCTCGCACGGCACGGCGCACGTGCTGTATCCCGAGGCCTCCGACGCGCGCTGCACCGCGGCGCTGATGCTGGAGGTGGACGCGATCGCGCTCGTCCGCAAGGGCCGGGAGCAGGGCCGGGGCTCCGGGCAGGCCGACACGGCGCTGGCGCAGTACGTCAACGACCGGCCGTACGCGGCGTCCTCGCTGCTGGCCGTCGCCCTGGCGGCGGTGTTCCGCACCGCGCTCGGCGGCACCTGCAAGGCCCGTCCCGAACTCGCCGGGCAGGTGCGGCCGCTGCGCATCGAGATCCCCGCGCTGCCGGCCCGCGGCGGCGCCGACCTGGTGCGCCGGCTGTTCGCGCCGCTCGGCTGGCACACCGTCGACGCCGAACCGGTGCCGCTCGACGCGCAGTTCCCCGAATGGGGCGACTCGCGGTACGTGCGCCTGGTGCTGGAGGGCGAGCTGGTGCTCGCCGACGCCCTGCGCCAGCTGTACGTCCTGCTGCCGGTCCTCGACGACGCCAAGCACTACTGGGTGGCCCCCGACGAGGTCGACAAGCTGCTGCGGGCCGGCGAGGGCTGGCTCGCCGGCCACCCCGAACACCGGCTGATCACCGCCCGCTACCTGGCCCGCCGCCCCGGCCTGACCCGGACCGCCATGGAGCGCCTGGAACTGGCCCGGCTCGCGGACGTCGACGACGTCGAGGCCGACCAGCTCGACAACGCCGTCGACGAGGCCGAGGACACCGAGGACCGGCCCGTGCCGCTCGCCGTGCAGCGCCGCGACGCGATCCTCGCCGCCCTCAAGGCGGCCGGCGCCCAGCGGGTCCTCGACCTCGGCTGCGGCCAGGGCCAGCTCGTGCAGGAGCTGCTCAAGGACGTGCAGTTCACCGAGATCGTGGGCGTCGACGTGTCCGTGCGGGCCCTGACCGTCGCCGCCCGGCGGCTGCGCCTGGAGCGGATGGGCGAGCGGCAGCGCGCCCGCGTCACCCTGCGCCAGGGCTCCCTCGCGTACACCGACCGGCAGCTCGCCGGCTACGACGCGGCCGTGCTCTGCGAGGTAGTCGAGCACGTCGACCTGCCGCGGCTGCCGGCCCTGGAGTACGCGGTGTTCGGCGCGGCCCGCCCCCGCACCGTGATCGTGACCACCCCCAACCGCGAGTACAACGTCCGCTGGGAGTCGCTGCCCGCCGGACACGTCCGGCACCGCGACCACCGCTTCGAATGGGACCGCGCCGAGTTCCGGGCCTGGGCCGAGTCCGTCGCCGGCCGCCACGGCTACACGGTCCGGCACGAGCCCGTCGGACCCGAGGACCCCGAGGTGGGTCCCCCCACCCAGATGGCCGTCTTCACGGCGGCCGCCGCACCGAAGGAGGAGCAGGCCGCATGACCGAGCAGCACCCGCGCACCCTGGGCGTCACCGACCTGTCCCTCGTGGTCCTGGTCGGCGCCACCGGATCCGGCAAGTCCACCTTCGCCCGACGCCACTTCGCGCCCACCGAGGTGGTCTCCTCCGACTTCTGCCGGGGTCTGGTCGCCGACGACGAGAACGACCAGGGCGCCAGCAAGGACGCCTTCGACGTCCTGCACTACATCGCCGGCAAGCGGCTCGCCGCCGGCCGGCTCACCGTGGTCGACGCCACCAACGTGCAGCCCGAGGCCCGCCGGCAGCTCGTCGAACTGGCCCGCGCCCACGACGTCCTGCCCGTCGCCATCGTCCTCGACCTGCCCGAGGAGGTCTGCGCGGCCCGCAACGCCACCCGGCCCGACCGGGCCGCCCTGCCCCGCAGGGTCATCCAGCGGCACCGCCGCGACCTGCGCCGCTCGCTGCGCGGACTGGAACGCGAGGGCTTCCGCAAGGTCCACGTCCTGCGCACCGAGGAGGAAGTGGAGCGGGCCGAGGTGGTCCGCGAGCGCCGCTTCAACGACCTGCGCCACCTCACCGGCCCGTTCGACATCATCGGCGACATCCACGGCTGCAGCTCCGAACTGGAGACCCTGCTCGCCGCACTGGGCTACCGGGACGGCGTGCACCCCGAGGGCCGCACCGCCGTGTTCGTCGGCGACCTCGTCGACCGCGGACCCGACAGCCCCGGCGTGCTCCGCCGGGTCATGGACATGGTCGACGCGGGCACCGCCCTGTGCGTGCCCGGCAACCACGAGAACAAGCTCGGCCGCTGGCTGGCGGGCCGCAAGGTCCAGCTCACCCACGGGCTCGCCGAGACCGTCGAGCAGCTCGGCCGGGAGGACGAAGCCTTCACCGCCCGGGTCCGCACCTTCATCGACGGGCTCGTCAGCCACTACGTCCTCGACGGCGGCCGGCTCGTGGTCTGCCACGCCGGACTGCCCGAGAAGTACCACGGCCGCACCTCCGGCCGGGTCCGCTCGCACGCCCTGTACGGCGAGACCACCGGCGAGACCGACGAGTTCGGGCTGCCCGTGCGCCACCCGTGGGCCGAGGAGTACCGCGGCCGGGCCGTCGTGGTCTACGGGCACACCCCGGTCCCCGGCGCCGCCTGGGTCAACAACACCATCTGCCTGGACACCGGCGCGGTGTTCGGCGGCCGGATGACCGCCCTGCGCTGGCCCGAGCGCGAACTCGTCGACGTGCCCGCCGAGCGGGTCTGGTACGAGCCGGTGCGCCCGCTGGTGCCGCCGGTGCCCGGCGCGGCGGACGCCCGCCCGCTGGACCTCGCCGACGTGCAGGGCCGCCGGGCCGTCGAGACCCGGCACCACGGGCGGGTCACCGTACGGGAGGAGAACGCGGCCGCCGCGCTGGAGGTGATGAGCCGGTTCGCCGTCGACCCGCGGCTGGTCCCCTACCTGCCACCGACCATGGCGCCCACCGCCACCTCCCGGGAGGACGGCTACCTGGAGCACCCCGCCGAGGCGTTCGCCCAGTACCGTGCCGACGGCATCGCGCAGGTGGTGTGCGAGGAGAAGCACATGGGCTCGCGCGCCGTGGTGCTGCTGTGCCGGGACACCGGCGCGGCCGTACGCCGGTTCGACGCGGAGGGGGTGACCGGCGCGCTGTACACCCGTACCGGGCGGCCCTTCTTCGACGACCCGCAGGTCACCGAGGAGGTGCTGGCCCGGCTGCGGACGGCCGTCGGCGACGCCGGTCTGTGGGACGAGCTGGACACCGACTGGCTGCTCCTCGACGGCGAACTGCTGCCCTGGTCGCTGAAGGCCACCGGGCTGCTGCGCACCCAGTACGCGGCGGTCGGCGCGGCCGCGGCCGCCGCGTTCCCGCCGGCGCTCGCCGCCGTGGAGGCGGCCGCCGCCCGCGGCGTGGACACCGGCGGCCTGACCGGCCTGCTGCGCGAACGGGCCGCCGACGCGGCCGCGTTCACGGACGCCTACCGCCGCTACTGCTGGCCGGTCGACGGCCTGGACGGCGTGCGCTTCGCACCGTTCCAGCTGCTGGCCGCCGAGGGCCGCAGCCTGGCGGCCGTCCCGCACGACGAGCAGCTCGCCTGGCTGGACCGGCTGGTCGCCGCCGACGAGAAGGCCGGCACCGGACTGCTGCGCGCCACCGGCCGGATCCTCGTGGACCCGGCCGACCCGGAGTCGGTGCGGGCCGGCACCGACTGGTGGCTGCGGCTGACCGCCGCCGGCGGCGAGGGCATGGTCGTCAAGCCGCTGCAGGCGTACGCCCGCGGCGCCGACGGCCGGCTCGTCCAGCCGGGCGTCAAGGTCCGCGGCCGCGAGTACCTGCGGATCATCTACGGCCCCGAGTACACCCGCCCGGAGAACCTCGCCCGGCTGCGCGGCCGGCACCTCGGCCACAAGCGGTCGCTGGCGCTGCGCGAGTACGGGCTCGGCCTGGAGGCCCTGGACCGGCTGGCCGCCGGGGAACCGCTGTGGCGGGTCCACGAGGCCGTGTTCGCCGTGCTGGCCCTGGAATCGGAGCCGGTCGACCCGCGGCTGTAGCTGCCGTACGGCCCCTGTGACACCGGTGCAGGGGCCGCACGCATTCCGGCCGGTCCAGCCCTCCGTTACGGCAAATGGGGGAACTTTTCGGGGAATCGGGGTGCGGGCTCGTTTCTTCCAGGGAAGCGGAGTGTCCGCATGCCTGGAAGGACGGAACGCCAGTATGAAAATGACCGCGCGCGGAAGCATTGCGGCGCTCATGACGTGTATGGCCACGGCCGTGGCAGCGTCGCCGGCCGCGGCCGACGGACATGTGCCGGTCGCGGTGCCCCTGGACGCCGTGGAGAGCGCCGTGGGCCTGCCCGCCCCGAAGATCGCGAGCGGGGTGCCGCTGCTGACGCCCGGTGCCATCGAGGGCCCGACGCACCACCAGGGCGAGCTGCTCCCCAACCCGCTGCTGCCGCCGGTCCCGCTGGCGGGGGAGCTGGCACCCACCCTGATCGGGTCCGAACTGCCCGGTGCCCTCAACAACGGCAAGCCGGACGAGGCGGACGTCACCTCGACCCGCTCGCCGCTGCTCGCGCAGACCCCCGGCGCGGTCGTCGGCGCCCCGCTGAGCATGCCCGACGGCTCGCGCATGGGCCTGCCGGAACTGGTCACCCCCAAGCTGGGCGTGGTCGCCCCGGCGCTGCAGGGCGACCCGGGGGCGCTGCTGCGACTGCACTGACCGTCAGCCGCCCTGCTCCCAAAGGCCGCCCGGTCTGCGACCGTGTACACATGGGATTCCATGTCGATTCCGAGACCGGGCGGCTTCGCCGCGTCATCCTCCACCGGCCCGACCTGGAGCTGAAGCGGCTCACGCCCAGCAACAAGGACGCCCTCCTCTTCGACGACGTGCTCTGGGTGCGCCGGGCCCGCCAGGAGCACGACGGGTTCGCGGACGTGCTGCGGGACCGCGGGGTGGAGGTGCACCTCTTCGGGGACCTGCTGCGCGAGGCGCTGGAGGTGCCGGAGGCCAGACACCTGGTCCTTGACCGGGTGTTCGACGAGAAGGAGTACGGGCCGCTGGCCACCGGGCACCTGCGCGCCGCGTTCGAGGACCTGCCCGCGGCCGACCTGGTGGACGCGCTGGTCGGCGGCATGACCAAGCGGGAGTACCTGGAGCGGTTCGAGGAGCCGGTGTCCGTGCGCTTCCACGCGCTGGAGCTCGACGGCTTCCTGCTCGGCCCGCTCCCCAACCACCTCTTCACCCGGGACACCTCCGCCTGGATCTACGACGGGGTGTCCATCAACGCGATGCGCTGGCCGGCCCGGCAGCGCGAGACGGTGCACTTCGAGGCCATCTACCGGCACCACCCGCTGTTCACCGCCTCCGGCGCCTTCCACTACTGGTCCCAGGGCCAGGCCGACTACCCCTCCACCATCGAGGGCGGCGACGTGCTGGTCATCGGGAACGGGGCGGTGCTGATCGGGATGAGCGAGCGCACCACCCCGCAGGCCGTGGAGATGCTGGCGCGCGGCCTGTTCGCCGCGGGATCGGCCCGGACGATCGTGGCCCTCGACATGCCGAAGCGGCGCGCGTTCATGCACCTGGACACGGTGATGACGATGGTCGACGGGGACACCTTCACCCAGTACGCGGGGCTCGGGATGCTCCGTTCGTACACCATCGAGCCGGGGGCGGGCGAGGCCGAGCTGAAGGTGACCGACCACCCGCCGGAGCACATGCACCGGGCGATCGCCGCGGCCCTGGGCCTGGACGCGATCCGGGTGCTCACCGCCACCCAGGACGTGCACTCCGCCGAGCGGGAGCAGTGGGACGACGGGTGCAACGTGCTGGCCGTGGAGCCGGGTGTGGTCGTGGCCTACGAGCGGAACGTGACCACCAACACGCACCTGCGCAAGCAGGGCATCGAGGTGATCGAGATCCCGGGCAGCGAGCTGGGCCGGGGGCGGGGCGGGCCGCGCTGCATGAGCTGTCCCGTGGAGCGGGACGCGGTGGACTGAGGCACGCTCGGAGGGGCGGCGGAAGAGGTGGGCCCGGTGGTGACCGCATGCCGGAACCGGGCTGCATATCAATACGACGATTCGTATACACTTCCAAAGTCCCCTGTCTGTGCGACCTAGGAGTGCCCTCATGGCCCCCCACCTGGCCGGCCGCAGTTTCCTCAAGGAGCTCGACTTCACCGCCGCCGAGTTCCGCGGCCTGATCGAGCTGTCCGCCGCGCTCAAGGCGGCCAAGCGGGCCGGTGCGGAGGTCCCGAGGCTGCGCGGGAAGAACATCGCCCTGGTCTTCGAGAAGACCTCGACGCGCACCCGCTGCGCGTTCGAGGTGGCCGCCGCGGACCAGGGCGCGTCCACCACCTACCTGGACCCCTCCGGCTCGCAGATCGGGCACAAGGAGTCGGTCAAGGACACCGCCCGGGTGCTCGGCCGGATGTTCGACGCGATCCAGTACCGCGGGGACCACCAGGACAGCGTCGAACAGCTCGCCGCCCATGCCGGCGTGCCGGTCTACAACGGGCTCACGGACGACTGGCACCCCACCCAGATGCTCGCCGACCTGCTCACCATGACCGAGCACTGCACCAAGCCGCTGGAGCGCATCGCGTTCGCCTACCTCGGCGACGCGCGCTTCAACATGGGCAACTCCTACCTGGTCACCGGCGCCCTGCTCGGCATGGACGTACGGATCGCCGCGCCGCGCTCGTACTGGCCGGCCGAGCAGGTCGTCGCGCGGGCCCGGGAGCTGGCGGCCGCCAGCGGGGCCCGGATCACCCTCACCGAGGACGTGTCCGAGGCGGTGGCCGGGGCGGACTTCGTCGCCACCGACGTCTGGGTGTCGATGGGGGAGCCGAAGGAGGTCTGGGACGAGCGGATCGCGGCACTGTCCCCGTACGCGGTCACCATGGACGTGCTGCGGGCCACCGGCAACCCGGACGTGAAGTTCCTGCACTGCCTGCCGGCGTACCACGACCTCGGGACGGCGGTGGCGCGGGAGATCCACGCGCGGCACGGGCTGGACTCGCTGGAGGTGACGGACGAGGTGTTCGAGTCCGCGCACTCCGTGGTCTTCGACGAGGCGGAGAACCGGCTGCACACGATCAAGGCCGTACTGGTGGCCACGCTGTCGGCGGACTGAGCCCACGCGGCGTGTCGCGTTCCCATGACGACAGTCACAACAAGGTGATACGTTCGTCGGGTGAGCCCCTTCACCGGTTCCGCAGCCCGTACGGAACGGTGGCGCCACCTCCGGCTGAGCAGCCGGGACGGGGTCGCCACCGTCACCCTCGACCGTCCCGAGAAGCTGAACGCGCTCACCTTCGGCGCCTACGCCGACCTGCGCGATCTGCTGGCCGAACTGTCCCGCGAACGCTCCGTGCGCGCCCTCGTCCTCGGCGGCGAGGGGCGCGGCTTCTGCTCCGGCGGCGACGTGGACGAGATCATCGGTGCCACGCTCGCCATGGACACGGCGCAACTCCTCGACTTCAACCGGATGACCGGGCAGGTCGTCCGGGCCCTGCGCGAATGCCCCTTCCCGGTGATCGCGGCCGTGCACGGGGTCGCCGCCGGGGCCGGGGCCGTGCTCGCGCTCGCCGCCGACTTCCGGATCGCCGACCCGTCCGCCCGGTTCGCCTTCCTCTTCACCCGGGTGGGCCTGTCCGGCGGCGACATGGGCGCGGCCTACCTGCTGCCCCGGGTCGTCGGCCTCGGCCACGCCACCCGGCTGCTGATGCTCGGCGAACCGGTACGCGCCGCCGAAGCCGAGCGGATCGGCCTGATCAGCGAACTCACCGACGAGGGCAAGGCCGACGCACGGGCCGCCGAGCTGGCCGCCCGGCTCGCCGACGGGCCCGCCCTCGCCCACGCCCAGACCAAGGCCCTGCTGACCGCCGAACTCGACATGCCGCTGGCCGCCAGCGTCGAACTCGACGCGGCCACCCAGGCGCTCCTGATGAACGGCGAGGACTACGCCGAGTTCCACGCCGCGTTCACGGCCAAACGGCCGCCGCAGTGGCGGGGGCGGTAGCCGTGCGGATCGCCGTCGCCGGCGGCGGACCCGGCGGACTGTACGCGGCGGCCCTCCTCAAACGGCTGGACCCGGACCGGCAGGTCACCGTGTGGGAGCGCAACAGCCCCGCCGACACGTTCGGATTCGGCGTGGTGCTCTCCGACGAGACGCTCGGCGGGATCGAACAGGCCGACCCGGCCGTCTTCGACGCCCTCCGCCGGGAGTTCGTCCGCTGGGACGACATCGACATCGTGCACCGCGGCCGGATCCTGACCTCCGGCGGCCACGGCTTCGCCGCCGTCGGCCGCCGCCGGCTCCTGGAGATCCTGCACGAGCGGTGCACCGCTCTCGGAGTGGAGCTCCGCACCCATTGCGAAGCACCCGACCCGGCCGCGCTCGCCGCCTCCCACGACCTGGTCGTCGCCGCCGACGGCGTCCACAGCCGCACCCGCGAGGTCTTCGCCGCCGCCTTCCGGCCGCGGATCGAGACCCACCGCTGCCGCTACATCTGGCTGGCCGCCGACTTCGCCCTCGACTCCTTCCGCTTCGAGATCGCCGAAACCCCGCACGGGGTCATGCAGCTGCACGGCTACCCCTACTCCGCGGACTCCTCCACCGTCATCGTCGAAATGCGCGAAGAGGTCTGGCAGGCCTCCGGACTCGACCTGTGCGACGAGGCCGAATCCGCCGCCCGGTGCGCCAAGATCTTCGCCGAGACGCTGCGCGGCCGCCCGCTGCGCGGCAACAGCTCGGCCTGGACCGCCTTCCGCACGGTCGTCAACGAGCGCTGGGCGCACGGCAACACCGTGCTGCTCGGCGACGCCGCGCACACCGCCCACTTCTCCATCGGCTCCGGCACGAAACTCGCCGTCGAGGACGCCCTCGCCCTCGCCGCCTGCATCGAGGAGCAGCCGGACCTGCCGGCCGCCCTCGCCGCCTACGAGACCGAGCGCCGCCCCGTCGTCGAATCCACCCAGCGGGCCGCCGCCGCCAGCCTGCGCTGGTTCGAGGACCTCGCCGGGTACGTCGACCAGCCGCCCCGGCAGTTCGCCTTCAACCTGCTCACCCGCAGCCGCCGGGTCACCCACGGCAACCTGCGGCTGCGCGACCCGCGCTTCACCGGCCTGGTCGAACGGGACTTCGGCTGCCCCGACGGCACCCCGCCGATGTTCACCCCGTACCGGCTGCGCGGCCTCACCCTGCGCAACCGGGTCGTGGTCTCCCCGATGGACATGTACTCGGCCGTCGACGGCGTGCCCGGCGACTTCCACCTCGTGCACCTCGGCGCCCGCGCCCTCGGCGGGCCCGGGCTGGTGATGACCGAGATGGTGTGCGTCAGCCCCGAGGGCCGGATCACCCCCGGCTGCGCCGGGCTGTACACCGGGCAGCAGGCCGCCGCCTGGCGGCGGATCGTCGACTTCGTGCACACCTCCGCCGCCGGCACCGCCCTCGGCATCCAGCTCGGGCACGCCGGCCGCAAGGGCTCCACCCGGCGGATGTGGGAGGGCATGGACGACCCGCTGCCCGACGGCAACTGGCCGCTGGCCGCCGCCTCCCCGCTGCCCTACCGGCACGGCGTCAACCAGGTCCCGCACGAACTCACCGCCGACGAACTCCCGCTGATCCGAGAGCAGTTCGTCAACGCCGCCCGACGGGCCGCGGTCTGCGGCTTCGACCTGCTCGAACTCCACTGCGCGCACGGCTACCTGCTGTCCGGCTTCCTCTCCCCGCTCACCAACCGGCGCACCGACGCCTACGGCGGCCCGCTCGCCGGCCGGCTCCGCTTCCCGCTCGAAGTCTTCGACGCCGTACGGGAGGTGTGGCCGCAGGACCGCCCCATGACCGTCCGGATCTCGGCCACCGACTGGGCCCCCGGCGGCACCGGCGCGGACGACGCCGTCGCCATCGCCCGGGCCTTCGCCGAACACGGCGCCGACGCCATCGACGTCTCCACCGGCCAGGTCGTGCCCGACGAGCGCCCCGAGTACGGACGCTCGTACCAGACCCCGTTCGCCGACCGGATCCGCAACACCGCGGGCGTCCCCGTCATCGCGGTCGGCGCCGTCTCCTCCTGGGACGACGTCAATTCGCTGCTCCTGGCCGGCCGTGCCGACCTCTGCGCGCTGGGCCGCCCGCACCTGTACGACCCGCACTGGACCCTGCACGCGGCCGCCGAGCAGGAGTACACCGGACTGGCCGCCCCGTGGCCCGCCCCCTACCGGGCCGGCTCCCGCCGGCCCCCGACCGGCCGCACCGACGCCCCGAAACCGCGGCTCACCCTGTAGACCCGCCAGGACCTTTCCTACGCCAGCACGTACAGCCGGTCCTCCACCGGGCGGTAGCCGATGCGCAGGTAGATGCCGTTGCTCGTCGGGTTCGAGAGGTCCGTGAACAGCAGCACCTCCGTGCCGCCGGCCCGCTGAGCCGCCACCGTCGCAGCGGCCGTCGCCCCGGCCGCGTACCCGCGGCCGCGCAGCTCCGGCGGGGTGTAGACGGGCGCGATCCGGCTGGTGCCCTGCACCGGCCGGGACCAGCCGGCCATCGACACCGGCACACCCCCGTCCTCCCACAGCAGCAGCCCGCCGAACGACATCCGGTCCAGGACCGCGGTGTCGGGGACCGGAGCCGGCTGGCCGGTGTCGCGGCTGAACGCGTCGTACCACTCCCGCACCAGCGGCAGGTCGTCCGGGGTCGCCGGGCGGGCCGCACCGGACGGCGCCGGGTCCGGCGGCACCAGGGTCTCCAGCCGGTACAGCCGCAGCTCCTCGGCCACCTTCGTCGGCCGCCCGCAGGCCGCCGCCAACGCCTGCGCATCGGCCCGCCGCGCGTTGAAGCCGCCCGCCCCCGCCACCCGGGCGTCGGTGGCGAACGCGGCCCCCAGCGCGGCCACCGCGGCCGCCGGCAGCGTGCTCAGCATCAGCGGGTACGGAGGCGTGCACACCAGCGCCCCGGCCACCGTGCCGTCCGGTTCCCGCCACCAGCCGAAGAAGGGGGTGCCCGCGCCGAAGGCCTGCGGGCCCCGCCGGGTCAGGCCGTCGACGACCGTCAGCATCATGGTGTGGGAATCGGGCCGGGCGGCGACGAACGCGTCCGTCGCCGCCCGGTACTCCGCCATGTCCTCAGTGAATGTCCACGTCATGGGACATGATGACCGGATCCCGCACCCGCCTGCACCGGATTTCGGCCACACGTACGACAGTTGACCGACCGGGGGACGACGGCCGGCCGGTGGTACGACGGGCGGCTCAGCCCGCCACGAACGCCGCGCCCGGGTCCCGCAGCCGCTCGTGCAGCTCCGCGAAGACCGCGGCCGCCCGCTCGCCCGGCCAGTCCGAGGGCAGCAGCTCCGTCGGCAGTCCCGGATCGGCGTACGGCAGCCGCCGCCAGGAGTCCAGCGCCAGCAGGTAGTCCCGGTACGCCTGCGCCGCCGCGGCCTGCGGGTCGCCCGGCCCGCCCGCCTGCCAGCCGCGCAGCACCGGCTCGTGCCGGTCGAGGAACTCCTCGTGCTGCTTCGCGATCGCCGCCAGGTCCCACCACCGCGACACGGCCTCCGCGGTCGGGGCGAACCCCAGGTGCGCGCCGCGGAACAGGTCCACGTACCCGCCCAGGTGCAGCCGGTCCAGCGTGTGCCGGGTCTCCTCGTACAGCCGGGCGGGCGCGATCCACACGCCGGGCGCCGCCGTGCCGAAGCCGAGGCGGGCCAGCCGGGACCGCAGCAGGTGCCGCTTGTGCCGCTCCTGCTCGGGCACCGAGAACACGGCGAGCAGCCACTCGGCGCCCGCCGGGCCGTCCGGGTCCGCGCCGCCCGGGGCCCGGTAGATCCGCCGGTCGCCGTCCGCGAGCAGCTCGCGGGCCTCCTCCGACAGCGCGTACGCCGCCGCCCCGTCCGCCGCCTTCGCGGGCACCAGGAAGCCGCGGCGTTTGAGCCGCGACACCGACGAGCGGACGGAGGGCGCGTCGACGCCCGCGGCACCCAGCAGCCGGATCAGGGCGGCCACCGGGACCGGGCCCTGCTCCGGCCGCCCGTAGGCGCCGTAGAACGTGACGATCAGGGATCGCGGGGTGTGCTGCTCGGCCACGTGATCACTGTAGATCGCGCAGCCGGAAGCGCTGAAGCTTTCCGGTTCCGGTCCGCGGCAGCTCGGGCAGGAAGACGAACGCCCGCGGGCACTTGTGCGGTGCCAGCTCGGCCTTCATGAAGGCCCGCAGCTCCTCCGCGCCCGCCGCGGCGCCTTCGCGCAGCACCGCGTACGCCACCACCGCCTGCCCGCGCCGCTCGTCGGGCCGCCCCACCACCGCCGCCTCCAGCACGTCGGGGTGGCGCAGCAGGGCCTCCTCGACCTCGGGGCCCGCGATGTTGTACCCGGCCGAGATGATCATGTCGTCGGCGCGGGCCACGTACCGGAAGTACCCGTCCGGCTCCCGCACGTACGTGTCCCCGGTGAGGTTCCAGCCGTCCCGTACGTACTCCCGCTGCCGGGGGTCCGCCAGGTAGCGGCAGCCGACCGGGCCGCGGACGGCCAGCAGCCCGGGCTCGCCGTCCGGGACCGGCTTGCCCTCCGGGTCCACCACCCGGGCCTGCCAGCCGGGCACCGGCAGCCCGGTGGTGCCGGGCCTGATGTCCCCGTCGGCGGCCGAGATGAAGATGTGCAGCAGCTCGGTGGCGCCGATGCCGTTGATGATCCGCAGCCCGGTCCGCTCGTACCAGGCCTCCCAGGTGGCGGCCGGCAGGTTCTCGCCCGCGGACACGCAGCGGCGCAGCGCGCCCAGGTCGTGCCCGTCGAGCTCGTCGAGCATCGTCCGGTACGCCGTCGGCGCCGTGAACAGCACCGACACCCGGTGCTCCGCCAGCGCCGGCAGCAGCTGCCGGGGCCCGGCCTGCGGCAGCAGCAGCGCCGAGGCGCCGGCCCGCAGCGGGAACACCACCAGCCCGCCCAGCCCGAACGTGAAGCCCAGCGGCGGGCTGCCCGCGAACACGTCGTCGGGCTCCGGCCGCAGCACCTGCCGCGAGAAGGTGTCCGCGACGGCCAGCACGTCCCGGTGGAAGTGCATGCAGCCCTTGGGCCGCCCGGTGGTGCCCGAGGTGAAGGCGATCAGCGCCACGTCGTCCGCCGCGGTGTCCACGGCCGCGAAGGGGCCCGGCTGCCGTTCGGCGCGCCGCAGCAGGTCGTCCGGGCCGGTCCCGCCGTACGGGACGATGCGCAGCCCCGGCACGGCGGCCCGCTCCAGGTCCTCCTGCACCGACGCGTGGCACAGCGCATGGCCGACCTGCGCGATCTCGCAGACCGTGGCCAGCTCCCGGGAGCGCTGCTGGGGCAGCACGGTGACGGCCACCGCGCCGGCCTTCACCACCGCCAGCCAGCAGGCCGCCAGCCACGGGCCGGTGGGCCCGCGCAGCAGCACCCGGTTGCCCGGCGCCACCCCCAGGTCGGCGGTCAGCACCCGGGCGATGCGGTCCACCCGGTCCTGCAGTTCGCCGTACGACCAGACGCCGCCGTCGGCGGTGCGGAAGGCCGGGCGGTCCGGCCCGAGCCGGGCCACCGTCGCGTCCAGCAGCTCGGCGGCGCAGTTGAGGCGGTCCGGATAGGCGAGTCCGGGCAGCTGGAAGAGCAGTTCGGGCCAGTCCTCCACGGCGGGCAGATGGTCGCGCGCGAAGGTGTCGGTGTGAGCGGAAGGCGTGAACTCCAAGGCGGTTCGCCCCCTTGCGGCGTCGTCCGGAAAGGGAGATGTGGTGCCGGCGGCCGTGCAGTCGCGAAAACGAGCGTAGCGTTATGGTGACGGCAATCAACGAGACGCGATAGACCGGGTACGGCACCGAAACGGCGCGCGCCGCGGGACGCGCGGCAGGATCAGACCACGGCACCCGGCCGCGGCAGGGGAGGAGCGCCACCGGTTCACCCGGATCCACCAGGGCGCGCCGCGGCACCCGGGGCGCGTTCCCCCGCACGGCAGGCACGGCAGGCACGGCAGGCACGGGACGGCACTCGCCGCACGGGCGAGAGGAAGAGGGCCACGATGGCGGGGTTCGTGCTCGGACCGGACCAGGAGCAGTGGTGCGCGCAACTGCGCACCCTGGCGGCCGGGCGGCTGCGGCCGCTCGCCGAGAAGGGCGAGCCGGGCCGGGTCAACCGCCCGCTGCTCGCCGCGCTCGGCGAAGCCGGCCTGCTGGACCGGCTGTTCACCTCGGGAGCGCTCGAACTCTGCCTGCTGCGCGAGTCGCTCGCGTACGCCTGCACCGAGGCGGAGACGGCGCTCGCGCTCCAGGGGCTGGGCAGCCACCCGGTGCTGCGCGCCGGCACGGACGCCCAGCGGGCCCGCTGGCTGCCGCAGGTACGGGCCGGGCGGGCGGTGGCGGCCTTCGCGCTGAGCGAGCCGGGCGCGGGTTCGGACGCGGCCGCCCTGGCGCTGCGCGCCGAACCGGACGGCGCCGGCTGGCGGCTGACGGGGGAGAAGCGGTGGATCTCCAACGCGCCCGAGGCCGACTTCTACACCGTGTTCGCGCGGACCGGCGAGACGCCCGGCTCCCGCGGGGTGACCGCCTTCCTGGTCCCCGCGGACCGGCCCGGACTCGGCGGGGAGCCCCTGGAGATGCTCTCCCCGCACCCGATCGGCAGCCTCGCCTTCGACGGGGTGCCGGTGGGGCCGGAGGACCTGCTCGGCGAGCCGGGGCGGGGGTTCGCGGTGGCCATGGACACCCTCAACCTGTTCCGGCCCAGCGTCGGCGCGTTCGCCGTCGGCATGGCGCAGGCGGCGCTCGACGCGGCGGTCCGGCACACCGCGCACCGGAGCGCGTTCGGCGGGGTGCTGGGGGACCTCCAGGCCGTCGCGCACCGGGTCGCCGAGATGGCCACCCGTACCGAGGCGGCCCGGCTGCTGGTGTACGCGGCGGCGGGTGCGTACGACAGCGGCGCCGCGGACGTGCCCAAGCGGGCCGCGATGGCGAAGCTGCTGGCCACCGAGACCGCGCAGTACGTCGTCGACCACGCCGTGCAGCTGCACGGGGCGGCCGCGCTGCAGCGCGGCCACCTGCTCGAACACCTCTACCGGGAGGTGCGTGCGCCCCGGATCTACGAGGGCGCCAGCGAGGTCCAGCGGACGATCATCGCGAAGGAGCTGTACCGATGAGCCTGGAACGCGTGAACCCCGACGGGCTGTCCCCGGCCACCGGCTTCTCGCACGCCGTCGTCGCCACCGGCGGCCGGCTGGTGCTGCTGGCCGGGCAGACCGCGCTGGACGGGGCGGGGAAGGTGGTGGGGGAGAGCCTGCCGGAGCAGTTCGAGACCGCGCTCGGCAACCTGCTCGCGGCGCTGGCGGCGGCGGGCGGCACCCCCGACCGGCTGGCCCGGGTCACCGTGTACGCGGTCGACGTCGCCGACTACCGGGCGCACGCCCCCGAACTCGGGCGGATCTGGCGGGCCCTGGCGGGCCGCGACTACCCGGCGATGGCGGTGATCGGAACCACCCGGCTGTGGGACGAGGAGGCGCTGGTCGAACTCGACGGGCTGGCGGTGCTCGACTGAGGCGGCCCGCCCGTACGGAACGTGCGGGCGGGGCCCGCAAAGGTGCGGCCCGCGGCGGTGGGAGGGCCTCCGCCGCGGGCCGACCGGGTGGACCGCCCGGCTGAGGGACCGGCCGGCCCGGGGTCCGTGCCTGCCCGGTGCGGGCTCAGCGGACCCCGTCCAGGAGGGCGCCCATCCACTCTTCGATGCCGGCCACCGTGCGGGGCAGGGCGCCGGACATCAGGCGGGCACCGTCGGAGGTGACGACCAGGTCGTCCTCGATGCGTACGCCGATGCCGCGCAGCTCGGCGGGGAGGGTCTCGTCGTCGGGCTGGAGGTAGAGCCCGGGCTCGACGGTGAGGACCTGGCCCTCCTCCAGGACGCCGTCGAGGTACGTCTCGGCGCGGGCCCTGGCGCAGTCGTGGACGTCCAGGCCGAGCATGTGGCCGCTGCTGCAGAGGGTGTAGCGGCGGTACAGGTCGCCGGCGGGGTCCTTGAGGACGCCCCAGCCGGCCAGCCCCTCGGCGATGACCCGCATGCCGGCGCGGTGGAAGTCGCGGAAGCTCGCGCCGGGGCGCAGTGCGGCGATGCCGGCGTCCTGGGCGGCCAGCACCAGTTCGTAGACCTGGCGCTGGACCGGGGAGAAGCGGCCGGACAGCGGCAGGGTGCGGGTGATGTCGGCGGTGTAGAGGCTGTCGGTCTCGACTCCGGCGTCGAGCAGGAGCAGGTCGTCGCCGTCGAGCCTGCCGTCGTTGCGGATCCAGTGCAGCACGCAGGCGTGTGCGCCGGCCGCGGCGATGGTGTCGTAGCCGGTGCCGTTGCCCTCGGCGCGGGCGCGCAGGCCGAAGACGCCCTCGATCCAGCGCTCGCCGCGCGGGTGGGCGAGGGCCTGCGGCAGGGCGCGGACCACGTCCTCGAAGCCGGCGGTGGTGTGGTCGACGGCCAGCTGGAGCTGGCCGACCTCCCAGGCGTCCTTGACCAGCCGGAGTTCGGAGAGGGCGGCGGCCAGTTCGGGGTCTTCGGCGGCGTTGCGGCCGGCCGGGGCGCCGAGCCGGTCCAGGTGCTCGCAGCGGATGCCGGTGAGCCGTTCGGCCTCGGCGACGTCGGGGCGGCGGCCCACCCAGAACTCGCCGTGGCGGCGGTCGCGGAAGAACTCCTCGTTGCCTTCGGCCCGCGGCGAGCGGGGGCGCAGGTGGAGGACGGCCTCGTGGCCGTGCGGGCCGGCCGGTTCCAGGACCAGGACGTGGCCGACCTGGTCCTCGCCGGTCAGGCCGGTCAGCCAGGCGTACGCGCTGTGCGGGCGGAAGCGGAAGTCGCAGTCGTTGGAGCGGACCTTCAGCTCGCCGGCCGGGATGATCAGGCGCTCGCCCGGGAAGCGGGCCGACAGCCGGGCGCGGCGGGCCGGGGTGACGTCGTACGCGGACACCCGGGCGTCGGCGGGCAGCGGCGAGGGGGTCCAGCCGCCGGCCATGAACCGGGACAACTCGGCTGAGACGGGCAGGTCGTGACTGCCGATGTGGAGGCCGGCGGGGCGGTCGGACACGGGGACTCCCAACGGGGCGGCGGCGGACGGAATGTGAAGCTCCGGAAAACGTGGCATGCACAGGTCTTGTCAGTGCAATTTCACATTACTATGTTACAGCTCACACCGCGGCGGTCTCCATCCCCGTCAACTGCCCGGTCGCCCAGGGGAGTTCGGCCTCCCCGCCCCCACATTTCGGCTTTACGACCAGGAGTCATTGGTGTCGAAGCACAGCGCTCTGCGCAAGCCGTTCCTCGCCGCCGCCATCGCGGCCACCCTCCTCGCCTCCGCCGGGCAGGCCGTGGTGCAGGCCGCCGAGAGCGCGCCCTCCGTACCCGCCTCGCTCGCCGCCCGGCCCGCGCCGGCCGCCGCGCAGCACGCACCCGCCCCCGCCAACCCGTTCGACGAGGTCCAGCGCCTCGCGAAGGCGCCGAAGGCCAAGGCCGTCGCCCCCGCCGCCCCGGGCAAGCAGGCCGCCGGCCGGATCGCCGGCCCGCAGACCGATCTGCCGGCCAAGGCCGGGAACGCGAAGGGCGCCCTCCTCGCCCCGGCCGCGACGGCCGCCGGGGTGCCCTGCACCCTCGACGGGATCACGGGGCTCGGCCCCGAGCAGTTCGCCGACTTCCTCGCCGACCGCGCGGTCACCGCGAACGTCTGCCTGCGGTCGGTGCTGTGGACCTGGGACGCCCGGCTGGCGCCGGTCATGTCCGACGCCCACGTGCAGGCCGTCGCCCGCCGGATATCCGCCGTGGCCGCCGCCCACGACGGGCGGAACGGCAGCAACCTGGAGGAGATGTTCACCTACCTCCACGCGGTCGTCTACCACGACTTCTCGCGCGGTGAGATCGACATCACCGACGCCCCCACCGTCGACGCCGTCCGCCGGGCGATCGCCGACTTCGCCGCCGCCGCCCGCACCTTCGACGCGACGGCTTCCAACGCCAACACCCTGCGCGAGGCCCTCTACACGGGCAGCGGCCCCGGCCTGCGCCACCACCAGCTCGGTCTGATCGGCAAGGTGCTCGCCACGATGGGCCCGGACCGCCCGGCCACCCACCACGACAAGGCCTGGGCGGGCGCCGCCCTCGCCGCCCTGTCCGTGAACTACCTCGGCGTCTACCCGGGCAACCGGGACACCGCCTTCCACGCCGCGGCCGGCCAGGACGCCTCGTACCGCGCCGGGTTCAAGGCCTTCGCGACCTACGCGCACCTCAAGGGCTCGGAGAACGCCTGGGTCGTGCGCGACGCGATGAAGGAACTCGGCCGCTTCGGCCAGATCGAGGGCCTGCGCGACCAGACCGTCGCCGACCTCGGCTGGGCCCTCGGCCGGATCGCGGACACCTACGGCCGCGGCTCCGAGCAGTGGACCGCGATCGTCTCGTGGATCGGCTACTACGGCGCATGCCAGCAGTTCGCCGTGTGCAAGCAGGACATCGAAGCCTGGCTGTTCCCGAACCTGTACACCTACGACAACGGCGCCATCAAGGTCCGCACCGCCCTCGACCGGGCCACCGTGGACCAGCTGTACTACGCGAGCAAGCGGGTCAAGGCCCAGTTCCACCGCGTCCTCGGCACCGAGCAGCCGCTCGCCGGAGACCCGAACGCGACGCTGAACATCGTCCTCTACGCCTCCCGCGCCGACTACGCGAACCTGCACCCGATCCTCACGGGCATGGGCACCGCGAACGGCGGCGTCTACATCGAGAACGGCGCCACCTTCTACACCTACCAGCGCCGGGTGCCGCAGGACTCCCAGCTCACGCTGGAAGAGCTGTTCCGCCACGAGTACGTCCACTACCTCAACGGCCGCTACGCGGTGCCGGGCTCCTTCGGCCAGGGCCCCTGGTACCAGGGCGACCGCACCACCTCCATGGACGAGGGCACGGCCGAGTTCTTCGACGGCGCCACCCGCGACGACGGCATCGCCGTCCGCAAGTCGCTGGTCAAGAGCATCATCGCCGACACCGCCGGCGGCGGCCCCCGGATGACGGTCGAGCAGCTCCTGCACGCCACCTACGAGGGCGACGGGTTCCGCTTCTACAGTTACGCGGGCACGTTCTTCGAGTTCCTGTGGACCGAGCGGCCCTCGCTGCTCCAGGAGATGTACCGGCACCTGCGCGCCGACGACCCGGCGGCGTTCGACGCCTGGCGCCACCGCATGGGCGCGGACACCTACCTCCAGCGCGACTACGACCGGTTCCTCGACGCGCAGATCGCGAAGGTGGACACGCTGTACGTGCCGAACACCGTCTTCACCCCGGTCGACCAGCTGCGGGACTCGGCCCTGGGCGAGGTGAAGGCGCGCTTCGCGCAGGCGACGTACAACACCCCCGACTGCGTGGAGAACGGCGAGCCCGGCAAGCGCCGGTTCGTCTGCACCGGCCGCATCACCGCGAACCTGAAGGACTGGCGCAACCCCGACCAGGTCTTCAAGGACATGTCCGAGACGGTCGACTACTTCATCCTCGACCGGGCCGGCGCGGCGTCCGACAACCTGGCCGACATGAACTGCTCGTTCGGCGGGGTGGAGATCTGGGCCAACCGGGTCGCCGGCACCGCGCCCTACTCCTGCGACGGCCCGCTCCGCGGCTGACCCCCGGCCGGACCGGCTGCCTCCGGAAACGGCCGCCGACCGTCTTGGCGGCCTCTGAAGAATGTGACATATTACTGTCGTGCCCAACAGACACTCCCCGGACGTCGTGATCATCGGTGCCGGCGTCGTCGGAGCGGCGTGCGCCTACTACGCCGCCCGCGCCGGCCTCTCCGTCACCGTCGTCGACCGCGGTCCCGTCGCGGGCGGCACCACGGGTGCCGGGGAAGGAAACCTGCTCGTCTCCGACAAGGAGGCGGGTCCCGAGCTCGACCTCGCGCTGCTGTCCACCCGACTGTGGCGCGAGCTGGCCACGGAGCTCCCACCGGAGACCGAGTACGAGCCGAAGGGAGGTCTCGTCGTCGCGCCCGACGAGACCACCCTGAAGGCCCTGCGCACCTTTGCGGAGGGCCAGCGGGCGGCCGGCGTCGACGCCCGCGAGATCGCCCCCGACGACCTCCCCGCCCTCGAACCCCACCTGGCCGCCGGCTTCGCGGGCGGCTTCCACTACCCGCAGGACGCCCAGGTGCAGCCCGCCCAGGCGGCCGCCCGGCTGCTGCACGCCTCCGGCGCCGCCACCCGCCTCGGCGAAGAGGTCACCGCCCTGCTCACCGGCCCCGACGGCACCGTCCGCGGAGTACGCACCACCCGGGGCGAGATCGCCGCCCGCGCCGTCGTCAACGCCGCCGGCACCTGGGGCGGCCGGATCGCCGAACTCGCCGGAGTCCGCCTGCCGGTCCTGCCCCGGCGCGGCTTCGTCCTCGTCACCGAACCGCTCCCGCGGCTGGTCCGCCACAAGGTGTACGCCGCCGACTACATCGCCGACGTGGCCAGCGACTCCGCCGCCCTCCAGTCCTCGGCCGTGGTCGAGGGCACCCCCGGCGGGCCCGTGCTGATCGGCGCCACCCGCGAACGGGTCGGCTTCGACCGCAGCCTGTCCACCGAGGCGCTCCGCCGGCTCGCCGGCCAGGCCGCCGCGCTCTTCCCGGTGCTCGGCGAGGTCAGGGCCCTGCGCACCTACCACGGCTTCCGGCCCTACCTGCCCGACCACCTCCCGGCCGTCGGCCCGGACCCGCGGGCGCCCGGCCTGTTCCACGCCTGCGGGCACGAGGGCGCGGGCATCGGCCTCGCCCCGGCCACCGGCCTGCTGCTGGCCGACGTCCTGACCGGCGCCCGGCCGGCCCTCGACCTCGCCCCGTTCCGCCCCGAGCGGTTCGGCGACGGCACCACCTCCCACGCTGCGAACGGAGCGGGCGCATGAGCGAGCCGCGCGACCTCGTCGGGGGCGCCCCCGAGACGTCCTTCACCCTGGACTTCGACGGCCGGAAGCTGCCCGCACACAGCGGCCAGAGCATCGCCGCCGTGCTCTGGAGCGCCGGGATCACCGCCTGGCGGACCACCCGTCAGGGCGGCGCGCCGCGCGGCGCGTTCTGCGGGATCGGCAGCTGCTACGACTGCCTCGTCACCGTCAACGGCCGCCCCAACCAGCGGGCCTGCCTGCTCCCCGCCCGCCCCGGCGACACCGTCACCCCCCAGGAAGGCACCGGCCATGGCGCCCTCGTCTGACCCCCGCCCGGCCCGCACCGCCGCGCCGGCCCCCGGCGACGGCACCGGTGCCGTCGCCTCCGCGGCCGACCTCGCCGTGGTCGGGGCCGGGCCCGCCGGGCTGGCGGCGGCCGTCACCGCGGCTGACCTGGGGCTGCGCGTCACCCTGCTGGACGCCGGGGACCGGCCCGGCGGCCAGTACTACCGGCACCCCGCCCCCGAACTGGGCGCCGAGCGGCCCGAGGCACTGCACCACGGCTGGGCCGCCTTCGCCTCCCGGGCCCGGCGGCTGCGCGACCACGAGCGCGCCGGCCGGATCCGCCACCTGGCCGGCCACCACGTCTGGACCGTGGTCCGCAAGGACGAGGACGCCGCGGGGGAGTGGCACCTGCACGCCCTCGCCGGCCCGGAGGAGCAGGCCGTCACCGTGCGCGCCCGCGCCGTCCTGCTGGCCACCGGCGCCTACGAGCGCCAACTGCCCTTCCCCGGCTGGACCCTGCCCGGCGTCGTCGGCGCAGGCGGCGCCCAGGCCATGCTGAAGGCCGGGCTCGTGCTGCCCGGCCGCCGCGTGGTCGTCGCCGGCAGCGGCCCGCTGCTGCTCGCCGTCGCCGGCTCGCTGGCCGCCGCCGGAGCCGCCGTCCCCGCCGTCGTCGAGGCCGCCTCGTACACCGGGTACGCCGGCCGGCTGCCCGCCCTGCTCCGCAACCCCGCCAAGCTCGCGGAAGGAGCCGTGTACGGCGGCGCCCTGGTCCGCCACGGCATCCGGCTGCTCACCCGGCACGCCGTCGTCGAGGCGCACGGCACCGACCGGGTCGAGGCCGCCACCGTCGCCCGGCTGGACCGCGACTGGCGGCCGGTGCCCGGCACCGCCCGCCGGATCCCCTGCGACGCCCTCGCCGTCGGCCACGGCCTGGTGCCCCAGCTGGAACTGGCCACCGGCCTCGGCTGCGCCACCCGCACCACCGCCGACGGCACCGCCGCCCTCGTCCTCGACGAGCAGCAGCGCACCTCCGTCACCGGCATCTGGTCGGCCGGCGAGACCGGCGGCATCGGCGGCGCCCAGCTCGCCCTCGCCGAGGGCGAGCTGGCGGCCCGGTCGATCGCCGGCCGGCCGCTGCCCGCCGAACTCGTCCGCCGCCGCTCCCGGCTGCGCGCCTTCGCCGACGCGATGGGCGCCGCCCACCGCCCCGGCACCGGCTGGACCGGCTGGCTCTCCGACGACACCGACGTGTGCCGCTGCGAGGAGGTGCCCGCCGGTCTGATCCGCGAGGCCGTCGCGGACCTCGGCGCCACCGACGCCCGTACCGTCAAGCTGCTCACCCGGGCCGGCATGGGCTGGTGCCAGGGGCGGATGTGCGGCCAGGCGGTCGCCGCCCTGGCCGGCTGCGCCCCCGGCCCCGACCGGCGCCCGCTGTCCTGCCCGGTCCCGCTCAAGGTCCTCGCCGAGCTGCCCGCCGACGGCGGCACGGCCCCCTGAGCGGCCGGCCGCACGCCCTCCGAACCCGCGCCCGCCCGGCGGCGCCCGGTCCCGCACCGGCCGCCGCCCCGCCGCAACGGAGCCCCGGCCGTTCCCGCCGGCGCCCCGAAATCCCCAGGTCCGCCTCCGATCGGACCCACCCCGGCCCTTGTGGCCGGGCTGCGGCAGCTAGTAAAATGTCACACACCACATTGAGGAGTTTCCTGCCATGACCGTCGCGCCCACCCCCACCCGCACCCGTCCCTGGCACGGGATCATGGTCGCCACCGCGCTCCCCATGCGCGCCGACCGCTCCGTCGACTACGACGCGTACGCCGAGCACGTGGCCTGGCTGATCGCCAACGGCTGCGACGGCGTCGTCCCCAACGGCTCGCTCGGCGAGTACCAGACCCTCACCGACGAGGAGCGCGCCCGCGTCGTCACCACCGCCGTCGAGGCGGCCGGCGACGGCGCCCGCGTGATGCCCGGCGTCGCCGCCTACGGCAGCGCCGAATCCCGCCGCTGGGCCGAGCAGGCCGCCGAGGCCGGCGCCGGCTCCGTGCTGCTGCTGCCCCCGAACGCCTTCCGCGCCGACGAGGAGGCCGTACGCGCCCACTACGCCGAGGTCGCCGGCGCCGGCCTGCCCGTCGTCGCGTACAACAACCCGATCGACACCAAGGTCGACCTCACCCCCGGCCTGCTGTCCCGCCTCTACGCCGACGGCAGCATCGTCGCCGTCAAGGAGTTCAGCGGCGACGTCCGCCGCGCCTACGAGATCGCCGAGCTCGCCCCCGGCCTCGACCTCCTGATCGGCGCCGACGACGTCCTCCTGGAGCTCGCCCTCGCCGGCGCCGTCGGCTGGATCGCCGGCTACCCCAACGCCCTGCCGAGCTCCTGCGCCACCCTGTACCACGCGGCCGTCGCCGGGGACCTGGAGACCGCCCTGCCGCTCTACAAGTCCCTGCACTCGCTGCTGCGCTGGGACTCCAAGACGGAGTTCGTCCAGGCCATCAAGCTCTCGATGGACCTCGCCGGCCGCCCCGGCGGCGCCACCCGCCCGCCGCGCTTCCCTCTCACGGGCGAAGTCGAGGCCGCGGTCCGCGCCGCCACCGAGAAGGCCCTCGCCGAGGGCCTCAACTAGGGTCCGCACCGGTTCGACACGATCAGGCGACGACGAGAGGACGAGGGGGGACCCATGCGCACCCGGAACATCTACCACGCGGTGGACTCGCACACCGAGGGCATGCCGACCCGGGTCATCACCGGCGGCGTCGGGGTCATCCCCGGCGCCACGATGGCCGAGCGGCGGCTGCACTTCATCGATCACATGGACGAGCTCCGGGGGCTGCTCATGTTCGAGCCCCGCGGGCACTCCGCGATGAGCGGCGCGATCCTGCAGCCGCCCACCCGCCCCGACGCGGACTACGGGGTGCTCTACATCGAGGTCTCCGGACTGCTGCCCATGTGCGGGCACGGCACCATCGGGGTCGCCACCGTCCTCGTCGAGACCGGCATGGTGCCGGTCACCGAACCGGTCACCACCGTCCGCCTGGACACCCCCGCCGGACTGGTCAGCGTCGACGTCGCCGTGGACGACGGCGCGGCCACCTCCGTCACCCTCACCAACGTGCCCGCCTTCAGCGTCGGCCTCGACCTCAAGGCGGACGTCCCCGGCCTCGGCACGGTCACCTACGACCTCGCCTACGGCGGCAACTTCTACGCCTTCGTCGAACTCGACTCCCTCGGACTGCCGTTCGGCCGCGAGCACAAGCAGGAACTGCTCGCCGCCGGCCTGGCCGTCATGGACGCGATCAACGCCTCCCCGCAGCGGCCCGTCCACCCAGAGAACCCCGGGATCGCCGGCGTCAAGCACGTCTACCTCGCCGCCCCCGGCTCCGACGCCGTCCGCTCCCGCCACGCCATGGCCATCCACCCCGGCTGGTTCGACCGCTCCCCGTGCGGCACCGGCACCTCCGCCCGGATGGCCCAGCTGCACGCCCGCGGCGAACTCCCGCTGGACCGCGACTTCGTCAACGAGTCCTTCATCGGCACCGAGTTCACCGGCCGCCTGGTCGGCGAGACCACCGTCGGCGGACTGCCCGCCGTCATCCCGACCGTCACCGGACGGGCCTGGATCACCGGCACCGCCCAGTACTTCCTCGACCCGACCGACCCGTTCCCCGGAGGATTCCTGCTGTGAGTGCCGCCGCGCGGGTCACCAACACCGTGCACACCACCGACTACCACACCGCGGGCGAGCCGTTCCGGATCGTCACCGGCGGGCTGCCGCCGGTCCCCGGCGACACCGTCGCCGAGCGCTGCGCCACCGCCATCGGCCCCGGCGGCTCCGGCACCGCACCCCGCCGCGGCGCGCTGGACGACGTACGCCGGCTCCTCGTGCAGGAGCCGCGCGGCCACGCCGGGATGTACGGAGGCTTCCTCGTGCCGCCGGACGACGACGGGGCCCACCTCGGCGTGCTGTTCTGGCACAAGGACGGCTACTCCACCGCCTGCGGCCACGGCACCATGGCGCTCGGCGCCTGGGCCGTCGACAGCGGCCTGGTCGCCGCCCCCGACGACGGCGACGCCCAGGTCCGCATCGACGTGCCGTCCGGCCGGGTCACCGCGACCGTGCACCGCATCGAGGGCCGCACCTCCGGCGTCACCTTCCGCAACGTCCCGGCCCGCGTGACGGCCCGCAAGGTGCCCGTCGCCACCGGGTTCGGACTCGCCGAGGTGGACATCGCGCACGCCGGCGCCTGCTACGCCACGGTCTCCGCCCGCTCCCTCGGCCTGACCGTCACGAAGGAGGCGCTGCCGCAACTGGTCCGCGCCGGGCAGGAGATCCGCGCCGCCCTCGCCACCCACCCCGGCACCTGGCACCCCGAGAGCCCGCTGCTGTCCGGCGTGTACGGGGTGATCCTCCACGACGCGCTTCCCGACACCCCGTTCGGCCCGCACCAGCGCAACGTCACGGTGTTCGCCGACGGGCAGATCGACCGCTCGCCGTGCGGATCGGGCACCTCCGCCCGGCTCGCGCTCCTCGCCGAGGACGGCCTGCTGGGCCCCGGCGACGACCTGCTCCACGAATCGGTGACCGGCACCGTGTTCACCGGCCGCCACCTCGGCCAGGGCGTCACCGAGGTCACCGGCACCGCCTACCGGACGGGCGAACACGCCTTCGTGCTCGACCCGCACGACTCCCTCGGCCACGGATTCCTGCTGTGACCGCCGTTCCGGTGACGGCCGGTACCCCGGCGGCGGCCGACACCGCCGCCCGGCCGGCCGGGGCGCGGTCGCGGGGGGACCGCGCCCCGGTGCGGCTGGGCGCGGAGGACATCGGCGGGCTCCTCACCCCCGCCGATGCGGTCGAGGCCCTGGCCGCCGTGCTCGGTCAGGGCCTCGATCCCGAAAGCTGCCCGCACCGCACCAGCGTCGACGTGCCCGCGGGCGAACTGCTGCTGATGCCCGCCGCGGCCGGAGGCTACGCCGGTGTGAAGATCGCCGGCGTGGCCCCCGGCAACGCGGCCCGCGGACTGCCCCGGATCACCGGCAGCTACCTGCTGCTCGACGGCACCACCCTGGAACCGCTGGCCCTCATGGACGGTGCGGCGCTCACCGCGCTGCGCACCCCCGCCGTCTCCGCCCTGGCGGTGAGCCGGCTGACCGAGCCCGGGCGGCCGCTGCGGACCGTCCTGTTCGGCTCCGGCCCGCAGGCCCACGGCCACCTGGAGGCCCTGCTCGCGGTCCGGGAGCTGGCCGAGGTCGTGGTGGTCGCCCGCAACGCGGCCGGCGGGGCGGCCCTGGCGGCCCGCGCCCGCGCCCTGGGCGTGCCCGCCACCACCGGCACCCCGGCCGACGTGGCCGGCGCCGACCTGGTGGTGTGCTGCACCACGGCCCGCGAACCGCTCTTCGACGGCCGCCTGGTCCCCGACGGCGCCACGGTCGTCGCCGTCGGCTCGCACGAGCCGGACGCCCGCGAGACCGACACCGCCCTGGTCCGCCGGGCCGCGGTGTACGTCGAGTCCCGGACGGCCGCGCTGCGGGAGGCCGGCGACCTGCTGATCCCGGAGGCGGAGGGGGCCATCGGCCCCGGCCACGTCGCCGGCACGCTCGCCGACCTGGTCCGGGGGCTGCCGTACGGCGGTCCGGCCGGCCCCCGGCTCTTCAAGAGCGTGGGCATGGCCTGGGAGGATCTCGCCGTGGCGGTGGCCGTGTACCTCGCGGCCGGGGCGAGCGTGGAAACGTGACATTGTACGCTGTTGCCCCGCGGATTCACGGAGGAACAGCGATGGGTGACCTGAAGCAGCACAGTCTCATCAAGGCCCAGGAGCGGCTGCGCGACCAGGTCGGCCACGCCCTCCGGGCCGCCCTGATAGCGGGTGAGCTGCGGCCCGGCAACGTCTACTCGGCGCCGGGCCTCGCCGCCGAACTCGGCGTCTCCGCCACGCCCGTGCGCGAGGCGATGCTCGACCTGGCTCGCGAGGGCCTGGTGGAACCCGTCCGCAACAAGGGCTTCCGCATCACCGAGGTCTCCGAGCGCGACCTCGACCAGTACACCGAGCTGCGCACGATGATCGAGGTGCCGACCATCGGCCGGATCACCCGTACGGCGGCCCCCGCGGACCTGGAGGCGCTGCGCCCCATCGCCGAGGAGATCGTCACCAGCGCGCGCGAGCACAACCTGATCGGTTACCTGGAGGCCGACCGCCGCTTCCACCTGACCCTGCTGGCCCTGGCGGGCAACGAGCGGCTGGTCGAGACGGTCGGTGACCTGCGCAAGCGGTCCCGGCTGTACGGGCTGACCGGCCTGGACGAGGCCGGGAAGCTGGTGTCCTCGGCCGAGGAGCACCTGGAACTGCTCGACCTGATGCTGTCCGGCGACGCCGAGGCGGCGGAGGAGTGCATGCGCCGGCACCTGGGGCACGTGCGCTCGCTGTGGGCGCAGGGCCGCGACGAGCCGGTGGGGCAGCGTCCGAAGCGCAGCCTGGGCTCCGCCGGAGCCTGACGAGATCTGCCCGGATCGGGGCACGGACCTGCCGGTCCGTGCCCCGATTTCCTTGTTTCCGGGGGCAGTTGGAACCACACGCCTCCGCTTTTGGACACGGCTGGATAACGAGGCGACAGATCTCTTGTCAGTACAATTTCACATTACTATGTTACGGGTCACATCTCAGAGCGTTGCAGAGCGCCGCCCTTCCTTGGAGTGACCTATGACCAAGCGCACCCAACTCGCCCTCGCCACGACCCTGGTGGCCGCACTCGCACTCGGCGTCACGGGTTGCTCCGACTCGGACAAGGGCAAGAACGGCGGCAAGCCCCGCTCCAACCCGGCCGCCGCCAACGACGGCAAGATCCTCGGCGGCACCCCCGTCAAGGGCGGCACCCTCACCGTCCTGTCCAACCAGGACTTCTCCCATCTGGACCCGGCCCGCAACTGGGTGATGCCGGCCATGGACTTCGGCACCCGCCTCCTCTACCGCACGCTGGTCACCTTCAAGGCCGAGCCCGGCAAGGCCGGCAGCGAGCTGGTCCCCGACCTCGCCACCGACCTCGGCAAGCCCTCCAACGGCGGCCGCACCTGGACCTTCACCCTCAAGGACGGCCTCAAGTACGAGGACGGCAGCCCGATCAAGGCCCAGGACATCAAGTACAACGTCGAGCGGTCCTTCTCCCCGGACCTCACCGGCGGCCCCGACTACGCGGCCCGCTACCTCGCCGGCACCAAGGGCTACACCGGCCCGCTGGAGGGCAAGCACCTCGACTCGATCAAGACCCCCGACGACAAGACCATCGTCTTCGAACTGAACCGCCCGGTCGCCGAGTTCTCCGCCACCGCCACCCTGCCGACCTTCTCGCCGGTCCCGCAGGCCAAGGAGAAGGGCACCCAGTACGACTCCCGCCCGTTCTCCTCCGGCCCGTACAAGATCGAGTCCTACGACCGCGACAAGAAGCTCGTCCTGGTCCGCAACGAGCACTGGGACGCCGGCACCGACACCGTCCGCAAGGCCTACCCGGACAAGTTCGTCGTGGTGATGGGCCTCAAGGGCGGCCAGATCGACGACCGCATCATCGCCTCGGCCGGCCCCGACGCCTCCACCGTCGCCTACGCCGACATGCGCCCCGAGAGCGCCCCCAAGGTGCTGCCCAAGGCGGACGTCAAGAGCCGCCTGCTGGCCGAGTCCCAGGGCTGTACGTCCATGCTCCAGCTGAACACCTCGCGCGCCCCCTTCAACGACCCCAAGGTCCGCGAGGCGCTCCAGTACGCCGTGGACAAGGAGTCGGTCGTCACCGCGAGCGGCGGCCCCGCCCTCAACGAGATCGCCACCGCCTACCTGCCGTCCTCCCTCACCGGCGGCGTCCAGGCCGACACCCTCAAGATCGCCCCGTCCGGCGACCCGGAGAAGGCCAAGGAGCTGCTGAAGGCCGCCGGCAAGGAGAAACTCAAGGTCTCCCTCACCGTCTCCAGCGGCGACAAGGGCGTCGCCGAAGCCCTCCAGCAGGGTCTGGGCCGGGCCGGCGTGCAGGTCGTCATCGACACCGTGGACCCGGGCGCCTTCTACGACATCATCGGCGACACCACCACCGCCCCGGACATGACGTACTCCGGCTGGTGCCCCGACTACCCGTCCGGCTCCACCTTCCTGCCGTTCGTCTTCGACGGCCGCACCATCAAGGTCAAGGGCAACAGCGGCAACTACTCCCAGTTCAAGGACGACGCGACGATGAAGCGGATCGACGAGGTCAGCGCCCTCGACGACGCCCAGCTCGCCCGCCAGGGCTGGATCGACCTCGACGCCGAGATCATGAAGAAGGCCCCGGCCATCCCGGTCCTCCTCGAGCGCAAGCCGCTGCTCATCGGCACCAACGTCGCCGGCGCCTTCGGCCACCCGGTCTGGTCGGGCGCCATCGACTACGCCACCGTCGGCCTCAAGGACCCGGCCAAGGGCCAGGGCTGAGCCGGCAGCACCACGAGAACCCCGTCACCGTGACCACCACCGCAGCCGGCACCGCGCCGGCCGCGGCGGTCCCTCCGGGCAGCAGCCCCTGGCAGCTCGCCCGGAGGGAACTCCGCCGCCGCCCCGCCGTCCGCATCAGCCTCACCGTCGTCGTCCTCTTCGTCCTCATGGCCGCCACCGCCCCCTGGCTGGGTGCGCTCGGCGGCTGGTCGCCCGAGGAGTTCGACAAGTCCGCCGTCGACTCCTACCTCGGCGGCCTGCCCATCGGCTCCTTCGGCGGGATCAGCTCCGAGCACTGGCTCGGCGTCGAACCCGTCACCGGCCGCGACCTGTTCGCCCGCGTCATCCACGGCGCCCAGGTCTCCCTGCTCATCGCCTTCGCCGCCACCGCCATCGTGGTCCTCGTCGGCACCGCCGCCGGCATCGCGGCGGGCTACTTCGGCGGCCGCACCGACGCCGTGCTCTCCCGCCTGATGGACCTCACGATGTCCTTCCCCTCGCTGATCTTCATGATCGCGATGCTCTCCGTGGCGAAGGACGTCAACCGGATCCTGCTGATCACCGCCGTCATCGGCCTGTTCGGCTGGCCCGGCGTGGCCCGCGTGGTCCGCGGCCAGACCCTCTCCCTCAAGCACCGCGAGTACGTCGACGCCGCCCGCGTCGGCGGCGCCGGCGCCTGGCGGATCCTCACCCGCGACATCCTCCCCGGCGTCTCCGGGCCCGTCATCGCGTACACCACCCTGCTCATCCCCGGCATGATCAGCACGGAGGCCGCCCTCAGCTACCTCGGCGTCGGCGTCCGCCCGCCCACCCCCTCCTGGGGGCAGATGATCGCCGAGAGCGTCGCCTTCTACGAGACCGACCCGATGTACTTCGTCATCCCGAGCACCTTCCTCTTCCTCGCCGTGCTGGCCTTCACCCTGCTCGGCGACGCCCTGCGCGACATCCTCGACCCGAGGGGCGGGCGCACGTGATCCTCTACCTGCTGCGCCGCACCGCCGCCCTCGCCGGGGTGCTGCTGGCCATCGCCGGCGTCACCTTCGTCATCTTCTACGTCCTGCCCAACGACCCGGCCGCCGCCGCCTGCGGCAAGACGTGCAGCCCCGAACGGCTCGCCGTGGTCCGCGAGTACCTGGGCCTGGACCGCTCCGTGTGGAGCCAGTTCACCGAGTTCCTCACCGGCATCTTCACCGGCCGCACCCTCGGCACCGGCCAGTACGCCGTCCAGTGCGACTTCCCCTGCCTGGGCTACTCGTACGAGAACTCGCTGCCCGTGTGGGACCTGCTCATGGACCGGCTGCCGGTCTCCGCCTCGCTCGCCCTGGGCGCGGCCGTCCTGTGGCTCGTCCTCGGTCTCGGCGCCGGGGTCACCGCCGCCCTGCGCAAGGACACCCTCGCCGACAAGACCCTGATGGTCGGCGCGGTCGCCGCCGCCTCGCTGCCGGTCTACTTCACCTCCGTGATGCTGATCTACGGAGTGATCCGGATCGCGGGCCTGCTGCCGTACCCCAGCTACCGGCCCTTCACCGAGGACCCGGTCGGCTGGGCGTCCAACCTGCTGCTGCCGTGGATCGCCCTGGCCCTGCTGTACGCGGCCATCTACGCCCGGCAGAGCCGCGGTTCGATGATCGAGTCGATGGCCGAGCCGTACATCCGCACCGCCCGCGCCAAGGGCATGCCCGAACGCACCGTCGTCGTCAAGCACGGCCTGCGCTCCGGGATGACGCCCATCCTCACCATCTTCGGCATGGACCTCGGCGGCCTGCTCGCCGGCGCCGTCATCACCGAGTCGATCTTCGGACTGCCCGGCATCGGCCGGCTGTTCTACGGCGCGCTGGTCAACTCCGACCAGCCGGTGGTGCTCGGCGTCACCCTGCTCGCCGCCTTCTTCATCGTCGTCGCCAACCTCGTGGTGGACCTCCTGTACGCCGTCGTCGATCCCCGGGTGAGGTACTGATGGCCGAGCCGAAACCCCTCCTGGAAGTCCGCGACCTCCAGGTCACGTTCAGCACCCCGCGCGGCACCGTGCGGGCCGTCGACGGCATCGGGTTCACCGTCGAGGCCGGCCGGACCCTCGGCATCGTCGGCGAGTCCGGCTCCGGCAAGTCCGTCACCTCGCTCGCCGTCATGGGCCTGCACCGCGGCGCCGAGACCACCGGTTCCATCGCCCTCGAAGGCCGGGAGCTGATCGGCCTGCCCGAGAAGGAGCTGTCCAGGCTCCGCGGCCGCCGGATGGCGATGATCTTCCAGGACCCGCTGAGCAGCCTGCACCCCTACTACACGGTCGGCGAGCAGATCGCCGAACACCACCGGGTGCACTTCCGCTCCGGGCGGGCCGCCGCCCGCAAACGGGCCGTGGAGATGCTCGCCGAGGTCGGCATCCCGGAGCCGGCCCGCCGGGCCGGGGAGTACCCGCACCAGTTCTCCGGCGGCATGCGCCAGCGCGCCATGATCGCCATGGCGCTGGCCTGCGAGCCGGACCTGCTGATCGCCGACGAGCCCACCACCGCCCTCGACGTCACCGTCCAGGCCCAGATCCTCGACCTGATCGCCCGCCTCCAGCAGGAACGCGGACTCGGCGTCGTGATGATCACCCACGACCTCGGGGTGGTGGCCCGGGTGGCCCACGAGGTGCTCGTGATGTACGGCGGCCGGGCCGCCGAACAGGCCACCGCCGACGAGCTGTTCGCCGACCCCGCCCACCCCTACACCCGAGGCCTCCTCGACTCGCTGCCGCGGCTCGACGACGCCGACGACGCACCCCTGCGGGCCATCCCCGGCGCCCCGCCCTCCCTGACCGCCCGGACCCCCGGCTGCGCGTTCGCACCCCGCTGCGCCCGCGCCGCCGCCGGCACCCCGGACGAGCGGGAGCGCTGCGCCACCGAACAGCCCGCGTTCCGGCCGTACGGGGACGGCTCCCGCATGACCGCCTGCCACTTCGCGGGCGCCGTTCAGGAGGCGGCCCGATGACCACCACCGAACCCGGCACGGCCACCGCGCCCGTACCCGGCACCCCGGACGGCCCGCCGCTGCTCGACGTCCGCGACCTCACCATGACCTTCCCCGGCCGCCGCAGCGCCACCGGCCGCCGCGGCGCCGCGGTCAAGGCCGTCGACGGCGTCTCCTTCAGCCTGTCGGCGGGGGAGACCCTGGGCCTGGTGGGCGAGTCCGGCTGCGGGAAGTCCACCACCGGCCGCATGCTCGTCCGGCTGCTGGAGCCCACTTCCGGCAGCATCGCCTTCGAGGGCCGCGACATCAGCCGGCTCTCGCAGGGGCAGCTGCGGCCGCTGCGCAAGCACCTCCAGATGGTGTTCCAGGACCCGCACTCCTCCCTGAACCCCCGCCAGACCGTGGCCCGGATCATCTCCGAACCGCTGCTGGTGCAGGGCTGGAGCGCCGACGACGCCCGCCGCCGCGCCGCCGAGCTGATGGACCTGGTCGGCCTCATCCCGGAGCACATCGACCGCTACCCGCACGAGTTCTCCGGCGGCCAGGCCCAGCGCATCGGCATCGCCCGCTCCCTGGCCACCAACCCGCGGCTGGTCGTCGCCGACGAGCCGGTCTCCGCACTCGACGTCTCCGTCCAGGCGCAGATCGTCAACCTGATGGAGCGGCTGCGCCGCGAACTCGGCCTGGCCTACGTGTTCATCGCCCACGACCTGTCCGTCGTCAAGCGGGTCAGCGACCGGGTCGCCGTCATGTACCTCGGCCGGATCGTCGAGATCGGCGACAAGCACACCCTGTACGCCGACCCGCAGCACCCCTACACCCGGGCACTGCTGTCCGCCGTACCCCTGCCCGACCCGGCGGCCGAGCGCCGCCGGGAACGGATCACCCTGCTCGGCGACCCGCCGAGCCCGGCCGCACCGCCGCCCGGCTGCACCTTCCATCCCCGGTGCGCCAAGGCCCAGGAGGTCTGCCGCACCGAACGGCCGCTGCTGCGCATCGCCTCACCCGGTGAGACGCGCGAGGTGGCCTGCCACTTCCCGGGGGACTGACGGGGTACCACGGGAAGAAGGGCCCCGGAGACGAGGACGTCTCCGGGGCCCTTTCGCGTGCCCGGGCGCACCGGGCGCCGGGTCAGCCGGCCAGCGAGCGGCGCAGGAAGTCGAGTTCGAGCGCCATCAGCTTCTCGTCGACCCCGCCCGGGGTCATGTGGGTCACCCCGGGCAGCGCCAGCATCTGGTGCGGCCGGCCGGCGTCGGTCAGCGCCTGCGAGAGCAGCAGGCTGTGCGAGGGGTGCACGTTGTCGTCGGCCAGACCGTGCACGATCATCAGCGGCCGGGTCAGCTCCGGCGCGTCCCCGAGCAGGCAGTCCTGCTCGTACACCTCCGGGTGCTCCTGGGGCAGGCCCAGGTACCGCTCGGTGTACGCGGTGTCGTACCGTCGGAAGTCGGTGGGCGCGGCGCCGGCGACGGCGGCGTGGAAGACGTCCGGGCGGCGCAGCACCGCCATGGCCGCCAGGTAGCCGCCGTACGACCAGCCGCGGACGCCGACCCGGCCGAGGTCCAGCTCGGGGTGGCGGGCGGCGAGTGCGTGCAGGGCGCCGACCTGGTCGGCCAGCGTGACCTCGGAGAAGCCGCGGTACATGGCGTGCGTGAAGGCGGGGGAGACGAACGGGGTGCCGCGGTTGTCGGTGGTGACCACCGCGAACCCCTGGTCGGCCCACCACTGGCGGTGCTGCCAGCGGCGCGGTTCGGCGGACACCGCCTGGTAGCCGGGACCGCCGTAGACGTCGAGGAGGACGGGCAGCCGCTCGCCGGCGCGGTGGCCGCGGGGCAGCACCAGCGCGGTCGGCAGCCCGTGCTCGGTGACCCGCTCCAGCAGCGGCGCGACCCGGTACGGCAGCGGCTCCGCGAGGTTCCCGAGGGCGAACGTGCGGCCGTCCGCGGTGTGCAGGGTCCGGCGGACGCCGTCCGCGTCCGCCGAGGTGACCAGCAGGCTGCCGGCCTGGGCGAGCACGGTGTGCACGCCGGGCCCGTCGGCGACCGGCCGCACCTCGCCGGTGTCCGGGTCGATCAGCACCACCTGCTGCTCGGCCGGGCCGCGCACGCCCGCCTCGGCCAGCAGCGCGCCGTCGTGCACCCCCTCCACCCGGCGGACCTGGATCCCGTCGCCGGTGCGCAGCCCGCCGTCCACGGCCAGGCCGCGGGCGGCCCCGCCGGGGGTGTCGGCGGAGGTCAGCAGCCGGCCGTCGGGCAGCCGGGCCGGGGTGCCGGGCAGCGGGTCCACCCAGAGCGGGTGCACGGTACGGGACAGCTCGCGGGTGCGCCCGGTGGCCGGGTCGGCGGAGAGCAGCAGCACGGTCTGCTGCAGCCGGTCCTGCACGGTCAGCAGGATCTCGCCGGCGGAGTCCCAGCCGGCGTCGGAGACGTACGGGAACTCGCCGGCGTCCCAGTCGAGCCGGACCCGGCCGCCGTCGCCGCCGAGCACCCACAGCTGGACGTCCGCGTTGGGCCCGCCGGCCTGCGGGTACGCGAAGTCCTCGGCGGGCCGCTCGGGGTGCGCCGGGTCGGCGAACCAGCGGCGCGGCAGGGCGGATTCGGCGACCCGGGCGGCCAGCAGGGCCTGTCCGTCCGGCGACCACCAGTGGCCGCGGGAGCGGCCCAGCTCCTCGGCGGCGGCGAACTCGGCCACGCCCCAGCGGGCCCCGTCGGCGGGGCTGACCCGGCCGCCGGGCGAGACGTACAGGGCGTCGCCGGTGACGTAGGCGACCGCCGAGCCGTCGGCGCTGGGGCGGGGGTCGAAGGCGGGGCCCGCGACCGGCACCTCCTCGGGGGCGCCGGCGTCGGCGGCGGTCCGGAAGACCCGCCCGTACAGGGCGAACACGGCGGTCCGGCCGTCGCCGGAGAGGGCGAAGGAGCCGATGCCGGGGGCGGTCAGCCGGATCCGCTCGCGCAGCCGGCGCTCGGCGGCGGGCAGCTCACCGCCGCCGGGGACGAGGGCGGCGGGGTCGGCGAGCAGCCGCTCGGTGCCGTCCGCGGTGTCGAGCACCCAGAGCGAGTCCACCGGGTCGGTGGGGCCGCCGGAACGCAGGAACCACAGGAGCCGTCCGTGGTCGCCGAAGGCGGCGGCGCGCGGGGCGCCGAAGGCGAAGCGCCCGGTCCGGGCGGAGAGCTGGAGGAAGGAGTCCATGAAAGCAGTGTGACATGTGAAATTCTACTTGAGGATCCCCGGCTTCCTTCAGACACCGCCGTGCGCCCGGCGGGCTCGCCGCCCGCCGTTAGCCCGTTCGAGTGGTGGCCCCCGGAGGGCGGGCTTAGCGTCGAAAGGGTGGACCGGAAAACTGTGCCGACCACCACCGGGACCGACGGCAAGGTCCGAGGAGACGGGAGCGGGCTCGCCCTGCTCGTCATCGCCTCCTGCCAGCTGATGATCGTCCTCGACATCACCATCGTGAACATCGCGCTGCCGCACATCCAGACGGCGCTGGGGTTCTCCACGACCAGCCTCTCCTGGGTGGTCAACGCGTACACGCTCACCTTCGGCGGACTGCTGCTCCTCGGCGGCCGCACCGGCGACATCCTCGGCCGGCGCCGGGTGTTCATCTTCGGCGTCCTCCTGTTCGGCCTGGCCTCCCTGCTCGGCGGCTTCGCCCAGAACTCCGGCCAGCTGCTCGCCGCGCGCGCCCTCCAGGGCGTCGGCGGCGCCATCGCCTCCCCGACCTCGCTCGCCCTGATCACCACGACCTTCACCGAAGGACCCGCCCGCAACCGGGCGTTCGGCGTGTTCGCGGGCGTCTCGGCCGGCGGCGGCGCGATCGGCCTGCTGCTCGGCGGCATCCTCGTCGAATGGCTCGACTGGCGCTGGATCTTCTTCGTGAACGTGCCCATCGCGCTGATCGTCGCCTTCGCCGCGCCCCGGGTCCTGCGCGAGTCCGCACGGCACCCCGGTCACTTCGACTTCACCGGTGCCATCACCGCCACCGTCGGCATGGTGGCCCTGGTCTACGGGTTCATCCGGGCGGCCCAGGACGGCTGGCGGGACGGGCTCACGCTAGGCTCGTTCGTGGCCGCCGTGGTCCTGCTGACCGCGTACGTCCTCATCGAACGCCGGTCCGCGCAGCCCATCACGCCGCTGCACATGTTCGCCGACCGGAACCGTGCCGGCACGTACGGCATCATGCTGATGCTCGCCTGCGCGATCTTCGGTATGTTCTTCTTCCTCACCCTGTTCGTGCAGAACGTGCTGGACTTCAGTCCGCTGGAAGCGGGACTCGCCTTCCTGCCGGTCAGCGCCGTGATCGCGGTCGGCGCGGGCGTCACCTCGCAACTGCTGCCGAAGTACGGGCCGAAGCCCTTCATGGTGATCGGCGCCCTGCTGTCCGCCGGCGGTCTGGCCTGGCTGACCCAGACCGGCATCCACTCCACCTACCTGGGCAGCATCCTCGGCCCGATGCTCGTCTTCAGCCTCGGCATGGGCCTGCAGTTCGTGTCGCTGACCCTGATGGCCCTGTCCGGTGTGCCCGACCACGAGTCGGGAGCCGCCTCCGGACTCCTCAACGCCACCCAGCAGGTCGGCGGTTCGCTCGGCCTGTCCATCCTGGTCACGGTCTTCGGCACCGCCACCGCGTCCGAGGCCGACAAGGCCGTCCCGGCGTTCCTCGCCCAGGCCACCCCGCTCGAGAAGCTGGCCTTCCAGCGCACCGGCCAGCTCCCCGACCCGTGGGGCGACCAGGTCCTCACCTACGGCGTCAGCCGCTCCTTCGTCGCCGCGGCCATCTTCGCCGGCGTCGGCGCGGTCATCGCCCTGTTCGCCATCCAGGTCCGCCCCGACGACATCGAACGCCTCAAGGGCAACGGGGCGGCCCCCATGGGCGGCTGAGGCCCATGGGGGAGCGAGGCCGGGCCGTCAGCGGTTCAGGGGGCGGACCCGGCAGCGGATCGGGACCTGCGGGGTCAGGGTGATGCCCGCGGTGACCGGGACCGCGTCCCCGTGTTCCGGGTGCGTCACCGGCTCGAACGCATAGTCGCGCAGCAGCATCGCCAGCGCGATCACCGATTCCAGCATCGAGAAGTGCTGCCCGATGCAGGCGCGCGGACCGCCGCCGAACGGGTACCAGGCGTACCGCGGCCGCTCCGCCTCCGCCTCCGGCAGGAACCGGTCCGGGTCGAAGCGTTCCGGGTCCGGCCAGTAGCGCGGGTGGCGGTGCGTCACCCACGGCGAGAGGATCACATCGGCCCCCGCCGGGATCACCTGCCCGCCGACCTCGGCCTCGGCCACCGCCCGCCGGCCCAGCAGCGGAGCCGCCGGGTACAACCGCATGGACTCCTTCAGCACCCGGTTCAGCCGCGGCAGCTTCTCCAGATCGGCCGCCTCCGGCGTACGGCCGCCCAGCACCTCGGCGATCTCGGTGCGTACGAGGTCCTGCTCGGCGGGGTGCCGGGCCAGCAGGTGCAGGGTGAAGGCCAGCGAGACGGCGGTGGTCTCGTGCCCGGCCAGCAGGAAGATCAGCACCTGGTCGCGGAGTTCGGCCGTGTCGAACGCGCCGTCCTCGGCGCTGCGCGCGGCGGCCAGCAGGCTCAGCAGGTCCTCGCCCTCGTCCCCGGCGCCGGCCGGCCCCCGTTCCGCGATGATCCGGTCGCACACGCCGTACAGCTCGGCGATCGCGGCGGCCGCGCGCCGGTTGCCGGGGGTGGGCCAGTGCCGGGGCGGTTTCACCGGGGCGTAGCCGCGCCGGATGGTGTATTCGGTGATCTGCGGGAAGGAGCGGTCCACGACGTCGGCGGCGGCGTCCACGTCCGCGCCGAACAGGATCCGCGCCACCGTGCGCAGCGCCAGGCCCATCATCTGCCCGCCGACGTCCACGATCCCGCCGTCCGGCCCGGTGAGACCGGGCCAGGCGTCCAGCACCCGGGCGGTCTCCTCGGCCACCGCGGCCGCGTAGCCGTCCACCCGGCGCCGCGTGAACAGCGGCTGCACCAGCCGCCGCTGCCGCAGGTAGTCCTGGTCCTGGCTGGTCAGCAGCCCGTTGCCGAGGGACTCGCGGATCTCCTGGTAGATGGCGTTGTCCTTGCGGAAGTTCGCCGCCGAGGCGCCGCCCAGCACCTGTTGGGCCCCCTCGGCGGAGTACACCGCGTACAGCTCGGTGCGCAGTCCCGGCGGGCCGACGGGGATCCGCACCACGTCACCGTGTTCACGGTGGATCCGCAGGTAGGTGCCCAGCGGGTCGTTCACGAGGTCGAGCAGCGATCCGAGCAGCGGATTTCCCGCGGGTCCCGGAACCTTCGTGCGCACGCTTGCCATGGGACTCCCTCACCTGGTGGCCGTTGCGGCAAGTCTGTGCGCGGCAGGGGCCGCACGGGAGGGCGTTTTCCGGACTCCCCGGCCGGAAATCGTCCCGTGCGGCCCGCCCGGCATCAGTGGCAGGTGGTGTAGCCCCGCCCGTTGGCACGCCACGAGCAGGAATCCTTCTTGACCCCGTTCGAGGCGTAGAGGGTCACCGAGCCGCTGCTGTTGTTGAACCAGTAGTTGTCCTTCTTGCGGTACACGTGCTTGGCGGTGTTGCCGCCCTGCCCGTTGTGCAGCCGCACGGTCGCGTAGGCGCCCAGCTTGAACGAGCCGAACTTGTACGTGAAGCCGGAGGCGGTCTTGACCGTGTAGCCGGTCAGCACGACCGGGGTCCGGCTGTTGTTGTGCAGGTCGACGAACTCGGCGTTCAGCTTCGCGTTGGTGCGCGGCAGGTCCGCGCCCGGACCGTCGAACTGGAGCGCACCGAAGTGCAGTCCGCCCTGGTGGGTGGCGGCACCGGCCTGCGGCACGGTGAACGCGGCGGCGGCGAGCGCGGCGGCGGAAACGAAGACGGCAGCCTTCTTCACGGGGGTCCCCTCCCTGGTGGTACTGGTGCGGTTGCTGTGACGCAGCAGCCTGGAGCGCGCTCAACCTACACAAACGGACGATGCGATTTACGCCTAAACCAAAAAATACGCCCCCGGCACGTGCGTGCCGGGGGCGTATGCCGTGGACGTCGTCCTAGATGTCCCGGAAGATCTCGATCTGGGCGCCCACCGAGTTGAGGCGCTCGGCGAGTTCCTCGTAACCGCGGTTGATGACGTACACGTTGCGGAGGACCGAGGTGCCTTCGGCGGCCATCATGGCGAGGAGGACGACCACGGCCGGGCGGAGGGCCGGCGGGCACATCATCTCGGCGGCGCGCCAGCGGGTGGGGCCCTCCACCAGGACCCGGTGCGGGTCGAGGAGCTGGAGGCGGCCGCCGAGGCGGTTGAGGTCGGTGAGGTAGATGGCGCGGTTGTCGTACACCCAGTCGTGGATGAGCGTCTTGCCCTGGGCGACGGCGGCGATGGCCGCGAAGAACGGCACGTTGTCGATGTTCAGCCCGGGGAACGGCATCGGGTGGATCTTGTCGATCGGCGCCTCCAGCTTCGACGGGCGGACCGTCAGGTCCACCAACCGGGTGCGGCCGTTGTCCGCCGTGTACTCGGCGGAGCGGTCGTGGTCCAGGCCCATCTCCTCCAGGACCGCGAGCTCGATCTCCATGAACTCGATCGGCACCCGGCGGATGGTCAGCTCCGACTCGGTGACCACTGCGGCGGCCAGCAGGCTCATCGCCTCGACCGGGTCCTCGGAGGGGGAGTAGTCCACGTCCACGTCGATGTTCGGGACACCGTGCACGGTCAGCGTGGTGGTGCCGATGCCCTCGACCCGTACGCCCAGCGCCTCCAGGAAGAAGCACAGGTCCTGGACCATGTAGTTGGAGGAGGCGTTGCGGATGACGGTCACGCCGTCGTGCCGGGCGGCGGCCAGCAGCGCGTTCTCGGTGACGGTGTCCCCGCGCTCGGTCAGCACGATCGGACGCTCGGGGGAGACCCCCGGCTCGACCTCGGCGTGGTACAGGCCCTCGGTGGCGGTGATGTCCAGGCCGAACCGCCGCAGCGCGATCATGTGCGGCTCGATGGTGCGCGTACCGAGGTCGCAGCCGCCGGCGTACGGCAGCCGGAACCGGTCCATGCGGTGCAGCAGCGGGCCGAGGAACATGATGATGCTGCGGGTCCGGCGGGCCGCCTCGGCGTCGATGGCGTCCATGTCCAGCCGGGCCGGCGGGACGATTTCGAGGTCGACGCCGCCGTTGATCCAGCGGGTGCGGACGCCGATGGAGCCGAGGACCTCCAGGAGGCGGTAGACCTCTTCGATCCGGGCGACCCGGCGCAGCACCGTGCGGCCCTTGTTGAGGAGGGTGGCGCACAGCAGCGCGACGCATGCGTTCTTGCTGGTCTTGACGTCGATGGCACCGGACAGCCGGCGGCCGCCCACGACGCGCAGGTGCATCGGACCGGCGTAGCCCAGCGAGACGATTTCGCTGTCGAGGGCCTCGCCGATGCGGGCGATCATCTCAAGGCTGATGTTCTGGTTGCCGCGCTCGATGCGGTTCACTGCGCTCTGGCTCGTGCCGAGCGCATCGGCAAGCTGACTCTGTGTCCAGCCCCGGTGCTGCCGGGCGTCACGGATGAGCTTGCCGATGCGTACGAGGTAGTCGTCTGCCATGGGTGCACCGTATCTCAGATATGAGATGCCGCCAGCCATGGGTGGGGCAAACGGGTGTTATGGAGCGTCAGATCGAATCTGACCACGTTCACACCCGTTTGTCCCTTTGGTATCTCCCTCTTTGCTCGGCACTCGGCACTCGGCACTCGGTGCTCGGCGCTCAGTCGTCAGTCCTCGGCGCTCACTGCTCGGTGCACCCGCACGCCCGGTGCCGGCCGCCGTGCACCGCCGCGTACGACGCCGGCCGCGGTCCGGCCGCCGCCCGCGCCAGCCGGGCCGCCGCCGCCCGGCCGGTCGCCGAGTGCGCGTCGTGCACCGCCCGGCCGCCCACCAGCGTCAGCTCCACCTGCGTGCCACTGACGTCCTTCACCGGGCAGCGCGTCACATCGCGGTCCAGCAGCACCAGGTCGGCCGCCTTGCCCCGCTCGACCGTGCCCGTCAGCCGCTCCTGGCGCAGCTGCCAGGCCGTGCCCGACGTGTGCATCCGCAGCGCCGAGGCCCGGCTGAGCCCCTCCAGCTCCCGGTACAGCGGCCCGTCCCCGTGCGCGCCCTTGCGGTCGACCGCCGTGCGGATCTGGTTCCACACCTGGAGCGCGTCCACCGGCCAGTCGGAGCCGCCCGCCAGCCGCGCCCCCGCCTTCTCCAGGCTGCGCGCCGGGTACATCCAGCGGTGCCGCTCCGGCCCGATGTACGGCAGTAGCGCGTCCATCGTCCACGTGTCCTGGGCCGCCCACTGGAGCTGCAGGCACGCGGCCACCCCCAGCTGTGCGAACCGCCGCAGGTCCGCCGGGTCCACCAGCTGCAGGTGCGCCACCGCGTTGCGGGCGTCCGTACGCCCCGTCACCTTGCGGGCGTACGCGTAGCCGTCCAGCGCGGTCCGCACCGCCCGGTCGCCCAGGCCGTGCGCGTGCATCTGCCAGCCCGCCCTGTTGAACGCGGCCGCCAGCTTCCCGTAAGCGCGCCCCGAAACATACAGTTCGCCCCGGTTCGAGGTGGGCTTCCCGTTGCCGTCGAGGTACGGCTCCAGCAGCGCGGCCGTCTGCGCCGGGTACTCGATGACCCCGTCCAGGAACACCTTGACCATCCCGAACCGCAGCCCGCGCACGCCCTCGAACTCCTTGCGCAGGCCCCGCGCGTACGCCAGCGAACCCGCCGGGTCCTTCGCCTGGGCGGCGTCCAGCCGGATCGCCGGCACGATCCGCTGCGGCAGCTTCCCGGCCCGTGCCAGCTCCCGGTAGAGCTCCAGTTCGTGCCGTCCGACCAGGGCGTCCATCATCGTGGTGACACCCGACGCGGCCGCCTCGGCCAGCACCTTGGCGCAGGCCGCCACCAGCTCCGCCGTGGTCGGCTCCGGCACGTGCCGGGTCAGCAGGCCCTGCGCGTCGTCCTTGAGCACGCCGGTCGGCTTGCCGTCGGCGCCCTTCACGATCTTGCCGCCGACCGGGTCCGGAGTGGCCGCGGTGATGCCCGCGATCTCCAGCGCCCGCCGGTTGGCCCACAGGTTGTGCCCGTCGCCGCCGACCAGCGCGACCGGCCGCCGGGTCGGCAGCGCGTCCAGCATCGCGTGGTGCGGGGCGGTCCCCGTCGGCAGCAGCCCGACCGGGTTCCAGTCCTCGACCACCAGCCAGGTGTCCGGCTCCGCACCCGCGCCGCCGGTGTCCGCGAGGAACCCGCGCAGGATCTCCTGGAGTTCCGCCACCGTGGTCTCGGCGCCCTCCAGCGACGGCCGCAGCGACCGGTCCCCGGCGCCCAGCGGATGCACGTGACCGTCGTGGATGCCGCTCATCACCGTGTTGCCCCGGGCGTTGACCACCTCGGTGTCCCGCCCGATCAGCCGCCGCACCGCCGAACCGGTGCCGGCCGCCAGGATCCGGCCGTCCCGGCCCACCGCGACCGCCTCCACGGGCCGCGCCCCCGGCACCCCGGTGAACACCTGCGCGTTGTGGATGATCAGCGAGGCGGACCCGGCACCGCGGGCCCCCGCCGGCGCGGCCGCGGCGGGCGCCGCACCGGCCGTCCCCACCGCCGCCCCGGCCAGTCCCGCCGCCCCCGCGGCGAGCAGCCCCCTGCGGGACAGAGCTGACTTCTTGACCTCCATGGCCCCTCCAAACGTCGCTGTGACAGGGGACACTCGATGATTAAGCCCTTAACCAGAAGCGGTCCCCGGCGACGGATTCCGCACCCCGCCGCGGCACCGGCTGCGCGAACCGCCGCCCGCCGCCCCGGCACCCGCCACGGGAACCTCCGTACGATGGCGCCCGTGCCCGGACCGACCATCGCCGACATCGCGCGCGCCGCAGAGGTGTCCACCGCGACGGTCTCCCACGCCCTCAACGGCACCGGCCGGATCGGCGAGAGCACCCGGCGCCGGGTCCGCGAGACCGCCGCCGCCCTCGGCTACGGCACCCGCGGCCCCCGCACCCGCACCCTCGGCCTCGCCGTCACCACGTACGCCGGCCTGCCCTGGGACTTCGCCGGCATCGCCTACTTCTCCCGGCTCATCACCGCCGCCACCTCCGCCGCCCACGCCCGCGGCTACGCCCTGACCACCCTGCCGGCCGAACGCTGCGCCGAAGCGCTGTGGCACACCCTCGCCGTGGACGGAATGCTGCTGCTCGACAGCCCGGCCGGCGACCCGGTGCTCCGGGCGCTGCGGGCCCGCCGGATGCCGGTGGTCTTCGACGGCCGGCCCGCCGATCCGCAGCCGGCCGACGTGTGGGTGGACAACGACCACGCGGCCACCACCCGCGAGGTCCTCGACCACCTGGCCGCCGCCGGCGCCCGGCGCCCCGCCCTGCACTGCGGCTACGGCGGGGAGCACTACACGCGCGCCGTCACGGAGGCGTACGAGCAGTGGTGCGGAGAAAGGGGACAGCGCCCGCTGCTGGTCCCCTTCGGCCCGGACGACACGCCGGGACACGCCTTCGACGCGCTCTTCGCCGCCCCGGCCGGACAGCGCCCCGACGCCGTCCACTGCGCCTACGACCCCGGCGGCCGCCAGGCCCTGGCCGCCGCCGCCCGGCACGGCCTGACCGTCCCCGGCGATCTGCTGCTGGTGTGCGCGAGTGAGGATCCGGCCTACGGGGAAGGGGACCCGGCGGTCAGTACCGTCACCCTGCGGCCCGAGCTGCTGGGCGAGTCGGCGGTCGCGGCCCTGGTGGCCCTCGTCGAGTCGGGGCACCCGGAATCGCCCGGCCAGCTCACCGTTCCGGCAGGTCTGCGGGTGCGCGCTTCGTCCCGCCGCCCGGACATGTACTAGAGTTATCTCGACATCGAGATATCTGCCGAAGGCGCACCGCAGCCGCCCCCGTGGTAAGGGTTACCTAACTTAGCCTTACCTTAGCGGATTGGCCACAGGGCGTGGCGGCAGGATGCGGTAGAACGCGCGAATTCATGCACTGAAGGAGACTGTCGTGTCGGCGAACAGCTTCGACGCCCGCACCACCCTGCAGGTGGGCGACGAGTCGTACGAGATCTTCAAGCTGGACAAGGTGGAGGGCTCCGCCCGCCTGCCCTACAGCCTGAAGGTGCTGCTGGAGAACCTGCTCCGCACCGAGGACGGCGCGAACATCACCGCCGACCACATCCGTGCGCTCGGCAGCTGGGACTCCCAGGCCCAGCCGAGCCAGGAGATCCAGTTCACGCCGGCCCGCGTGATCATGCAGGACTTCACCGGCGTGCCCTGCGTCGTCGACCTCGCCACCATGCGCGAGGCCGTCGCCGCCCTCGGCGGCGACCCGGCGAAGATCAACCCGCTCTCCCCGGCCGAGATGGTCATCGACCACTCCGTCATCGCCGACAAGTTCGGCACCAACGACGCCTTCGCGCAGAACGTCGAGCTGGAGTACGGCCGCAACAAGGAGCGCTACCAGTTCCTGCGCTGGGGCCAGACCGCGTTCGACGACTTCAAGGTCGTCCCGCCGGGCACCGGCATCGTCCACCAGGTCAACATCGAGCACCTGGCCCGCACGGTCATGGTCCGGGGCGGCCAGGCGTACCCCGACACCCTCGTCGGCACCGACTCCCACACCACCATGGTCAACGGCCTCGGTGTGCTCGGCTGGGGCGTCGGCGGCATCGAGGCCGAGGCCGCGATGCTCGGCCAGCCGGTCTCCATGCTGATCCCGCGCGTCGTCGGCTTCAAGCTGACCGGCGAGCTGCCCACCGGCACCACCGCCACCGACCTCGTGCTCACGATCACCGAGATGCTGCGCAAGCACGGCGTCGTCGGCAAGTTCGTCGAGTTCTACGGCGAGGGCGTCGCCGCCACCTCGCTCGCGAACCGCGCCACCATCGGCAACATGTCGCCGGAGTTCGGCTCCACCGCCGCGGTCTTCCCGATCGACGGCGAGACCCTGAACTACCTGCGCCTGACCGGCCGCTCCGAGCAGCAGGTCGCGCTCGTCGAGGCGTACGCCAAGGAGCAGGGCCTCTGGCTCGACCCGGCCGCCGAGCCCGACTTCTCCGAGAAGCTGGAGCTCGACCTCTCCACCGTCGTCCCGTCGATCGCCGGCCCGAAGCGCCCGCAGGACCGCATCGTCCTCGCGAACGCCGCCGCGCAGTTCGCCCAGGACGTCCGCAACTACGTGTCGACCGCCGACGAGGCCGGCGAGGAGTCCTTCCCGGCCTCCGACGCCCCGGCCGTCAGCAACGGCGTCCCGTCGAACCCGGTCCAGGTGACCGCCCCCGACGGCACCACCTACACGATCGACCACGGCGCCGTCACCGTCGCCGCGATCACCTCCTGCACCAACACCTCGAACCCGTACGTCATGGTCGCCGCCGCGCTCGTGGCGAAGAAGGCCGTGGAGAAGGGCCTGACCCGCAAGCCGTGGGTCAAGACCACCCTCGCCCCTGGCTCGAAGGTCGTCACCGACTACTTCGACAAGGCGGGCCTGACCCCGTACCTCGACAAGGTCGGCTTCAACCTGGTCGGCTACGGCTGCACCACCTGCATCGGCAACTCCGGCCCGCTGCCGGAGGAGGTCTCCAAGGCCGTCAACGAGCACGACCTCGCGGTCACCTCGGTCCTCTCCGGCAACCGCAACTTCGAGGGCCGGATCAACCCCGACGTCAAGATGAACTACCTGGCCTCCCCGCCGCTGGTCGTCGCGTACGCCCTCGCGGGCTCCATGAAGGTGGACATCACCAAGGACGCGCTGGGCACCGACACCGAGGGCAACCCGGTCTTCCTGAAGGACATCTGGCCGTCGGAGGCCGAGGTCAACGACGTCGTCGCCAACGCCATCGGCGAGGACATGTTCTCCAAGTCCTACCAGGACGTCTTCGCGGGCGACGCCCAGTGGCAGGCGCTGTCCATCCCGACCGGCAACACCTTCGAGTGGGACGCCGAGTCCACCTACGTGCGCAAGCCCCCGTACTTCGAGGGCATGACGATGGAGACCACCCCGGTCACCGACATCACCGGCGCCCGTGTCCTGGCCAAGCTGGGCGACTCGGTCACCACCGACCACATCTCCCCGGCCGGTGCCATCAAGGCCGACACCCCGGCCGGCAAGTACCTCACCGAGCACGGTGTGGAGCGTCGTGACTTCAACTCCTACGGCTCGCGCCGAGGCAACCACGAGGTCATGATCCGCGGTACGTTCGCCAACATCCGCCTGCGCAACCAGATCGCGCAGGGCACCGAGGGCGGCTTCACCCGCGACTTCACCGTCGAGGGAGCCCCGGTCTCCTTCATCTACGACGCCTCGCAGAACTACCAGGCCGCCGGCATCCCGCTGGTCATCCTGGGCGGCAAGGAGTACGGCTCCGGCTCGTCCCGCGACTGGGCCGCCAAGGGCACCGCGCTCCTCGGCGTCAAGGCCGTCATCACCGAGTCGTACGAGCGCATCCACCGTTCGAACCTCATCGGCATGGGCGTCCTGCCGCTGCAGTTCCCGGCCGGCCAGTCGGCCGACTCGCTCGGCCTGACCGGCGAGGAGACCTTCTCCATCGCGGGCATCACGGAGCTGAACGAGGGCACCACCCCGAGCACGGTCAAGGTCACCACCGACACCGGTGTGGAGTTCGACGCGGTCGTCCGCATCGACACCCCCGGTGAGGCGGACTACTACCGCAACGGCGGCATCATGCAGTACGTCCTGCGCAACCTGATCCGCGGCTGAATGCGCTGATCGGCCGGACGACGGCACCACAGGGCCGTATCCCCGTTAAGGGGGTACGGCCCTTCCGCTTTTCGGGGAAGGCTTCCGGTGTGACGGCCAGGTCTCAACTCGGAAAAGGCGGGGCTCATCCTTGTGCACGATCTTGCTCAGGCGAGCGGAAGTGGACTATACCTGTGCGCGTCCGGGTCGCCGCGGTCTCCGCGGCCCCGGACCGGGGGACGGCGGGGACCTGCGGTGATGTCCGCATGCACGGCAACTGCCGTGATTTCCGGCCCTCCTGCACACTCCTGACGAAGGCGAGGACATGAGCATGGGATCCACCTCCGCCCACGGTGAGCGCGAGTCCGTTCAGGACGCCGCCGGCCTCGGCCGCCGCGATCTGATCAAGCGCTCTGCGGCACTCGGCCTCATCACGGTGCCCACGATGGGCTTCCTGTCCGCCTGCGCCTCCGGGGGCGGCGAGGACAAGCCGAACCCCAACACCTCGGGCAAGGCCGACAAGAACAACCCGTTCGGCGTGGTCAAGGGCAGCAAGCTCGACGTGGTCGTCTTCAAGGGCGGCTACGGCGACGACTACGCCAAGGCCTGGGAGGCCGCCTTCGACAAGAAGTGGGGCACCACCTCGTCCCACCTCGGCACCCAGGAGATCACCGCCAAGCTCCAGCCCCGCTTCAACGGAGGCAACCCGCCGGACGTCATCGACGACTCCGGCGCCCAGCAGATCAAGCTGGACGTGCTCTTCAAGGGCGGCCAGCTCGCCGACCTCACCCCGGTGCTCGACGCCCCCTCGCTCGACGACCCCACCAAGAAGGTCCGGGACATGCTCATCCCCGGCACCGTCGAGCAGGGCATGCAGGGCGGCAAGTTCGTCTCGGTGAACTACGTCTACACCGTCTGGGGCCTGTGGTACTCCGGCAAGCTCTTCAAGGAGAAGGGCTGGACCCCGCCCAAGACCTGGGACGAGTTCCTCGCGATCTGCACCAAGGCCAAGGAGGCCGGCCTCGGCGGCCTCGCCCACCAGGGCAAGTACCCGTACTACATCAACGTCGCCATCATGGACCTGATCGCCAAGAAGGGCGGTCTGGAGGCCATGAAGGCCATCGACAACCTGGAGCCCAACGCCTTCGAGGGCAACCCGGTCGCCCTGGAGGCCGTCGAGGCCGTGTACGAGGTGGTCGAGAAGGGCCTGCTGATGCCGGGCACCAACGGCCTGACGCACACCGACTCGCAGACCCGCTGGAACCAGTACAAGGCCGCGTTCATCACCTGCGGCTCCTGGCTGGAGAACGAGCAGATCAAGCAGACCCCGGCCGACTTCGACATGCGCTTCCTGCCCATGCCGCTGCTGCCGGGCAGCAAGCTCCCCTTCGAGGCCATCCGGGCCGGCGCCGGCGAGCCGTTCATCGTCCCGGAGAAGGCCGCCAACAAGGCCGGCGGCATGGAGTTCATCCGTTCGATGCTGTCGCGCGAATGGTCCACCCTCTTCGCCCAGCAGGCCAACTCGCTGACCATCGTCAAGGACGGCGTGGACCCGAACGTGCAGCTGCGGTCCGGCACGAAGTCGGCCGTCGAGGCGTTGAAGGCGGCCGGCGACAACACCTTCAACTACCGTTACCCGGACTGGTACAGCCAGATGGACCTGGACATCCAGAACGCGTCGAACGAGCTGATGGCCAAGCGCATCCAGCCCAAGGAGTGGATCAAGCGGGCCCAGGCGGCGGTCGACAAGGCGGCCAAGGACCCCAACGCCAAGAACAACCACCGCGACTGACGCGCCATCGGCCACCCGGGACCACCAGGGACGGACACCATGAGCCACGTAGCCAAGAGCAGGGGACGGTCCGGTTTCATCGCCGGATTCCTGATCGTGCCCCTCGCGCTGTACCTGACCTTCGTCATCTGGCCGTATGTGCAGACATTCGGCTACTCCTTCACCAACTGGACCGGCCAGTCGCCGACGTTCGACTTCGTCGGACTGGAGAACTACCAGGCCCTGCTGAAGGACGAGGTCTTTCTCAGCGCCATCTGGCACAACCTGCTGCTCCTGGTGTTCGTCCCGGTGGTCACCATCCTGCTCGCCCTCTTCTTCGCCTTCATGGTGAACGCGGGCGGGCGGGGGGCGGCCGGCGGCGTCAAGGGCGTCCGCGGATCGGCGTTCTACAAGATCGTCTACTTCTTCCCGCAGGTCCTCTCCCTCACCATCCTCGCCGTGCTGTTCGGCGCCGTGTACCGCAGCGACGAGGGCGGCCTCCTCAACGGCGTCCTCACCAAGGTCGGCCTGGTCGACGCGAGCGAGCCGATCGAATGGCTGAACGAGCCCGACCTCGTGCTCTGGTGCCTGCTGCTGGTCGTGGTCTGGCACGGGGTGGGCTTCTACCTCGTCCTCTTCTCGGCCGCCATGCAGTCCGTGCCCAAGGACATCTACGAGGCCGCCCTGCTGGACGGCGCCGGCCGCGGCCAGACCTTCTTCAAGGTCACCCTGCCGCTGCTGTGGGACTCCGTGCAGACCTCCGCGGTCTACCTCGGCATCGTGGCCATGGACATGTTCGTCCTGGTCTCGACCATGACCTCCGGCCAGTTCGGCGGCGGCCCCGACCACCACAGCGAGGTCATGGCCACCGTCCTGATGCGCAACTTCCTCTACCTCGGCAAGAGCGGCTACGCCTGCGCCATGGGCGTGGTCATGCTCGTCCTCACCATGATCCTCTCCATCATCACGCTGCGTGCCACCCGCCGCGAGCGCATCGAGTTCTGAGCGGGAGTGACCGATGACGACTGAGTCCACTGTGATCAAGGCGCCGGGCGAGGCCGCGGCGGAACGGGCGGGCGGCTCCGGACGGACCGGCGAGCAGGAGCGCCGGCGCTCCGACGGCACGGTCCTCAACGTCTTCTCCCACGGCTTCCTCGCCGTGTGGGCCATACTGATCGTCCTGCCGCTGATCTGGCTGGTCCTCGGCTCCTTCAAAACCGACGCCCAGATCGGCGGATCCGCCCTCAGCTGGCCCGCCAACTGGCACTTCGACGCCTTCGGCCGGGCCTGGGACAAGGGCATCGGTGACTACTTCACCAACACCCTCATCGTGATGGTGTTCTCGGTCCCGCTCACCATGCTGTTCGGCTCCATGGCCGCGTACGTCCTGGCGCGCTACCCGTTCCGCGGGAACCGGCTCGTCTACTACTTCTTCGTCAGCGGGGCGATGTTCCCCGTCTTCCTGGCGCTCGTGCCGCTGTTCTTCATGGTCAAGCGCTTCGACATGCTGAACACGTACCACGGCCTGATCCTCGTGTACGTCGCGTACTCGATGCCGTTCACCGTGTTCTTCATGCACTCGTTCTTCCGCACCCTGCCCACCGCGGTCCACGAGGCGGCCGTGATCGACGGGGCCTCGCACACCCGGATCTTCTTCCAGGTGATGCTGCCCATGGCCAAGCCCGGCCTGATCAGCGTCGGGATATTCAACACCCTGGGCCAGTGGAACCAGTACATCCTCCCGGCCGTGCTGATGCAGCCCCAGAGCAGCAGCGATCCCGAGCGGTACATGCTCACCCAGGGACTCGTCCAGCTCCAGTACCAGATGGGCTACGAGACCGACCTGCCCGTGCTCTTCGCAGGCGTCACCATCGCCATGATCCCGATGCTGGTCGTCTACCTCTCCTTCCAGCGCCAGATCCAGGCCGGCCTCACCTCGGCCACCCTGAAGTAGCCCGGTCCGGCACCGCCCGCAGGCATCCCGCGGCCCCCGCTCCCCCTCGCACACCGCGGGGGAGCGGGGGCCGCGGCCGTGCGGCGGTCACAGCCAGCTGCCGAACCGCCGGACGTACGCCGTCTTCACCAGCTGCGTCAGCGCGCAGTACGACAGCAGGACGCCCACCAGCCACGGGAAGTACGCGGCCGGCAGCGGCACGAACCCCAGCGCCCCGGCCAGCGGCGAGAACGGCAGCCAGAGCCCGGTCAGCACCGCGAGCACCGTCATCACCAGCACCGGCCACGAGGCCCGGGACTGCACGAACGGGATCTTCCGTGTCCGGATCATGTGGACCACCAGGGTCTGCGAGAGCAGCCCCTCGACGAACCAGCCCGACTGGAACAGGGCCTGGTGCGCCTCGCTGTCCGCACCGAACACGTTCCACATGATCAGGAACATGGCGATGTCGAAGACCGAGCTGACCGGTCCGATCGTCACCATGAACCGGCCGATGCCCCGGGCGTCCCAGTTCCGCGGCCGCCGCAGGTACTCCTCGTCCATCCGGTCCCACGGCGTGGCCAGCTGGGCGATGTCGTACACCAGGTTCTGCACCAGCAGCATGATCGCGAGCATCGGCTGGAACGGGATGAACGCGCTCGCCACCAGCACCGAGAAGACGTTGCCGAAGTTCGACGACGCGGTCATCTTGATGTACTTGACCGTGTTGCCGAAGGTGGTGCGGCCCTGCACCACGCCCTGCTCCAGGACCGTCAGGTCCTTCTCCAGCAGGATGATGTCCGCCGACTCCTTCGCGATGTCCACCGCGGTGTCCACCGAGATGCCGACGTCCGCCTCGCGCAGTGCGGCCGCGTCGTTGATGCCGTCGCCGAGGAACCCGACGGTGTGCCCGCCGGCCTGCAGCGCCCGTACGATCCGCGCCTTCTGCACCGGGTTCACCTTGGCGAACACGGTGGTACCGGCGGCCAGAGCGCGCAACTCCGCCTCGTCGAGCCCGTCGATCTCGGACCCGAGCACCACGCGGCCGACGTCGATGCCGACGTCCGCGCAGACCCGCTCGGCGACCAGCTCGTTGTCCCCGGTCACGACCTTGACCGCGATGCCCTTGCCGGCGAGGCCCTGCAGGGCGGCGGCCGCACTGGCCTTCGGCGGGTCGAGGAAGGCGAGGAAGCCGACCAGGGTCAGGTCCGCCTCGTCCGCCACCGTGTAGACGTCCTTCGGCGACCGGACGGTCCGGGTGGCGACCGCCAGCACGCGCAGGCCCTGGCGCCCCAGGCCGTCGGCGATGCCGGTGACGTCGGCGCGCTTCTCCGGGGTGAGCGCGGACCGTTCGCCACGGCGCGTCAGATGCGTGCACAGTGCGAGCACTTCGGCCACCGCGCCCTTGGTGACGATCACGTGGTCGGGGCGGCCGGCGGCGTCGGGCAGTCCGTTGCGGCGGAGCACCACCGACATCCGGCGGCGGGCGAAGTCGAAGGGGATCTCGTCGACCATCGAGAACCGTGCGTCGACGACAACCTCCTCGGCCTCGCAGACCCGGTCGATGACCGCCCGGTCCATCAGGTTGCGCAGCCCGGTCTGGAAGTGCGCGTTCAGGTACCCGTACTCCAGGACCTCGCCGTCCTCGGCGCCGGTCACGTCGAGGTGGCGGTCGAGGACGATCCGGTCCTCGGTGAGGGTGCCCGTCTTGTCGGTGCACAGCACGTCCATGGCACCCAGGTTCTGGATGGCGTTGAGGCGCTTGACGACCACCTTGCGCTTCGCCATCGCGACCGCGCCGCGGGCCAGGTTGGCGGAGACCACCATCGGCAGCATCTCGGGGGTCAGGCCCACCGCCACCGCGACGGCGAACAGGAAGGCCTCGTCCCAGTCGCCCTTGGTGAGCCCGTTGAGCGCGAACACCACGGGGACCATCACCAGCATGAACCGGATCAGCAGGAAGCTGACCTTGCGCACGCCGTGGTCGAAGTTCGTCTGCGGGCGCTCGCCGGTGAGCGACCCGGCCATCGAGCCGAAGTACGTGGCGCCACCGGTCGCGACGACCACGCCCGTGGCGGTGCCGGAGGTCACCGACGTGCCCATCAGGCACAGGTTGCCCGCCTCCACCGGGTCGGTGGTCTCCTGCCGGCCGAGGTCTTCGGCCGGGGTGTCGTGCTTGGCCACCGGCAGCGACTCGCCGGACAGCGCGGCCTGGCTGACCATCAGGTCCTTGGCGGCGATCAAACGCAGGTCCGCCGGTACGAGGTCGCCGGCGGCGAGCCGGACCAGGTCGCCCGGGACCACCTGGCTCATCGGCAGTTCGACGGTGGTGGGCAGGTGTCCGCTGCCGGCCCGGCGCTGCACCGCGCAGGTGGTGGTGACCAGCCGGGCCAGGGCGTCGGCGGCCCGCCCGGAGCGGTACTCCTGCCAGAACCGGAGCAGCCCGGAGACGCCGACCATCACGGAGAGGATCACGACGCCGGGGTCCGCCGGGTCCTGGACGTACATCACGGCGGCCAGGAACACGAGGACGCCGATGAACGGGTTCGCGTACGCCCGGGCCAGCTGGACGAACCAGCGCGGGGTGCGCTCGCGGTCGACCTCGTTCGGGCCGTGGCGCTCCAGCCGGGCCGCGGCCTCGGGCCGGGTGAGGCCGTCGGGGCAGGTGTCCAGCTCCTGGAGGACGGCGACGGCGGGGGCCGCGCTCAGCTCGGCCAGCCGGCGGCCCGCCTCGCGGGTGCGGGCCTCCAGCTCGGCGGCCCTGCGCTCGCGGCGGCCGGGGCCCGGCGGGGCGAGCGGGCGGGGGGTCAGGGGGGTGAGCAGGGTCATGGGGAACCTCCCTCCGGGCGGATGCGGACAGCGCGGAGCCGTCCGGTCACCCGGAGTGGTCGTGGGCCGGCGGCCGGAGCCGCGGGGCGGCACCGGGCCGCGGACCGGCACGGGTGTGTCGCATCCCTTGGGGCGCCGCGGGGCGCGTCAGGGCATGCTGAAGGGCTGAGAGGGGGAAACGGAAACGGGCGCGCGGGTGCCCGGCGGCGCGGGCCTCACGGGAGGCGGCGCCGGAAGGCGGTCGCGGGGGCCGGCTGCGTCAGCCGGAGAGCGCGCGGCAGGAACTTCGGTCGGGACTCATCCCGAACACCTCCTCGCCTCGCGCGGTCACTGAAGGGCGCCCGGTCCGGCCGGAAGGGCCGCAGATCACCGGCGCCTCAGCGACCGTAACACGAACTCCGGCGCCGGATCTCTCATACTTATGACCGGTAGTGGCTGATTCGAGTTGTGTCGGCCTCTTGACGTCTGGATACCCAAAGGCTCGACTTAGGGTTCACAAGTTGGAGAGACGCCGGGGTCTCGCTCGCCAGGGACACCTGTGCGGCGCCCCGGCCGGGGGGCGACGGCCGGCCGTCGCCAACGGGCAGGAGTGGATGAGGCGTGGAGACTCCGGGTTCGCAGTCGTCACTGCACCGGGCGAATCTCGAACGGGTCGTGCGTGCCGTGCGGCTCGCCGGTTCGCTGACCCAGGCGGAGATCGCCCGTACCACCGGCCTGTCGGCGGCCACGGTGTCGAACATCGTCCGGGAGCTGAAGGGGGGCGGCACCGTCGAGGTCGCGGACACCTCGGCCGGCGGCCGCCGGGCCCGGAGCGTCTCGCTCAGCGGTGACGCGGGCATCGTGATCGGCGTCGACTTCGGCCACGAGCACCTGCGGGTGGCGGTGGGCAACCTGGCCCACCAGGTGCTCGCCGAGGAGGCCGAGCCGCTGGACGTGGACGCCTCCTGGGCGGACGGCTTCGACCGGGCGGAGGCCCTGGTCGGACAGCTGATCAAGACCGTCGGGGTGGGCCGGGAGAAGGTGATCGGGGTGGGCCTCGGGGTGCCCGGCCCGATCGACGTGGAGTCCGGCACCCTGGGCTCGACCGCCATCCTGCCGGGCTGGGCCGGCATCAACCCGCGGCGCGAGCTCTCGGAGCGGCTCGGCGTGCCGGTGTACGTGGACAACGACGCCAACCTCGGCGCGCTGGGCGAGATGGTGTGGGGGAGCGGGCGCGGGGTGAAGGACCTCGCGTACATCAAGGTGGCCAGCGGCGTGGGCGCCGGCCTGGTCATCAACGGGCAGATCTACCGCGGCCCGGGCGGCACCGCCGGCGAGATCGGGCACATCACGCTCGACGAGTCGGGCCCGGTGTGCCGCTGCGGCAACCGCGGCTGCCTGGAGACCTTCGCGGCCGCCCGGTACGTCCTGCCGCTGCTCCAGGGCACCCACGGGCCGGACCTGACGATGGAGAAGGTGGTGGCGCTGGCCCGCGAGGGCGACCCCGGTTGCCGTCGGGTCATCGCGGACGTCGGCCGGCACATCGGCAGCGGGGTGGCCAACCTCTGCAACCTCCTCAACCCCAGCCGGGTGGTGCTCGGCGGCAGCCTCGCCGAGGCCGGCGAGCTGGTCCTGGCGCCGATACGCGACTCCGTGTCCCGGTACGCGATCCCCAGCGCGGCACGCCAGTTGGCGGTAGCCACGGGCGCGCTCGGCAGCCGCGCCGAGGTCCTCGGGGCGCTGGCGCTGGTGCTGAGCGAGATGGGTGATTCGACGCTGCTGCCGGGGTGACGTGCCGGGGCGGGGTGCCCGCCCGGCCGGCAGGCGTGGTTCAAGGTGGCCGCAGTGCTCTCTGCGGCCACCATTGCTGTGTTCAGCTAGATAACGAATGGCACCGTTGTCATCTCGTTAAGTCTTCACTCCTTGACGGCAAGGGTGTGGCCGAGTTGACTCACGTCACACCTCGGCCGCAAGGACGCGGCCTCGTCAGGGAGGTTCACAAGATGAACACGCGTATGCGCCGTGCAGCTGTCGCCGTCGCGGCCACCGCGATGGCCGTGTCCCTCGCCGCCTGTGGCTCCGCCAAGGAATCCGGCGACAAGACCAAGGAATCCGCACCTCCGGCCGCGGGCGACGACATCAAGGTCGGTCTGCTCCTGCCCGAGAACCAGACGGCCCGCTACGAGGCCTTCGACAAGCCGCTCATCGAGAAGAAGATCGCCGAACTCACCGGCGGCAAGGCCGAGGTCGTCTACGCCAACGCCAAGCAGGACGCGACCGCGCAGAACTCGCAGGTCGACACGATGATCACCAACAAGGTGAACGTCCTGATCCTGGACGCGGTGGACTCCAAGGCCATCGCCGGCGCCGTCAAGCGCGCCAAGGACGCGGGCATCCCGGTCGTCGCCTACGACCGCCTGGCCGAGGGCCCGATCGACGCCTACACCTCCTTCGACAACGAAGAGGTCGGCAAGGTCCAGGGCAAGGCCCTGCTGGAGGCCCTGGGCGGCAAGGCCAAGAACGGCCAGATCGTGATGATGAACGGGTCCGTCACCGACCCGAACGCCGCCCTCTTCAAGAAGGGCGCGCACTCCGTCCTCGACGGCAAGGTGAACATCGGCAAGGAGTACGACACCGTCGAGTGGAAGCCGGAGAACGCCAACACCAACATGGCGGGCGCCATCACGGCCCTCGGCAAGAACAAGATCATCGGTGTCTACTCCGCCAACGACGGCATGGCCGGCGGCATCATCACCGCCCTCAAGGCGGCCGGCTTCAAGACCCTGCCCCCGGTGACCGGCCAGGACGCCGAACTCGCGGGCGTGCAGCGCATCGTCGCCGGCGAGCAGTTCATGAGCGTCTACAAGCCGTACGCCCCCGAGGCCGCGGCCGCCGCCGAGATGGCCGTCGCGCTGGCCAAGGGCCAGAAGCTCGACTCCCTCGCCAAGTCCACCGTCGACAGCCCCACCACCAAGGGCGTCCCGTCCATCCTGGTCCCGGTCGTCTCGCTGACCAAGGCCAACATCAAGGACACTGTGGTCAAGGACGGTGTGTACTCCGCCAAGGAGATCTGCGCCGGCAAGTACGCGGCCGCCTGCGCCGCCATCGGCCTGAAGTAGGCCCCCCGGCCTCCCCCGCGAGGCCGCCCCGGCCCGGGCCCCGAGGGCCCTGCCCGGAACACCCCGAGCCTGTCCGGCGCCCTGCCCCACCCACCCCGCCACCGGCGGGGCGCCGGATGGAACAAGAAACGTTTCCCCGATCGGGCGAATCCCCGCTGAAACGTTTCCCCGCTCCCCTCCCCACCCCACAGCTCTTCCGTACGACTCTTCTGTACGACATCCCCGCCGGTCAGGCGGCGAAGGAGATGGTTCATGTGACCGCTGCGCCCGTGCTGGCGTTGCGAGGGGTTTCGAAGCGGTTCGGTGCCGTCCAGGCGCTCACCGACGTAGAGCTCGAAATCCACGCCGGCGAGGTCGTCGCCCTCGTCGGCGACAACGGCGCCGGAAAGTCCACGCTGGTCAAGACGATCGCCGGCGTGCACCCCATCGATGAGGGAACCATCGAATGGGAAGGCAAGCCCGTGTCGATCGGCCGGCCGCACGACGCCCAGCAGCTGGGCATCGCGACCGTCTACCAGGACCTCGCCCTGTGCGACAACATCGACGTCGTCGGCAACCTGTTCCTGGGCCGCGAGCTGCGCCGCCGCGGCGTGCTCGACGAGGTGGAGATGGAGCGCCGCGCCCGCGAGCTGCTCACCACCCTGTCGATCCGCATCCCCAGCGTGCGCATCCCGATCGCCTCCCTCTCCGGCGGCCAGCGGCAGACCGTGGCCATCGCCCGCTCGATGCTCGGCGAGCCGAAGCTGGTCATCCTCGACGAGCCCACCGCGGCCCTCGGCGTCGAGCAGACCGCCCAGGTCCTCGACCTGGTCGAGCGGCTCCGCGAGCGCGGCCACGCCGTCATCCTGATCAGCCACAACATGGCCGACGTGAAGGCCGTGGCCGACAAGGTGGCGGTGCTGCGGCTGGGCCGCAACAACGGCGTCTTCAGCGTCGCCGACACCACGCAGGAAGAGATCATCTCCGCCATCACGGGCGCCACGGACAACGCCGTGACCCGCCGTGCGGCCCGTACCGGGGAGGCTCGCAAGTGAGCACCGAACACCACGCCCCAGACCAGCACCACGGCACGGAGGCCGTCGCCGACCTGGCCAACCCCGCCGCCGCGGCGGACGCCATCCCGGTCGTCGACCCCCGCCTCCTCGTCCGCGAGCAGGGCCTGGCCGGCTACGTGAACGAGTTCAAGCGCAAGATGCGCGCCGGCGACCTGGGATCCCTCCCGGTCGTCATCGGCCTCGTCGTCATCTGCGCCATCTTCCAGAGCCTGAACTCCAACTTCCTGTCCGCCGAGAACCTGAACAACATCGGCGTGACGATGGTCGCCACCGGCATGATGGCCGTCGGCATCATCTTCGTCCTGCTGCTCGGCGAGATCGACCTCTCCGTCGGCTCCGTCAGCGGCGTCTCGGGCGCGATCGTCGCCGTCCTGGCCGTCACCCACGGCGTCAACGAATGGCTGGCCATCCTGGTCGCCCTCGCCTCCGGCGCGGCCATCGGCGCCCTGCACGGCTTCTTCTTCGCCAAGATCGGTGCCCCCGCCTTCGCCGTCACCCTCTCCGGCCTGCTGTTCTGGTCCGGCTTCATGCTCCAGGTCCTGGGCAGCAACGGCACCATCAACCTCGACTCCGAGGGCGTCGTCGGCAAGCTCACCACGTACTACTTCAGCGACGTGGCCGCCGCCTACGGCCTGGCCTTCGCCGCCGTCGCGGTCTACTTCGCGAGCGCCTTCCTCGACAGCCGCCGGCGCACCGCCGCCGGGGTCCCGTCCCGGCCCGTCGGCGAGATCGTGCTGCGCACCGCCCTGCTCGCCGTGGTCGCCTTCGGCGCCGCCGCCGTCTTCAACCAGTACAAGGGCCTGCCGCTGGCCGTCCTGCTGTTCCTGCTGGTCCTCGTCGGCACCGACTTCCTGCTGCGCCGCACCGCCTTCGGCCGCAAGATCTTCGCGCTCGGCGGCAGCGTCGAGGCCTCCCGCCGCGCGGGCATCAACGTGGCCGCGATCCGCATCGCGGTGTTCTCGATCGCCGGCACCTTCGCCGCGGTCGGCGGCCTGTTCTGGGCCTCCAAGATCGCCGCGGCCAACCAGAGCGCCGGCGCCGGCGACCTGCTCATGAACGTGATCGCGGCGGCCGTCATCGGCGGCACGAGCCTCTTCGGCGGCCGCGGCCGGACCTGGAACGCCCTGCTCGGTGTCATGGTCATCACGTCCATCCAGTACGGTCTCGCACTGCAGGGCATCGCCACGCCGATCCAGTACATGATCACGGGCGCGGTGCTGCTGGCCACCGTGGTGATCGACTCGGTCACCCGCAAGACCCAGAAGACCGCAGGTCGCGCCTAGTGCGACCGAGCCCGGCCGCACGGTCTGTGCGGTCGGGCGGTCCGTACGCCCGGTGCCCGGTGCCACTCCGCGTGGCGCCGGGCACCTGTGCGTACGACCACCCGTTCGTGGCGTGTGACGCCGCGGTGATGTGTACAGGTATGACAATGGGGTGACCCTGCGGGGACCGCCCGATGACCGCCGCCGCGAGCGGAACATTAGACTCGACAGACCAGCAAGCAACTGCAAGGAGGCACGGGTGCTGCTGACCCGCATCAAGGGACCGCGCGATCTGGACCGGCTCAGCCCGGAGCAGCTGAACCAGCTGGCCGCGGAGATCAGGTCCTTCCTCGTCGACGCGGTCTCCAAGACCGGCGGGCACCTCGGCCCCAACCTCGGCGTCGTCGAACTCACGATCGCGCTGCACCGGGTGTTCGAATCGCCCAAGGACAAGGTCCTCTTCGACACCGGTCACCAGGCCTACGTCCACAAGCTGCTCACCGGCCGCCAGGACTTCTCCCGGCTGCGCTCCAAGGGCGGCCTGTCCGGCTACCCGTCGCGGGCCGAGTCCGAGCACGACGTGATCGAGAACTCGCACGCCTCCACCGTGCTGGGCTGGGCCGACGGCCTGGCCAAGGCCAACCAGGTGCTCGGCAGGGCCGACCACCACGTGGCCGCGGTCATCGGCGACGGCGCCCTCACCGGAGGCATGGCCTGGGAGGCGCTGAACAACATCGCCGCCGCCAAGGACCGCCCGCTCGTCATCGTCGTCAACGACAACGAGCGCTCGTACGGCCCCACCATCGGCGGTCTCGCCGACCACCTGGCCACCCTGCGCACCACGGACGGCTACGAGCGCTTCCTGGCCCGCGGCAAGGACATCCTGGAGCGCACCCCCGTCGTCGGGAAGCCGCTCTACGAGACCCTGCACGGCGCCAAGAAGGGCCTCAAGGACTTCATCGCCCCGCAGGGCATGTTCGAGGACCTGGGCCTGAAGTACATCGGCCCGATCGACGGCCACGACATCGAGGCCCTGGAGTCCGCCCTGACCCGCGCCAAGCGGTTCAGCGGCCCGGTCATCGTGCACTGCCTCACCCAGAAGGGCCGCGGCTACGAGCCGGCCGTCCAGGACGAGGCGGACCGCTTCCACGCGGTCGGCGTGATCCACCCCGACACCGGCCTGCCGGTGAAGGCCTCCGCCGCCAGCTGGACCTCCGTCTTCGCCGACGAGATGGTCAAGCTCGGCCACGAGCGCGAGGACATCGTCGCCATCACCGCGGCCATGCTCCACCCGGTCGGCCTCAAGAAGTTCGCGGACACCTTCCCGGACCGGATCTACGACGTCGGCATCGCCGAGCAGCACGGCGCCACCTCGGCGGCCGGCCTGGCCACCGGCGGCGTCCACCCGGTCTTCGCGGTCTACGCGACCTTCCTCAACCGCGCCTTCGACCAGGTCCTGATGGACGTGGCCCTGCACAAGTGCGGCGTCACCTTCGTGCTGGACCGGGCCGGCGTCACCGGCGACGACGGGGCCTCCCACAACGGCATGTGGGACATGTCGATCCTCCAGGTGGTGCCCGGCCTGCGGCTGGCCGCCCCGCGCGACGCCGAGCAGCTGCGCGCGCAGCTCCGCGAGGCCGTCGAGGTCAAGGACGCCCCCACCGTCGTGCGCTACTCCAAGGGCGTCGTCGGCCCGGCCGTCCCGGCCGTCGGCCGGATCGGCGGCATGGACCTGCTGCGCACCCCGGCCCCCGAGGTCAAGAAGCCGGACGTGCTCCTGGTCTCGGTCGGCGCGCTGGCGCCGATGTGCCTGGAGATCGCCGACCTGCTCGACAAGCAGGGCATCTCCACCACGGTGGTCGACCCGCGCTGGGTCAAGCCGGTGGACGAGGCCCTGGCCCCGCTGGCCGAGCGCCACCGGGTCGTCGTCACCGTCGAGGACAACGGCCGCACCGGCGGCGTCGGCGCGGCCGTCTCGCAGGCCCTGCGCGACGCCGGCGTGGACGTTCCGCTGCGCGACTTCGGCATCCCGCAGCGCTTCCTCGACCACGCGCTCCGCAAGGAGATCCTGGCCGAGATCGGCCTGACGGCTCCGGACATCGCCCGGCAGGTCACCGGCCTGGTGGCCAAGCTGGACGGGCGTTTCGACAGCGAGCCGGCGGAAGTCGCCCGCGACTGACGCGGCAGCCGGACACGGCGGCGATCACTCGCAGTGATCGTTCGCGTTGCACGTCCCGGGCCGGTCGGGTCACCCTGGAGGGGTGGTCCGACCGGCCCATTCGCGTGACAGCGTGGAGGTATTCCGGTGAGCACATCGCAGGACGCGGGGCCGGGACGCCCCGGCAAGGTCTCGGGACCGTTCCGCACGAAGACGGTGGAGCAGTCGATCCGCGACACCGAAGAGCCGGAGCACGCGCTCAAGAAGTCGCTCTCGGCCTGGGACCTGACGGTCTTCGGCGTCGGTGTGATCATCGGCACCGGCATCTTCGTGCTGACGGGAAAGGTCGCCAAGGAGACGGCGGGACCCGCCACGGCGCTGGCCTTCGTGGCCGCCGGCGTGGTGTGCGCCCTGGCCGCCCTCTGCTACGCCGAGTTCGCCTCGACCGTTCCGGTCGCGGGCTCGGCGTACACGTTCTCGTACGCCTCGATCGGCGAGCTGCCGGCGTGGATCATCGGCTGGGACCTGGTGCTGGAGTTCGCGCTCGGCACCGCGGTGGTCGCGGTCGGCTGGTCCGGCTACGTACGCTCGCTCATGGACAACGCGGGCATCCATCTGCCGGTGTCACTCCAGGGCCCGGACGTCGAAGGCGGCACCTTCGACCTGCTGGCCTTCATCCTGGTCCTGGTGCTGACGGCGATCCTGGTCGTCGGCGTGAAGCTGTCGGCCCGCATCACGGCCCTGGTGGTGGCCATCAAGGTGACGGTGGTGCTCATCGTCATCATCGCCGGCCTGTTCTTCATCACCGGCAGCAACTACTCGCCGTTCATCCCGAAGGCGCAGCCGCAGGAGGGCGGCTCGGGGCTCGACGCACCCCTGGTGCAGCTGATCTTCGGCTACGAGCCCACGAACTTCGGCATCATGGGCATCTTCACCGCCGCCTCCGTCGTGTTCTTCGCCTTCATCGGCTTCGACGTGGTGGCCACCGCGGCCGAGGAGACCAAGCACCCGCAGAAGGACATGCCGCGCGGCATCCTCGGCTCGCTGCTGATCTGCACCGTGCTGTACGTGGCGGTGTCCCTGGTGGTCACCGGCATGCAGCACTACTCGAACCTGTCGACGAGCGCCCCGCTCGCCGACGCCTTCAAGGACGCCGGCCATCCCGTGTACGGCGGCATCATCAGCTTCGGTGCGGCCGTCGGCCTGACCACGGTCTGCATGATCCTGCTGCTGGGCCAGACCCGGGTGTTCTTCGCGATGAGCCGGGACGGTCTGCTGCCGCGGTTCTTCTCGGTGACCCACCCCAAGTACCGCACCCCGTACCGCCCGACCATCCTGCTCGGCGTGGTCATCGCGATCGTGTCCGGCTTCACCAGCATCAACGAGCTGGCGACCCTGGTGAACATCGGCACGCTGTTCGCCTTCGTCGTGGTCGCGCTCGGCGTGATCATCCTGCGCCGCACCCGGCCCGACCTGCACCGCTCCTTCCGCACCCCGCTGGTGCCGCTGATCCCGATCCTGTCGATCGCGGCCTCGGTCTGGCTGATGCTGAACCTGCCGGCCGAGACCTGGGTGCGGTTCGGCATCTGGATGGTGATCGGCATCGCCGTCTACTTCCTGTACGGGCAGTCCCACAGCAGGCTGGGCAAGGGTCTGGAACGGGCCCCCGCACCCGATGCCTCCGACGAACCCACCGAGCCGCCGATGACGACCCGCTGAACGTGCCGTCCGTCCGCGGGCGCACACACCGGCGGCCCCGGGCCGCCCGCCGAGGAGGCGGGCGGCCCGGGGCCGTCTGCGGTGCGGGTCCGGCCGGCTCAGCCGCCGGTGGCGGGGGACTTCTTCGCGGCCGCCGGGATGGCGGTGTCGTTGCGGATGGCCTCCCACAGCTGGTCCGCCTGCGGCTGGGCCGCGACCACGCGGTTCTTGTCCACCTTGTCGTACTCCACCGGGAGCATGATCGTCTCCATGGTGTTCGCGTCCACGCCCTTCATGCTCTTGGCGAAGTCGGCGAGGGCGGTCAGCGAGCCCAGCTCGGAGTCGGTGGTCAGCGACTTGGTGCCGGCGTCGGCCAGCTTGTACAGGCGCGTGGGGTTCCCGAAGGCGTTCTGGTTCTTGATCTCGGTGAGCATCGCCAGCATGAACTGCTGCTGGAGGCCGATGCGGCCGAGGTCGCTGCCGTCCTTGTAGCCGTAGCGGGTACGGACGAACTTGAGGGAGTCGGTGCCGTCGAGCTTGTGGGTGCCGGGCTCCAGCCGGAGGCCGCCCTTGCCGCCGTTGATGGGCTCGTCGATGGTGACGTTCACCCCGCCGAGCGCGTCCACCAGGCCCTTGAAGCCTGCGAAGTCCACCTCGACGAAGTGGTCGATGCGCACGTTCGACATCTGCTCGACGGTGTTCACCACACAGGCCGGACCGGCCACCGTGTAGATCGAGTTGAACATGACGCGCTTCTTGGACGGCAGCGTCGAGCCGTCCTCCTTGCGGCACTCGGGCCGGGTCACCAGGGTGTCGCGGGGGATGCTCACCGCGGTCGCCTTGGCGCGGCCCTCGGGTATGTGCATCAGCATCGCGGTGTCGGAGCGGGCGGTGCCGCCGACGTCGCCGTGGTCCAGCTCGGCGTTGGCGCCGCTGCGCGAGTCGGAGCCGAGCACCAGGATGTTCTGGGCGCCGGTCGCCACCTTCGCCGGCCGGTTGTCGCCGATCGCCTTGTCCAGGTCGACGCTGTCGAGGTTGCCGTTGAGGTGGCTGAACAGCCACCAGCCGGCGCCCGCGACGACCACGACGAGGACGCCGAGCGACACCAGCGCGATCGTCAGCGCGCGCCGGGCACGGCTCTTCGGCGCCTTCCTGCGTCGCCGGGAGGTGCCGGTCTGCTCTGTCATGGCTCGTCGGGCCCTTCCGTCGGGACGCTAGGGTGGCGTGCGAGCGACGGGGGCCTGATGTGAACCTGCCCAGCCGTCGATTCAAGGATGGTGTGAATAATAGACAGACTTTCGAGGCGTTCGAGAGGCGAGGTCTTCGGGGGCTTTCCCATCGGGGCGTGACAGTGGGCAGAGGGCGAACGGCCGGTACGACGCGACCGGTCCGCGTGACAGGAACAACGGAAAGGCAGCGGTCGCTGTGATCCGTGGCAGGGGCGGCAACAGGGCCGCGGTCTCCACATCCGGGACGGAAGCCGCCGCGGGCGGTCACGCCCCCGCGCCGCTCGGCCCTGCCGGGAAATGGCTGTTCAAGGCCGGGGACGGCCGCCTGACGGCCTACGCCGCCACTCCCGAGGCCCTGGTCCGCTGGACCGAGGGCGCGGCTCCGGGGGACCCGTGGAGCGGTCCCGAGCCCCTCGACGTGCCGGGCTGGACCGGCACCGTCGCCATGGCTCAAAACCGCGAGGGATATGTCCACTTCGTGGCTTTGCGGTACCCGCCCGGCGGCGAGGGCGAACCCGAGCCGGCCTTCGCCACCCAGTTCCAGTCCGGCCGCGCCCTCACCGACTGGCACGGCCTCGGTGCCCCCGGCGTACGCGGCGGCCCGGCCGGCGACCGGATCGCCGGCCCGCCCCGGATCGCCGTCAACCAGCGCTCCGGCTCCGTGCACGTCCTCGTCCCGCTCCGCCAGGGCGGCATAGTCCGGCGCAGCCGCAACTCCGAAGGCGCCTGGGGCAGCTGGAAGCAGGTCACCCCCGAGACCTACGGCGGCGAACTCGCGGCCGTGATGCCCGCCGGCGCCCCGCTGGAACTCCTCGCCTTCGGCCCCGCCGGCATCGACCGCTGGAGCGGCGCCGGACAGGGCCGCTTCGCCCTCGCCGACCGCATCGGCACCCCCGTGGTCCCCGGCACCCCCGCCGTCTGCGAGACCGGCCGCGGCCGGGCCACGTACTTCTGGCGCTATCCGGGCGACGGCTCCCTCGTCGCCTGGCGGGCCCCCCACCGCGAGGTCCAGGGCGGGCTGATGGCCCTCGGCGGGGCCGGCGGCCACGGCCCGGTCGGCGTCGGCCGCGCCGTCATCGGCGGCTACGACTGCACCGTCCTCGCGCAGAACGGCGCCCAGGGCGGCATCGAACTCACCGCGTACGTCACGGAGAACGAGGGCTACGGCACCTGGTGGGCCTCCCTCGGCGGCCAGGGCCTGCGCAACCCCCAGCCGGCCGTGGACGCCGCCGGACGCCTCGTCGTCGGCGCCTTCGACCGCGCCGGCAACCTCGCCCTCGCCCGCCAGGACCCCGGCCAGGAGGGCCTCGCCTTCGGCCCCTGGCGCGCGGCCTGAGACAGCGGCCCGGGCGGGAGCCCGGGCCGCTGTCCCGCCGCCCCCGCGGCACGACGGAGCCCGGCACGGCGGGCCGGACGAACCGGCCCGCCGTGCCGGGCTCTTCTGCTGCTCCCGTGCGCTCCCGCTCAGCCGTGCTGCGCCGGCAGCGGCGTCCGCTGGGACACCTCCAGGCTCAGCCCGCCGGCCGGCGTGTAGTGCGGGGTGGCCACCAGCTCCATGCCCTGCACCGTCGGCGACGGCGCGATCCGCACCGGCAGCCGGGCCATGGTGTCCAGCTCCGGCGCCCGCTTCGGGCCCAGCCGGACCTCGCGGGTCACGCCCTCGAAGCTGACCTTCAGGTACAGGTCCCACACGCCCGGCGGCACCGGCCAGCCGCTGGACGTCTGCGACAGGTTGATGCGCGAGGAGAACCGGCCCATGGCGCGGGCGTTGCCCTTCGCGTTGGTCAGGTTGTCGTCCCGGCGGGCCGTCACCGAGAACGACTCCTCCTGGCCCGTGGTCCGCTCGCGCAGCACCACGCGGGTCGCCCGCTCCTTGGTCGACAGCTGCTCGTAGAAGGCGTAGCCGTCCAGCAGCAGGAGCGAACCGTTCCACTTCATGCTCTGCAGCTCGTGGCTGACCGTCATGTCGTCCGTGATGTCGAACAGCTCGTCCGGCAGGCCCACCGCGGCGTCCCGGAAGAACGGCAGCTGGGTGTACACCCGCCCGTTCTCCACCGTCTTGCGGACGCCCGGCCGCTCCTTGTCCACCTCGAACGCGGCGATCCGCTCCGCCTCCGCGAACTTGCCCGCGGCCAGCAGCGCGAAGCGCACCGCCACCATCCGCGGCAGCAGCGCCAGCGCACCCGCGGAGACCTGCGTCCGCAGCACCTCCGAGGCCGCCCACAGGGTCTGCTCCCGGTCCCGCGCGTCCGCCGGGTTCAGCAGCGCCGTGGCCGTCGCCTTGCCCAGCTCGACCTCCAGGTGCCGCGAGTGCAGCTTGTCCCGCTGCGGGCCCGGCGGCAGCTGCGAGTCCACCAGCCGCAGCATCCGCGACACCAGTGACACCCGCTCGGCCAGCGACACCCGGGCCGCCTGGCTCGGGCCCTTGATCACACAGGTGGTCTCGCCGACCACCGAGATGTTGTCGGCCCCGATGTACGCGGCCGCCGTGAAGGCCTGGTCGTCGCCGATCGTCATGTCGGACGGGAACGCCAGCCCGCGCCGCTGCACCATCGATGTCCGGAACAGCTTGTCCGGCGTCAGTGACCAGTACACCTTCGAGGAGTACGGGTCGGTGTGCGTCTGGCTTTTGCGGAACATGGACGTCGCGACCGTGTGCCGGCCCGAGCTCTCCAGCTTGCCCAGCACCACGTCGGCCTCGTTGCGGTCACCGGAGGCCACCATCGCCTCCAGCGCGCCCGGCGCCAGCTTGTCCGTGGCCTCCAGGAAGATCACGTACCGGCCGGTGGCCTGGCTCAGCGCCCAGTTGCGGGCCGCCGCCGCGCTCAGCCCGCGCGGCACCTGCCCCACCCTCATGAACGAGTGGTACGCGTGCGCCGCGCGCGCCAGGATCGCACCGCTGTCGTCGGTGGAGCCGTCGTCGACGGCGATGATCTCCATCCGCTCGGTGCCGAGGGTCTGCGCTGTCAGCGAGGCCAGGCAGGCGTCGATCACCGACGCGTGGTTGCAGACGCGGACGGCGACCGTCACGTCCTTGACGTCTCCGGGTCGCACCCAGGCAGAGCTCATCGTCGAATGCACCTCATCGGTTCTGCGCGGACTGGTCCGGCCGGGGCCACGGCATCTCCCCGGTCAGCTCCGGCCACTGCCAGGGCCGGAACGGGGCCGTCGTCCGCTGCTCCGGGAACACGCCGGGCGTCTGCGGCCCGGCCCCCACGAGCACGTTCACGTGCGAGGACAGGGTGCCGCCGGCCGGCGTGCTCACCGTGTACTCGAAGCGGTCCCAGCCGGTGTACCCGCGCTCGGGCGAGTACGTCACCCAGCCGTCGTACGACAGCTCGGACTTGCCGTGCCGCGGCCGGGTCACCGACACCGCGGAGCTGCCCGCGGGCACCGCCGCCAGCACGTTCACGGACGCCGTCTGCCCCGGCTCGGCCACCAGCCGCAGACCGGGCGCCTTCGGCCGCAGCACGATCAGCGCCTCGTCGCTCAGCTTGCCGGTGCGCAGCACCTTGCGGCCCGAGGCGTCCGGCATGCCGACCAGCATCTGCGGCCGGATGCGGCGCGCGCTGACCGGGTCCTTGATGCGCAGCTGGATCACGCCGGTGCCGGTGGCACCGCCGTCGGCCCGCACCCGGAACCACTTCTGCTCGCGGAAGTACTCCAGCCCCTGCACGGCCTCGATCTCGGCGGCGCCGAGCAGCGGCGCCTCCGGCAGGTACGCGTACCCGCGCGAGGCGCCCTCGCCGGGCGCCACGGACAGGCCGAGCTGCAGGGTCTCGCCCGGCTGCACCCCGCGGAACGGGTCGGCCGAGCAGTACAGGCCCGCGTAGACGAGGCCGAGGGACGGGTTCTCGCCGAGGATCCGGCCCCGGCACAGCAGGTGGTTCACGCGCCGGGCTCCTTATTTGCCGGGGTACTTGGACACGCGGGTCTTGGTGCGGTGCCAGAACGTCTCTTCGTCCAGCCAGCCCATCTCGTCGTACGAGAACCGGCGGCGGTCGAGGTCGCGGCCCCAGTGCCCGGGGATCACGCCCTGCTCCAGCATGCTGCGCACGACGAACCGGGCGACCTCCACGGCGCCCTCGGCCCGCAGGTGCACGTTGTCCGCGTCCTGGACGTTCGCCTGGAGCGGCTCACCGGGCCGCAGGTAGACGAAGACCGGCTTGGAGTTCTCCGGGCCGAGCTCCTCCCACCACTGCAGGCTCTGCCGGTACAGGTCGATCACCGGTACGTGCTCGTCCTCGGCCAGCTGCTGCGCGGCCAGCGGGTAGTCGCCGAGGAACCGGGACACGTTGCCGTGCCGGTCGATCCGGCGCCGCTCGTACGGAAGCATGATCACCGGGTGGCCGCCGGCCTCCCGGACGCCGTGCACGTACGCCGACATGTGCTCGATGAACGTCGAGAACGGCTTGGTGTGCAGACCGGGGTCCGGCTTCACGTCGTTCTGGCCGAAACCGAACAGCAGGTAGTCGCCCGGAGACATGTTCTCCAGGATCCACTGGAGCCGGCCGCGCTCACGGAAGCTCTTGGAGCTGGCGCGCGCCCGGGCGCAGTTGACGACCTCGACGTGATCGGTGAGGAACAGCGGCATCGCCTGTACCCACCCGGCCATCGGGAGGTAGCTGTACGGGCGGCTGACCGCGTTCGAACCGCCCGCGACGAAGATCCGCGGGCGCTGCCCCTGGTCTGCTGGGTGGGTCATCAGTCCTCCGAGGACCGGCTCAGGACGGACGCGAGCGCGGCGTCGAAGCCGGACCGCTGCGCCGGGAGGGTCGGGTCCTGCTGGCGCACGTCGATGATGTGGCCCGTCATCTCGGACAGCAGCACGTCCAGCGAGCTGCGCGCCACCGACTCGGACGACAGCAGGGAGCCCTCGGGCTCCTGGCCGAAGGCCTTGGTGCGCATCGGGGTGGCGGTGCGCTCCGGGTTGATGCAGTTGACGCGGACCCGGTCGCCGGCCCACTCGTCGGCGAGCGCCTGGGTCAGGTTGACCATGGCCGCCTTGGTGGAGGAGTACAGGCTGTAGTCCGCGCGGCCGCGGGTGTAGCTGCTGGAGGTGAAGAGCAGCAGCTGGCCGTTGGTCTCGCTCAGGTACTTGAACGCGGACCGGGCGATGTTCACCGGCGCGAGGTAGTTGACCTCCAGCGCCTCGCGGATCGCGTCGTTGTCGGTCTCGGCGAGCCGGCCGACGCGCAGGATGCCCGCGGTGTTGACGACGAAGTCGACCCGGCCGGTCTCCGCGTACGCCTGCGCGAACGCCTCGTCGACGTGGTCGGGGTTCTGCACGTGGGTGCCGGTGGTGGAGCGGCCCAGGGCGAAGACCCGGGCGCCGTAGCCCTCGGCTATCCGCGCGATGTCCGCGCCTATGCCGTACGAGCCGCCGAAGACCAGCATGGTCTTGCCCGTCAGCTGCTCGCGGTAGAACTCGTCGCCGGCCTGCTCGGGGGCGAGCGAGGAGGCGAGCTGGAACAGCTTGTCGGCGATGAACACGTCGACGGGCTGGGTGACCTTCATGTTGTACTCGTCGCCCATGACCACGTGCACCGGAACGTCCGGCAGGTAGCGCACCACGACCGAGCAGTCGTCGGTGGCCTGGAACGCCGGGTCGCCGCCGGCCAGCTCGTACGCGCGGCGGATCGTGGACAGCCAGAAGCCCTGCGGGGTCTGGCCGCGGCGCAGCCGGGAGCGGTCCGGGACCTCGGTGATGAACTCGCCGTCGTCCCCGTGGGTACGGGTGACGATGACGGTGTCCGAGGACGGGATGGCCACGTCCACGGCCTGGTAGCGCTCCAGCGCCTCGACGCACTCCTTGACCACGCGCTGCGACAGCAGCGGGCGGACGGCGTCGTGGAAGAGCAGGTTGCAGTCCTCGTCGGCGCCGAGGTCCGCGGCGATGGCGGCGATGGCCACGTTGGTGGTCTCGCTGCGGGTCGAGCCGCCGGCGAGCACCCGGGAGACCTTCTTCAGGCCGGCCCGCGCCACGATCTTCTCGGCCTCGCCGGTGTACGCGGGGGTCATCAGCACGATGACCTCGTCGATGTCCGGAGCGTGCTCGAAGATGTGCAGCGTGTGCTCGAGGATCGGCTTTCCGGCGATCTTCAGAAGCTGCTTCGGGATTTCGAGTCCGATGCGCTGACCGGTGCCACCAGCGAGGACGACGGCGACCGTACGGCGTCGGGATGCACTGTGGGACAAGGTCTCCTGCTTCCTGAGAGAGATGAGGGAAACGGTCGGGATGCCGTCGGGTTGCCGGTGGGGCCGAAGGAACTACGCCGGGAGGGCGGGCTGCTCCGGGTACTCGATGGGGAAATCGCGGAGCCCGCGCCGGTACAGGTCGTTCGCGGCGTTGTTGAATCGGACCGTCGACGGCGGGTAATCCTGCCCGAGCAGATATTCCTTCAGCTGCTCGCGGTAGTGCGCCATGACGTCGTTCTCCGGGTTCAGCATCGCGTCGATCGCCTGGTCGAGCCCGCCGCACTGTTCGTCCAGCAGGTACGAGGCGTACGCGGTGCGCTGCTCGTTCCGGAATTCGGTGTCCGGGAGCCCTTCCAGGTTGAAGATGGCGTAGGGCTTCCGGGTGGCCACGAAGTCGGACACGACGCTCGACATGTCGCCGATCAGCAGGTCCGAGTGGTTGAAGCAGTCGTAGAGCGCGGGGATGCGCTCGACGACCACGTGGTGCGCCGATTCCGGCATGGACTCCCAGTACAGCGCGCCGGCCTGGTTGCGGCTGCCGCGGATGCGGGCGGTCCGCTCCTCCTCGGTGAGGTCCGGGTACTTGGAGCGGACGCCGCGCTCGGTGAGGTCGGCGATCCGCTTGTCGATCCGGGCCAGCTTGCGCGCGGCGGTCTTGGACTCGGCCAGGTTGCGGCCGAACCGGTTCGCGTTGTCCTCCTCCAGCAGGGCGATGATCGCCTTGTGCGCGGCGAGGGCCACGGGGGAGCGCGTACCGGTCAGCGGGTGCGGCTTGTAGATGATCCGGATCTCCTGCGGGTGGTCCAGCAGGGTGCGGATGAGCTTCTCGCCGGCCGGGATGACCGAGGTGTAGCAGGCGTCGTCGGTCCAGCCCTCCCAGGTGGGGGCGTAGACGACGGTGGGCACCTTGCCGGCCACGCGGCCGGTCCAGTGGTGCAGGGTCATCAGCTGCGGGCGGCCGACCTCGACGATCTGGCCCGCGGTGACGGCGTGCTTGATGCGCTCGTAGCGGTCGCGGCCGGCCCGGCCGGCCACCCAGATCTCGTCGAAGACCTTGCTGACGCGGTTGCTGGAGGCCAGCTTGTCGCTGTCGCCGTGGCCGATGAAGACGTGCTTGACCTCGGCCCGCTGGAGCATGTGGACGTTCTTGCCGGCGTTGCCGGGGTACAGCGCGACGCGCAGCTCGGGCATCTCGACGCGGGCCAGGTTGTCGGCCTTGGGCACGCAGATGACCGGCACGGAGGTCGCGTCCAGGTAGCGCAGGGTGGCCCGCTCGCGCAGCACGATGATCGGCCGCAGGTCGAGGGCCTCCAGGGCCTCCAGCCACATGTTCACCTGGTACATGAAGTCCCGGGAGATCGCGGCGAAGGTGAAGTACAGGGCGACCTGGGGGCGGTAGCCCTCCAGCTGGCGGTTCAGCTCGTCGAGGGCCTCGTCGCCGGTGGGCAGCAGGAGCGCGTTCCAGGCACCGGGCAGCAGCACCAGGACGGCCACGAAGGCGATCCAGACGGTGGCGATGGAGCCGAACGTCACGAACCGCCAGTCGTCGGTGGCGATGGTGCCGAGCGCGCCCGCCACCAGCGGCACGTCCAGGTGCAGCATCTTGCGGACGTGCTTGTCCATGAGGAACGGGTGCGGCATGCGCCGGATGCCCAGGATCTCCATGTCCAGGCCGCGCGTGGTGAACGGCAGCTCGTTGCGCTTGCTGCGGACCCGCTTGAGGACCGCGCCGTACGCGAGCTGGAGCACGAACAGCAGCAGCAGGCCGAGCGAGGCCATCTTGGCCACGAACGAGTCGAGGTCGGCGATCGAGCCGCACAGGGCCAGCAGCAGGAACTGCCGGATCAGGAAGCGGATCGTGAGGCCGAAGCGGGAGTCGCGCAGCCGGTCCAGGGTCGAGGACTCGGCGCTGTGCAGCATCAGGTCGGCGCCGTAGCTGACCGCCGCCGAGTACACGAAGATCGGCAGCGAGGCCATCGCCACCGCCGCCATCATGCCGAGAAAGCTCAGCACCAGGGCAGAGCTGATGAGAACGCCCAGCGCTGCCTGACGGCTTTGCCTGCCCATGCGGCATGGCCTCCCGGCTGTAAGGATCTTGTTAAGTGCCGCAGTAGTATAGGCATCAAAGTCGCCCCCGCTGAACCGCCGAATGACGTGGGCAGAAACACCCGGCAAACGCCGTCACGGGAGTTCATCACCAGCTGACCGCTGAGTGATATGGGCGCAATGAAATGTGACGCTCCGTGCCCGGGCGGCTACGTTCCGGCGGTTTATCCGGAACCCCGGTCCGCCACCGGCCCTCAGGGTGTGAAGCGATACACAGTGAGCTTGCGGCGGTCGCCGCTCTTCACGGAGAACCCCACGCACAGCTGTGGACGGCCGCCCGAGAGCGTCACCGCGATTCCCTCCGGCTCCCGGAACTCCAGGTCCGGCGCCGCCGTCACGAGCTGACGGCCGGCCCGCTCACCCGTCTGCACGTTGATGGCCGCGACGTACGTATTTCCTCCGCCGGACGGCGGATTCTCCCCTTCGTCGTCCGTGTAGGGGCTGCCGGTCAGCTGGTAGATGTGGTCCCCGTACAGGGCGCAGCCCTGGAAGGACTCGCCGTCCCGCTGCCAGACGTCGGCCAGCTCGTGCTCGGGGCCGTGGCCGCCCTTGCGGAACTTGTCCATGGGGTAGACGGCGTACCGGCGTTCGGGGCCCTCCCGGAAGCTCACCAGCACCCGGCGGCTCTCCAGGTCGACGGCCGGATGGGTGGCCCGGGCGCCGGGCAGCGGCTCCTGGTGGCGCACTCCGTCGTCGGTGCTGTCCAGCACCTCGCCGTCGCGGAACGGCACCCGCGTCACGGTCCGCCCGTAACCGGTCTCGTCGTCGGCGTCGCCCTCGATCCACAGGTGGGTGCGGCGGCCCGAAGGCTCCACGCCGAGGGAAATGCCGTGCCCGAAACCGCGCAGGTACATGTGCCCGCGGATCTTTCCGTCGAAATCCAGTCTGGTGACGCACATGTCGCCGTACTGGCGGCGCGAACCCGTGGTGAGAGCACCTCTTTCGCCGGGCAGTTCTATTCCGCCCTGAATGAGCTGGAGCGTGTATATGAGCCGGTTCTCGTCATCGAACGCAAAAGACTGCGGCCCGGTTTTGTTGTAGAGCGCGGAGGGCTTCAGAAATTCTTTCGACCGGGCGATGTTGAATTCACCGACCCTGGTTCCGAAGTCTTTTTCGGCAGTCTTTTCGTCCGACTTTGCGGAAACGATAATTCCGGTACCTGCCAGGCCCGTCAGGGCCGCACCTCCCGCCAACAGGAGAGTCCGGCGGCTCGGTCGGCTTTTCTCACTGGCGGTGCGGAAACTCATGCCGTGCATTCTCTCATCAGCGCGCCAACGGGCGAGGCCCGCCCCCGGGTTCACCGGGGGCGGGCCTCGCCGTGGCAGGATCCGGGCCGCACGCGGCCCGCGGCTGCGGGTGTCCGTCGGTCCTTACGCCGGAACGCTCGCGGTGCCGGGAGCCAGGAACTTCTTGCCGTTCACGCGCTCCGAGACGCCCTCGCGGTCCAGGTACGGCGTGATGCCGCCGAGGTGGAAGGGCCAGCCGGCGCCCGTGATGAGGCAGAGGTCGATGTCCTGGGCCTCGGCCACGACACCCTCCTCCAGCATCAGGCCGATCTCCTGCGCCACCGCGTCCAGGACGCGGTCGCGGACCTGCTCCTCGGTCAGGACCGAGTCGCCCTGCACCAGGAGGGCGGCGACCTCGGGGTCCAGCTCCGGCTTACCGGAGTCGTAGACGTAGAAGCCGCGCTTGCCCGCCTCGACCACGCGCTTGAGGTTCGGCGAGACGGTGAAGCGCTCCGGGAAGGCGCGGTTCAGGGTCTCGGAGACGTGCAGGCCGATCGCCGGGCCGACGAGCTCCAGCAGCACCAGCGGGGACATCGGCAGGCCGAGCGGCTCGATGGCCTTCTCCGCCGTGACGACCGGGGTGCCCTCGTCGATGACGTTCTGGATCTCGCCCATGAAGCGGGTCAGGATGCGGTTCACGACGAACGCCGGGGCGTCCTTGGTGAGGACCGCGGTCTTCTTCAGCTTCTTGGCGACACCGAAGGCCGTGGCCAGCGACGCGTCGTCGGTCTGCTCGCCGCGGACGATCTCCAGCAGCGGGAGGATCGCGACCGGGTTGAAGAAGTGGAAGCCGACCACGCGCTCCGGGTGCTGCAGCTTGGAGGCCATCTCCGACACCGACAGCGAGGAGGTGTTGGTGGCGAGGATCGCGTGCGCCGGGGCGACCGCCTCGACCTCCGCGAACACCTTCTGCTTGACGGACATCTCCTCGAACACGGCCTCGATGATGAAGTCCGCGTCCGCGAAGCCCTCGGCCTTGTCCAGGACACCGGTCACCAGCGCCTTGAGGCGGTTGGACTTGTCCTGGTTGATGCGGCCCTTGAGGAGCAGCTTGTCGATCTCGCCGTGGACGTAGCCCACGCCCTTGTCCACGCGCTCCTGGTCGATGTCGGTGAGGACCACCGGCACCTCCAGGCGGCGCAGGAACAGCAGCGCCAGCTGCGAGGCCATCAGGCCCGCGCCGACCACGCCGACCTTGGAGACCGGGCGGGCCAGGGACTTGTCCGGGGCACCGGCCGGGCGCTTGGCGCGCTTCTGGACCAGGTTGAAGGCGTAGATGCCGGAGCGCAGCTCGCCGCCCATGATGAGGTCGGCCAGCGCGGCGTCCTCGGCGTCGAAGCCCTTCTGCAGGTCGCCGTCCTTGGCGGCCTCGATGATCTCCAGGGCGCGGTACGCGGCCGGGGCCGCGCCGTGCACCTTGGAGTCGGCGATGAAGCGGCCCTTGGCGACGGCGGCGTCCCACGCCTCGCCGCGGTCCACCTCGGCGCGGACGACCTCGGTCTCGCCGGTGAGGACCCGGGCGGTCCACAGCAGCGACTGCTCCAGGAAGTCCGCACCGTCGAACAGCGCGTCGGCGATGCCCAGGTCGAAGACCTGCTTGCCCTTGAGCTGCTTGTTCTGGTTGAGCGAGTTCTCGATGATCACCGAGACAGCGCGCTCGGCGCCGATCAGGTTCGGCAGGATGGCGCAGCCGCCCCAGCCGGGCACCAGGCCGAGGAAGACCTCGGGCAGCGAGAAGGCCGGGATGGCCTTCGAGACGGTGCGGTAGGTGCAGTGCAGGCCGACCTCGACACCGCCGCCCATCGCCGCGCCGTTGTAGTACGCGAAGGTGGGGACGGCCAGCGCGGCGAGCCGCTTGAAGACGTCGTGGCCGCCCTTGCCGATGGCCAGGGCCTCCTCGTGCTTCTTCAGCAGCTCGACGCCCTTGAGGTCGGCGCCGACCGCGAAGATGAACGGCTTGCCGGTCAGGCCGACACCGGTGACCGCACCCTCGGCGGCCTCCTTCTCGACCTGGTCGATCGCGGCGTTCAGGTTCGCCAGCGACTGCGGGCCGAAGGTGGTCGGCTTGGTGTGGTCGAAGCCGTTGTCCAGCGTGATGAGCGCGAAGCGCCCGGCGCCGAACGGCAGGTCGAGGTGGCGGACGTGCGCCTGCGTGACGACCTCGTCCGGGAACAGCTCGGCCGCGCCCTTCAGGAGCTCAGCGGTGGTGCTCACTTGGAGTCTCCCTCGGAGTCGAAGTGCGGGTTCTCCCAGATGACCGTCGCGCCCATGCCGAAGCCGACGCACATGGTGGTCAGGCCGTAGCGGACGTGCGGCTGCTCCTCGAACTGGCGGGCCAGCTGCGTCATCAGGCGGACGCCGGAGGAGGCCAGCGGGTGGCCGAACGCGATCGCGCCGCCGTACTGGTTGACGCGGGAGTCGTCGTCGGCGATGCCGTAGTGCTCCAGGAACGCGAGGACCTGGACGGCGAACGCCTCGTTGATCTCGAACAGGCCGATGTCCTCGATGGACAGACCCGCCTGGGCGAGGGCCTTCTCGGTGGCCGGGATCGGGCCGTAGCCCATGACCTCGGGCTCCACGCCGGCGAAGGAGTACGAGACCAGGCGCATCTTGACCGGGAGGTTGTTCTCGCGGGCGAAGTCCTCGGACGCGATGAGCGAGGCGGTGGCGCCGTCGTTCAGGCCCGCCGCGTTGCCCGCCGTGACCCGGCCGTGGGTACGGAACGGGGTCTTCAGGCCGGCCAGGTTCTCCAGCGTGGTGCCCGGGCGCATCGGCTCGTCGGCGGTGACCAGGCCCCAGCCCGTCTCGCCGGCCGCCTCGTTGGTGTTGCGCACCGAGATCGGGACCAGGTCCTGCTGGATCTTGCCGTCGGCGTACGCCTTGGCGGCCTTCTCCTGCGAGCGCACGGCGTACTCGTCGGCGCGGAGCTTGGTGATCGTCGGGTACCGGTCGTGCAGGTTCTCGGCGGTCATGCCCATGAACAGAGCGGACTCGTCGACCAGCTTCTCGGAGACGAAGCGCGGGTTCGGGTCGACGCCCTCGCCCATGGGGTGGCGGCCCATGTGCTCGACACCGCCGGCGATGGCGACGTCGTACGCACCGAAGGCCACGCCGCCCGCGACCGCGGTCACGGCGGTGAGCGCACCGGCGCACATGCGGTCGATCGAGTAGCCCGGGACGGACTGCGGCAGGCCCGCGAGGATGCCGGCCGTGCGGCCCAGCGTCAGACCCTGGTCACCGATCTGCGTGGTCGCGGCGATGGCGACCTCGTCGATCTTCTTGGGGTCCAGGTCCGGGTTGCGGCGCAGCAGCTCCCGGATCGCCTTCACGACGAGGTCGTCGGCGCGGGTCTCGTGGTAGATGCCCTTCGGGCCCGCCTTGCCGAACGGGGTGCGGACGCCGTCGACGAAGACGACGTCCCTGACGGTACGAGGCACGTTGGCTCTCCTCCAGGTGCGGGATGGCACTGCTGCGCGGCGCGGCGACTGAGCGCGCGCTCACCTCACCCATGCTACTTGCGGGTAACCAATGTGCACACCCCTCCCCGCCGGAGCGGTGAACGTCACATCCCGCAGGTACCGGAACGGGGCTCCCCCCGGACCCCGCGCCTCGAACGCCGGCCCGGGCGGGAACATCCAGCCCGTCCGGCGTTTGAGGACCGGGGTCCGGGGCGGAGCCCCGGGAGGGAGCCCGCGCAGCGGGCGGTCAGGAGGCGGCGCGGGCCTCCGTGAGGGCGGTGGCCAGCGACGGGGCCACCTGCTCGATCTGCCAGGCGCGGGCGCCGTAGCCCGAGAGCGCCTCGGACACGGACGCCTCGGACACCCGCTGCGGCGGCTCCCAGCAGAGCCGCCGCACGGAATCCGGCGCCACCAGGTTCTCCTGCGGCAGCTTCAGCTCCTCGGCCCGTGCCGACACCGCCGCCCGCGCCGCGGACAGCCGCGCCGCGGCGAGCGGGTCCTTGTCGGCCCAGGACCGCGGCGGCGGCGGCCCCGCCTGGCTCTGCCCCGGCAGCGGCAGCTCGTTCTCCGGCAGCGCCTTGGCCCGGTCCACGGCCGCCATCCACTGGTCCAGCTGGCGCCGCCCCATCCGCTGCCCGTACCCCGGCAGCGCGGCCAGCGCATGTGCGTTCACCGGCAGCGCGAGCGCCGCCTCCACGATGGCCGCGTCCCCGAGCACCTTGCCGGGCGACACGTCCCGCCGCTGGGCGATCCGGTCACGTGTGTTCCACAGCTCCCGCACCACGGCCATCTGGCGCCGGCGCCGCACCTTGTGCATGCCGGACGTCCGCCGCCACGGGTCCTTGCGCGGCGGCGCGGGCGGGGCCGAGGCGATGGCGTCGAACTCCTGCCGCGCCCAGTCCAGCTTCCCCTGCCGGTCCAGCTCTTCCTCCAGCGCGTCGCGCAGGTCGACGAGGAGCTCCACGTCCAGTGCGGCGTACCGCAGCCACGGCTCGGGCAGCGGGCGGGTCGACCAGTCGACCGCCGAGTGCCCCTTCTCCAGGGCGTAGCCGAGCACGCTCTCGACCATCGCGCCCAGTCCGACCCGCGGGAAGCCGGCGAGCCGGCCGGCCAGCTCGGTGTCGAAGAGCGAGGTCGGCACCATGCCTATTTCGCGCAGGCACGGCAGGTCCTGGGTGGCGGCGTGCAGGATCCACTCGGTGCCGGACAGCACCTCGCCCAGACCCGACAGGTCGGGACAGCCGACCGGGTCGATCAGGGTGGATCCGGCCCCCTCGCGCCGCAGCTGCACCAGATAGGCGCGCTGGCCGTACCGGTAGCCGGAAGCGCGTTCGGCGTCCACGGCGACGGGCCCGGTGCCGGCGGCGAAGGCCGCGATCACCCGGGCGAGGGCGTCCTCGTCGGCCACCACCGGCGGGATGCCGTCGCGCGGTTCGAGCAACGGAATCGGAAGCCCATCGGACTTGGCGACTTCGTCCGGGGGGCCGCCCCCGGTGGTGGTGCGCAGTGCTGCTGCGGTCTCTTGGGCGTCGGTCACCTGTCAAGGGTATCCGCGGATGCAGCGCGCCCGTCGCCGGAACGTTCCGTCGACGGGCGCGCTGCATGGGCACTGCTGTTCTCCGGGCGTCACCCGCCCGCCCGGATCCGGCGTCAGTGGATGATGCCGGTCCGCAGGGCGACGGCGACCATGCCGGCCCGGTCGCCGGTGCCCAGCTTGCGGGCGATGCGGGCGAGGTGGGACTTCACGGTCAGGGCGGACAGGCCCATCGAGACGCCGATGGCCTTGTTGGACTGCCCTTCGGCGACGAGGCGCAGGACCTCCACCTCGCGGCCGGAGAGCTCGCGGTAGCCGCCCGGGTGGCTCGGGGCACCCGGGGGGCGGCGGTGCATGCGGGCGGCTGCGGAGCCGATGGGAGCGGCGCCGGGTCGGGTGGGGAGCCCGATGTTGGTGCGGGTGCCGGTGACGACGTAGCCCTTCACGCCGCCGGCCAGGGCGTTGCGTACGGCGCCGATGTCGTCGGCCGCGGACAGGGCCAGGCCGTTGGGCCAGCCCGCGGCGCGGGTCTCGGAGAGCAGGGTGAGACCGGAACCGTCGGGCAGGTGGACGTCGGCCACGCAGATGTCGCGCGGGCTGCCGACACGAGGGCGGGCCTCCGCGATGGACGACGCCTCGATCACGTCGCGGACTCCGAGCGCCCACAGGTGGCGGGTCACGGTGGAGCGGACGCGCGGGTCGGCCACGACGACCATGGCGGTCGGCTTGTTCGGGCGGTAGGCGACCAGGCTTGCGGGCTGCTCGAGAAGAACGGACAACAGGCCCTCCTGGGGAAGTGGCGGGACGGCCGGCTCGGGGAAGAAGCCGGGGCGCTCCGTGCGGATGGTCACTGACTCCTTCGGCACGTCACCCGCCCGGCTTTAGGGAATGATCACGATTTGGTGAGTAACAATTCGGGCAATTCGGACGTGCGATCGATCACGTGCCGATCGGAACCTCGCAGCGGACGCCTCGTTCTGACGCTCCGTTACGGGTGGCGCCCGGTACCGGGCGGCCCGCCGCCGGGCCCTGCCCGGCGTGCGGGCTGGGCCGGCCGGCCGACTGCTACGGGTGGTGCGGGCCGCGCCGCTGTGGCAGGGACACCACTGCCGTGTCGGCGGGCCCGACCGGCGGCAGGCCCGCGACCTGGCACAGCAGCTCGCACCAGGCCGACAGGTGGGCCGCCGTGTCCGGGACCCCGCCCACGCCCTCCCGGGGCGTCCACGAGGCCCGGATCTCGATCTGCGTCGCGGGCCGGCGCTCCGCCAGCCCGCCGAAGTAGTGCGAGCTGGCGCGGGTCACGGTGCCGCCCGCCTCCCCGTACGACAGCCCGCGCGCGTCCAGCGCCCCGGTCAGCCAGGACCAGCACACGTCGGGCAGCAGCGGGTCCGCGGCCATCTCCGGCTCCAGCTCCGCCCGTACCAGCGTCACCAGCCGGAACGTGCCGTGCCAGGCCTCGTGACCGGCCGGGTCGTGCAGCAGGATGAGCCGGCCGTCGGCCAGGTCGTCCTCCCCGCCCGGTTCCACCACCGCCGCCTCCAGGGCGTAGGCGTGCGGAGCGAGGCGCTGCGGCGGCCTGGTGGGGTCGATCTCGATCCCCGGGCGCAGCCGTGCCTTCCGCAAGCCGTCGACCGCCCGCCGGAAGGGGAGTGGGACGGAGCTCTCCTTCGCGCTGTCCACACCGTCAGCGCCATCTGAAAATCGTCCCTGAGCCGCAGCCATGCGGGGAAGACTAGGCGGAACGAGGCCCCGTCCGGCGCAAGGACACCCGCGCCGGGACGGGCACTTCTTCATACGTGCGAAGATTCGGGTCGTGAGCGCCAACCACCGCCCCGAGGGCCAGCCGAGTCAGACGTACGATTCCGCCTTCCTGAAGGCCTGCCGGCGCGAGCCCGTGCCGCACACGCCGGTCTGGTTCATGCGGCAGGCCGGGCGCTCCCTCCCCGAGTACCGCAAGGTCCGCGAGGGCACCGCCATGCTGGAGTCCTGCATGCGGCCCGACCTGGTCACCGAGATCACGCTGCAGCCGGTGCGCCGGCACAAGGTGGACGCGGCGATCTTCTTCAGCGACATCGTGGTGCCGCTGAAGGCGATCGGCATCGACCTGGACATCAAGCCGGGCATCGGCCCGGTCGTCGCGCAGCCGATCCGGCGCCGCGAGGACCTCGCACAGCTGCGCGACCTCACCCCCGAGGACGTCCCGTACGTCACCGAGGCGATCGGCATGCTCACGGGTGAACTGGGCGGCACGCCGTTGATCGGTTTCGCCGGGGCGCCTTTCACCCTCGCGAGCTACCTCGTCGAGGGCGGGCCGTCGCGCAACCACGAGCACACCAAGGCGATGATGTACGGCGACCCGCAGCTGTGGGCCGACCTGCTCGACCGCCTCGCCGGGATCACCTCGGCCTTCCTGAAGGTGCAGATCGAGGCCGGCGCGTCCGCCGTGCAGCTCTTCGACTCCTGGGTCGGTGCGCTGGCCCCCGCGGACTACCGGCGCTCGGTGATGCCGGCCTCCGCCAAGGTCCTGCAGTCCGTCGCCTCGTACGGGGTGCCGCGGATCCACTTCGGCGTGGGCACGGGCGAGCTGCTCGGGCTGATGGGCGAGGCCGGGGCGGACGTCGTCGGCGTCGACTACCGGGTGGCGCTCGACGAGGCGGCCCGGCGGGTCGGGCCCGGCAAGGCGCTCCAGGGGAACCTGGACCCGGCGGTCCTCTTCTCCACCCGTGAGGCGGTGGAGGCGAAGACGGACGAGGTCCTGGCCGCGGCGGCCGGTCTGGAGGGCCACGTCTTCAACCTCGGCCACGGTGTCCTCCCCACCACGGACCCCGACGCCCTGACCCACCTGGTGGACTACGTCCACACCGCGACCCAGCGCTGACCCACCCCGTGGCGGGGCTTGATTGCGCCCCGGTTCCGCCGCTCGGACTTGCCAGGGGGCTGGATGCCGCGGGGCGAAATCCAGCCCCGCCGGCGATTGAGGCGCGGGGTGCGGGGCGGAGCCCCGGGGCTTTGGGCTCCGCCGTACCCCCCCCGGCCCGGCGGCACGAGGCCCCGCGGGGTCAGATGCCGGCCGAGCGGACGGCCGAGACCGCCTTGCGGGCCGCGACCAGGACGGGGTCCCAGACGGGGGAGAACGGCGGCGCGTAGCCGAGGTCGAGTGCGGCGACCTGCTCGACGGTCAGGCCCGCCGTCAGCGCGACGGCCGCCACGTCGACCCGCTTCGCCGCCCCCGCCCCGCCGACGATCTGAACACCGAGCAGACGCCCGGTCCGCCGCTCGGCCAGCATCTTCACCGTCATCTCCGCCGCCCCGGGGTAGTAGCCCGCCGTGTTCGTCGACCGGATCGTCGAGGACACGAAGCGCAGCCCGACCGCCAGCGCATCCTTCTCCCGCAGCCCCGTCCGCGCGATCTCCAGATCGCACACCTTGCTGACCGCGGTCCCGACCACGCCGGGGAAGGTCGCGTACCCGCCGCCGACCCCGGACCCGATCACCTGCCCGTGCTTGTTCGCGTGCGTCCCCAGCGCGATGTGCCGCGTCCGTCCCGCCACCAGGTCGAGGACCTCCACGCAGTCCCCGCCCGCCCACACGTTCTCGTGCCCCCGCACCCGCATCGACAGATCGGTCAGCAGCCCCCCGGAGTCGCCGAGCGGCAGCCCCGCCGCCCGCGCCAGCTCGGTGCGCGGCTCGACCCCCAGCCCGAGGACGACCACCGACGCCGGATACTCCGTGCCGTCGGCCGTCACCGCCGCCCGCACCCGCCCGTCCGGACCCGTCGCGACCCGGGTGACCTCCGCCCGGGCGACCGTACGGATGCCCATCGCGTTCATCGCCCGGTGCACCAGCCCGCCCATGTCCGGGTCGAGCGTGGCCATCGGCTGCTCCCCCCGGTGCAGCACCGTCACCTCGTACCCGCGCCCCGTCAGCGCCTCGGCCATCTCCACGCCGATGTACCCGGCGCCGACCACGACCGCCCGCCGCTCCCGCCCGCCGGCCGGATCCGCGGCCTCCAGTCCGGCCAGGGTGTCCAGCAGCTCCTGCCCGTCGGCGAGGGTCTGCACCCCGTGCACCCCGGGGGCGTCGATCCCCGGCAGCGGCGGCCGCAGCGGACGGGCCCCGGTGGCCAGCACCAGCTTGTCGAAGCCGGTCCACTCCTCGGCCCCGGTGTCCAGATCGCGGGACCGCACCCGCTGCCCGGCCAGATCCAGCTCCACCACCTCGGTCCGCATCCGCAGCCCGATGTGCCGGGCCCGGTGCTGCTCCGGCGTACGGGCGATCAGGTCGTCCCGCTCGGGCACCGCCCCGCCGATCCAGTACGGGATCCCGCACGCCGAGTACGAGGTGAAGCCGGAGCGCTCGAAGGCCACGATCTCCAGCTCGTCGGGGCCCTTGAGCCGCCGGGCCTGGGACGCGGCGGACATGCCCGCCGCGTCGCCCCCGACCACCACCAGTCGTTCCGTCGCCATGCCGTGTCCCGTCCCTCCGCCGCAGCCGGACCCGTCGCCGGCCCTCCTGCGGAACACGCTACGGGGAACGGCCCTTCGGGCGCGTACGGCCCGTCAGACGTTCCCGGAGCCCGGACCGGAGCCGTCCTCGGAGCCGGCCCCGTCACCGGCGCCCGCCCCGGGCCCCTGCGGCGGGACCACCGGGACGGCCGGAGCCACCGGCGCCGCCGGACCCGCCGGCGCCCGCACCACCCACGGCCCGGCCGCTTCCCGCTCCGGCGCCGGACGGGACGGCCGCACCCGCCGGTACAGCCGCCCCAGCGGCCGCCGCAGCGCCACCAGCACCGCCGCCGGCACCAGGAACGGCAGCAGCGCGCCGAACACCAGCGTGATCCACCGCACCACCGCGAGGAACACCGACCAGCCGCCGGACAGCGCGTCCAGGAAGCCCGGCTCGGCCTCCTCCTTCTCTTCCGTCACCACCACCTTCGCCGGCTCGGAGACCGAGAGGGTGATCGTGGCCAGCGAGGTCCGGTCCTTCAGCGACTCCTGCTGCGTCAACAGGGACTCCAGGTCCGACTGGCGGCGGCTCAACTCGCTCTCCAGCATGACCACATCGCTCAGCGCGTCGGCCCGCTCCATCATCTGCCGGACCCGGGCCACGCTCGCCTGCTGCGACTTGATCCGGCTCTCGACGTCCACCACCTGCTGGGTGACGTCCTGCGCGTTCACCGTCCGGCTCAGCAGCTTCCCGCTGCCCTCCAGCGCGCCGAGCACGTGGTCGAACCGGTCCGCCGGCACCCGCAGCGTCACCTGGGACACCATCCCGCTGCCGGGGTTCCGCCGGCTGCTCTCGTTGCCGACGTACCCGCCCGCGTCCACCGCCGCCGCGCGCGCCGTGGCCAGCGCCTGCTGGGCACTCTTGGCCTCGATGGACAGGTTCGCCGTACGGATGATGTGCGAACGCACCGCCGGCGGCTTCGCCGGGGCGCCCGGCCGGGAAGCGGTCGTGCCGGAGCCCTTCGCGCCCGCGGCCGACTGCCCCGCCCGGTCGGCGGCCTCCGGTGCGGCCCCGCGGTCCGCCGCCTTGCCGCCGTTCGCGGCGGTGTCCGAGGCTCCGCAGCCGGTGAGTGCGAGCATCCCCGCGAGGGAGAGCGCCGCGAGACCGGTCGCGGCTCGTCCGGCGGCCGTACGGCCGGTGGTACGGGTGGTGTGCATGGGCTGCCCCCGAGGCGTCGGTTGTGCCGGTGTCTACCGTGTGCTGGTTCGACGTACAGAGCCCCGGGCCGGGTTGCCGTCCGCGGGTCCCGAACCGGTCACGGTCCGGCCTCGGTACGGGAAATGAGACGATGCACCCATGCAAGAAGCGGACGTGCGTACGGAATCCACCCGGCGGCCGGACCCCGGCGGCGCGCCCGGCCGGGTGCTCGTGATCGGCGGCGGCATCGCCGGCCTCGCCGCCGCGCACCGGCTGGTCGGCGCCGGTGCACAGGTGACCCTGCTGGAGGCCTCCGGGCGGCTCGGCGGCAAGCTGTACGCCGGCGAACTCGAAGGCCGGCCCGTCGACCTGGGCGCCGAGTCGATGCTCGCCCGCCGCCCCGAAGCCGTCGAACTGGCCCGCGCCGTCGGCCTCGGCGACGCCCTCCAGCCGCCCGCCACCGCCACCGCCACCCTGTGGACCCGCGGCGCCCTGCGCCCGATGCCCACCGGCCACGTCATGGGCGTCCCCGGCGACCTCGCCCCGCTCGCCGCGTCCGGCGTGCTCACCGACGAGGGGCTGCGCCGCACCGCGCAGGACGCCGAACTGCCCGCCACCGAGATCGGCGAGGACGTCGCCGTCGGCGCGTACGTCGCCGCCCGGCTGGGCCGCGAGGTCGTCGACCGGCTCGTCGAACCCCTCCTCGGCGGGGTGTACGCCGGCGACGCCTACCGCATCTCGATGCGGGCCGCCGTGCCGAACCTGTTCGAGGCCGCACGCACCCACCGCAGCCTCGGCGAGGGCGTCCGCGAGATCCAGCGCGCCGCCGCCGCGGCCCCCCGCGCGGCCGGCCCCGTCTTCCAGGGCATCGACGGGGGCATCGGCCGGCTGCCGCAGGCCGTCGCCGCCGCCTGCCGGGCCGCGGGCGCCGACCTGCGCACCGGCACCGCCGTACGCGAGCTGACCCGCACCGCCGACGGCTGGCGGGCCGTGACCGCGGCCGGCGAGGTCCTCGAAGCCGCCGCCGTGGTCCTCGCCGTGCCCGCCGGCCCGGCCGCCGCGCTGCTCGCCGGCACCGCCCCGGCCGCCGCGGCCGAGCTGCGCACCGTCGAGTACGCCTCCATGGCCCTGGTCACCATGGCCTTCCGCCGCACCGACCTGCCCGCCGCGCTCACCGGCCCCGGCGCCGGCAGCGGATTCCTCGTCCCGCCCGTCGACGGCCGGACGATCAAGGCCTCCACCTTCTCCAGCAACAAGTGGGCCTGGACCGGGAAGGCCGGGGGCGACCTGTTCCTGCTGCGCACCTCGGTCGGCCGGCACGGCGACGAGCGCGACCTCGCCCGCGAGGACGGCGAACTGGTCGGCATCTCCCTCACCGACCTGGGCGAGGCCGTCGGCCTGGCCGCGGAGCCGGTGGCGGCCACCGTCACCCGCTGGGACGGCGGCCTGCCCCAGTACCCCGTCGGCCACCTCGCCCGGGTGGCCCGGATCCGGGCCGGCGCGGCCGCCGTACCGGGCCTCGCGGTGTGCGGCGCGGTCTACGACGGGGTGGGCATCCCGGCCGTGATCGGCAGCGCCCGGAAGGCCGCCGATGCGATCTTGGGCACCCTGGCGAAGAGCACCGATTCGGACACGGGACAATAGGCACATGACTGCACCCGAGAAGATCCCCAACGCAGGGAAGAAGGCGAAGGACCTCAACGAGGTCATCCGCTACACCCTGTGGTCTGTCTTCAAGCTGCGGGACGTGCTCCCCGAGGACCGCGCCGGCTTCGCCGACGAGGTGCAGGAGCTGTTCGACCAGCTCGCCGCCAAGGACATCACGGTCCGCGGCACCTACGACGTCTCCGGCCTGCGCGCCGACGCCGACGTCATGATCTGGTGGCACGCGGAGACCGCCGACGAGCTGCAGACCGCGTACAACCTGTTCCGCCGCACCCGGCTGGGGCGCGCGCTGGAGCCGGTCTGGTCGAACATGGCGCTGCACCGCCCCGCCGAGTTCAACAAGTCGCACATCCCGGCGTTCCTGGCCGACGAGGTGGCCCGCGACTACGTCAGCGTGTACCCCTTCGTCCGCTCGTACGACTGGTACCTGCTGCCCGACGAGGACCGCCGCCGGATGCTCGCCGACCACGGCAAGATGGCCCGCGGCTTCCCGGACGTCCGCGCCAACACCGTCGCCTCCTTCTCGCTGGGCGACTACGAGTGGCTGCTGGCCTTCGAGGCCGACGAGCTGTACCGGATCGTCGACCTGATGCGTCACCTGCGCGCCTCCGAGGCCCGCATGCACGTCCGCGAAGAGGTCCCCTTCTTCACCGGGCGCCGCAAGTCCGTCGCCGACCTGGTGGCCGGACTCGCCTGAGACCTCCCCTGGGGGGACGGGCCGGAGGACCACTCCTGACACAAGTGGCCTCCGGCGGATCGGGAGGCCCTGCCCCCGAAACGACGCAGCCGGACCCCGCCCGGAAGTTCAGACGCCCGGCGCCAGCACGCCCCCGCCCAGCGGGGGCGCTGCCGCCGTGCGGTCCAGCGACACCGGTGCGGGCTCCGGATGCGGCGCACACGCCGCCCGCCATCCCGGGATGCGGCCCGTGAGCAGATACCGCTCCACGTGCCGGTCCACACACGCGTTCAGCCCGCCGGCCACCCCGTGGGAGCCCGCCCGCCGCTCCGTGACCAGCGCCGCGCCGTGCAGCCGGCGCTGCAGCTCCAACGCCCCCGGATACGGAGTCGCCCCGTCCCGCTCCGCCGCCACGATCAGGGTGTGCGGGAGAGCCCCCGGCCCGGTGCGCACGTCCACCGGCCGCGGCCGCGGCCCGTGCGGCCAGTACGCACACGGCAGGTTCGTCCACGCGTTGGCCCAGGTCTCGAACGGGGCCCCGGCCGCCAGCGCCGAATGGTCCCGGTCCCACCGGCGGAAGTCCGCCGGCCAGGGTGCGTCGTTGCACAGCACCGCCGTGTAGACGGCCGTCGCGTTCTCGTCCTCGGCCGCCGTCTGCGGGGACGGCGCCGCCTGCTCCGCCAGCGGGCCCGGATCGCCCGCCAGGAACGCGCTGAGCGCCGCCGCCCGCACCGCCCAGAAGCCGTCGTGGTACGCCGTCTTCAGGAACGCGGCCTGGAGTTCGCCGGTGCCGACCCGCCCGCCGGCCGGCCGCCGGGCCACCGCCGCCCGTACCTTCTCGTAGCTCGCCAGTACCGCCGCGGGGGTGCGCCCCAGCCGGTACACGGAATCGTGCCGGGCCACCCAGGCGCGGAAGTCGAACCAGCGCCGCTCGAACGCCCGTGACTGGTCGAGGTTGTTGAGGTACCAGACCCGCGCCGGATCGGGGTTCACCGCCGAGTCGAACACCATCCGCCGCACCCGGCCCGGGTACAGGGTCGCGTACACCGCCCCGAGGTACGTGCCGTACGAGGCGCCCATGAAGGTCAGTTGCGGCTCGCCCAGCGCGGCCCGCAGGACGTCCAGGTCGCGGGCGTTGGCCCGCGTCGTGTAGTGGGGGAGGGCCGTGCCCGCGCGCCGCGCGCAGCCCTGCGCGTACGCCCGTGCCGCCGCCGTCCGGCGCTGCTTTTCGGCGGCCGTGGGGTGCGGCGGCACCTGGGTGGGGGAGGCGCCGGACACCGCCGGGTCCCGGCAGGACAGCGGGGCCGACCGGCCGACCCCGCGCGGGGCGTAGCCCACCAGGTCGTACGCGGCCGCCGTCCGCCGCCACTGCGGCAGCTCCGCGACCGCCGGGAACCACATGCCGGAGGCGCCGGGGCCGCCCGGGTTGAAGACCAGGGAGCCCTGGCGGCTGCCGGGCGGGCCGGACGCGGGGACCCGGCTGACGGTCAGCGTGATCCGGCGGCCGTCGGGACGGGCGTAGTCGAGCGGCACCTCCAGGCGCGCGCAGCGGAGTTCCGCGGGCAGGTCCTCCACGAGCGGGCAGCGGCCGAAGGCCAGCCCGGCGGTCGCCGCGCGGCGGGCGGCGCGCTCGGCACCGGCCTGCTCGGCGGCGGCTTGCAAGGCGGCGGCAGCGGCGGGGGCGGGGGGAGCGGCGGCCGTGGCGGGGGCGGGCGCGCCCAGGGCCAGGGAGAGCACCGTCGCGCCGGCCGCGCTCCGTACCAGCGTCCGCATCCCGCACCCTCCGAGCGTCAGTCGGACCATCGGATCGTCAGACCGCGATGGTTGACGGAACCTCAGGGGAAGTAAAGGAGCGGCCCCGGGTGTCGGCCTCAACGACCCCGATGCACCAGCCGCTTCCCCCGGCCGCAGGACAGCGCCGCCCGCAGCCCCGGGTCCGGCACCGCCGACGGCCCGCGGACCGCCACCGCCGTCAGCAGCCCGAGCTCGCCCTCCGCCGGGTCCTGCCGCCGGTCCCGGTCCAGACCGACCAGCAGCCGCTGGCCGGCCGGCGACGCCCACGGCGAGTGCGGCCGGGCCTCGAACCGCGAAATCGCCAGGCAGGACACCGTCAGCAGCAGCGGCAGCGCGAACCAGCAGGCCACCAGCGTCGGGTCGGCGCCGGCGCCGGACAGCTGGGAGAGCGCCACCGCGGACAGCACGAGGATCAGCACGGTGGCCGCCCACACCGCCCGCACCCCCTCCTCGTACCCGGTGCGCACGGCGTCCGGTACGGCCAGTCCGGCCGCGCCGAGCCGCTCGGCGAGCTCCCGCACCGGCGGGCAGCCGGCCGCAGCGGTGCGCACCGAGGCGACCGGGCACTGGCCGTCCGGGCCGAACGTGCCGAGCAGGGACCGCTCCAGCGGATCGCGGCCCACCGGGTCGACCACGGTCGCCCAGCCGGTGTGCGCGAGCAGCAGCCGGCCCTGCCGGGCCATCGACAGCAGCGCGAGGACGGCGACCCGCTGCGGGCCGCCGGCAAGGTAGGCGGCCTCGTAGAGGCTCAGTTCCCCGTGGTGCCGGACGGTGGCCCGGGGCGCGGGCTCGGCGGCCGCGCCGGCCGCGATCAGCAGCCGCCCGCAGGCGAACAGCGCCCCGGCCCAGGACACGAGCAGGAAGAGGACCCAGAACATGCCGTGGTTCTACCTGCCGCCGGCGCGGCCCCCTCAGGTGTCCGCCGAGGCGTGAGCAGCTCGTGACGGACCCGTGATCAGGAACTGCTGCTTCCGCAGCTCGAACCGGACGAACTGCCGCAACTGGAGCCGCTGCTGCAACTCGACCCGGACGACGAGCCGCACGATGACCCGGAGGATCCGGAGGATCCGGAGGACCCGCACGAGGACCCGGACGAGCCGCACGAGGAGCCGGAGCTGCTGCCGCAGCCGCTGCCCGTGCCCGGCCCGGGGTCGTTCGCCGCGCACCACACGACCACCGCGGCCTCGGCTCCCGTCCGGTGGTCCGAGGGCACGGCCGAGTGGCTGCGGGTCCGGCGGACCGGCGCCGCGGGGACGCGGTCGTCGCGGCTGCGGAGCATCTGCGCCCGGAGCACCGGGTCGGGCAGCCGGGCCAGTCCGAACAGCGAGACCAGCACCACCGGGTCCCGGGAGGACAGGTGCGCGACCCGGTACGCGTTCAGCGCCCGCCGGCCCGCCGGTGTGACCCGGCGCCCCGCCGTGGCGTACACCGCCCCGCCCGCGATCAGGCCGAGGATCGCGGCCGGCGCCACCACCAGCAGCGGCGGCACCCCGAAGCCCGTGAACGGGTCGGCACTCGCCGCCTGGACCACGGTCAGCGCGAACGACACCGGCAGCAGGAGCAGGCAGGCGAACATCTGCGCCTTCGCCCGCCGCCGCCACGCGTCACCGCTGCCCGGCCGGGCCAGCAGGCCGCGCTCGGCGAGGTCGTCGCCGATCTCCTGGACCACCGGGTCGGCCATCGCGGCCGGCCGCAGCAGCCCCAGCGAGCCGTGCGGGCCCGCCTCGAACGTCCGGAGCACCACCCGCTGGACCGGGTCCGCGGCCCGGGCCCCCGGACGGACCTGGACGATGCCGGGACCGCCCACCATCATCCGGCCGTCCTGGCAGAGAGCGACGACCGCGGAGTCGACGACCAGCCGCGGGCCGCCGGTCAGGAACGCGGCCTCGGACAGGTCCCGGACCACCGGGTCCGACCCGGAGGCCCGCCGGGAGCGGGCCCGGACCGAGCCGATCCCGAGCAGCAGCGTGGAGGCGGCGATCGCCGCCCAGACGGCGAAACCGAGGAACATCAGCGGACCGCTCACGGCGTCCACCTCCCGACGAGGGTGCGGGCCCGGCGCCGCAGCCGGCGGATCCGGCCGGGCGGCCGGGGTCCGGTGCGGTCCTGCCACCAGTGGGTGAGGTCACGGCGGGCGTCGGCGTCCGCCGGCAGGCCGTGTACGAGCAGGTGCTCGGCGAAGTCCAGCGCGTCGCGGCGGTAGCCGCCGGTCATCGGCCGGGTCCGGGCGTACCCGAGGAAGGCGTCCCGGTAGCCGTCGCCCAGGATGCCGGGCAGCTCCGGCGCGACCTTGCGGACCACATCGGCCCGCTTGCCGGCCAGCGCCCGCACCTGCACGCGGACCCGCACCGGATCGAACCCCTCGGGCACCGGAGTCCCCGCCACCAGCGCCGACAGCAGCGCGGTCTGCGCCACGGCCACCCGCTCCCGGGACCCGGCCCCGGCCGCCGGCCCGGCAGCGGCTTCGGCCTCCGCCTCCGCCGGTGCCTCCGCCGGTGCCTCCGCCCGAGCAGCCTCCGCGCCCCGCGCCAGCGCCCCCCGGACCGCCGTCAGTTCGGCGGCCAGCTCCGCCTCCGGCGGGAACGCGTCGTCGCGTTCCAGCAGCACGCCCGGCGGGTCCAGCCGCTCGCGGAGGGCCGTGAGCAGGTCGAGGACCTGCGGCGGCACCGGGTGGGCGTGCGTGTCGTGCCACACGCCGTCCCGCTCGGTCCCGCCGGCCACGTGCACGTACGCCAGCGCCTCCGGCGGCAGCGCGGCCAGCACCGCGAGGGGGTCCTCGCCGCGGTTCACCCGGTTCGTGTGCAGGTTCGCCACGTCGATCAGCAGCCGTACGCCGGTACGCTCCACCAGCTCGGCCAGGAAGCGGCCCTCGGACAGTTCCTCGCCGGGCCAGGAGATCAGCGCCGCGATGTTCTCCAGCGCCAGCGGCACCGGCAGTGCGTCCTGGGCGATCCGGACGTTCTCGCAGAGCACGTCCAGGGCGTCGCGGGTGCGGGGCACCGGCAGCAGGTGCCCGGCCTCCAGCAGCGGGGAGGCGGTCAGCTCCCCGCCCGCGCGGACGAACGCGATGTGCTCGGTCACCAGCGGAGCCCCCACCGCCACCGCCCGCTCGGCCAGCGCCGCGAGCCGTGCCGGGTCCGGCCGGTCCGCCCCGCCCAGCCCGAGCGAGACGCCGTGCGGCACCACCGTGACCCCGCGCTCGCGCAGCCGCACGAGTGACTCCGGGAGGTGGCCGGGGCACAGGTTCTCGGCCACCACCTCCACCCAGTCGAGACCGGGCAGCCGCTCGACCGCGTCCGCGATCTCCGGGCGCCAGCCGATCCCCACCCCCAGGCGGTCCATCCGCTTCATGCTCGTACCTCCCCCGATTCCGTGTGCCGGTGTGATGACCCGCCGGGCACCCCGTGAATCCGGAGGTGGGGACGTTCAGAGGAACATTTGAGGTTCCAGCCGGGCCCGCAGCGCCGGATGGTCCGCGACGACCGTGCACGAGCCGGGCGCGATCTCCGTGAAACCGGCGTCGCGCACCACCGGCAGCCCGCTCGCGGACAGCTGCTCCCACCGCTCCCGCGGGGCCGTCCGCACGGCCAGCGCGAAGCCGGACTCCCGCCAGGCCGCCCGCTCCGCCCCGGTCAGCTCCCACCAGGCCAGCTGGGCGCCGTGCCCGGCCTGGGCCATCGCCTTGCCCGCCGACATGCCGAGGTCCGGGTTCAGCCACAGCACCGGCCGCTGCGCCGGCACCGGCGGGACCGGCTCCGGGTCGTCCAGGTCGGTCCCGGACACCTGGAGCTTGGCCAGCTCCTTGGGCCAGCCGTCCAGCGGCACCGGCGGGAACACCCGCACCTCCGCCCGCTCGCCGGGCACCGTGATGCCCGGCAGCGCGGCCGCCTTGCGCCACTCGGCGCCGCGGGCCCGGCGCACCACCTTGCGGATCCGGGCGTCCTGCCAGGCGCGCACCTCCTCGGCCCACTCGCCCTCGCCGCGCGCCCGTTCGTCCGCGAGCAGCACCAGCACCGCCCGCGCGGCCGTCTCCAGCGCGTCGGTGCGGGCCGGGGGTTCCGCCTTCTCGATCCGCACCACCAGCGGCAGTACGTACTGCGGGGCCTCGTCCCGGAAGCTGGCTCTCATGTCCTGGCTGCTGCTCATCCGGTCAAGGATGCCAGCCGCCCGGGCGGGGCCGTGACACGCCCGGGGGTGGCCGGGCTGTTGTCCGGCCGCCCCCGCCCGCGCTTAGATCGCAGGATGAAGAGCGACCTTTTTTCCTCCGAGAACCTGGCGCAGCAGGCCACCGCCCCCGGGATGACCCTGCAGAACGCCAAGTCCGTCAAGTACGCGGTGAACGGCGAGATGCTGGCCCGGCAGGGCTCGATGATCGCCTACCGCGGCAACCTCCAGTTCGAGCGCAAGGGCCAGGGCATCGGCGGCATGCTCAAGCGCGCCGTCACCGGCGAGGGCCTGCCGCTGATGGCCGTCCGCGGCCAGGGCGAGGCCTGGTTCGCGCACGAGGCGGCCAACTGCTTCATCGTCGACATCGAGCCGGGCGACGCCCTCACCATCAACGGCCGCAACGTGCTGTGCTTCGACCCGACCCTGTCCTACGAGATAAAGACGGTCAAGGGCGGCGGCATGGTGGGCGGCGGCCTGTTCAACAGCGTCTTCACCGGTCAGGGAAAGCTGGCCGTGATCTGCGACGGCAGCCCCATCGTCATCCCCGTCACCCCGCAGCTGCCGGTGTACGTGGACACCGACGCGGTGGTCGGCTGGAGCGCCCAGCTCAGCACCGGCCTGCACCGTTCGCAGTCCGTCGGCTCGATGATCCGCGGCGGCTCCGGCGAGGCCGTCCAGCTGATGCTCCAGGGCGAGGGCTTCGTCATCGTCCGGCCGAGCGAGCTCGTCGAGCGGCCGGCCACGAGCTGACCGCCGCCGGCTCTCAGCGGCCGATCAGCTCGGACACCTTGACGAAGCGGTAGCCGCGGGCCCGGAGTTCCGGCACGATCCGCCGGATCGCCTGCTCGGTGGTGGGGGCCGCACTGCGCGTGCAGTGCATCACCACCACCGAGCCGGGCTTCACCCCGTCCAGGACCTGCTGCGCCACCGGGCCCGGGTCCTTCGCGAACGCGTCCCCGCTGACCACGTCCCACTGCACGGCGGTGACCCGCGCCGTGGACAGGGCGCGCAGCGCTGCGTCGTCGTAGCAGCCGCCGGGGAAGCGGAAGTAGGGGACGACGTTGCGGGCGCCGGCCGTCCGGAACGCCTCGAAGGCGCGGTCCACATCGGCCCGGGCCGCCGCCCCGTCCAGCGCAGGCAGCCCGTAGCAGGGGCTCTTGAAGGCGTGGTGGCTGTACGAGTGGTTGGCGATCTCGAAGTTCGGGTCGGTGCCGATGGCGCGGGCCTGGTCGGGGTACTCCTCCGCCCAGCGGCCGGTCATGAACACCGTCGACGGCACCTTCAGGCTGCGCAGTGCCGCGATGAGCTGCGGGTTGTCGAAACGCTCGCCTGCGGCGGCGCGGGGGCCCTGGTCGGCCGTCATGTCGGCGTCGAAGGTGAGGGCGACGGTCTTGTCGGTGGTGCCGGCGGCGCGCTCGAACACCGGGGTGAGACCGGCCGGGCCGGGGGCCATGGTGGGGGGCCTGGCAGGGGGCTCGGCGGGTTCTGCGGGGGCGGCAGCCTTGGGGGACGTGCCGGGGGCCGGGGGCTTCCGGCTTGCCGCGGTCCTGGTTTCGGCGGGACCGGTGCCGCCGGAGCAGCCGGCCAGGGTGGCGCCGAGCAATGCCGCGGCGACCACCCTTCGTACAGAAATGGTCACACCAGAAACATATATGACAATCCGCCGACCCCACCGCTACGGCACTCCCTGCGGCCCCCGGGTCAGCGCCAGGGGCCCGTCACGGCGAAGGTGGTGCCGGGGGCGTAGCAGTTGACGTACATCGTCGAGCCGTCGGGGGAGAAGGTGACACCGGCGAACTCGCCGTAGTCCGGTTCGGCCGGCGTCCCGATGTTGTGCGCATTGCGGGCCACCGCGTACACCTCGCCGCGCGGGGAGACCCCGTACACGTGCTGCAGCCCGCTCCCGTCCTCGCACACCATCAGCCCGCCCCCCGGCGCCAGGCAGATGTTGTCGGGCGACTCCCCGGGCAGCTGCACGTCGGAGGCCGGCCCGAACACCACCGCCAGCGTCAGCCGCCCCCGCTTCGGCTCGTACCTCCACACCTGCCCGGAGTGGTCCGCCGCCGCCCCCTCCCGGCTGCGCGCGAACGAGGACACGAAGTACACCGCGCCGCCGCTCCAATAGCAGCCCTCCAGCTTCTGCGCGTGCGTGATGCCGCCCCGCCCGAAGTCCTGGAACCGGATCGGCGTGCCCACCGCCATCGGATCCGGCACCGGCACCCACTCCACCCGGAACTGCGCCCCCGGCTCCCGCACCGCCGACAGGTCCGGCACGTCCCGCACCCGCAGCGCCTCCAGCGCCCCGCCCGCCCGCAGCGAGCCCAGCCCGCCGCACGGCCGGTCCGGCAGGAAGCGGTAGAACAGCCCGAACGGCTTCACGAACGCGTCCTCGGTCTCGTACACGATCCCGCTGTGCGGATCCACCGCCACCGCCTCGTGGGCGAACCGCCCCAGGGCCGTCAGCGGGACCGCGCCGCTGCGCCGCGGATCGGCCGGGTCCACCTCGAACACGAAGCCGTGGTCCCGCACGTAGTCGCCGGTGCCGGCCAGGTCCTCGGTCTCCTCGCAGGTCAGCCAGGTCCGCCAGGGCGTCGGGCCGCCCGCGCAGTTCACGGCCGTGCCCGCGACGCCCACCCGCTCCCCGGTGACCGCGCCGTCCGCGTCCAGCTCCAGGACGGTGCAGCCGCCCCGGGCCCCCGGGTCGTAGGTGAGCCCCGGCACCGGCGGGACGCGCAGCGCGGCGGTGGCCCGGTTCTCGTGGTTGCGCACCAGCCGCACCCGGCCGCGGCCGCCCGCGAAGGCCGCCATCCCGTCGCAGTTCTGCGGCACCCGGCCCTCGCCCGACCGCATCGGGTCGCCCGACCGGGACAGCACCCGGTAGCGGAACCCGGCGGGCAGGTCGAGCAGTCCGGCCGGATCCGGCAGCAGCGGCCCGTACCCGGCGACGGCCGGAGCGCGGCCCGGAACGGCGGCGCTCGCGGCTCCCGTGAACAGTTCGCCGAGGGCCCCGGCGAAGGCGACGGAGGCGACGGCCCCCGTACCGGTGAGGATCTGACGGCGGGTCGCGGACATCAGGCAACAACTCCCCGGGGGGTGGAAAGGAGATGTGACCCGCATGTGGTACCACGTGCCTGCGGCGTGGGGAACCATGCGGGCCGCACCCCCGCGGGGTGTCGCCGCCCCCGGCGTCAGACGAGCTTGGCGCTCAGCGTGATCGTCGTACCGGTCAGGGCCTGGCTGACCGGGCAGTTCTTCTTGGCGTCCTCGGCCGCGGCGAGGAAGTCCTCCTCGCTGATGCCGGGCACCTCGCCCTCGACGGTCAGGTGGCTGCCGGTGATGCCCTGGCCGGGCACGAAGGTCACCGCGGCCTTGGTGTTCAGCCGCGCCGGCGCGTGCCCGGCCTTGGCCAGCACGTTGGAGAAGGCCATGTTGTAGCAGCTGGAGTGCGCGGCGGCGATGAGCTCCTCCGGGCTGGTGCGCCCGTTCGCCTCCTCGTCGGTGCGGGCCGGCCAGGAGACGGCGTACGTGCCGAGGCCCGAGGAGTCGAGGGTCACCTCGCCCTTGCCCCCCAGCAGATCGCCTTCCCAGACAGCGTGTGCATGACGCGTGGCGGCCATGATGGATCCCTTCAAGGCTGTTCGGCCGGGCCGGTGTTGGCCCGACCGGCCCAACCTACTGGGACACCAGCCCCTTTGCGTCGCGGGCGAGCGCGGTGAGCCGCGAGATGGCGCGGAAGTACTTCTTTCGGTACCCGCCGTTCAGCATCTCTTCGCTGAACAGGCGGTCGAACGGCACGCCCGACGCCAGCACCGGTATCTCCCGGTCGTACAGACGGTCGGCGAGGACCACCAGGCGCAGCGCGGTGGACTGGTCCGGCACCGCCTGCACATCGGTGAGGCAGACCGCGGATATGTCCTCGGTGAGCGCGCTGTAGCGGCTCGGGTGCACCCGGGCGAGGTGGGCCAGCAGCCCCGGGAAGTCGTCGAGGGTGGCGCCGGGGGTCGCGTACGCGGCCTTGGCCACCTGCTCGTCGCTGTACGGGGCCGGGGCCTCGGGCAGCCCGCGGTGCCGGTAGTCCTCGCCGTCGATGCGCAGCGGCCGGAAGTGGGCGGACAGGCCCTGGATCTCGCGCAGGAAGTCCACCGCGGCGAACCGGCCCTCGCCCAGCTTGCCCGGCAGCGTGTTCGAGGTGGCGGCCAGCGCGACGCCCGATTCGACCAGCTTGCGCAGCAGGCTGGAGACGAGGACGGTGTCGCCCGGGTCGTCGAGCTCGAACTCGTCGATGCACAGCAGCCGGTGCCCGCCGAGGGTCTGCACGGTCTGCTGGAAGCCGAGGGCACCGACCAGGTTCGTCAGCTCGACGAAGGTGCCGAACGCCTTGTACTCGGGTGCGGCCGGGGTGGCGTGCCAGAGCGAGGCGAGCAGGTGGGTCTTGCCGACGCCGTAGCCGCCGTCGAGGTAGACCCCGCGCGGACCGGCGGGCGCGGCCGGCTTCTTCGAGAACCAGCGCCGCTTGGCCGTGCCGCTCGCGTGCGCCCCGCCGAGGCCGGCGGCGAACGTGCTCAGGGTGGTGACGGCCTGCGCCTGGCTCGGCTGGTTCGGGTCCGGGTTGTACGTGTCGAAGCGCACGCCGTCGAACCGCGGTGGCGGCACCATCTCCGCGACCAGCCGTTCGGCGGGTACGTACGGCTCGCGGGCGCACAGGGACTGCGGGCCCGCCTCGGCTATGGGCTCCGGACCGGTGGCGAGGGCCCCGGAGGACGCGGTGAGAGATGTCGACACAGCCCTCAACTTTACGCCGCATGCCACACTGCCTCGCATGCGACGCCTGTTCCCTGTGACCGATCAGACATCCGCCGAGTCCGACCGGGAGTGGTCCCTGGACGAGCTGGCCGAGGCCTACGCCTACCCCGCGCAGGCGGCGGACGGGCACTGGCTGCGGGGCAACATGGTCTCCTCGCTGGACGGTGCCGCCCAGCACGAGGGCCGCTCCCAGCCGATCTCCAGCGACACAGACATGCGGATCTTCGGCACCCTGCGGGCGCTGGCCGATGTGGTCGTCGTCGGTGCGGAAACGGTTCGCCTGGAGGGTTACCGGCCGGCCCGGGCCCGGGAGGCCTTCGCCGCCCGCCGAGCGGCCGCCGGCCAGGGCCCGGCCCCCGCCATCGCCGTGGTCAGCGCGAGCCTGGACCTGGACTTCTCGCTGCCCCTGTTCACCTCCCCGCTGGTGCCCACCCTGGTTCTGACCGGTGCGGCGGCCCCCGCGGACCGGGTGGCCGGGGCGCGGACGGCGGGCGCCGAGGTGCTGTTCGCCGGGGACGGCGCCGGGGTGGACCCGGCCCGGGCGGTGACCGCCCTCGCCGGGCGGGGGCTGCGGCGCCAGCTCACCGAGGGCGGGCCGCGGCTGCTGGGCCAGTTCATCGCGGCCGGGGTGCTCGACGAGCTGTGCCTGACGGTGTCGCCGACCCTGACCGCGGGCGACGCGCAGCGGATCGCCGGGGGGCCCTCCCTGGCGGTGCCGGCCCGGCTGGAACTCGCCGGGCTGCTGGAGGAGGCCGGGTTCCTGTTCACCCGTTACCGTCGGAGCTGACACGTTGCGGAATTTACCGTTCCGCTTTTCTCCGGCTGGGCACACTTACCTGCACCGGCCCCGTGCGCCAGCGGGGCAGGATGGTTTCCGCAGGGGCCCACGGCCCATGAAAACGAGAGGGCGTCCGTGTTCACGAGCGTATTGATGATCGAGAAGCCTCTGACATCCGTAGACGTGGACTTCGTCACGACCCTGCACGGAGACGACCCCGTCTCCTTCGTCGTGCTGCTGCAGCCCCGGGGCGACCGGGACCGGCTGCTGCGCGCCATCGACGACGTCGCGCTCGGCGAGCTCCCCGAGGCGATCCGGGAGGGCGACGAACCGGAAGGCGCCGAGGCGCTCGGCCCGGCCGCGCAGTCCCTGGAGCACTCGCTCCGGGCGCTGCGCGCACGCAACCACTCGGCGGTGGGGCACATCGTCGAGGACCACCCGCTGGACCGGCTCAGGGCGGTCGTGGAGGAGACCGGCGCCGACGAGGTGATCGTGCTGACGGCGCCGCACTTCGTGGAGGAGTTCTTCCACCGGGACTGGGCCTCCCGGGCCCGCCACAAAGTGGGGGTTCCCGTGCTCAAGCTCTTCGCCCACAACGAGAACGAATAGGCTGCGGGGGTAGGTGTCCCGTTCCGGGGCACCGCCCGCACCACGCCTTCGGGCACGCCCTCGGGAGACACACGCATGACACTCGGCCTGCCGACCGCCATGGACCGGCCCCACTTCATCGGCATCGGCGGCGCCGGCATGTCCGGAATCGCGAAGATCCTCGCGCAGCGGGGAGCGAAGGTGGCGGGCAGCGACTCGCGCGAGTCCGCCACCGCGGAGGCGCTGCGCACCTTCGGGGCGACGGTCCACATCGGGCACGCTGCCGGCCACCTCGCCGACGACGCCAGCTGCGTCGTCGTCTCCAGCGCCATCCGTGCGGACAACCCCGAGCTGGCCCGCGCCGCCGAGCTGGGCATTCCGGTCGTGCACCGCTCGGACGCCCTGGCCGCCCTGATGACCGGCACCCGCCCGATCGCGGTCGCCGGCACCCACGGCAAGACGACCACCACCTCGATGCTGGCCGTCTCGCTGTCGGCGCTCGGCCTGGACCCCTCGTACGCCATCGGCGGCGACCTGGACGCGCCGGGCTCCAACGCCCACCACGGCACCGGCGAGATCTTCGTGGCCGAGGCGGACGAGAGCGACCGCTCCTTCCACACGTACGCCCCCGAGGTCGCGATCGTCCTCAACACCGAGCTGGACCACCACGCCAACTACGCCTCGATGGACGAGATCCACGAGTCCTTCGAGACCTTCGTCGGCAAGGTCGTGCCCGGTGGCACCCTGGTCGTCTCCGCCGACCAGGACGGCGCCGTCGAGCTGACCCGCCGGGTCCGCGCCGCCCAGGACGTCAAGGTCGTCACCTACGGCGAGAGCGAGACCGCCGACGTCCGCGTCCTCCAGGTCGTCCCGCGCGGCCTGACCAGTGAGGTCACCGTGGTCCTCGACGGCAGCCCGCTGACCTTCACGGTCTCCGTGCCCGGCCGCCACTACGCGCACAACGCCGTCGCGGCGCTGGTCGCGGGCTCCGCCCTGGGCGTCCCGGCCGCCGAGCTGGCCGCCGCCCTCGGCAAGTACACCGGCGTGAAGCGCCGCCTCCAGCTCAAGGGCGAGGCGGCCGGCGTGCAGGTCATCGACTCGTACGCGCACCACCCGACCGAGATGACCGCCGACCTGGAGGCCATCCGCGGCGCGGCCGGCGACGCCCGGATCCTGGTGGTCTTCCAGCCCCACCTGTTCTCCCGCACCCAGGAGCTGGGCACCGAGATGGGCCGGGCCCTGGCGCTCGCCGACTCCTCCGTGGTCCTGGACATCTACCCGGCCCGCGAGGACCCGGTCCCCGGCATCACCAGCGAGATCATCATCGACGCGGCCCGGCAGGCCGGCGCGGACACCGCCCCCGAGCACGACAAGGGCGCCGTCCCGGACGTGATCGCGGGAATGGCGAAGCCCGGCGACCTCGTTCTCACCATGGGTGCGGGCGACGTGACCGACCTGGGCCCGGCCATCCTGGCCCGTCTGGCGAACTGAGGGAGCAGCCGTCATGCCGTACGAGATCGAGAAGCCCGACGAGCAGTGGCAGGCGGAGCTCACCCCTTCGGAGTACCAGGTGCTGCGGCTGGCGGGCACCGAGCCGGCCTTCCGCGGTGAGTACACGGACACCAAGACCGCCGGCGTCTACTCCTGCCGCGCCTGCGGCGCCGAGCTGTTCCGCTCCGACACCAAGTTCGACTCGCACTGCGGCTGGCCGTCCTTCTACGACCCGAAGGACAGCGACGCCGTCGAACTCCTCGCGGACACCTCGCACGGCATGGTCCGCACCGAGGTCCGCTGCGCCCGCTGCGGCTCCCACCTCGGCCACGTCTTCGAGGGCGAGGGCTACGGCACCCCCACCGACCAGCGCTACTGCATCAACTCCATCTCCCTGCGCCTGACGCCCGACGCCGACGGCCAGGGCTGACGCAGGCGCAGTGCCTCGCACCCGCGAAGGGGCGGCCCCGGTCCGGACAGGACCCGGGGCCGCCCCTTCCGCGTGCCCGCGCGCGAGCCTGCCGTCAGGGGGCCGCGCAGACCGGGCAGAGCCCGCGGTAGGTGACCTCGGCGGCGGAGACGGAGAAGCCGAAGCGTTCCGCGGCGGGCAGGGCGGCCAGCGGATCGCCGTCGGGGTGGACGTCGCGGATCGCGCCGCAGCCCGAGCAGACCAGGTGGTGGTGCGGGCGGTGGGCGTTCGGGTCGTACCGCTTGGCGCGGCCGTCCCCGGGCAGCTCCATCACTTCGCCGAGCGAGACCAGCTCGCCCAGGGTGTTGTAGACGGTCGCCCGGGAGATCTCCGGAAGCCGTGCGGAGGCCCGGGCCAGCACCTCGTCCGCGGTCAGGTGGATGTGCTCGCCGTCCAGCACCTCGGCGACCACGCGGCGCTGGGCGGTCATCCGCCAGCCGCGTCCGCGGAGCCGTTCGAGCAGGTTGCTCATGGTCACCAGCCTCACGCTGAGATGTCCGAAGAGTGATTCCGTACGGGTCTTGTTGTCGTATTGACTTGGAATCTGTCCATCGTAGGATCGCATCCGGTGGCAGCCAAGGAACAGAACGAGACCGAGTACGAGGAGCGACCGGGTGCCACACGACCACGGCTTCGCTCTCGTTTGTGACCCCGGTCACCTACTGTGGACTGTGCCCGGACTGTCCCATCGCCCTCAGTTCCCGAGCTCCGAGATCCGCTAAGTTCGGAAGGAATTCGTTTCATGTCCGAGAAGCACGACGCAGACATCGCCGCGACGGCGGAGGGCACAGGCGGCTGCCCGGTCGTCCACGGGCGCGCCCCCCACCCCACGCAGGGTGGCGGCAACCGCCAGTGGTGGCCGGAGCGGCTCAACCTGAAGATCCTCGCCAAGAACCCCGCCGTGGCGAACCCGCTCGGCGAGGAGTTCGACTACGCGGCGGCCTTCCGGACCCTCGACCTGCCGGCCGTCAAGCAGGACATCGCCGAGGTGCTCACCACCTCGCAGGACTGGTGGCCGGCCGACTTCGGCCACTACGGCCCCTTCATGATCCGCATGGCCTGGCACAGCGCCGGCACCTACCGGATCAGCGACGGCCGCGGCGGCGCCGGCGCCGGCCAGCAGCGCTTCGCCCCGCTCAACAGCTGGCCGGACAACGCCAACCTCGACAAGGCCCGCCGCCTGCTGTGGCCGGTCAAGAAGAAGTACGGCCAGAGCCTCTCCTGGGCCGACCTCATGGTCCTCGCCGGCAACGTGGCCCTGGAGTCGATGGGCTTCAAGACCTTCGGCTTCGGCGGCGGCCGCCCCGACGTCTGGGAGCCGGACGAGGACGTCTACTGGGGCCCCGAGACCACCTGGCTCGACGACCAGCGCTACACCGGCGACCGCGAGCTGGAGAGCCCGCTCGGCGCCGTCCAGATGGGCCTGATCTACGTCAACCCGGAGGGCCCCAACGGCAACCCGGACCCGATCGCCGCGGCCCGCGACATCCGCGAGACCTTCCGCCGCATGGCCATGAACGACGAGGAGACCGTCGCCCTCATCGCCGGCGGCCACACCTTCGGCAAGACCCACGGCGCCGGCCCCGCGGACCACGTCGGCGCCGACCCCGAGGCCGCCCCGCTGGAGGCCCAGGGCCTCGGCTGGGCCTCCACGTACGGCACCGGCAAGGGCGCCGACGCGATCACCTCCGGCCTGGAGGTGACCTGGACCAGCACCCCCACCCGGTGGAGCAACGGCTTCTTCGAGAACCTCTTCGGCTACGAGTACGAGCTCACCGAGAGCCCGGCCGGCGCCCACCAGTGGGTCGCCAAGGACGGCGCCGGCGCGGGCACCATCCCCGACGCCCACGACCCGTCGAAGAGCCACGCCCCGACCATGCTCACCACCGACCTGTCGCTCCGCTTCGACCCGGTGTACGAGCAGATCTCGCGCCGCTTCCTGGCCGACCCGGACGCCTTCGCGGACGCCTTCGCCCGCGCCTGGTACAAGCTGACCCACCGTGACATGGGCCCGGTCGTCCGCTACCTCGGCCCCGAGGTCCCCGCCGAGGAACTGCTCTGGCAGGACCCGCTGCCGGCCCGCGACCACGAGCTGATCGACGCGGCCGACGCCGCCGACCTCAAGCGCCGGATCCTCGACGCGGGCCTGCCCGGCTCGCAGCTGGTCTCCGCCGCCTGGGCCGCCGCCTCCTCGTTCCGCGGCAGCGACAAGCGCGGCGGCGCCAACGGCGGCCGCATCCGCCTGCTGCCGCAGAGCGGCTGGGAGGTCAACGAGCCCGACCGGCTGGCCGGCGTGCTGCGCGCCCTGGAGGGCGTCAAGGCGTCCTTCGACGCCGCCCAGACCGGCGGCAAGCGGGTCTCCCTCGCCGACCTGGTGGTCCTGGCCGGCGGCGCGGCCGTCGAGCAGGCGGCCAAGAACGCGGGCTTCGACGTCGAGGTGCCGTTCACCCCGGGCCGCGTGGACGCCTCGCAGGAGCAGACCGACGTGGAGTCCTTCGCCGCCCTGGAGCCGCAGGCCGACGGGTTCCGCAACTACCTCGGCAAGGGCACCCGGCTGCCGGCCGAGTACCTGCTGCTCGACAAGGCGAACCTGCTGACCCTGAGCGCCCCCGAGATGACGGTGCTCGTCGGCGGCCTGCGCGTGCTGGGCGCCAACCACCAGGAGTCCCGTACCGGCGTGTTCACGGACAACCCCGGCACCCTCACCAACGACTTCTTCGTCAACCTGCTCGACCTGGGCACGACGTGGCAGCCGACCTCTCCGGACGCCCACACCTTCGAGGGGACCGACGCCTCCGGTGCGGTCCGCTGGACCGGCTCCCGCGCCGACCTGGTCTTCGGCTCCAACTCCGAGCTGCGCGCGCTCGCCGAGGTCTACGCGAGCGACGACGCGAAGGCGAAGTTCGTGACCGACTTCGTCGCCGCCTGGGCGAAGGTCATGGACCTGGACCGGTTCGACCTGTCCTGACCCTGCCCCGCCCCACCGGCTGAATCCGGGCCGGCCCGCCACCACGGGCCGGCCCGGCTGTTTTTCACCCCGTTTCCACCCGTTTCCCCCACCGTCACCGGGCGCGGCCCTCGAAACCGCTGCCCCGCACACGTACAAACCATCGAAACAACCCCTCCGTTTCCTCGGTGTGGCTGGATATGATCAGCGCCTCCCGCCTGGTCACATCCGCTCCGGCCCGCTCCGGCCCGCTCCGGCCCGCTCCGGTTCGCTCCGCGCGCGTCCCTCCCGCCGTCCCCGAGGTCCGATGTCTGCCCCTGAACCCGAAGGCATACCCGCACCCTTGAAGCGCCGCCGGCGGCGCCGGACCGTGCGGCTGCGCACCCTGCTGATCTGGCTGGCGGTCGTCCCCACCGTCGCCATGGCGGCCCAGACCGTCCTGACCGCCGACCGGCTGCTGGCCAAATCCCACCACCTGCGGGCCGACCTGGAGTCCGGCCGCCGGATGGGCGAACCGCTCCTGGAACTGATGTCCGCCCTCCAGACCGAGCGCACGGCCACCGCCGGCTGGTGGGTGGGCGCCCCGCTCGCCGCCGCCGAGATGCGCGACAGCCGCCGGGCCACCGACCGGGCCGTCGCCGACTTCCGCCGGATGTCCGCCGGCACCCAGCGCTCGCCCGAAGCCGACCGGATGCTCCGCGAAGTGGCCGGCGGACTCGACGTCCTCGCCCCCCAGCGGGAACGCTCCGACACCCACGTCGGCGGCCCCGAACTGGCCATCGCCTACTACACCGACGTCATCGACCGGCTGATCCGGCTCTGCCAGGAGGCCTTCAGCCACGCCGACGACTCCGGGCTCGGCCAGGAGAGCCGGGCCGCCGTCGCCCTGCTCTCCGCCTTCGAGACCGTCGCCCGCGAAGGCTCCTTCCTCGCCCTCGCCGGCCCCTCCGGGCGGCTCACCAGCACCGAGTTCGCCGGCTTCGTCGAGGCCGTCGGCTCCCACCGCTACCTGTACGACACCGCGATCGTGCCCTACCTCCCGGTCCGCGAACGCGAGTTCTACGACCGGATCACCGCCTCGCAGGCCTGGCGCACCAAGCTGCGCATCGAGAACGCCGTCATCGCCGACCACGAGGACGTCGCGACCGGCGTCCGGCTGCCCGCCGAAGTCGCCGGCTGGCGCGTCGCGTACGAGCAGTTCGGCCCGCGGCTCGCCGACATGAGCGCCAACCGCTGGCGGGCCGTGCTCACCGACGCCGACGCGGACGCCGACGCCCTGGAGGCCGAGGTCGGCTGGCTCATCGGCACCAGCGGCGGCGTGCTGCTGCTCGTCGTCGCCGTCGTCGTCCTCACCACCCGCTCCGTGCTCCGCCGCCTCGACGGCCTGCACCGCCGTACGGTCACCCTCGCCGAGCAGGTCCTGCCCGACGTGGTCGCCCGGCTGCACCGCGGGCACTCCATCGACTCCGTGGCCGACGCCCTGCCGGAGGTCCGCGGGCACCGGGACGAAGTGGGCCGCATCAACGACGCGTTCGCCCGCGTCGTCGCCGTCTCCGTGGACGGCCACCGGCAGCTCGCCGCCGAACGCCACGGCTTCGGCATGTTCGCCTCCGGCATCGCCTCCCGCACCGGCAACCTCGTCAGCCGCCAGCTCGCCCTCACCGAGGACCTCCAGGACACCTTCGGCCACGACGAGGCGCTCCTCGCCGAGCTGATGCGCGCCGACCAGCTGACCGTCGGCATGCGGCGCCAGATCGAGAACCTGCTCATCCTCTCCGGCGGCGAGATCCCCGACCCGCACGCCGAACCCATGCGGGTGGCCGACCTGCTGCGCGAAGCCGCCGCCGAAGTCGAGGACTTCCGCCGGATCGAACGCCAGGCCCTGGACGAGGCCAGCGTCGAACCGCAGGCGATCAGCCAGATCAGCCACCTCCTCGCCGAGCTCCTCGACAACGCCACCCGGTTCTCCCCGCCCCGGTCCAAGGTGGTCATCCGCGCCGAACTCGTCGCCGACGGCCTCTCCGTGGAGATCGAGGACCGCGGCCCCCGCGTCGGCAGCGCCCGGTACGAGGAGATGAACCGGCGCCTGCACACCGCCCCGCCGTACTCCGTCCTCGCCGAGAACGCCCACCGGCTCGGCCTGTTCGTCGTCGGCCACCTCGCCGACCGGCTGGGCGCCACCGTCACCCTGCGCCGCTCCGTGTACGGCGGCACCTCGGCGGTGGTGATCCTGCCGGGCGCACTGCTGGCCACGGCCGGTACACCCGCCCCGGCGGCCGCCGCCGGACGCCCGCCCGCCGCCCCGCTGCCCGCACCCGTGCGCCTCCCCGTGCCCGCCGGCACTGCCGCACGCGGCCCCGAGCCCGTACCCGCGCCCGCCCCGGAGCCCGTACCCGCCGCGCCCCGCCCGTCCGGACCGCAGCCCGCCGCCGAACCGCTGCCGCCCACCGCGGCCGGGCTGCCCGCCCGCCGCAGGACCGGCCCGCCGCAGGCCGCCGTGGAGCCCGCCGCCGTACCGCCGCAGCGCCCCGCCGCCGGCCGCCCGGCCCTCCCCGAGCGCGTCCCGCAGACCCACATGACCGAGCAGCTCCGCGGGCCCCGCCCGGCGGAGCCGGCGACCGGCCCGGACACCGCCACCCCCGAAGAGGTGGCCGACGCCTGGGCCGACTACGAACACGGGACCCAGACAGTGGAACAAGAGCTCAGACGGGAACAGCCATGACCGCATCCAACGACATGATCTTCAGCGTCCTGGACAACAACCTGAGCCGGATCGCCGGCATCCAGGGAGCCGTGCTGCTCTCCAACGACGGGATCATGCTCAGCGCCTACCTCCTCGACCGCGACCAGGCCGAACGGGTCGCCGCCGCCTCCTCCGGCGTCGCCGCCACCATGAAGGCGATATCCCGGGAGATCGACGGCGGCCGGATCATCCGCCAGCTCGTCGAGATGGACGACCGCTACCTGTGCCTCGTCGGCTGCGGCGAGGGCAGCACCCTCATCGTCGTCACCTCCCGCAAGGCCCGCCTCGGCGAGCTCGGCGGCGAGGCCGTCCGCACCGCCCAGGCGCTCGGGGAGTGGCTGGACACCCCGCAGCGCGCCCAGGTGCCCACGCCGTAATGGCCGGGGCGCCGCACGGGGCGGCCGACGGGCCGCCGGAGCCGACCGACGGGGCGCAGGAGCCGGGGGACGGGCGCGGGCCCGTCCCCGTCCGGCCCCGGGGCCGCCGCCGCACCCGCCTGTACGCCCTCACCGACGGGCGGACCGCCGCCGAGTGCACCGTCCTCACCATGGACACCACCATCACGGCCGCGGCCGACCCGGACGCCGACAGCGGGCTGCCCAGCGAGTGGCGGGCCGTCCTCGCGCTCTGCCGGGCGCCCCAGGGGCGGGCGGTCGCCGAACTCGCGGCCCGCATGCACATCCGCCTCACCCCGATGACGCTCCTGCTCGGCGAACTCGCGGACCGCGGACTCGTCCACCACCGGCCGCCGCTCGCGGGGGCCGAGACCAGCAACGTCCACCTGCTCATGAGAATCAGGGACAACCTTGCCCGGATATGAGACCCCCGCCCCGCAGGCGGCCCCCGTGAAGATCCTCGTCGCCGGAGGCTTCGGAGTCGGCAAGACCACCCTGGTGGAGGCGGTCTCCGAGATCGAGCCGCTGCGCACGGAGGAGCGGCTGACGGCCGCCGGCGTGGGCGTCGACGACCTCGACGGCATCGAGTCCAAGGCGGTCACCACCGTGGCCATGGACTTCGGCCGGCTCACCCTCACCGACGCCGGGGTGGTGCTGTACCTGTTCGGCACGCCCGGCCAGGAGCGCTTCTGGTTCATGTGGGACGACCTCCTGAACGGGGCGCTCGGCGCGGTCGTCCTCGTCGACACCCGGCGGCTGGACCGCAGCTTCGCCGCCGTCGACTTCTTCGAGAGCCGCGGCCTGCCGTTCGTGATCGGCGCCAACTGCTTCCACGGCGAACAGCACTACACCGCCGAGGAGATCGCGGCCGCCCTGCACCTGCGCAACCCCGGCACACCGGTCCTGATGCTCGACGCCCGCCGGCGCGCCGACGTACGCGACGTGCTGGTCGCCCTGCTCGACCAGGTGATCGCCGGAGCCGCGGTCAGGACCCCCGCCTGAACCCGGTCGCCGACAGCGCGGAGCCCCTTCTCCCCGGCCGGGGAGAAGGGGCTCCGTGTCACTCGGGTCAGGTGCCCGGCGGCAGGTGCGACGGGCGGCCCGTGCCGCGCGTGAGGCGGTAGCCCCAGACGCCCGCGAGGGCGGCCAGCAGGCCGCCCGCAGCGGTCCACAGCCAGCGGTCGGTCCACCAGCCCGAGGACCAGCCGTCCTCCGGCTCACCGGAGAACAGCTTCGCCACCGTGCGCCCGGCCTTCGAGTCCGCCTCGTCGCCGGACTTCGCGGCGGCGATGCCCGGCACCAGCGGCTCGGCCAGCGAGCCGTCCACCGCGGCCGCCCCGCCCACGTCCTCGGCGGCGACCGCGACCTCGGCGTGCACCGGCAGGCCCTGGTCGGCCTTGGCCAGGCCGACCGCCGTCAGCCGGACGTAGTAGGTGCCCGGCAGCGGGTCCACGGCCCACGGCTCGGTCCATGCCCGCACCGTCCGCAGCGCGCAGACCAGTTCGACCTCGCGCTCGCCGGCCGTCGCGGCCCGCGTGGTGACGCCGTACCGGCAGGCCTGCCGGCGGCGCAGCCCGTCGTACACGTCGAGCTGCCAGGCCGAGGAGGACCGGCCGGCGGCCGTCTCCGGGACCCGCACCGTGGCGCGCACCGTGGGCTGCTGTCCGGCGTCCGCGGCGAACGACCAGTACAGGTAGTCGCCGGTGGAGGCGTCGGCGCTGCCGCGGCCCGCCGCCTCGATCTCGCCGGCGGTGCGGAACGAGGTCCCGGCCTCGGCCGGCCCCGACCCCCCGGTGCCCGCCGACGGCGACGGGCTCGCGGCGCCCGCGGCACCCGCCCCGGTCATCAGCAGCAGCACGGCGGCGGTGCCCGCCGCGATCGTCCGCACGCCCATCAGCTTGACGCCCATCAGTTGGTCCTCCACACGGTCACGCGCCAACGCGAGATCCAGCCCCACAGCAGGCCCCCGAGGAACCCGGCCAGCACCAGTACGGCCAGCAGCCACCAGCCGCGGCCCAGCCCGAACGCGGCCACGTCCGAGGCCTCGTCGGGACCGTCCACCACGTCGACCGTCAGCTCGACGGGGAAGCCGGGGGCGGTCTTGACGCCCGGCGCGGGCGCGAACGAGTTGCTCACCCGCAGGCACACCGTCTCGGCGGCGTTGTCGGCCTCGTCGTCGGACCCGGCCTCGGGCCGCGGGTACCGCAGCCCGGTGGAGATCACGTCGGTGCGGCCGTCACCGGCCTCCTGACCGCGGACGATCTCCCGCCCGTACAGGGTCGTGGCGCGCAGCAGCACCCCGTAGTCCCGGGCCACCGCCCGGTCGGCCGCCACGCTCACCGAAGCCCGCAGCTCCTGACCGGGCTTCAGCGCGACCCGGTACCAGCGGTGCGTGCCGGCCTCCTCCCGGTCGGTGTACAGCCCGGAGGCCAGCTCCGGGGCCTTCGCGCACTCGGCGGCGCCCTCCACGGCGACCGGGGTGACCTCGGGTTCGGCCGCCCGGTCCACGAGCTGGTTCACCCGCCGCGACAGGTCCTTCTTGTGCCGGACCGCGGTGTACGTGCCGCCCGTCGCCGAGGCGATGCAGCTGAGCTGCGCCTGGGTCTTGGCGTCCGGCACCAGGCCGAGGGTGTCGATCGTGATGTGGATGTCCTTGGCCGCGATCTCGCGGGCCACCACGCACGGGTCGAGCGGGGCGCAGGTGTCCTCGCCGTCGCTGATCAGGACGATCCGGCGGGAGCCCTCGCCGCCCTGCAGGTCGTCGGCGGCCTTGAGCAGGGCCGGTCCGATCGGGGTCCAGCCGGTGGGCGCCAGGGTGGCGACGGCCGTCTTGGCCTCGGTGCGGTCCAGCGGGCCGACCGGGTACAGCTGCTGGGTGTCCTTGCAGCCCTCCTGCCGGTCGTTGCCGCGGTACTGGGCGCCGAGGGTGCGTATGCCGAGTTCGACCTCCTCGGGGGTGGCGTCGAGCACCTCGTTGAACGCCTGCTTCGCCGCCGCCATGCGGGAGCCGCCGTCGATGTCCCGGGCACGCATCGAGCCGCTGACGTCGAGTACCAGCTCGACCTTCGGCGCCGCGTCCCCGCCCGGTTCGCCCGCGAGGGCGGGACCGGGCTGAAGTCCCATGGTGAGCGCGGCGAGCAGGACCCAGAGCCATGCCGCCGGCCGGATTTTAGTGATCACCGGCGGATCCTATTGACCGTCAGGCGCTGGGCCAAACGGGCGACGGGCTCCGCACCCCGACATCCGGACGCCGTCGCTCCGCCGGTGCGGTGCGGCGGTGCCGGCGGTGCCGGTGTCAGCGGGGCAGCTCCCAGATCCGCACCACCCCGTCGGAGGCGGCGACGGCGAGCAGCCGGCCCGACCGGTCGAAGGCCATGGCGACGGCGCCGTTCAGATGGCCCGTCAGGACGGGGCCGACGAGATGTCCGGTGCGGGTGTCGACGACGTGGATGCCGTCCGGGGTGGGCTCGCCCTCCTCGTGGAAGGTGACGTCGACCGCGGCCAGCCTGCCGTCGTGGCTGAGGGCGGCCGCCTCCTCCAGGTTGCACCGCCCGGGCAGGGACCGGCGGCGGCCGCCCGGCAGGTCCCAGAACGCGAACGCGCACTCCTCGTAACCGCCCTGAAGGTCGGCCACCACGGTGCGGTCGCCGCTGAAGTCGTAGTGGTCCTGGCACCCGTGCCAGTCGCGCAGCGCGGGCAGCCGCCCCAGCACGCGCCGGGCCGTCACGTCCCACAGCAGCGGGGCCGGCGAGCACGGCTCGACCAGGACCACCGGGTGCCCGCCGCCGTGCCAGTACAGGTCCGGGCCCGGGCGGTCGTTCAGGCCCACCCGGAGCACTGTGCCCCTCAGGACGTCCACGACGTCGATCACGTTGCGCGCGGCCAGGGCCCGCAGCTCCGCCGGGACGGGGGAGCGGAACAGCTCCTTCCCCAGGTCGACCGGCCGGACCCGGCCCGCCGCCCCGCCTTCGATCCGGTCGCCCGTGTACGCGTCCCACCGCTCGACCGTCCCCTCCCACGCGGTGAAGAGCTGCCCGTCCTCGAACCACAGGTGGTCCGGCTGCACCCGCGGCAGCAGGGTGACCCGCGAGGTGTCCGGCGGGAACGCGCCGGCCGGCGGCACCGCGAGGAGCGCACCCACCGGTACGAGAGCGGCCGCGAGGGCCCACCCGAGCGCCCGGCGCCGCCGCGGCCCGGCCGTCGCCGGCTGCGGGCCGGTCCCGGCCGCGGCGGGCACCAGCGTCTCCTGGATCCGTACGTGCCGGAACCGGTACAGCCCGCCCGACTGCCGCAGCACGCCCCGCCGGTGGGCGTCCGCGAGGAACCCCATCAGCCGCCACGGCAGCCGCCCCCGCACCGCCCCGGCCAGCCGCAGCAGCGTGAACCTGGTCCAGGCCCGGGTCAACAGCGTCAGCAGCGCCGTGACCAGCCCCGGGAGCACACAGCACACCACCACCAGCACCGGGAGGTCGTCGAGGCCCCCGGTCGCCCCGAACCGCTCCGCCTCGATGCGGAACCGGTGGACGAGCAGGTCGGCGACGCCCGGCTCGTGCCGCCAGCCGTTGAACGCCGCGCCCGTCGCCGCGGCCACCGCCGAGCACCCCACCAGGACGGGGAACACCAGCAGGGCCACCACCGCGCCCGCCGCCGGCGCCCCGGTCAGTGCCGAGTTGCGGTCCTCGCGCAGCGACCCGGACGGGTCCGAGCGGGCCGCCTGCCCGGGCGGCGCGTCCAGGCACTCGCACACGGCCAGCGCGCAGGAGACGGCCACGATCACCGCCACCGCCACGTTCTGTACGGCGACCAGGATGCCCGCCGCGTCCAGCCCCCACCCTCCGGAGACCAGCACCAGGGCGAGCGCGCCGAGCACCGCCACGGCCGGCACCGCGGTGAACGCCAGTCCCGACCGGAACCCGCGGCGCAGCCGGGGCATCGCGCCGCGCACCGTGAACGCGGGCCGCCCGGGCCGCCGGTCGGCCGTCGCGAACCACACGATCATGGCCAGCAGGGCGAAGCAGCCGCCGACGGCCGCGCCCTGCCCGCCCTTGAAGTCGTACTCGGCGAGCTGTGCGGTGAGCACGCCGGTGAACACCCACAGCAGGATGCCCAGCCCCAGTCCCACCCCCGCCGCCGTCCACGCCGAGAACAGCCGTCCCGGCATCAGCCACCACGCCAGGTCCTGTTCGCGGTGCCGGTGCAGGTAGAGGGCGAGGGAGGCGAGCCAGGCCCGGGCGCGGGCCGCGTCCCGGTCCGGCAGGTCCGCGTACGCCGCGTCCACGAACCGCTCCATCAGGTGGTCCTCGACGGCGTGCCGGCTGGGGAACCGGGCCGGGTCGGCGAGTTCGGCGGGCCGGCCGGGGGAGCGCTCGTACCGGGACCGGGCCACGGAGATCATCAGCGGCGTGGAGAGCGCCAGCGCCACCGGCCCGCCGGGCTCTTCCCGCAGCTGCCCGAACACCGGCTCCCAGTCGGTGCCGGCAGGCCAGTCGGCATCGGAGAGGTAGCCGATCGCGTCCGCGGCGGCGACCGGGGCGATCTCCACGACCGGTGCCCGGCGCAGGGCAGGGGAGCCGCCCTCGATGACGTCCTCGTACTCGGCACTGCGGCAGGTGACGACCACCGGCCGGTCGGTGCCCAGGGCCCGGTTCAGGGCCCGGACCGCGCCGCGGCGGGCCGACTCGGGGATCTCGTCGAGGCCGTCGAGCACCGGCAGCAGCAGGCCGTGCGCGAGCAGGGTGCGGGGGATGTCCGGGCGCCCGGCGTAGTACGCGCCCGCCAGGGTGCGCACCAGCCAGTCGTCGAGGCCCTCCACCACGGGGTCCCAGGAGGAGACGGGCACCAGCACCGGCACCGGCCGGACCGGCTCGCCGCGGTCCGCGGCGGCGAGCAGCCCCAGGGTGAGCAGCATCGCCAGCACGCTCTTGCCGGCGCCCGGCTCGCCGAGGACCACCAGCCGGCCGCCGTCGATCTGCCGGTACCCGGCGGCGAGCCGGGCGGTGGCCTCCTCGAACCGGCCGTCGAGGCGGCCGTCGAGCCGGACCCGCAGCACCCGCGCGGCCCGGGCCCCGGGGATCCCGGCAGCCGGTCCACCGCCCGCCGCGGCCGGCGCGCGGCCCGCCGGGACCGGTTCCCCGGCCGGCCGGTCGGCGACCTCCCGGCGGGTCGCCGCCCAGGCCAGCGGCAGCACCCGCGGGTCGCGCAGCCGCCGGGCCGACGCCTCGTCCAGCCACTGGGCGCGTACGGTCCGGGCCAGGTCGTCGGCGAGCGCGGCCGGGTCGGGCGGCGGCTGCTCCGCCCCGCGCAGGAACTCCGCGAGGCTCAGCAGCAGCCCGGCCAGGCCGACGAACAGCCCGAGCACGCTCGCGAGCGAGTCGCCGGTGCCGAGGTCCAGGGCCCGGAACACGGCGAACAGCAGCAGCCCGATCACACCGAAGGACAGGAACAGCAACTTCCGGACCCGGCGCCGCCGGAGGCGGTCGCGCGGCGGTGACAGGGCGGCCATGCACCGATGGTGACAGTTCGTCACGGCGCGTGGTGGCGGGCGGAGCGGATCTCCCCCGCGCAGGTGACGGGCGTGACGGGCGGGCCGCGCGTCGACTCCCGGCTCCTGCCGTTCTCCTGGCGTACCGCGCCCCGTCACGGGGCAGTCTCCGCCCGGTACCACGCACGCGCTGTTCTGAGTCCGCCCCTCACCCCCCTCACCCGCAGAGGTCACCCCACTCATGGCAGAACTCGACCGCCGTCGTTTCCTCCAGCTGGCCGGCGGAGCCGCCGCCCTGACCGCGCTGTCGGACAGCATCGCCCGGGCCGCCGCCATTCCGGCCGCGGCCGGCACCGGCACCCTCCAGGACGTCGAGCACATCGTCGTCCTGATGCAGGAGAATCGTTCCTTCGATCACTATTTCGGTGCAATGAAGGGCATCCGCGGCTTCGGCGACCCCCGTCCCGTGACGCTGCCCAGCGGCAAGCCCGTCTGGCACCAGTCCGACGGCAAGAAGGAGACCCTGCCGTTCCGCCCGCCCGGCGACGACCTCGGCATGGAGTTCCTCCAGGGCCTCAACCACGACTGGGCCGGCGGTCAGAAGGCGTTCAACAAGGGCAAGTACGACCAGTGGGTGCCCGCCAAGACCGCCACCACCATGGCGTACCTGACCCGCGAGGACATCCCGTTCCACTACGCCCTCGCCGACGCCTTCACCATCTGCGACGCGTACCACTGCTCGTTCATCGGGTCCACCGACCCGAACCGCTACTACATGTGGACCGGGTACACCGGCAACGACGGCACCGGCGGCGGCCCCGTCCTCAACAACGCCGAGGCCGGCTACGGCTGGACCACCTACCCCGAGCGCCTGGAGGCCGCCGGGATCTCCTGGAAGATCTACCAGGACATCGGCGACGGACTGAACGCCGCCGGCTCCTGGGGCTGGATCAACGACGCCTACCGCGGCAACTACGGCGACAACTCCCTCCTGTACTTCAACACGTACCGCAACGCCCAGCCCGGCAGCGCCCTGTACGAGAAGGCCCGCACCGGCACCAACGCCAAGGCCGGCGAAGGCTACTTCGACCGGCTGCGCGCCGACGTGCAGGCTGACCGGCTGCCCCAGGTCTCCTGGATCGCCGCCCCCGAGGCCTTCTCCGAGCACTCCAACTGGCCCTCGAACTACGGCGCCTGGTACATCGCCCAGGTCCTCGACGCCCTGACCTCCAACCCCGACGTGTGGGCCCGTACCGCCCTGTTCATCACGTACGACGAGAACGACGGCTTCTTCGACCACGTCGTCCCGCCGTACGCGCCGGGCTCCGCCGCGCAGGGCCTGTCCACCGCGCCCACCGCGCTCGACTACTTCCCGGGCAAGACCGGCTACGTCGCCGGCCCCTACGGCCTCGGCCCGCGCGTGCCCATGCTGGTCGTCTCACCGTGGAGCACCGGCGGCTACAGCTGCTCCGAGACCTTCGACCACACCTCGATCATCCGGTTCATCGAGAAGCGGTTCGGGGTCCGCGAGCCCAACATCTCGCCGTGGCGCCGCGCCGTCTGCGGCGACCTGACCTCCGCCTTCGACTTCAGCCGCACCAACACGGCGCCCGCCGCGCTGCCGCCCACCGCCGGCTACTACCCGCCGGACCGCGAGCGCCACCCCGACTTCGTCCCGACGGTCCCGGCCACCGGCACCATGCCCCGCCAGGAGGCCGGCTCCCGGCCCACCCGCCCGCTCGCGTACGCCCCGTACGTGGACGGCGCGGCGAACACCGGCACCGGCAGGTTCCAGCTGACGTTCAGCGGCGGCCCGCAGTCCGGCGCCCAGTTCCTCGTCACGGCGACGAACCGGACCGACGGCCCGTGGACGTACACCGCCGAGGCCGGCAAGTCGCTCGCCGACTCCTGGAACACCACGTACTCCAAGGGGGTCACCGACCTCACCGTGCACGGCCCCAACGGTTTCCTGCGCCGCTTCCGCAGCCCCGGCAAGACCGCCGGACCCGAGGCCACGGCCCGCCACAACGCGGCCACCGGCGCCCTGGACCTGACGTTCACCAACGCCGGTTCCACGGACGCCCACCTCACGGTGACCAACGCCTACGGCGGCGCCCCGCAGACCTTCACGGTCCGCCCCGGCACCACGGTCACCCACGCGCTGGACCTGCGCGCCACCCGCAACTGGTACGACGTGACCGTCGTCTCGGCGGAGGACAGCACCTTCCTGCGCCGCCTCGCCGGCAAGGTCGAGACCGGCGCCGCCGGCCTCTCCGACCCGGGCATCCGCACCGTCTGACCCGGCCGCACCGCCCCGGCACCGCACGGTGCCGGGGCGGTGTGAGCACCCGCGGACGGGGGCAGACCGTACGGCGTCAGTTCTCGGCGACCGCAGGGAGACCGCATGCCCATCGCCCACCGGACCACCGGCTCGGGGCCCGTCCGCGTCATCGTGCTGCACGACTGGTTCGGCACCTCCGCCAACTGGGGCTCGATCCTGGACTACTTCGACCCGGAGCGGTTCACGTACGCCTTCATGGACTACCGCGGGTACGGCGACCGCAAGGCCGAGCCCGGCCGCCACACCGTCCCCGAGATCGCCGACGACGTGCTGGCGCTCGCCGACGAGCTGGGCTGGGAGCGGTTCTCCCTCATCGGGCACTCGATGGGCGGCAAGGCGATCCAGCAGGTCCTGGTCCGCGCCCCGGAGCGGGTCGAGCGGATGATCGGCCTCGCCCCCGTGCCGGCCGGCCCGTACCCGATGGACGACGACACCCACGCCCTGTTCTTCGGCGCCGCCGAGGACCCGCTCAAACGGCGCACCATCCTCGACGTGGTCACCGGCAACCGGGCGAGCGGCCACTGGCTGGACCGGATGGTCGCGCACTCCCTGGAGGTGTCCCGGCCGGAGGCCTTCGCCGGCTACCTCGACAGCTGGCAGTCCCTCGACCTGTCGGCCGCCGTCAAGGGGAACACCGTGCCGGTCCTCGTCCTCGTCGGCGCCCACGACCTCGCGCTGACCGCCGAGGTCATGCAGGCCACCTGGCAGGTCTGGTACCCGAACGCCGAGATCCGCACCCTGCCCGGCAGCGGCCACTACCCGATGCACGAGACCCCGGTCGCGCTGGTCACCGAGATCGAGGCCTTCCTGGCCGCCTGAGCCCGCGTGCCGGGCGGACGCGCCCGGTCTACGGCGCGCGCAGCCGGCCCACCAGCCAGTCCAGGGCCGGCTGCACCTCGCGCAGCCACGTCTCGTAGTTGTGTCCGCCCCGGCCCAGGGTGATCGACGACACCCGGGCCGGCGGCCGGACCGCCCGGACGAACCGCACGGTCTCCGGGTACTGCGCCTCGCCGTTGCGGCTGCTGGCCACCAGTAGCGACACCGGCGGCTGCGGCAGCCGGCGCAGCCGCCACAGCAGGTCGCTCTCCCGCCGCAGCCGCGCGTCCCCGGCGAACAGGTCGCCCGTCTCGTGGTCGTGCGCCGCCCGGTAGAAGGCGGACAGCCCGGCCGCCGCCCGGTACGCCTCCGGGCGGCGCAGCGCCAGCTTCAACGCGCAGTAGCCGCCCACCGAGTTGCCCATCACGCCCCAGGCGCGTGGATCGCGGGTCAGCCCGTAGTGCCCGGCCACGGCGGCCGGCAGGTCCTGCGCGAAGAACGTCTCCGCCTGTGGCCCGTCCGGCACGTCCACGCACTCCGTGTCCCGCGGCGGCGCCACCGTCGGCGTCAGCATCACCAGCACCGCAGGCCGCATCCGGCCCGCCCGCACCCCGTCCAGTGCCGTCTGCGGGTACCCGAACAGGTCGATCAGCACCCGGGTGGTGCTCGGGAACCCGCTGAGCGCCACCACCACCGGGAACCGGGCCCGCTCGGCGGCCGGCGCCCGCAGGTAGGCGGGCGGCAGGTGCACGTACGCCTTCGTGGTCAGCCCGCTGCGTGCGCCGTGCAGGGTCACCGCGTCGATCCGGCCGATCACCGCCGGGTCCGCCGACCCCCGGTGCTTCCACCGGTGCACCCCGGTGACCTGCAGCGCCGCCCGGTCCCGGCCGGCCTGCGGCGCCGACGCGTCCCGGTTCAGGGCCAGCAGGTCGCCCCAGGTCGCGTAGAACCCGTACGCATTGTTCACGACCAGGGTCAGCGGCAGCGCCAGCGCCAGGAACAGGCACAGCTGTACGGCGACCCTGCCGAGCAGTGCGGCCGGCCCGCGGCCGGCCAGCCGGGGCCACCCCCACACGGCGCAGCCGAACACGGCGCAGGCCAGCAGGGCCGTCAGGGCGAGGGCCGGGTCCCCGGTGAGCGACATGGGCACGATCCTGCCAGCCGCAGGTGCACGAACGACCGCAGGGCGCACGAGATGATCTCGTGCGCCCTGCGGTGTAAGGGTGAGTGACGGGACTCGAACCCGCGGCCACCTGGACCACAACCAGGTGCTCTACCAACTGAGCTACACCCACCACGAAGGGCGGCGTACCGCCCGTTCGATGTGCACGCTCAGCATAGCCGATCAGCGGGGTGCTCCAGCGCCGCCCGCCGCCCGGCCCGCGGAATCTGTGACGGGCCCCACACGACGGGAACCCGCCGCCGCCTCATAGGCCATGCAGGTGCTCCTGTGATAGTCACACCTGCATGGATGACTTGGTAACCGAACGGCTGGTCCTGCATCCGATGAGCGCCGCGGAAGCGGAGCGCCTGCTCGCGCCCGGCCCCGCCGACGCAGCCGCCTGGGCGCCCGGATACCCGGCCGAGGTGGACGCGATCGGCGCCCGGAACTTCCTCAGCACCTGCGAGGAGACCGGTGATCCCCAGCCCTTCGGGGCGTACGAGATCCGCCGCCGCGCCGACGGGCTCGCCATCGGAGGACTCGGCTTCCACGGTCCGGCGGACGAGGACGGCAGCGTCACCATCGGGTACGGCCTGATCCCCTCGGTCCGCGGCGAGGGCTACGCCACCGAGGCGGTGCGGGCCCTGCTGCGGCTGGCCCGCGAGCACGGGGTGCGCAGCGTCCGGGGCGACACCGCCCACGACAACGTCGCCTCGCAGCGGGTGATGACGGCCGCCGGACTCCACCTGGTCGCCGAGGACGACCAGCTCAAGTACTACGAACTCTCCTGGACCTGACGCGGCCCGCGGCCCCCGGACCCTCGACCTCCGGTCCGGGGCCGCGGATCCGGCGTCAGATCCAGATGACGTCGCTGAGCAGCATGGCTGCCCCCCCTTCGTGCGATGCGGACTCATACCTGCGGACTCTTGCCTGCGGGCGTCAGAGCCAGACGATGTCGCTGAGCAGCACGATGCCCCTCCCTCCCCGCGATGCGGCTTCCCGCCTCCGCCGTCAGACCCAGACCACGTCGCTGAGCAGCATCGCCATCACCCCCCTCCCGTCCCTGATCCCGTCCGGGGACCAGCGTGCAGCGTCGGCCGGGCGCGGGCCACGATTCGGTGGGGACTTAATCGGAGGGGCGGGGTCCGAGGGTCAGGGGCCCAGGACCACCGCGCTTTCGCCCGGCAGGTGGATCCGGCCCGCCGGATCCGGCGACTGGACCGGCTCCCACGCCGCCAGCACCCGCACCCCGTTGCGCCCCAACGCGATCGTCGCCGGCTCGGGCGCCAGGTTCACCGCCACCCGCACGTCCCCGCGCCGGAACGTCAGCCACCGCCGCTCCTCGTCGTACGCGACCCGCACCGCCGCCAGGTCCGGGTCCCGCAGGTCGTGCTGGGTGCGGCGGAGCCCGATCAGCGTGCGGTGCCACTCCAGCAGCCGGCCGTGCGGGGCCTGCCCCTGCTCGCCGCGGTCCAGCACGGACCGGTCGCGCGTCGCCGGGTCCTGCGGGTCCGGCACCTCGCCGGCCCAGCCCTGCGCGGCGAACTCCCGCCGCCGGCCCTCCCGTACCGCCCGCGCCAGCTGCTCGTCGGGGTGGTCGGTGAAGTACTGCCAGGGGGTGGCCGCACCCCACTCCTCGCCCATGAACAGCATCGGCACGAACGGCCCGGTCAGCACCAGCGTCGCCGCGCAGGCCAGCAGCCCGGGGGAGAGGCCCGCCGACAGGCGGTCCCCGCGGGCCCGGTTGCCGATCTGGTCGTGGGTCTGCGCGTACCCGACGAACCGGTGCGCCGGGGTGCGGCGCCGGTCCACGGGCCGCCCGTGCGTACGCCCTCGGAACGGCGACCAGATCCCGTCGTGGAAGAACGCCCGGGTCAGCGTCTTGGCCAGGGCGGCCAGCGGGGCCGCCGCGAAATCGGCGTAGTACCCCTGGTCCTCGCCGGTCAGCGCGGTGTGCAGGGCATGGTGGAAGTCGTCGTTCCACTGGGCGTGCAGCCCCAGCCCGCCGGCCGCCCGCGGGGCCGTCGTCCGCGGGTCGCAGCGGTCCGACTCGGCGATCAGGAACAGCGGCCGCCCGGTCTCCGCCGCCAGCGCGTCCACGGCCTCCGACAGCTCCTCCAGGAACGTCAGTGCCCGGTCGTCGCACAGCGCGTGCACGGCGTCCAGCCGCAGCCCGTCGATCCGGTAGTCCCGCAGCCAGGCCAGCGCACTCCCCAGCAGGTACTCCCGCACCTCGTCCGATCCGGCCGCGTCCAGGTTCACCGCCGCGCCCCACGGCGTCTGCCGGCCGCCGTCGAAGTACGGCCCGAACGCGGGCAGATGGTTCCCCGAGGGCCCCAGGTGGTTGTGCACGACGTCCAGCACCACGCCCAGCCCGTGCTCGTGCGCGGTGTCGACGAACCGGGCCAGCCCGGCCGGCCCCCCGTACGGTTCGTGCACCGCCCACGGCGCCACCCCGTCGTAGCCCCAGCCGTGCCGGCCGGGGAACGGGCAGACCGGCATCAGCTGCACGTGCGTCACCCCCAGCGCGGCCAGCTCGCCGAGCCGGCCGGCCGCCGCGTCGAAGGTGCCCTCCGCGGTGAACGTGCCGACGTGCAGCTCGTACAGCACCGCGTCCTGCAGCGGCACCGGCGGCGCCGGCACCGACCACACGAACCGGTCGAGGTCCACCACCGCGCTCGGCCCGTCCGGCCCGTCCGGCAGCCGCCGGCCGCGCGGATCGGGCCGCGCCACCGGATCCCCGTCGAGCAGGTACCCGTACCTGTCGCCGTCGGCGGCCGCCGCCTCCGCCGTCCACCAGCCCGGCCGCTCCGGATCGCGCGCCATCGGCCGGTCCCGGCCCTCGCCCAGCCGCAGCGCCACCCGTTCTGCCTGCGGTGCCCACACATCGAACTGCACGGAACGGTCCCCTCGTCGCGGACGCCGACACACCTGCCGGGGCCCATCATCACCGGCCGGACGGGGGAGTTCTGGACACTCCGGGCCCGACGGGCCGACAATCACCCTGTGACGTCGAGTTTTGAGTTCCCGCTCCACCCCGCGCCGCGGCTGTCCGACGCCGAGCGGGACCGGGCCCTCGGCCTGCTCCGGGAAGGAGCGGCCCAGGGGCGGCTGTCGCACGACACCTTCCTGCGCCGCATGGAACTCGCCCTCGCCGCCCGCCGGTCCGACGAACTCGCCGCCCTCACCGCCGACCTCGTCACCGAAAAGCCCTGGACGGGCCGCCTGTTCGGCTGGGTGCGCCGGGTCTCCGCCGTCTCCCAGGGGGTCCGCCGGGCCTGGCAGACCGAGAAGCTGCCCGCCCTGCTCCTGCCGCAGCACGGCGCGCACCCGCTGCGGATCGGCCGCGACCCCGGCAACGGGCTGCGCCTCACCCACGACACGGTCTCGCGGGCCCACGCCGAACTGAGCCTCCAGGGCGGCCAGTGGGTGCTGCGCGACCTCGGCTCGACCAACGGCACCACCGTCAACGGCCGCCGCGTCACCGGCACCGCCGTCGTCCGCGACGGCGACCAGGTGAGCTTCGGCCGCATGGCCTTCCGCCTCACGACCGGCTGACCCGCTCCGCACGAGGACCGCCACCATGACCAGCACCGGCCGCCCGGTACGCCCCGCCCGCCCCGAGGACCTGCCCCGCCTCGTCGAGCTCATCCACGAGCACATCGCCTACGAGAAGTCGGACCTGCGCCCCGAAGGCCTCGCCGAACGCCTCCACCCGCTGCTCTTCGGCCCGGACCGCGAACCCCGCCTGCACGTCCTGGTCGCCGCCGACCCGTCCGGCACCCTCGTCGGCTACGCGGCCTGCGCCACCGAGTTCGCCTTCTGGGACGCCCGCTCCCACCTCCACATGGACTGCCTCTACCTGGCAGAGGAGGCCCGCGGCCACGGCCTCGGCGCCGACCTGATGACCGCCGTGACCCACCTCGCCCGCACCCTCGGCCTCACTGAGGTCCAATGGCAGACCCCCGAATGGAACGCAGGGGCCATCCGCTTCTACGACCGCCTGGGCGCCGCCTCGCGCCCGAAGCAGCGCTTCACCCTGGCGGTGCCGCCGGCCGGCTGAGTGCCCGCCCTCACACCGCCGGCGTCAGCGGCCGCAGGGGCCAGGTGGGGTCGATGCGGGCGTCCGGGGTGCCCTGGCGGCGGAGGTAGGACTGGAAGTCCTCCGCCCAGCGGGCGTACCAGGTGATCTGGCGGACGTGGAGGTCCGCGGGGGAGAGGGCGGCGACCTTCGGGTGGCGGGCGGCTATCGCCCGGGCCACGCCGACCGCGGCCAGGGCGTCCGCCCCGGCGTCGTGGGCGTCCGACAGGACCACGCCGTACTCCGCGCAGGCCGCCTCCAGCGTCCGCTTGCCCCGCCGGTACCGGTCGACGGCCCGGTCGATGGTCAGCGGGTCCACCACCGGCCCGGTACCGGTGCGCGCCGTGCCCGAGCGGTCCGCGAGCGGCGGCAGCCCGTGCCGGTGCAGCTCCGCGGTGAGCAGGGTGAGGTCGAAGGCCGCGTTGTACGCCACCACGGGTATGCCCCGGTCCCACAGCCCGGCCAGGGTCGTGGCGATCTCGTCGGCCACCTCGGCCGCCGGGCGGCCGTCGGCCGCAGCCTGCGCGGTGGTGATCCCGTGGATCGCCGTGGCCTGCTCCGGGATGGCGACGCCCGGATCGGCCAGCCACAGGGAGCGCCGGACCACCGTGCCGTCCGGCTCCACCTCCACCACCGCGGCCGTGACGATCCGCGCCTCTCGCGGCTCCGTGCCCGTCGTCTCCAGGTCGAACCCGGCCAGCGTTCCCCCGTGCCACTCCCCCATGGCGTTCCTCCCCCACTCGTTCTCGACGGGATTCAGCCTGCCACGCCCCACTGACACCGCCCCGACCGGGCACCCCCGACCGGCACCTCCCGGCCGCCCACGGGTCCTGCCGGCCCGGTGCCGCACCCGGCGCGGCACCCGCTCACGACACCGGCCGCGAGTCCTGCCACACCGACTCGAACTCCTCCCGGTACGTCGTGAACAGCCCGTGGTCCGCGTCCTTCGGCACGCCCCGCCCGCCGCCGCGCAGCACCAGCACCGGGGCCTCCATCCCGCGGGCCCGCCGCAGGTAGGACTGGACGACGGCTATTCCGCCGCCCGGCGCGTCGCCCTCCACCAGGTACGCGGTGAAGCGGGGCGTCTCGTCGAAGACGTGGATCGCGAACGCGGCGGGGTCGGTCAGCCGGGACCGGACCCGGCGGACGTGCAGGATGTTCATCTCGACCGAGCGGCTCAGCTCGCCCTTGCGCAGCCCCAGCTCCCGCTCGCGCCGCTTGACCGCGCTGCTCGCCGGGTTCAGGAACAGCAGCCGCACCCGGCAGCCCGCCTCGGCCAGCCGGACCAGCCGGCGGCCCGAGTAGTTCTGGACCAGCAGGTTCAGGCCTATGCCGATGGCGTCGAGCCGCCGGGCGCCGCCGAACAGGTCCTCCGCCGGCAGCTGCCGCTGGAGCCGCACCCGGTCCGGGTGCACCGAGACGACGTCGGCGTACCGGTCCCCGACCAGGTCCTCGACGGCGTCGATGGGCAGCCGCTCCGCGGACGGGCTGCCCGCGCCGCCGCCCAGCACCTCCAGCAGCCGCGCCGAGGCCCGTTCGGCCTGGGACAGGACGGTCTGGGAGAGGGCCCGGTTGCGGGAGACCACGTTCCGGGTGACCTCCAGCTCGTCGAGGACCAGCTCCACCTCGCGCCGGTCGTCGAAGTACGGCTCGAAGCACGGCCAGTGCTGGACCATCAGCTCCCGCAGCTGCGGCAGCGTCAGGAAGCTCAGCACGTTGTCGTCGGCGGGGTCGAGCAGATAGCCCTTGCGCCGGCTGACCTCGCGGACGGCGACCGCCCGCTGCACCCACTCCTGCCCGGCCGGACCCGCCGCGGCGACCACCCAGTCGTCCTCGCCGTGCACCGGCTCGTAGATGGGCCGCAGCACCGCCCCGACCACGGCGCGCAGCCGCTGTTCGATCAGGTTCAGCCAGATGTACGCGCGCCCGGCGCGCTGCGCGCGGGTGCGGACCTCGCTCCACGCGTCCGCACTCCAGTCCAGTTCGGCCCCGGTCCGTGCCGCGGCCGCGTCCGGCGGCTGGGCCAGGGACACCGCCCCGGCCGCGACGTCCGGCGGACCGCCCTCGTGACCGCCGTCACCAGGTGGCAGCTCCAGCCCTCCCGAGCTCACCCGTGCACCGCCTCCCGCTCCTGGCTGGACGCCCTTCTCCAGTGATCAAGGAAGGGTACTCCGGGAGCGGGAGGCGGTGCAGCCGGATGGCGGCTACGGTTCGCCAACTCTCTTAGTTGGGGCGTCCGTTCTGTCCGGCCAGGGCCGGCGGAGTGAGCGGATTCATAGCGGTGACGTCACGCGGGCTGAGCTGGAAGCCCTGCCAGTGCACCGGCATCGGCTGCTGGTCCTCGTCGCGGGCGACGTGGTGGAAGCCGATGTTGACCCACGTGATGGGGTGCTTGAGCGTCTCGCCGTTGACCCAGGTGTCCACGCTCTTGCCGGCCTCCGGGCCGCAGTTGCGCAGGTTGTGGGTGGCGAACTGCTCGCACGCCTTGTACTCGGTGAAGTAGACGTCGTGCTTGGTGTACGGGCGGCCGGGGTACTTCGCGGAGGCGCCCGGCACGATCTCGTAGCTGCGGGCGTGCCCGTCCTTGTTCTTGCCCTTCGCGCTGACCATGCGCCACCAGCGCATGCCCTCGACGTCGCCGGCGAGCTCCTTGGTGACGGGGGTGCGGGTGGTGGACGTCTTCGGGGTGGAGCCGTCGGGGCTGGGCGTGGTCTGGGAGTCGTACTGCTCCACGCGGCCGTTCGGGTCGCCGTCGAGGGCGAAGTTCAGCCGCCAGAACACGTTGTGGCTGTGGCTGGTGGCGTACGCCTTGGCGCCGTTGCCGATGGGCCAGCCGCGGTCGTCGCCGGCGTCGTAGTCGCCGGGCGAGAGGCTGCCGGTCGCGCCGACGTTCGCGTGGATCAGGCCGTCGTCCTGGAAGCGCCACTCGGTGATGTACTCGTACCAGCCGACCTTGTTGACCGTGTAGACGAGCAGGTCCTTGCCCTGCTCCTGCCAGATCTGGCCGGGGTTGTCGCCGGCCAGCCGGTACGCGTGGCCGCGCGCCCGGGTGGTGGTGCACAGACCCTTGACGTCCTTCTGGGTCTGGTCCCAGGAGTTGGTGACCTTGACGGTCTTGATGGCGCCGCCGGGGCACTCGCCCGCGGCCATGTCCTGGAGGCCCGAGCCGAAGCCGGCGCCGGTCAGGTCGTCGTACTCGGCGCGGCCGTCGTCGTAGGGGACGTGGATCTGGCCGAGCTTGGCGGAGGTGAGCACCGGGATCGGCGCGGGCTCGCCCTTGGGCTGGTACGAGATCTGGTCGAGGACGAGACCGGCCTCGCTCTCGTAGCGCCAGCACATCCGCCAGGTGGTGCCGCCGGCGAGGGTCTGCTGGATGCGGTAGGCCTCGCTGCAGTCGAGGGCGGGCGCCGGTGCCTTCGGCGCCTTGGGGGCGGCGGCGACCGGGCCGGCGGCCGCGGTGCTGCCGAGCAGGGCGGCGACGGCCAGGGCGGTGGCGGCCGTGCGGCGGGTGCCGCGGGAACGGTTCACGTGCATGTGGAGAGGCTCCATTGACAGGAAGGGCAGGACGGCCTGCGCGGCGGGGAGGGCGCGGGAGGGCGTCAGAGTCTGTGGACGGTGCGGGCGCTGAGGTCGACGACGAGCGAGCGGACGTCGATCCACGGGCCGTTCTTGACCTTCAGGAAGAGCCGGGCGCAGCGGTGCCTGCCGCAGTCGGTCACGGCGGCGGGGCCCGGGTTCTCGCCGTCGACCCGGTAGATCAGCGCGTTCTTCAGGGAGAGCTGCTCCGGCTTGGTGAGCTTCTTGCCGGTGGCGTCCCGGTAGTCCTTGCGCAGCCCCTCGCCCTGCTTGGAGGCGATGATGAGCTTGACGGCCTCGACGGCCTCTTCGCGGGCGATGGGCGGCTGCACGCCCTGCTGGACGTCGGTGGACTCGACCTTGCCGGTGTCGAGGTTGACCACGGAGGTCTTGAGCGAGTCGGTCTTGTAGTCGTACGAGGTGACCTGGGCGCGGCGGGGCGCGCGGCCCCGGCTCACGTCCTCGGGGCGCAGCTCGGCGAGGTCGGTGGCGAGCCACTGCGGTCCCTGGCCGCCGCGGGCGTTCTCGGCCTTCATGCCGGCGGGACCGAGGGCGAGGGTCTTCACCCGGTCGAGTTCGGAGTCGGTGAGCGGGTCGCGGCCGAAGCCCTTCGCCTGCTCGGCGGGCGCGGCCTCGACCGTGCCCGGGTGGACGTTCTGCAGGCCCTGCGGGGCGCCCCCGCCGGCGGCCTCGGTGACCGCGCCGGTGCCGTTCGCGCCGCCCTTGCCGTCCCGGCCGCTGCCCGCGGCGTCCGCGGAGCCGGGCAGGGTGACGCCGATCGCCACGGCGGTTCCGGTGACCGCGATGGCCGCGCCGGCCAGCAGCTTCCCCAGATGGCGGCGTACTGTTATGTGCACATTTCCCCCTTACATGCATACCTGGTATGCGTGGTCACCCGGTAGGACGGTCCCAAGTCCCCCCGGGTTGCCCCGCTTTCGGGGAAGATCTGGCGAAGGAAAAGACCCAGATGCCGGATCAGGATCGGAAGAGTCACATATATGCAGGTCTGGCCGGGACAGGCGTACCCCCTGGGCGCGACGTACGACGGCGCCGGCACCAATTTCGCGGTCTACTCCGAGGCCGCCCGACGCATCGAGCTGTGCCTCCTCCACGACGACGGCTCGGAGACCGCCGTCGAGCTGCGCGAGACGGACGCGTTCGTGCGGCACGCGTACCTTCCGGGGGTGATGCCCGGGCAGCGGTACGGCTTCCGGGTGCACGGCCCGTACGAACCCGAGCGCGGGCAGCGCTGCAATCCGGCGAAGCTGCTGCTGGACCCCTACGCACGGGCGGTCAGCGGCAGCATCGCCTGGGGCGAGGAGGTGTACGGCTACCACTTCGGCCGGCCGGACTCCCGCAACGACCTGGACTCGGCGCCGCACACCATGAGCTCGGTCGTGGTGAACCCGTACTTCGACTGGGCCAACGACCGGCCGCCGCGGACCGAGTACCACCACACCGTGCTGTACGAGGCGCACGTCAAGGGCCTCACGATGCGCCACCCGGAGCTGCCGGAGGAGCTGCGCGGCACGTACGCGGCGCTGGCGCACCCGGCGGTGATCGGGCACCTGGTGAAGCTGGGGGTGACGGCGCTGGAGCTGATGCCGGTGCACCAGTTCGTCAACGACCACCGGCTGGTCGACGACGGCCTCAGCAACTACTGGGGCTACAACACCATCGGCTACTTCGCCCCGCACAACGGCTACGCCTCGGGTGACCGCGGCCAGCAGGTGCTGGAGTTCAAGTCGGCGGTCCGGGCGCTGCACGAGGCGGGCATCGAGGTGATCCTCGACGTGGTCTACAACCACACCGCCGAGGGCAACCACCTGGGGCCGACGCTGTCGTTCCGGGGGCTGGACAACGCCTCGTACTACCGGCTGGCGCCCGATCCGCGGTACTACACGGACACCACGGGCACCGGGAACTCGCTGCTGATGCGGTCCCCGCACGTCCTCCAGCTGATCATGGACTCGCTGCGGTACTGGGTCACGGAGATGCACGTGGACGGGTTCCGCTTCGACCTGGCGGCGACCCTGGCCCGGCAGTTCCACGAGGTGGACCGGCTGAGCTCGTTCTTCGACCTGGTGCAGCAGGACCCGGTGGTCAGCCAGGTGAAGCTGATCGCCGAGCCGTGGGACCTGGGCGAGGGCGGCTACCAGGTGGGCAACTTCCCGCCGCTGTGGACCGAGTGGAACGGCAAGTACCGGGACACCGTGCGGGACCTGTGGCGGGGCCAGCCGCGCACCCTGGCCGAGTTCGCGGGCCGGCTGACCGGCTCCTCCGACCTGTACCAGGACGACGGGCGGCGCCCGCTGGCCTCGGTGAACTTCGCGACCTGCCACGACGGCTTCACCCTGCACGACCTCGTGTCGTACGACGAGAAGCACAACGAGGCCAACCGGGAGGGCAACCGGGACGGGGAGGCGTACAACCGGTCCTGGAACTGCGGTGCGGAGGGCCCGACGGACGACCCGGAGATCCTGGAGCTGCGGGCCCGCCAGATGCGCAACTTCATCGCCACGCTGATGCTGTCGCAGGGCGTGCCGATGCTCAGCCACGGCGACGAGTTCGCCCGCACGCAGGGCGGCAACAACAACGCCTACTGCCAGGACAACGAGGTGTCCTGGGTGCAGTGGCCGGAGCCGGGGAAGGAGCCGCCGTCGCTGCTGGAGTTCACCCGGCAGATGGTGTGGCTGCGGCGCGACCACCCGGTGTTCCGGCGCCGCCGGTTCTTCCACGGGCGGCCGGTGGAGGGCACTCACGACGAGCTGTCGGACATCGCCTGGTTCACGCCGTCGGGCGAGGAGATGCGGGCGCGGGACTGGCAGGCGCAGCACGCCCGGGCGCTGACGGTGTTCCTCAACGGGGAGGCGATCTCGGAGCCGGGGGTGCGCGGGGAGCGGATCACCGACGACTCGTTCCTGCTGATGTTCAACGCGAGTGCCGACGCGGTCGTGTTCACCCTGCCGCCGGGCCACGGCCGGCAGTGGCGGCTGGTGGTGGACACGGCCCGGGAGGCGCTGCCGGCGCCGGGCACCGGCCCGCAGTGGGGGGCCGGTGACCGGGTGGCGCTGGCGGGGCGGAGCCTGGTGGTGCTTCAGCGGCCGGCGTAGGCGCGGCCGCCGGGGCCGCCGGGGGTCTCCGAGGCCGCCGGGCCGCGCCGGGTGTGGGTGGTGCGGCCCGGCGGTACGCGGGTGAAGAGGGCCAGGGCCAGGCAGAGCGCGGCGGCGACGACGGCGACCAGGAAGGCGCCGGAGGGGCCGTGGTGTTCGGCGAGCCGGCCGGAGAGGGCGAGCGCGAGGGCCTGGCCGGCCACCAGCGAGCTGGCGGCGAAGGCCGTCGACTCGGCCAGCCGGGCCGGGGCCACCGCCCGCTCGGTGAGGGCGAACGCGGTGATCAGGTGCGGGGCGTAGGCCGCGCCGAGCACGACGACGACCGCGTACAGCCCCGCCAGCGAGTCGGTGACCAGGAGCGGTGCGGACAGCACGAGGGCGGCGGCGGTGGCGGCCCGCCAGCGCAGCCGCAGCCCGAAGCGGGCGGGCAGGGCGCCCAGCGCCAGCCCGACGGCCGCACTGACCACCCCCATCGCCGCGTACACGAGTCCGGCCTGCTCCGGCACCCCGAGCCGGTCGGTGAGCGCGGCGATCCCGGCCTGGCAGGCGCCGAACATGGCGCCCTGGAGGGCGAGCGAACCGCGCAGCGCGTACACCACACCGGGGTGCCGGCGGCGGGCGGCGGCCTCCTTCGGCAGCCGGGCGGCGGGGGTGCCGGCGGTCGCGGCTGCGGTCGGGTGCAGGGCGAAGGCGGTGCCGAAACCTGCGACGAGGGCGGCCGCGCCGCCGAGGGCCACCGCCGGGTGGGCGACGAGCGCGGCCAGACCGACGAGGGCCGGGCCGAAGACGAACGAGATCTCGTCGAGGGTGCCCTCCAGCGAGTGGACGGCCGCGACGACCGGCTCGTCGGCCCCGGCCCGGTGCGCGAGGGCCACGGACCGGGTCCGGGCCAGCGGCCCGATCAGCGGGACGGAGGCGCCGGCCACGGCGCCGACGGCCGCCAGCCCGGTGGTCCCGAGGCCTGCCAGGGCGCCCGCGACGAGGGCGGCGGTCGCCACGGCGTTGACGGCGGCCGCGGCCAGGACGACGGGGCGCTGGCCGCGGCGGTCGGCGCACCGGCCGAGCAGCGGCCCGCAGACGACCTGCCCGGCGGACAGGGCGCCGCCGACGATACCGGCGGTCGCGAGCGAGCCGCTGGTCTCGGCGACCAGCAGGACGGTGCCGAACTGGACCATGGCGACGGGCAGTCGGGCGAAGAACGAGACGAGCGGGAGCAGGGGCCCGGTCAGGGCGATGACACGGCGATAGGTGAGGACGGTTCCAGCCACTCGATGAACGCTAACGCGCTGGAGTCACCCGGATGCACTGGGCAATGGCACGGAATTCCGGCAGCTGGGTACGTACGTTCTCATGACCCCGGAGTACCTCAGCGAGATTCCGACGGACCGTCAGCGGCCCGTGCCCCACCGGCCGCCGGTGCCGCCGACCGCGACCTACCGGCTCCAGCTGCAGCCGGAGTTCCCGTTCGCGGCGGCGGAGGCGGCGGTGCCGTACCTGGCCGCGCTGGGCGTCTCGCACCTGCACCTGTCGCCGGTGCTGGAGGCGGTGCCGGGATCCTCGCACGGGTACGACGTGGTGGACCACACCCGGGTGCGGGCCGAGCTGGGCGGTGAGACCGGGCTGCGGGCGCTGGCCGGGACGGCCCGGGCGCACGGGCTGGGCCTGGTCCTCGACATCGTCCCCAACCACATGGCGCTGCCGGTCCCCGAGCGGCTCAGCCGACCGCTGTGGGAGGTGCTGCGCGAGGGTCCGGGGTCGTCGTACGCCCGCTGGTTCGACATCGACTGGGCGGCGGGCGGGGACCGGCTGCTGCTGCCGGTGCTGCACGGGCCGCTGCCCGGGGAGCTGGCCCACCTGCTGCCGGACCCTGCGGCGGGCGTGCTGCGCTACCGCGACCACGAGTTCCCGCTGCGCGCCGGGACCGCGCACCTGCCGCTGCCCGAGCTGCTGGCCGCCCAGTGGTACCGGCTGGGCTGGTGGCGGCTGGCCCGCACCGAGCTGAACTACCGGCGGTTCTTCACCGTCTCGGAGCTGATGGGGCTCCGGGTGGAGGATCCGGAGGTCTTCGCCGCCACCCACGGCAAGGTGCTGGAGCTGCTGCGCGACGGGGTCGCCGACGGGCTGCGGATCGACCACCCGGACGGGCTCGCGGACCCGGCGGCCTACCTGCGCCGGCTGGCGGCGGAGACCGGCGGCCGGTGGACGGTGGTGGAGAAGATCCTGTCCCGGCAGGAGCGGCTTCCCGCCGACTGGCCGGTGGCGGGCACCACCGGGTACGACGCCCTGCACCGGCTGGACGGCCTGTTCGCCGACCCGGACGGGGTGCGCGCCCTGGAGCGGCTGCACCGCGCGTACACGGGGGCGGCGCCGGACGCCGGCGGCGAGTGGGCGGCCACGGCCCGGCGGGCGGGCGCCGAGGTGGCCGGGCACGACCTGGCCGCGGAGACGGCCGCGCTGGTCCGGCTGGCGGAGCCGCACGCCGCCGCCCGCGACCACGCGCCGTGGGCACTGCGGACCGCGGTCCGCGAACTGCTCCTCGCGCTGCCCGTCTACCGGCCCTATCCGGGGCCGGACGCGGCGGCCCTGCTGCCGCCGGCGGCGGTGGCAGCGGCCCGGGCGGCGTTCGCCGTGCCCGCCGAGGCGGCCGCGGTGGACTGCGTACGGGAGCTGGCGCTGGGCGGGGACGCGGCGTTCGCGGCCCGGTTCGCGCAGACCGCGGCGGCGCTGCGGGCCAAGGCGCTGGAGGACCGGGCCTTCTACCGGTACGCGCCGCTGCTGTCGGCGACCGAGGTCGGCGGGGATCCGGCCCGGCCGGTGTGCCCGCCCGCCGAGTTCCATGCGTACTGCGCGCGGATGGCCCGGGACTGGCCGCTGGGCGGCACGGTGCTCTCCACGCACGACACCAAGCGCAGCGGTGACGTCCGGGCCCGGGTGTCGGTGCTGTCGCAACTTCCGCAGCGGTGGGCGGAGTTCCTGGCGGCGGTGCCGGCCGGGCCGGACCCGCAGCTGGTGTGGACGGCCTGGCAGACGGCGCTGGGCCTGGGCGGAGTGGACCGCGGCCGGCTGACGGCGGCCCTGCTGAAGGGGGCCCGGGAGGCGGCCCTGCGCACCGGCTGGACCGAGCCGGACGAGGCGTACGAGGCACAGCTCGCGTCGTACGTGGCGGAGATGCCGGAGGCGGAGCCGGCCGCGCTGGCCGCACTGGCCGCGGACCTGGCCCCGCACGCGCGGGTGAACGCGCTGGGGGCGGCGCTGCTCCAGCTGACGATGCCGGGGGTGCCGGAGGTGTACCAGGGCTGCGAGGCGGACTACCGGGCGCTGGTGGACCCGGACAACCGGGCGCCGTTCCGCCCGCCGGCGCCGGACGAGAAGACGGCGGTGACCCGGGCGGCGCTGCGGCTGCGGCGCGCCCGACCGGAGCTGTTCGTCCCGCTGCCGGGCCGGCCCGGCCCCTCGGGCGGGTACGAACCGGTCGCGGTCCGCGGCCCGGCGGCCGGCCACTGCCTGGCCTTCGTCCGCGGTGGCGGGGCCCTGACCGCGGTGACCCGGCTGTCGGCCCGGCTGGCGGCCGGCGGCGGCTGGCGGGACACGGCGCTGCGGCTGCCGGCGGGCCGGTGGCGCGCGGCGCTGGACGGGGATGCCTCCCGGGCCGGGGCTGCTTCCTCGGCCGAGGCTGCCTCCTCGGCCGTGGTGGCGGACCCCTCGGCGGCACCCCCGGAAGCGGAGGGTCCGGTGTCGTTCGAGGGCCCGGCGTGGGTTCCGCTGCGGACGCTGTTCGACGTCTTGCCGGTGACCCTTCTCGTACGGGAGTACGACTGCTGAGCGCCCCCGTCGCAGCATGGCAACAGGACCCGTCCGGGAGCAGTACGCGGCGCGTGCGAGGGGCACCACAACGGGGTGACCCTTTCCCGAGACACGCGCTATCCCACCGCGCACGAACTGGCCCTGACCGCACGGGCCCTCGCCGACGAACACCCGGGCCTGGTCCGGCTGCGGCGGGCCGGCACCTCCCGGGCGGGCCGCCCGCTGTGGGTGCTGTCCGCCGGACGGGAGTCGGTGCCCGCACCCGGCGGCGCGGGCACCCGCGACGTGCTGGTGGTGGCCGGTGCCCACGCCAACGAACCGGCCGGCGGCCCGACCGCCCTGGCGCTGGCCCGGCAGGTGGCCGCCGACCCCGCCCTGCGGGCGGGCGCCACCTGGCACTTCCTGCTCTGCGCCGACCCGGACGGCGCGGCCCTGCACCGTACGCCGCGGCCGTACACCCTGCTCGACTACCACCGGAACTTCTTCCGCCCGCCCGGGCCCGAACAGCCCGAGTGGGCGCCGTCTTTACTGGCCGCGGACCGGCTGCCGCCGGAGACCCGGGCCCTGCTGGAACTGATCGACGAGGTGCGGCCGGCCCTTCAGGTCTCCCTGCACGGCACCGACCTCGGCGGCAGCTGGGTACAGCTGACCCGGGACATACCGGGGCTGGCCGAACCGTTCGGGAAGTCGGCCGCCGAGCTGCGCATCCCGCTGGAGACGAGCGCCTCGGACGCCGCCGGCTGGCCCTCGCCGGGACCGGGGGTCTTCGTGATGCCGGAGCCGGGCGCCGACGGCGCCGGGCCGTTCCACCCCGAGGACACCCGGCTCAGCACCTGGTACCACGCCCACCGGTACGGCGGCACCACCGCGGTCGTCGAGGTCCCGATGTGGGCGAGCGACCTGGTGGACGACCCGGCCCCGCACCCCGACCCGCGGCGGGCCCTCGGCCTGCTGGCCGGCCGGCTCGACGCCCAGGCCCGCCAGGTCGGCACCGCACTGGCCCGGGTCCGCCCGGGACTGCCCGCGGACCCCGCGGCCGCCCGGCTGCTGCGCGCCGTGGACTGGACCCTCGCCCTCATCCCGCGGATCGCCGAGGAGTGGCGCACCGCCGCCCCGGCCGAGGCCAGCGAGGCGTACGTCGGTTCCATCGACGCCTTCGGCCGCCGCCTGGTGCTGCGCGCCGCCGCCATGCTCCTGCGTGCCGCCGGCCCCCGCGCCGCCCCCGATCTGGACCGCCTCCTCACCGACGGCTGCGCCGCCTTCGCCACCCACTTCGGCGCCCGCTGGGTCCCCCTGGCCACCCAGGTCGAACACCAGACCCGCACGGTGGTGGCGGCGTACGGGCTGGTGGCGGGGGTCCCGCGCTGACCGGGTCACGACCAGTCCTTCAAGGCGGTGTTGACCGGGGTGCCGTCCGTCCTGACGCAGTGGGTGTGCCAGTACGTGACGAGCGGGGGCAGGCCGTCCGGGCGGCTGCGCATCCGCCGCCGCACGAGGGCGCCCGCCGGTACGGGCAGCAGGCACCCGGGGCAGATCTCGGGTGTGCTCGTGTAAGTGCTGTACTCGAACCGGTCCGCCATGCAGTCGGACACTGCTTCGTCCCCGGACATCATCACTCCGTTCTGTAGTCATTCCGCTACCGAACGCGGACAGCGTGACCTAGAGTCGAAGGACCCTTCAAGTGAGCACATGCGAAGGAAGGTTCGGGGTCAACGTGGTCAACCGCAAGGAACTGAGGCCTGAGAGTGGACCTGCCGCGGCGTACGGGGCGCGAATCCGCGAGTTGAGAGAACTGCGGGGCTGGAAGCAGGAGGAGCTGGCCGCCCGCATGTCGTATTCAAGCCAGCACATCTCGGCCGTTGAAACTGCTCGCAAACCGCCAACCCTTCACTTCTCGCATAAAGCTGACCTCGTGTTCGGCACGACCGGAACGGCCGAGTCGTTTGAGCGCGAGTGGCGTGAGGCCCGGCACGGCGTCCTCCTCGAAGGGTTTCCGGAGTACGTGGTGCACGAGGGGCGGGCGGTCGAGATCCGCCTGTTCGAGATCGGCATCGTCCCTGGGCTCTTGCAAACGCCGGAGTACGCGCGCGTGTTGGCCAACAGCGCCGTGCGTCGAGGGGCGATCACGCCAGAGCAGGCCGATGAGCGGGTTGCGTTCCTTGCGCGGCGCCAAGCGGCGCTGGCGCGGCTCAACCCTCCGATGGTGTTCGTCGTGATGGACGAGAGTTGCATCTGTCGACCGGTGGGCGGTCCTGACGTGATGAGTGCCCAGCTGCAGAGACTGGCGGAGTATGCGGAGCTACCCACAACCGTGATCCAGGTGGCACCCTTCAGCATAGGAGAACGCCGCCCGTATGACCTGCCGGTCAACCTGCTCACGTTGCCCGACCGATCCCTCGTTGCGTACGCCGAGTCGCAAGCGCAAGGTCATGTGGACCGCGAGAGCGCTTCGGTGCTGCCGATGCTGACGGCCTACCATCAGCTGCAGGCCGAATCGCTGTCCCAGGCGGCCTCTGTGGCCATGATCAACGAGGTACGAAAGGGCGCCCCGTGACCGACTCTCCCGACTCCCTGCGCTGGTTCAAGTCCAGCTACAGCAACAACGGCGGAAACTGCGTAGAAGTCGCCTCGCTCGGGACCTCGCTCGGTGTGGTGCTGGTCCGCGACAGCAAGGTTCCGGACGGCCCGCGGCTGGCCTTCACCCGTGACGGCTTCGCCGGCCTGGTCGCGCTCGCCAAGGGCTAGACCCCGACCGCCGGATCGGCCCCGCTCGTATGCCTCGGAGGCGCACGAGCGGGGCCGTCCTGCGTCGTGTCCGGAGTCAGAACGCGTGCCAGGTGGACGCGGTGTCCGAGGTGCGGAGGGTGTTCACGCGGTGGTGGAACTCGGTCCTGGCGGTGGGGGAGTGGCGGATGTGCTGGGAGAGCCAGGTGCAGCCGGCGAGTTCCCTCGCGGCGCGTAGGACTGCGCTGCCGGGCCACTGGCGGACGTCCCAGCCGTAGGTGGCGGTGAAGTCCTCGTACGAGGCGTCCGGCAGGCCGTAGCGGGCGCGTTGGAGGTCCATGACGACCAGGTCGTGTTCGCGGAGGTCGACGGAGAAGGTTTCCAGGTCGACCAGGACCGGGCCGGCGGGGGTGACGTGGACGTTGCGGGGGAGGGCGTCGCCGTGGACCGGGCCCGGGGGGAGGTGGGGGACGAGATCGGCCGCGGCGGCCGCGAGGGTGTCGCGGCGGGTGCGGAGGAAGGCCGCGTCCGCGGGGGAGACCGCGTCGCCGGCGAGGCGGAGCCAGCGGTCCACGCCGCCGAGCAGGTCGCGCCGGGGCAGGGTGAACGGCGGCGGGTCCAGCGCGTGCACCCGGCGCAGCAGCGCGGCCAGGTCCCGGGGCCCGGCGGGGCGGACGGCGGGCGGCAGGCGGTGCCAGAGGGTGACCGGGTGCCCCGAGACGAGCCGCGCCTCCGGCTCGGCGGCCCGTACCGCGGGGACGCCCGCCGCGGCCAGCCACTCCGACACGGCCACCTCCCGCGCGGCCCGGGCCAGCAGCTCGGGGGCCCGGCCGACCTTCACCACCAGGTCCCCCGCCGCGAAGACCGCGTTCTCGCCGAGCGCGAGGAGCTCCGTGCCCGCCGTGGCCACCCCGGCCGCCGCGAGCACTTCCCGTGCGCGTGCCTCGTCCATGCCGGCCGTCACCCCTCGTCGGTCCGTTCCCGCAGCCCAGTCTCGCACCGGATGATCGAAAACTCTTGCAACGAGACGTCTCGTCTCGCTATAGTCCTTGCATGACCTCAGCGAAGCCCGCCCACATCGCCATGTTCTCCATCGCCGCCCACGGGCACGTGAACCCGAGCATCGAGGTGATCCGCGAGCTCGTGACCCGTGGCCACCGCGTCAGCTACGCGGTCCCGGAGTCCTTCGCCGATCGTGTCGCCGCCACCGGCGCCACGCCCGTGGTCTACCGCTCCGTCCTGCCCACCCGCCCCGAGGACTGGGGCACCGAACTGATCGACCAGCTCGAACCCTTCCTCGCGGACGCCGAGCAGGCCCTCCCGCAGCTCGCCGAGGCCTTCGCCGGCGACGAGCCCGACCTGGTCCTCCACGACATCACCTCCTATCCGGCCCGGGTCCTGGCCCACCGCTGGGGCGTGCCCGCCGTCTCCCTCTCCCCGAACCTGGTCGCCTGGGACGGCTACGAGGAGGAGGTGGGCGCGCCGATGCAGGCCGCCCTGCGGGCCAGCGACCGCGGTCGCGCGTACGAGGAGCGGTTCCGCGGCTGGCTCGCCGAGCACGGCATCAGCGGCACCCCCGACAGCTTCGTGGCCCGCCCGCGCCGCAGCATCGTGCTGATCCCGCAGGCCCTCCAGCCGCACGCCGACCGGGTGGACGCCGCCGTGCACACGTTCGTCGGCGCCTGCCAGGGCGACCGCGCCGAGCAGGGCGACTGGCAGCGGCCCGCGGACGCCGAGAAGGTGCTCCTGGTCTCGCTCGGTTCCGCCCTGACGCGCGAACCCGCCTTCTACCGCGCCTGCATCGAGGCCTTCGGCGACCTGCCGGGCTGGCACACCGTCCTGCAGATCGGCTCCTTCACCGACCCCGCCGAACTCGGTCCGGTCCCCGACTCGGTGGAGGTCCACCCCTGGGTGCCGCAGCTCGCGGTGCTCCGCAAGGCCGACGCCTTCGTCACCCACGCCGGCGCCGGCGGCAGCCAGGAGGGCCTGGCCACCGGCACCCCGATGGTCGCCGTCCCGCTGGCCACCGACCAGTTCGGCAACGCCGACATGCTGGTGTCCCTCGGCGTGGCCCGCCGCGTCGACAAGGAGCAGGCCGACGCCGCCACCCTCCGCACCGCCCTCCTCGACCTGCTCGCCGACCCGGAACTCCCCGTCCGCACCGAACGGATCCGGCAGGAGATGGCCCACGAGGGCGGCACCCTCCGGGCCGCCGACCTCATCGAGGCCGAACTCCCCTGACCGGCCCGGCACGGAAACCGGCCCCGGCACCGGCACGGACACGGAAACGGACACCGAAACAGGCACCGAAACAGGCACCGGCACCGGCCCCGATGTCGGTGCCGTCCCCTACCCTGCCGCCATGGCACACACGGCACAGTCCCGGGCCCGGCAGCCCGACGAGCGGTACGCGGCCCTGCTCCGCGGGATCAACGTGGGCGGCAGCAGAAAGGTCCCGATGGCCGAACTGCGCACCGTCCTCGAAGGGCTCGGCCACCGGGACGTGGCCACCTACCTGCAGAGCGGCAACGCCGTCTTCACCGCACCCCGGCAGGACCCCGGCGCCCTCGCCCGTGCCCTGGAGCAGGCGATCGAGGCGCACTTCGGCTTCGCCGTCGCCTGCCTGGTGCTGGACGGGGACCGGCTGGCCGAGGTGGCCGCGCAGTGCCCGTACCCGGCCGCCGAGCTCGAAGGCAGGCAGCTGCACGCCACCTTCCTCTCGGAGCAGCCCGCCGCCGGCCGGCTGGACGCGGTGGACCCCGCGCAGTACGCCCCCGAGGACTACCGGCTGGGCGACCGGGTGATCTACCTGTACGTCCCCGACGGCCTGGGCCGGTCCAGGCTCGCCGAGGCCCTGGCCCGCCCCGCCCTGCTCAAGGGCATCACCGCCACCACCCGCAACTGGAACACCGTCGCCAAGCTCGTCGGCCTCACCGCCGGCCCGGCGGACTGACCGCCCGCCCCCGCCCGAACCGCCGCCGGACCTCCGTACCGCCCGCCGCGGCCGGTGCGTACGGCGGGAGTTCGAAGCCGACCTCCGCGCCGCCGCCCGGTGCCGTCCCTGCGAACACCGTCCCGGCGTCGGCGGCCACGAGGTCGTGGACGATCGCCAGCCCGAGGCCCGAGCCGGGCACCGCCTGGGTCCGCGGCCCCCGGTAGAAGCGGCCGAACACCGCCTCCTCCTCGCCTGCCGCGATGCCCGGCCCCCGGTCCCGTACGGCCAGCTTGCCCCCGCCCACGGACACCGTGACCGGCGTGCCGTCGGGGCTGAACTTCACCGCGTTCCCCAGCAGGTTGTCGATGCACCGCTGGAGCGCCCGCGGCCGGGCCCGCACCGGCACCGGCGGACACGCCCCGTCCACGATCACCACCACGTCCCGGCCGGTCCGCCGGCGGAACCGCTGCGCCCCGTCCTCCGCGGCCACGAGCAGGTCGACGGCCTCCGGATCCTCCTCCGTGTACCGGTCGGTCGCCAGCTCCACCAGCTCCCGCACCAGGTCGTCCAGCGCGGCGGTCTCGGTGACCAGCGTGGTGAGGATCTGCTCCTCGTCCGCCGGGTCCAGCCGCCCGCGGGCCCGCTGGAGCAGCTCCGCGCTGCCGCGCACCGAGGTCAGCGGCGTCCGCAGCTCGTGGCTCGCGTCCTGGACCAGCTGCTGCTGCTGGGCGCGGGACCGGCGCAGCGCGGCCAGCATGTGCTCGAAGCTGCCCGTCAGCTGCCCGATCTCGTCCGGCCCGGCGGCCGGCAGCGGGGTGCCGAGGTCGTGCGTGGTGGTGATCCGCCGGGTGGCGGCGGCCAGCCGGCGCACCGGCCGCAGCACCCGGCCCAGCACCAGCCAGCCCAGCAGCGCGGCCAGGCCCACGGCGGCCGCCGTGGTGCCGGTCATCCGCCGCAGGAACTGGTCGTCCACCCGGGCCACCGCCGCGTAGCTCTGGCCGACCACGACCGCTCCGCCACCGGGCAGCGGCCGGGTCAGGAGCCCGTACTCGGTGCCCGCCACCACCAGGTCCGCACGGCTCTCGCCGCGCCCGGTCAGCGCCACCCGCCGCGTCTCCGCGGTGACGGGCAGCGCGGCGCGGCCGGGTGCCGGCGGGGCGACCGCGCCCGCCGCGGACACGTACCGCTCGGTCATGTCCGGCCGGGCGGGCGGGGCCAGCCCGGCCGCCCGGAAGGCGATCACGGTGTCCACCCGGTCGGCCAGGGACCGTTCCAGCTCGTCGGCCACCAGGGCGCTCACCCCCCGGTACGACATCAGCGCGGCCAGCGAGATGGCCAGCGAGGCCACCGCGACGACCACCAGGGTGGCCTTCGTACGGAGCAGCTGGCGGTGCAGCACCCGCGGCAGCAGGCTCCTCCTGCGCCGCGCCCGCGGTTCCCGCCGCCTCATGCCGGCCGGACCGTGTAGCCCACGCTGCGGACGGTGTGGATCAGCCGCGGCTCGCCGCCCTGCTCGGTCTTCTGGCGCAGGTAGCCGATGTACACGTCGAGCGAACGGGAGCTCGTGTCGAAGTCGTAGCCCCAGATCAGCTCGTACATCCGGGACCGGCCGAGGACCGTGCCCGGGTGGCACATCAGCAGCTCCAGGACGTCGAACTCGGTCTTCGTCAGGTCCAGCGGCCGCTGCCCGCGGAACGCCTGCCGGGATGCGGGGTCCAGCGTGAGGTCGCCGACCGCCAGCACCCCGCCGTCCGCGGGAGGTTCGGTGCGCCGCAGCAGGGCCCGGATCCGGGCGAACAGCTCCTCGGTCGCGAACGGCTTGGCGAGGTAGTCGTCGGCGCCCGCGTCGAGGCCGGCGACCCGGTCACCGACCTCGTGCCGGGCCGTCAGGACCAGGACCGGCAGCCGGTCGCCGCGCCGGCGCAGCATCCGGCACAGGCCCAGCCCGTCGAGGCCCGGCATGACCACGTCCACCACCGCCAGGTCGGGCCGCTCCCGCTCCAGCAGGCCGAGGGCCTCCAGGCCGTCGCAGGCCGTCAGCACCCGGTAGCCCTCGAAGCGCAGCAGCTGGTCCAGGGTGCTGCGCACCCCCGGGTCGTCCTCGACGACCAGCACCGTCCGGCGGTGCCCGGTTTCCTCAGTCATATGATCATCTTTGCGGTCGGCGGGCGCGGCCCCGGCACCGGGCCGCCGTCAGCGGCGGACCGGCGTGACGGCGATCGGCGGCAGGCCCCGCAGGCAGGACGTGTCACCCGGTCCACCGGTGCGCAGGAAGTGCGCGGAGACGCCGGTGACGCAGCGGCCCGGCTCCAGCTCGGGCACGTGCCCGGTGTTCCGCACCGAGAGGAACCGGGCGTGCACGAACTGCGCGGCCGCCTCCTTCCCGCTCGCGTCGGGCGTGTTGGCGTCCAGGTCACCGGAGAGCACCAGGACGGGTACGTCCGGCAGCGCGGGCCGGGTCGGCTGCGGCGCGGGCGTGTGCTCCCGGGGCCAGCCGATGCACACGTCACCGGCGTCCGTCGTGCCCTCGGTGAACCCCTTGGCGCTGAACGCCCCGTGCTCCCCGGGCCGCGCCGCTGCCAGCGCCGCGCCGTACTGCTGCCGGCGCACCGCCGGCGGGGCGTCCTTCGACCAGGCCCGCCGGTAGTCGTTGCAGACGACCGCGATGTACGGCGCCTGGTCCGCCAGGCCGGCCGACGCGCCCTCCTCCCGCACCAGCGTCCGCAGCGGCCCGGCGTCGCCCCGGACGAACCGGTCGAGGGCGTGCGGCAGCCGGCCGAGCAGCGAGGGGGCCGCCGGATCCGTCCCGACCTGCCCGCTGGCCGCCTCGAACAGCAGGTTGGCGAGCTTGTCCTCGGTGAACCGCTTGCGGTAGACGCCGTGTCCGGTGGTGACCGGCACCGTCAGCGGCGCCGTCCGCAGCCGGGCCGCGGCCGCCGCCAGGTCCCGTACCGCCTGCTCGCCGTCACAGGCCGCGGGCACACTGCGGGCGCAGATCCGCCGCAGGTTCAGCGACACCGCCTGCGCGCTCGGCCGGGCCAGCGGGTCCAGCCGCAGCGGGAACGCCCCGGACAGCACGATGCTGCGGACCCGGTCGGGGTGGCGGGAGGCGTACACGGGCATCAGGTACGTGCCGTACGACAGCCCGTACAGGCCCAGCTGCCGCACGCCGAGCCGGGACCGGACCGCGTCGAGGTCGTCGGCGGTTGCCGCCGAGGTGTAACCGGCCGCCTTCGGGCCGAGGTTCGCCCCGCACCGCACCACCGCGGCCCGCTGCTGCGCCCGGGTGCCGAGCCGGTACTCGGCGTCCGTCACCCCGCACGGGATGCGCTCCGAGCGGCCCGTGCCGCGCGGGTCGACGAGCAGCAGGTCGTGGTCGGCGAGCAGCCCTTCCAGGCCCCACGCGAAGGCCTCCGCCTTGTCGATCGCCGTCTCGCCCGGCCCGCCCGGGTTGACGGCCACCGTGCCCTGCGCGGGGCCGGCGCCGCGGTGGCGCACCACCGCATAGCTCACCTTGACCGTGCCGAGCCCGGGCCGCCCCGCCACCAGTGGGCGGTCCACCCGCCCGCAGTCCACCCGGTGACCGGCCACCTCCGGACACCAGGCGGGCGACGCCGCCGGCACCCGCGCCGCCGCAACGGCCGAGACCGCCGGAGCCGAGACCACCGGAGCCCCCGAGGCCGCAGCCGGCGCCACGGGCGCCACCAGCCCCGCCAGACCCGCCGTCAGCCCCAGCGCCAGGCCCGCCACCAGGCTCGCCCGCTGAGTCCTGTCCCCGTCCGCCATCGCGCACTCCCTCCACCCCGGAGCCCGGCCCACCCGGGTCCCCGCCGCTTTCACCTGCGGGCACCACGCTGCCGGTCGTACGTCGCAACTCCGGCAAGGGAAGCGCAAAACCGGGTAAGAAACGGCCCCGGCGCACCGCCGTCACCCGCCGCGGAGCAGACCGGCGCGGTGTGTCATGGTCGGGGCATGCGCTACATCATCATCGGAGCCGGCGCCATCGGCGCCACCCTCGGCGGCCGTCTCGCCGAGACCGGCAGCGAGACCGTCCTCGTCGCACGCGGCGCCCACGCGCAGGCCCTGCGCGCCGACGGCCTGCGGCTCACCACCGCCGACGCCACCCGCACCCACCGGCTGCCCGTCGTCGAGCACCCCGACGAGCTGGGCGCACTCCGCCCGGACGACGTCCTGCTGCTCACCGTCAAGACCCAGCACGCGGCCGGCGCCCTCGACACCTGGGCCGCCGCCCCAGTCGCCGGCGGCGGCACCGCCGCCCAGCGCCTCCCGGTGGTCTGCGCCCAGAACGGCGTGGAGAGCCAGCGGCTCGCCCTGCGCCGCTTCGACCGCGTCTACGGCATGTGCGTCTGGCTGCCGGCGGTCTTCCTGGAACCCGGCACGGTCTCCGCGCGGTGCGCCCCGCTCACCGGCATGCTGCACCTGGGCCGCTACCCGTCCGGCAGCGACGACCTGGTCCGCCGGATCGCCGCAGACCTGGAGCAGGCGCCGTTCGAAGCGCCCGTGGTCGACAACGTCATGGACTGGAAGTACGCGAAGCTGCTCGGCAACCTCGGCAACGCCGTCCAGGCCACCACCGGTCCGCAGCCGCACCCCGCCAAGTCCGCCCTGCTGCGGCGCGCCGCCGACGAGGCGCGGGCCGTCTTCGCCGCGGCCGGCATCACCGCCGTCTCGCCCGAGGAGGAGAGCGCCGCCCGCGCCGGGAAGATCGTGCCGCCCGCACCCGAGGACGGCAAGGTCGCCGGCGGTTCGTCCTGGCAGAGCCTGGCCCGCGGCACCGGCTCCGTCGAGGCCGACTACCTCAACGGCGAGATCTCCCTGCTGGGCCGGCTGCACGCGGTGCCCACCCCGGTCAACGACACCCTCCGCCAGGCGGCGAACATCTTCGCCCGCGAAGGCTGGGAACCCGGCTCGATGGACATCGCCGAACTCACCGCCCTCGCCGACGAGGCCGCGGCCCGCGCCGCCCGCAGGCAGTAGGGCCCGCCTTTCGGACCAGGCCGGGCCGGCTCAGGCCGACAGCGCGGCCGGCGCGGCCACCGCCGCGCGGGCCCCGTCGTAGCGCTCCAAGAGCAGCAGCGCCAGCTCCGGCGCGGCGCCCAGCACACCGGCGAGGGCATCCGCGCCGGCCGCGCGCGCCCCGTCCGCGATCCGGTCCGGGAGCCGCCCCGGGGCGATCACGTACGGGGCCACCACCACCCGGCGGGCTCCTTCGGCGCGCAGCGCCCGTACGGCGTCCTCCGTACGGGGAAGAGCAGCGGAGGCGAACGCAGGACGCACGGCACACCAACCGGTGAGCCGCCACTCCCGCGCGGTTTCAGCGATCACTGCGATCGCCTCCGGGTCTGAGGAACCGGCGGACGCGAGCACCACGCCGGTGGTCGAGCGGTCGGCCGGGGCCACGCCCGCCTCCGCCAGCCGCCGCTCCAGGGCCGCGACCAGCAGCGGGGACGGGCCCAGCACCTCGGTGCGGCGGACCCGCAGCCCCGGCAGCTGTTCGCAGGCCTCGGCCAGCACCGCCGGGATGTCGGCCTTCGCGTGGAAGGCCCGCGTCAGCAGCAGCGGCAGCGCCACGACCTCCCGCACCCCGTCCGCGTACAGCCGGGACAGGACCTGACCGACGGACGGCGCGTTGAAGTCGAGGAACGCGGTCTCCACGGCCAGCCCCGGCCGCAGCGCCCGCACCCGCCGGGTCAGGGCGTGGACGGTCGCCGCGTGCCGCGGGTCGCGGCTGCCGTGGGCGATGACGAGGAGGACGGGGCGCTGGTACACGGCCGGCTCACTTCACCAGCAGGCCGCGGCTGCGCAGCACCCAGCGCTCCACCGGGCTGAAGACCAGCAGGTCGATGGCGATGCCGACGACCAGGATCAGCAGGATGGAGAGGAACACGCCCGGCAGGTCGATGTTGTTGCGGGCGTTCTCCAGCAGCTGGCCCAGGCCCAGGCCGAGTTCCGGCGAGGACGCGATGATCTCGGCGGCCATCAGCGAACGCCAGGAGAACGCCCAGCCCTGCTTCAGGCCCGCCAGGTAGCCGGGCAGCGCCGCCGGCATGACGATGTGCCAGGTGCCCTTCAGCCCGGTGGCGCCCAGCGTGCGGCCGGCCCGCAGGAACAGCGGCGGCACCTGGTCGACGCCGGACACCAGGCCGTTGGCGATCGAGGGGACCGCGCCCAGCAGGATGACCGTGTACATCATGGCGTCGTTCAGGCCGAACCAGAGCACGGCGGGCGGCACCCACGCCACCGACGGCAGCGACTGGAGGCCGGACAGGATCGGTCCGATCGCGGCGCGCACGAACTTCACCCGGGCGACGAGCAGACCCAGCGGGGTGCCGATCGCCAGGGCGATCAGGAAGCCGAACAGGCCGCGGGAGACCGAGGTCCAGATGACCTCCAGCAGGGTGCCCTGCAGCCACATGTCGGCCAGACCGTCCCACACCGCGGACAGCGGGGGCAGCTTGGTCTCGTCGACGGTCTTCGTGGTGACCAGGAGCTGCCAGACGGTCAGGACCAGCGCCACCGCCACCAACGGCGGCAGCACCTTCTTGACCAGCACCTCGCGCACCGGCGTACGGCGCACCTCGACGGCGTCGAGCGCGTCGAGCCCGGCCTCCAGGCCGGCCAGGTCGTCCTGCTTCGGGGTGGTGTCAGTGCTGGCCATGGCGGCGGATCTCCCCACGCAGGTGTTCAGTGATCTCAAGGGACAGCTCGGCGACGTCCGCGTCCTCGATGCGGCGCGGCTGCGGGATGTCCACGGCCCACTCCTTGGCGACCCGGCCGGGCCGCGACGAGAGCAGGACCACGCGCTGGGCGAGCCGTACGGCCTCCCGCACGTTGTGCGTGACGAAGAGGACCGAGAGGCTGGTCTCCTCCCAGATCCGGGTGAGCTCGCCGTGCAGCACGTCCCGGGTGATGGCGTCGAGCGCGGCGAACGGCTCGTCCATGAGCAGCAGGTCGCTGGCCTGCGCGAGGGCCCGGGCCAGTGCGACGCGCTGGCGCATGCCGCCGGACAGCTCGTGCACCCGCTTGCCGTGCGCGCCGCCGAGCCGGACCAGCTCCAGCAGCCGCTCGGCCTCGTCGCGGCGCTCGGACTTGGGCACTCCGCGCAGCTTGAGCGCGAGTTCGATGTTCTTGCCCGCGGTCAGCCACGGGAAGAGGGCGTGCTCCTGGAACATCAGGGCGGGCCGGCCGCCGGGGGTCTCGATGGACCCCGCGGACGGCCGGTCCAGTCCGGCGACCAGGTTGAGCAGGGTGGACTTGCCGCATCCCGAGGCACCCAGGATGGTGACGAACTCGCCGGGCGCGACATCGAGGCTGATGTCGTCCAGGACGAGCTGCGTTCCGGCAGGACCGGCGAAGGACTTCGAGACGTGTGCGATGCGGGCGGCGTGCGACACCGTCGTGGTGCCCTCGGCAGCCGTGGCGAGCGTGGTGGCCATGGTCGTCACCTCCTGGGAACGTACGGGACCGCGGGTTATTCGG
>NZ_JAJAUZ010000130.1 GCF_020532645.1 Streptomyces bambusae
TTCCAGGCCCGGGTGCGGTAGCCGTTGGAGCCACCCGCGTCTGCCGTGATCAGGAGCCGTGTCGCCTGCGGATAGGAAACCTGGCCCTGTCCGTTCCACCAGCGGCGGATCGACTCCACCGCGAACGCTGCGGTGTCGTGATCGGTGCCGACGTTGACCCAGCCGGTGTTCGCCGCCAGGTCGTAGACCCCGTACGGGATCGCCTTGCCCAGCTTCGGGTCGGCGAAGTCGTGCATGTTCACCAGCACCGGATCACCGGCCGGACGCCACTGGCGGCCGTCGTTCTTGAACTCGCCGACGAGCTCCTTCTTCTTGGTGTCCACGCTGATGACCGGCTGGCCGGCGTCCCGGTGCTCGCGGGCCTGCTCGTTGAGGTAGCGGAACTGTGCGTCCTGGTCGGCGTGCTGGCCGCCCTCGGGCGTCTTGGCGTTGGCCTGCAGACTGAAGCCTTCCTCCCGCAGCAGATCGGCAACGGTGTCGGCACTGACCCGGTGCCCGGCCCGGGTCAGTTCCCTCGCGAGTACGCGGGTCGACTTCACCGTCCATCGCAGCGGCGACATCGGATCACCCCGCACCTCCGGCTCCACCAACGCCAACAGAGCCGACCGCAGCCCCGGATCAAGTTCCGCGACCCGCTTGCGACCTCCCCCCGGACGCCGAACCCGGCCCAAGGGCTCCTCGCCGGCCTCCAGCTCGAACACGCCTTTGCGGACCGTCGTCTCACTCGCCGAGGCCGCCAGCGCGACAGCCCGGACGCCGCCGTGACCCAGGACCCGGGCCTCAGCAGCCAGCAGCAACCGACGCTGACGCTCGTCCAGATGCGGCAACAACACCGCAAACTTCACCGCGAGTTGGTCACGATTCTCGTCCGGGATGCGCGTACCACACCAACGAGCATCAGGACGGGAAGCAACACCTTGATTCCCTGCAAGCCCTTAGCAGACAGCTGTCCGCGTACGAGTGAACGTTTCACGAGTACGTCGACAATCGCCTTCATGCAGGAGAGCCGTCGGTGTTCTTGGGCTCGGAACGCACTCATGTGTGGTCAGGGTGCCTCGCTGGGGGGACCGTCCATGACCTTCCTGGTGTCGGCATGTACCACGATGACGATGCCTTGTGGTTCCGCCGGCTCCGGCGTCGTCCCGTTCGGAACGGTTGGTGCAGGAGGATCGGGGAGAGCGAAGCCTATGAGCCAGAACATCGCCCATGCCCCCTGGGGGTCCTTCTTCACGATCAACTCAGATTCGGTGAAGCGGCCCTGGGGCACTCGGTCCTGTGCCGTTGCGCGGGCCTGCTGAGCCGTGACGCGGTGTGGGGGGAGGACTGCGGGTCCTTGTTCGTTTCGTCCGGTGAACGCGGAGATCCTGCCGTCGGGCTCCACGACGACGTCCATGCGCATCGGCATGAGCGCCCCCTGCTTGCGCTCGCGCCAGGCCACGGTGAATTGCCCGGTGCCCGGTGCCGTGGGGGTCGCCGTGACCTTGCTGCCGTTCGCCAGTGCCCAGGGGAAGCGCGGGCGGACGAAGGCGGTCGCCTGCTCGATGCTTTGCTCTGCGGTGCGGACTGAGCGGGCCGGCACGCCGGGTCCACTCTTGCCGAATGTGGACCCGCTGATGAAGCGGGCGCCGTCGGTGAAGCTCAGGGAGCCGTCCCTGAGGGTAACCATGGTCTGTCCCTGACTGCCGGGCACGGTCGGGTCGGCAGCCTTGTACTGCACGTTGGCCACGCGGGCCTGCGGACCCCACACGTCTCGTACCAGGGCCTCCGCGGTCCGCCGCTGCTCGCGCGTGGCCTGGGTCAGTTCGGTGACCTCGGCCAGTACCGGAGTCACGGTGAGTGCCCCGACCAGGAGGCTTGCGGCGACTCCGGTCGCGAGAATCTTGCCGCCCTGCACGAAGTCCTGACTGCTCAGCACCTTGGAGGTGCCAGGTGCTTTGTCCGGACGTGAAGCCCGTGGCGGCAGCGACAGCAAGACGCCCATCATTGTGCCCAGGAGAGCCCCGAGGCAGTTGGCGATCAAGTCCTCACTGGTGCAAGCGCGTCCCAGAACGGGCAGCGTCGACTGCAGGAGCTCAGTGCCCACCGACAGCAGTGCGCTTGCGGCCAGCACCACTGCAGGACGGCGGAAGAGGAGAGTCCCGAGGCAGGCGACCGGGATGAACAGGGCGACATTCAAAAGTCCCTGCTGGGTCGTCAGAGGCCCCAGGGCATCCCTATTGACCGTACACAGACCGCCGGAAACGGTGGAGTGCACGGGGTACAAGGTGAGGACGAGCTCTCCGGCCAGGGCCCACCCGAAGGCAAAGGCCGCCAGCTGGGACAAGCTGCGCCGACGGGCGAGGAACAGTATGGCGGTGCTGAGGAGCAGACCAATGCAGAGGAGAGACGGCAGCAGCCAGGGATTGCCGTTAAGTATTGCGCTGATCAACGGAAGGGGCCTCGTTCGGAGGTGGGAACAGGTAACGGCGCCGCGCGACAGGGCCGCCCCCTGCGGGAGAGGGCGGCCCGGTGTAGCTTGCTGTCAGCAGCTGGTGACGGGGGGCGTCTGGAACTGCTGCTGGTTGGCTGCATCCAGCAGGCCCACGGCCGACCTGCACCCGCTGATGTAGTAGGCGTTGGACCACGTCTTGTTCTTGGTGGTACCAGCAGACTGGGTGTACCAGCTACCCCAGTGGTCGGAGCCGTTGTAGGCGTACCCGAGGCGGACCGTGACCGCAGAGCCGCCGGTCTTCTGGTAGGTCACCGAAGGGCTGAGATAGTTCGCCACTGTGCCCGTCGCCAGGAATATGGTGAGCTTCCCGTTGCTCAGCGAGGTGCACGAAGTGCGATACCCGCAGTTGCCTCCCGCCATGGCAGGCGCAGCTGCGCCAGCCATCAGCATCCCAGTCATTGCGACAACGGCAGTGGTCTTCTTCATAGGATCCTCCATCTTGTGAGGTGGAGATCATCTTCTATGATGTTCCGGCAAGTCAATCTCCTTTCCTACAGATGGAGTTGAATCTTGCCAGGCCTGGGTAAAGCCGTGCTCACCTCCTAAGGGCTTGCAGGGAATCAAGATGTTGCTTCCCGTCCTGATGCTCGTTGGTGTGGTATGCGCATCCCGGACGAG
>NZ_JAJAUZ010000131.1 GCF_020532645.1 Streptomyces bambusae
CCAGGACAGCAGAGTCGGCCTTCCGGTCCTTGGAGAAGCCGCACCCTATGCACCGCAGCCGGTGACGGAGGTCCGGGTTCCCGGCGCCGATGGCCTCCTCATCTGCGGGGATACCGGGATGGGGCGTGACGGTGGCGCACCCGTCGCACCGAGGACAGCGCACCAGAACCTCATCGAGGAAGTCATATCCGTACTTGCGTTCGCGCCGGTCTCGAAACCGGTCGCCGGACGCGTCTGCATTCCCGTTCACCCGGTCAGCCTGCCAGAAGGGTGCTTCCGGAAGCCGCTCGGATCGGGGTCTGCGTCAGTACGCCGTTCCGTCGGCGCGCCGGCCGGGAGAGCTGGACAGGGAGCTGATGGTGTTGTGCTTGACCCAGCTGCCGGTTGCCGAGCCGTCGGGGCTGCGGTTGATGGACACGCCGTCGGAGTCCGCCTGGTTTGAGGTGTAGGTCATCGACTGGACCGTTGCTCCGGCCGCGTTCCGCAGGATGACCTGGTCGCCGCTGTTGGACAGGTTGAGGCCGCCCGTGCCGGCTGCCACCGCCACGATGCCGCCGGGGATCGCGGAGGCCGCGCCGTACACGGTGATCGCCTTGCCGGGCTGGAGCGTCGTACCGGCCGCGAAGGTGTGCCGCACTGCCGAGGCGTCCTGGATGGTCCAGCCGGCGATGCTGGTCGCCGTGCCGCCGGTGTTCACGATCTCGACGGCCTCGCCGGCGGTGCTGCTGCCCGGTTCGTTGGCCAGGACCTCGTTGATGACGACATTCGCGGGCCCGCCGCCGCCATCACCGATGCCGAAGTCGTAGCGGGCCAGCACCGGGTAGTGGTCGCTGGTCGTCGTCGTGTAGTTCGGGACGTAGGGCTGGGGCTGGAAGGCGGTCGCCGAGCCGGCGACGTACTTCGCCTGCACCTCGTTGGTGGTGAGCTGGTGGTCGATGAAGTCCGGGTAGCCCGCCGTCGACGGCACGCCGGCCAGGGAAAGGGCCCGCGTCGGGAACGTGTAGCGGGCCGCGTCGTTGACGAAGTTGGCGTACGGCGAAGCCTTTCCCGGTGTGATGGACGTGTCGACGTCGTCGTTCCAGTCACCGATCACGAAGACGTTCTGGGCGGGGTGGGTCGTGTCGAGGTAGGACTTGAGGGCCTGGGAGGCGGGGTTGCGCAGGTTCCACGCGTCCTGCGTGGCTCCGGCCTTGGCGTGCAGGACGATGAAGACGAGGTCGCGGGTGACGCCGTCGAACGTGCCGCGCAGGGTGAACTCCACCGGCGGGCGGCCGGCGAAGTTGCTGTTCTGGTTGGTGAGGATGACCTTCGCGCTCACGAGGGTGGCCATGCTGGAGCGCCAGACGAGGGCGACCTTCTGCTCGGTGTTGCCGAAGTCCGAGTAGTACTGCGCACCGTTCGTCACGATCGGGTCGTTGGCCACGACCCCGGTGTACCCGGGCATGCCGGCCACGAGGGTGTCGAACGCCGAGGTGCTGACGACCTCGGACAGGCCCCACACGTCCATGTCGGCGCCCGCCATGACGTCGCGGACGTTCTGCTGCTGAAGTGCCTCGTCGGTCGGGCCGAAGTCCGGCGCGCCGAACCACTCGACGTTCCAGTTGCCGACGTCGAGCTGGGTCGGCGATCCCTGCGACGGAACCGAGACGGCGGCACTCGCCGCGGCCTCCGGGGCGGTGGTGAGCGTGGCCAGCGTCACGGCGGCGGCCAGGCAGGCGGCGCCGAGCGCGGCGGTGAGGCGGGAGCGTCTGACAGGTATGTGACGAGATGACATGAGGGTGCCTTTCGCGAGCGGTTGCGGACGGTTCGCGGAGCACCGCACCGGGGGTGTGGGGGACACGCCGTGGCGGCAGGGCAGTTCTAAGCGGGCCGGGTTGCGTGCGGAGGACCGAGAGGTTTCGTGTGCATGTCACTTCTACGCGCGTTGCGCAGTGTGCAGCGCTTCCGTGCGCTGCGCCATACCCCGTACAGACCCGCCTGGTTGGGCCGCGCCCCCGCCATCCTCCCGCCTCGCCCCGGCCCACGGCCCGCCCCAGGTCGCTCCCGTGACGGCAGGGCTCGGCTGCGTGCGTCGCCATGCGCCCCGCAGACCCGCCAGCGGGTCCTCGCCCGGGAACCGGCCGCCGGACGACGAAGCTGACGGACGCACACGCGCAGTGGATCCTCGATCCGTGCGAGTGGCTGAGCGATCGGCTGCCGAGGCGTTGACGTTCGACACGGGCCGTCGGATCGGGCAGGCGCCGGGGCTTCGGCGCGAGGACATCAGTACGGACCGGCGGACGCTCGCGCTGCGGCCGCGTGAGGGCGACTCGCGACCCCGTCCTCGGGGGGCTCGGTACCCCAGCGCCCCGGAGCCTTGGCCCCGTGGCCGACGCAGCCCAGTGCAGGCTGTCATTTCGGCCATCCTTCTCAGCAGGACCGTTCCTGTGACCACGGCCGCCACGCGCAACCGGTACGGTCGCGAGCCACCCGGAGCCACCCGCAGCCACCCGCAGCCACCCGCAGCCACCCGCAGCCACCCGCAGCCACCCGCAGCC
>NZ_JAJAUZ010000132.1 GCF_020532645.1 Streptomyces bambusae
GCCGCCTTGACCTGCGGTTTTCAGTGACACGAGGGCGGGTTGTGCGTCACCGGCCTGTGTCACCGCTGTCATCGGGTGACGCGGGCCGGTGACGTGGGTGACGCGGGATGACGCAGCCACGGGCCGTCTGCGTCACCCCCGCCGTCGCAGCTCAGGCCCGGTTTTCGGGGTGCTGGTGACGCGGGTGACGCAGGTTCTTTCTTCTTAGGAAAAGAGAGGGTGGTTCTGCCTGTTGTCGGGCGTGCCTTCGGGCGCGAATGGGGAGCCGCTGCGCGGCGCGCCTTGCGCAGCGGCGGCATGCCGCCGGAACAACAAGAGGAGCACCCCGCGCCTTGGCCGGGGGTGCTCCTCTTGCCTGTGCGCCCGCCCCTTTCAGGGGTGCGGTTCAGAACATCCGCTCAGGCACGGCCGCGGTCGGGGCGGCGGGGCGGTGCATGGCGATGTAGCGGGCGGCTTTGGTGCGGCCCCAGTCGACGAGCACGCCGCGGGCGGCGAGGACGGGCTGAAGGCGCTTGAGGCGGTCGGACAGCACCTTGCCGGTGGTGGGCCACCCCTTGGGCAACGGCCGGAACTCTCCTTCGCCGTTGTAGAGCTGAGTGAGGGCGTGCAGCCACTCCGACGACGTCATCCGGACCTCGCTGCCCGGGTCCACGCCGGCGGCGTGCTTGAGGACGGTCTGGGCGAGGAGGTCGCCCTCGATGACGTCGTCATTCAGGTCGTCCAGGCTGGACCGGTAGGCATCCAGCGCACCGAAGCTGCGGGCGGCATCCAGCTGCGCGCACAGGTGCGCGAAGTCGGCCATCCGCAAGTCGGTGGGGATGTCGGCCTGGGAGGCGCGGACGCTGACAGCGAGGTCGAGGACCGACCCCAGGATCACGGGCAGGTCCCGCGCGAACTCCGTCCACAGTTCGGCCTCGGTGCGCCGTACGCGGGGGCGCTCCAGGCGGAGGGGAAGGAGGCGTTCGGCGAGGTCGGGGCGGATGACGCCAACGTCAATGCCGGTCAGGAGCAGGGGGCGGCGGTAGCGGGAGCGGACGACGTCGCCGTCGGTGAACAGGGCCCGCTTGATGTTCTCGGCGCCGGTGACGATGCAGCACATGAGGTCGGAGAGGTCGGGGCCGAGGTGGGAGAGGTTGTCCAGGCCGGTGATCCACCCGGCGGCCACGGCGGTGATCAGGTTTTCCTCGTCCTTGGGCGGGCGGCGCAGGTCCCCGCTCATGCCCTCGATGATCCGCAGCAGCATCTTGCCGGCCGTGGACTTCCCCGCGCCCTGGGGGCCGGTGAGGAACGGGGCCGGCACGGGCACGTCCGGGCCGAGGCAGCCGACGAGCCACGCCAGCGCCAGGCCCTCGCTCTGGGCGGAGGAGAAGTTGACCAGGCGCATCAGCAGGTCGATGCCCTTGCCGTCGGTGTCCTTGGCGGGGAGGGGGAGTTCGCCGGTGAGCTGCGTGCGCCGCCAGCACACCTCACGGGGGTCGGGGGTGCGGATGTCCCAGCCGGTGGGGTGGATGCGGACGGACTTGCCGTCGTCGCGGCCCAGGTCCAGCCAGGTCGCGCCGTCGAATCCGGGGGCGACGCGGATATGAACGGGCTGGACGTCCTCGGTGAGCGCGAGTGCTTCGATCAAGTCCAGTGCCTCCTTCAAGGCGGTTCCGTTGAAGACGCCGACCCCGTCGCGGAACAGACCGACCATGAGTTCCTGCCGGTGGCTGCCGGTCGTGCCCTGGGACCGGATCGGCCGGGCCACGGGGTGCCCGTTGCGCTGCGCGTAGACGGTGCCGTCGACGGTGCGGAAGTACCGGAAATGGGCCTGCGCGTACTTGGTGATGACCTCGCGGGCCGGGTTCTTCTCGTCCTCGGGCATGTTCAGATCCCCAAAGCTGCAACGGCGTTGGACCAGGCGACCTCGCAGTGCCGCAAGGACTCGCCCTTGCCCTGCGCGGCGGCGAACAGCCGGCCGATGTGCCCGTCGGTGAGGCAGCCGCACCGTCCGTGCTTGGCCAGCACGGCGAGGAACACCCGGTACACGGTCTTGTGGATGCCTTCGGACGCCTCCTCGATGCGCTGCTCCGCCATGGCGATACCGCGCTCCAGGTAGGCGGGCGAACGGTGCGGGCAGGCGCCGCCCCCGCCCGGCGCCGACACGGCGGGACGCGGCGCCGGCCGGGCCGGAGTGGGCTTACCGGCCGCAAGCGCC
>NZ_JAJAUZ010000134.1 GCF_020532645.1 Streptomyces bambusae
TCCAGGCGCTTGCCGCCGACTTCGACGACGACGGTCTCGCGGCCCGGTTCGTCCTCGGCTTCGTCTGCTGCGGGGGCGGTGAAGGCGGGGATGTCGTTGACGAAGGCGGTCTCGATCCAGCGGGTGTGGACCGTGAACGGGCTGCCGTCGGTGGGGGCGAACGCGGGGTCGGTGACCACGGCGCGGTGGAAGGGGATGGCGGTGGCCATGCCCTCGACCTGGAACTCCGCCAGCGCGCGGGCGGCCCGCTGCAGGGCCTGCTCGCGGGTGGCGCCCGTGACGATCAGCTTCGCCAGCAGGCTGTCCCACGCCGGGCCGATGACGCTGCCGGACTCGACACCCGCGTCCAGCCGCACACCCGGCCCGGTCGGCGGGATGAAGGCGGTGACGGTGCCGGGAGCGGGCAGGAAGTTGCGGCCCGGGTCCTCGCCGTTGATCCGGAACTCGAACGAGTGCCCGCGCAGCGGCGGGTCGTCGTAGCCCAGGACTTCGCCGTCCGCGATCCGGAACATCTCCCGGACCAGGTCGATGCCGGTGACCTCCTCGGTGACCGGGTGCTCGACCTGCAGGCGGGTGTTGACCTCCAGGAAGGAGATCGTGCCGTCCGCGCCCACCAGGAACTCGACCGTGCCGGCGCCGACGTAGCCGGCTTCCTTCAGGATCGCCTTCGACGCCGCATACAGCTGCGCGTTCTGCTCCGCCGACAGGAACGGCGCCGGCGCCTCCTCCACCAGCTTCTGGTGACGGCGCTGGAGCGAGCAGTCACGGGTGGAGACCACGACCACGTTGCCGTGCGAGTCCGCCAGGCACTGCGTCTCCACGTGCCGCGGCTTGTCGAGGTAGCGCTCCACGAAGCACTCGCCCCGCCCGAACGCCGCCACCGCCTCACGCACCGCGGAATCGTAGAGCTCGGGGACCTCTTCCAGCGTGCGGGCGACCTTCAGACCACGCCCGCCACCACCGAACGCCGCCTTGATCGCGATCGGCAGACCGTGCTCCTGCGCGAACGCCACGACCTCCTGCGCGCCCGAGACCGGGTCCGGGGTGCCGGCGACCAGCGGCGCACCGGCCCGCTGGGCGATGTGACGGGCGGCGACCTTGTCACCCAGGTCCCGGATCGCCTGCGGCGGCGGACCGATCCACGTCAGACCCGCGTCGATCACGGCCTGCGCGAACTCCGCGTTCTCCGACAGGAACCCGTAACCCGGGTGAACGGCGTCCGCGCCGGCATCCGCCGCGGCCTGCAGGACCTTCGCAATGTCCAGGTAACTGCCGGCCGGGGTGTCACCGCCCAGAGCGAACGCTTCATCGGCCGCACGGACATGCAGAGCATCCCGGTCCGGATCCGCGTAAACGGCAACGCTCGCGATCCCCGCATCCCGGCAGGCCCGCGCAAC
>NZ_JAJAUZ010000135.1 GCF_020532645.1 Streptomyces bambusae
GGGACTGTAAATCGTTCGGTGTAACTCCCGATCATGGAGGATGCATCGATGACCAGTGAGAACGTGACTGAGGACGAGCCCGTTGAGGCGGCTGAGCCGCAGCCGGCGAAGGCGGTGGATGACAGGCTGATCGACGAGCTGGTGTCCCGGGCCCAGGCCGAGGGCCTGCAGCTGACCGGTGAGGGCGGACTGCTCCAGCAGCTGACGAAGCGGCTGCTGGAGTCCGCTCTGGAGGGCGAGATCACCGACCACCTGGGCTATGACAAGCACGATCCGGCGGGCAAGAACGGCGGCAACTCCCGCAACGGCACACGCGCCAAGACCGTGCTGACCGACGTGGGACCGGTGGAGATATCCGTGCCGCGGGACCGGGACGGATCGTTCGAGCCGAAGATCGTCAAGAAGCGGCAGAAGCGTCTGACCGGCGTGGACGAGATGGTCATCTCGTTGTCCGCGAAGGGCCTGACCACCGGCGAGGTCCAGGCCCACCTGGCCGAGGTCTATGGCGCCGACGTCTCGCGCCAGACGATCTCCACGATCACCGACAAGGTCCTCGAGGGCATGGTCGAGTGGCAGAACCGGCCGCTGGACCCGGTCTATCCAGTGGTGTTCATCGACGCGATCCACGTGAAGATCCGCGACGGCGCCGTCGCCAACCGCCCGATCTACGTGGCCCTGGCCGTCACCGTCGAGGGCCGGCGCGAGATCCTGGGCTTGTGGGCTGGGGACGGCGGCGAGGGCGCCAAGCACTGGATGCACATCCTGACCGAGATCAAGAACCGCGGCGTGAACGATGTCCTCATGCTGGTCTGCGACGGGCTGAAGGGCCTGCCCGACGCGGTCGAGACCGTCTGGCCGCAGGCGATCGTGCAGACCTGTGTGGTCCACCTGCTGCGGAACTCCTTCCGCTATGCCGCCCGCCAGGACTGGGACAGGATCGCCAAACTGCTCAAGCCCGTCTACACGGCGCCGACAGAGGAGGCCGCCCTGGAGCGGTTCTCCGAGTTCGCCGAGGCCTGGGGCCGGAAGTATCCGGCGATCGTCCGGCTTTGGGAGAACGCGTGGGAGGAGTTCACGCCGTTCCTGCGGTTCGATACCGAGATCCGCCGCATCGTCTGCACCACGAACGCGATCGAGTCCGTGAACGCCAGGATCCGGCGGGCGGTCAAGGCCCGCGGACACTTCCCCAACGAGCAGGCCGCGTTGAAGTGCGTCTATATGGCGATCATGTCGCTCGACCCGACCGGCAGAGGACAGACCCGCTGGACCCTGCGCTGGAAGACCGCTCTGAACGCCTTCGATATCACCTTCGACGGCCGCCTCTCCGCAGCCCGTCATTAACCCCGAACACCCCGCTTACACCGTTCGATTGACAGACCC
>NZ_JAJAUZ010000136.1 GCF_020532645.1 Streptomyces bambusae
TGCGCCACGACGCGTCGCACAGCGCCGACGCCTCCGCGGCCGGTCTGGGGCTGGGTCCGGCCGGGCACCCGCTGCTCGGGGCCGCCGTCTCGCTCGCGGATTCCGACGGCCTGGTCCTGACCGCACGGCTGTCCGTCGACACGCACCCGTGGCTGAGCGATCACGCAGTGTTCGGCACGCCGCTGTTCCCGGGCGCCGGACTCGTGGAACTCGCCTTTCGCGCAGGCGATCTGACCGGTTGCCACGCGGTCGAGGAACTGACGCTGGAGGCTCCGCTCGTCCTGCCGCCGTCCGGCGGCGTACGGGTCCAGCTGGCGGTCGGCTCGCCTGACCCCGCGGGACGCTGCACGTTCACGGTCCACTCGCGTCCCGAGAACGCGCCCGAGGAGGAGGCCTGGCTGCGTCACGGCACCGGCGTCCTGGCCCCGGAGGCGACCACGGCCCCGGCACCGGACACGCTCGCGGAGTGGCCGCCGCGTGATGCGGAGGCGCTGGACCTCGCCGGCTGGTACGACGCGCTGGCAGCGAAGGGGTTGGGCTACGGTCCGGCGTTCCAGGGACTGCGCGCCGCCTGGCGGCGCGGCACCGAGGTCTTCGCCGAGGTCGCCCTCGCCGACGAGCAGGGCGGCACCGCGGCGGCGTACGGCATCCACCCGGCGCTGCTCGACGCGGCGCTGCACGCCATCGAACTGGGCGCGCTGCCGGCCGCCGACGCGCTGCGGCTGCCGTTCGCGTGGAGCGGCGTACGGCTGCACGCCTCGGGCGCCGATGCGGCCCGGGTCCGGGTGCGCCCGGCGGGGACGGGGGCGGACGCGGTGGCACTGCTGATCGCCGACGGCACCGGTGCGCCGGTGGCCGAGGTGTCTGCGCTGTCCCTGCGCGCGGTGTCCGAGGATCAGCTGCGCACGGCGACCCGTCCGGGCACCGGGGAGCAGACGCTGTTCAGGGTGGAGTGGGTTCCGGTGGACGCGGCCGCCCCGACCGGCCCGTCCACGGACGGACTGTCGGCGGACGGACTCTCGGCGGACGACGTGACCGTGCTGCGCCTCGCGCCCGGCGCGGACGTGCACGACACCGTCCACGAAGCCCTCACCCGCACCCAGGAATGGCTCGCCGAAGACCGACCCGCGCAGGAACGCCTGGTCGTCGTCACCAGCGGCGCCATGGCCACGTCGACCGGCGACGACGCCGACGTCGCAACGGCCGCGGCGTGGGGTCTGCTGCGGTCCGCCCAGACCGAGAACCCCGACCGCATCATCCTCCTCGACCTCGACCCCACACACACCGACACCGACACCGACACCGACACCGTCCTCACCCGAGCACTCGG
>NZ_JAJAUZ010000137.1 GCF_020532645.1 Streptomyces bambusae
ACACGGCAGCCACGGCACCGGCTGCGGACGCGGTCTCGATCGGACTGGGCGAGTCCGGGCACCCGCTGGTGGGCGCCGTCGTCCCGCGGGCCGACAGCGACGAGCTGCTGCTGACCGGCCGGCTGTCCCTGCGTGCTCACCCGTGGCTCGAGGACCATGCGGTGCGCGGACGGGTGCTGCTGCCCGGGACCGCCTTCGTGGAGCTGGCCCTGCGCGCCGGATCCGAGGCGGGGGCCGGGCACCTCGAAGAGCTCACGCTGGAGTCACCGCTGGTGCTGGAGGCGGACGGAGCCGTGCAGTTCCAGGTCGCCGTGGGTCCGGCGGACGATACGGGCCGCCGTCAGGTCACCGTGCACTCGCGAGCGCAGAGCGCCGGCTTCACACAGGAGTGGGTGCGGCACGCCGACGGTGTGCTCCTACCGGACGAACTGCCGGTCCCGGCGGACCTCCCGGCCGCCTGGCCGCCGCCGGGCGCCGAGGCACTGGACCTGACCGGCCGCTACGAGGACCTGGCCGAGCAGGGTTTCGGCTACGGTCCGGCGTTCCAGGGACTGCGCGCCGCCTGGCGGCGCGGCACCGAGGTCTTCGCCGAGCTCGCCCTCGCCGACGAGCAGGGCGGCACCGCGGCCGACTTCGGCCTGCATCCCGCCCTCCTGGACTCGGCGCTGCACGCCATCGAGCTGGGGGTACTGCCCGGGACGGGTGAGCCGCGGCTGCCGTTCGCGTGGAGCGGCGTACGGCTGCACGCCTCGGGCGCCGATGCAGCCCGGGTCAGGCTCGCACCGGCGGGCGGCGACGCGGTGACGATCGAGGTCTACGACCCGGCCGGCGCCCCGGTGGCGACCGTGGGCTCCCTCGCGTCGCGTGCCGTGTCGGCCGAGCAGATCGACGCCGCGGGCAGCAGACTGCACGAGTCGCTGTTCCGGGTGGAGTGGGTTCCGGTGGACGCGGCCGCCACGACCGGCCCGTCCACGGACGGACTGTCGGCGGACGGACTCTCGGCGGACGACGTGACCGTGCTGCGCCTGACGCCCGGCGCGGACGTGCACGACACCGTCCACGAAGCCCTCACCCGCACCCAGGAATGGCTCGCCGAAGACCGACCCGCGCAGGAACGCCTGGTGCTGGTCACGTCCGGGACCCAGGCGGTGGGTCCGGAGGAGGACGTACCGGATCTGGCCGGCGCGGCGGCGTGGGGTCTGCTGCGGTCCGCCCAGACCGAGAACCCCGACCGCATCATCCTCCTCGACCTCGACCCCACACACACCGACACCGAAACCGACACCGACACCGACACCGTCCTCACCCGAGCACTCGC
>NZ_JAJAUZ010000138.1 GCF_020532645.1 Streptomyces bambusae
CTGGCGCCGGCCGGAGCGTCCGCTGCAGCTGCCGTGGCAGAGCCCGTCACGCCGCCGAAGGCCGTGCCCGACATCGACACAGACCTCGACATCGACGCCCTGGACGTGGACGAGCTCGTCCGCATGGCGCGCGAGAGCCTCGGATCCTGAAGAGTCCTGGAGACACGAAGATCATGACCAACACCTCGTCCGAAGCGGTCGTTGCGGCCCTGCGGGACTCGCTGAAGGAAACGAACCGCCTGCGCAAGCAGAACCAGGAGCTGCTGGACGCGGCGCGGGAGCCGATCGCGGTGGTCGGCATGAGCTGCCGCTACCCCGGCGGCGTCTCGTCGCCCGACGGGCTGTGGGAGCTGCTGCGGGAGGGCACCGACGCGATCACGCCCTTCCCGGTGGACCGCGGGTGGGACCTCGACCGGCTCCACGACACGGACCCCGACCGGCCGGGTACCTCGTACACCCGTGAGGGCGGGTTCCTGCACGAAGCCGCGCTGTTCGATGCGGAGTTCTTCGGGATCTCACCCCGTGAGGCGCTGGCCATGGACCCGCAGCAGCGGCTGCTGCTGGAGGCGTCCTGGGAGGCGTTCGAGCGCGCCGGGATCGACCCGACGGGACTGCGCGGCAGCAGGACGGGCGTCTTCGCGGGGATCATGTACCACGACTACGGCCCCTACCTGTTCGAGCCCGTCGAGGGTGCGGACGGGCACCGGCTGACCGGCGGGGCAGGCAGCGTGCTGTCGGGCCGGATTTCCTACACCTTCGGGCTGGAGGGCCCGGCGGTCACCGTGGACACCGCCTGCTCCTCCTCCCTCGTCGCCCTCCACATGGCGGTGCAGTCCCTGCGGCAGGGCGAGTCCACACTCGCGCTGGCGGGCGGTGTCACCGTCATGTCCTCGGCCGGCACGTTCGTGGAGTTCAGCCGGCAGAAGGGGCTGGCTCCGGACGGCCGGTGCAAGTCGTTCGCGGCGGAGGCGGACGGCACCGGCTGGTCGGAGGGCGTGGGTGTGCTCGTCCTCGAACGCCTCTCCGACGCCCGCCGCAACGCACACCCCGTCCTCGCCGTC
>NZ_JAJAUZ010000139.1 GCF_020532645.1 Streptomyces bambusae
CGCCTGCGGCTACGGTTCGGAGTCCAAGGACGAGACGAAGGACGCCAAGTCGAACGTCGCGGCGACCGGCAAGAAGCTGTCCGCCGACAAGGTGCGGATCGGCTACTTCCCCAACCTGACGCACGCGACCGCCCTGGTGGGCATCCAGGAAGGGCTCATCAAGAAGGAGCTGGGCGGCACCGACATCGCCCCCCAGATCTTCAACGCCGGCCCCTCCGAGATCGAGGCCCTCAACGGCGGCTCCCTCGACATCGGCTTCATCGGACCCTCCCCGTCCATCAACGCCTACGTGAAGTCCAAGGGCAAGAACCTGCGGATCATCTCCGGCTCCGCCTCGGGCGGCGTCAAGCTCGTCGTGAACCCCGCGAAGATCAAGACCCTGGACGACGTCAAGGGCAAGAGGATCGCCACCCCGCAGAAGGGCAACACGCAGGACGTCGCGTTCCTCAACTGGGTCGCGGAGAAGGGCTGGAAGGTCGACTCGGAGAGCGGCAAGGGCGACGTCTCCGTCGTCCGCACCGACAACAAGGTCACCCCCGACGCCTACAAGTCCGGCTCCGTCGACGGCGCCTGGGTCCCCGAGCCCACCGCCTCCAAGCTGGTGGCCGAAGGCGCGAAGGTCCTCCTCGACGAGACCAGTCTGTGGCCCGACAAGAAGTTCGTCATCACGAACATCATCGTGTCGCAGAAGTTCCTCACCGAGCACCCGGACGTGGTCGAAGCAGTCCTCCGCGGTACGGTGAAGACCAACGAGTGGATCAACGCCAACCCGGAGAAGGCGAAGGCCTCCGCCAACGCCGCCCTGAAGGCCGAGACCGGCAAGGCACTCGCCCCCAAGGTCATCGACCCGGCCTGGCCGAGCATCGCCGTCACCGACGACCCGCTCGCCGCCACCCTCAAGACCCAGTCCGAATGGGCGGTCAAGGCCGAACTCATCAAGCAGCCCGACCTCGCCGGCATCTACGACCTCACGCTCCTGAACAAGGTGCTCACGGCCGCCGGCAAGCCCACCGTCTCCGACGCCGGACTCGGCG
>NZ_JAJAUZ010000014.1 GCF_020532645.1 Streptomyces bambusae
CCGGGGGGGGGGGGGGGGGGCGGGGGCGCCCCCCCCCCCCCCCCCCCCCCCCACGCGGGGTTCAGGAGCCCGGTGCCGCGGTCGGCGCCGGGCGGCCCTTGCGGGTGGTGTCCGGGCGCCGGCCCCGGCCGGGGCGGGGCGCGGAGAAGGCCGCGGCGCCCGTGCCGCCGGTGGTGGCGCCCGCGGGACCGGTGCCGTTGGCCGGGGCGGCGGATGCGGAACCGTCGGGGGAGGCCGGCGCCGGACCGCCGTCGGCGGCGTGGTCCGCAGGGTCGGGCACGAGGACGTCCTCGGCGTCCTCGGCGGGGGCCAGGATGCCGGTGAGGACCAGCCGCCAGATCCGCTCCAGCAGTTCGCCGCTGCCCTCCGCCGGCGCGGGCGCGCCGGTGTCGCGCTGCCGGCGGGCCAGGATCTCCGCGCCCGTCACCAGGTGCGCGGCCAGCGCCGCCACCGTCTCGGGGTGCGCGCTCGGCCGCAACCGGCCTTCGTCACGCGCCTGCCGGACCAGATCGCGGGCGGCAGGCACCCACAGGTCCGACCACTGCGGGGCACCGGGGCGCTCCCGCTCCAGGCGTACGAGGGCCCGTACCGCCGGGTCGTTCTCGACCAGCCGGGTCAGCTCCAGGGTGAGGGCCACCAGCCGGCGCAGCGGGGGCGTGCGGCGGGTGCGGATCCGCTCGACGGCCGTCCCGACCGCTGCGTTCCCGACCTCCTCCACTGCGCGTGCGAGCTCCTCCTTCGACGAGAAGTGGAACGTCAGGCCGCCGCTGGAGATGCCGGCCGCTCTGCAGATCCGCGACAGGGACGCACCGGCATAGCCGTCGCGGTCGAACTGCTCGGCTGCGGCGCGGACGAGGGAACTGCGGCTCCTCGCGGCCCTTTCCTGCTTCACCATGATCACTCCGGGGGGGATTCGTCCCAGCGTGCGCGGATCCGCGGGCCGAAGGCAACGCAGAGTTGCCGAAGTGCCTCCGACTTGGCGAAGTGGCGGCGAACGGCCCGCGCCGGGAACCCCACTGTGCCGACCGCTGGAAAAAAAGAGAACGATCGCTATGCTAATCAGCGTGTTCGCCTGGACGGTTGATGGAGAAGGGGAACGTGCCATGGCAGCCAACGACCTGACCCGTGCTCGGGTGCCGGTGTCCGTGATAACCGAGCAGATCTTCGGGCACCTGCCGCGCGCCGATCAGCGGCACTGGGCCCAGGCGTACCTCCAGGGCCTGCTGACGACGGAGGGCAAGAAGTCCGTACGCCGCATCGCGGCGACCGTGTCCGACTCCCCGACCGCCTCGCAGTCGATGCACCAGTTCGTCAACGCCAGCCCCTGGGAGTGGGCGCCGGCGCGCACCGAGCTGATGCGCTGGGTCGAGCGGCGGCTGGCGCCGAAGGCCTGGGTGCTGGAGGCCGCGGTGCTGCGCAAGCGCGGCGACCACTCCTGCGGGGTGCACCGGCGCTTCGTGCCGGAGACCGGCCGCTCGGTGAACTGCCAGGTCGGTGTGGGGGCGTTCCTCACCAACGGCACCGACTCGGTGCCCACCGACTGGGGGCTGCTGCTGCCCGGCAGCTGGGCCACCGACGAGGCGCGCCGGTCCCGCGCCCGGGTGCCGGCCGGCGTCGCGCACCGGGCCATCGAGCAGCACGCGCTGGACCTCGTCGACGGCATGGGCGCCGGGACGCACCTGAGCGCGCCGCCGATCGTCGCCGACCTCAGCTCGCACGCGGGCGCCGCCTCCCTGGTGCGGGGGCTGAGCGCGCGGGGCCGCGACTTCGTCGTCGCGGTGTCCGGCCGTACGCCGGTGGTGCCGGGCTCGCACCTGATGGCGAACCAGGCGTACGCCGGGGACATGCCGGCGGCCGTCGAGGCGCAGCGGTTCTTCGAGCTGAAGACCGGCAGCCACCTGCGGATGGACTCCATCGGGGTGGCCGGCCGCGAGGGCCGGCCGGGCCGGGCGTCCGTGATGACGGGCCTGGTGCGGCTGCCGGAGGCGCGGCTCGGCCGGCAGGCGCAGCAGCACACGTACCGGCTGTTCGCGGTCCGGCAGTACGCGGGCCGGCGCTCGACCCGGATGTGGCTGACGAACATGGTGCACCGGCGCACCGAGGAACTGGTGGCGCTGGCGCAGCTGCACCGGCGTGCCGGGGCGACCGTGCAGACCCTGGAGCAGGACTTCGGCCTGCTCGACTTCGAAGGCCGGTCGTACCCGGGGTGGCACCACCACATGACGCTGGTGTCGGTGGCCTACGCGTACAGCCGCCTGGAGCTGCCCGGTGACGCCGCGATGGCCGCGGTCCGCACCGCCTGAACGCCCGACCGCCCCGCTCCTGCGTTCTCCATCCCCCCGTAACGCAGGAGCGGGGCCTTTTGCACGTCCGCACGGAAGTACTGCACGAGCACCACGGAAGGAAGCCGGCGTTGAAGTACGTCGCGATGATCTACGGGAACCAGGAGCTGTGGGACACGGTCCCCGCCGAGGAGTGGCCCGCTGCGCTCGCCCGGCAGGAGGCGTTCAACCGGAAGTACCGGGAGAGCGGCGAACTGCTCGGCGCCTACGGCCTGGCGGACGCGTCCGCGGCCCGCCTGGTGCGCCGCGAGGGCGGGCTGCCGGCGGTCACCGACGGCCCCTACCTGGAGACCAAGGAGTACCTCGCGAGCTTCTACCTGCTGGACTGCGCGGGGCCGCAGCGGGCCCAGGAGATCGCCGCCGACCTGCCGTTCGCCGACGTCCGGCCGGTGGAGCTGTGGCCCGTGCTGCACGCGGACGGGGATGCGGGCGGGGACGGGGACGCGGACGGCGGCGGCGCGTGAGCGGACCGCAGGGGTACGAGGAGCTGCTGCGGGAGGCGGCGCCGCCGGTCCTCGGCGCCCTGGTGCGGCGGTACGGGAACTTCGACGCGTGCGAGGACGCCGTGCAGGAGGCGCTGCTGGCGGCCGCACGGCAGTGGCCCGCCGAGGGCGTCCCCGGCAACCCGCGGGGCTGGCTGTACACCGTCGCCACCCGCCGCCTCGTCGACGAGCTGCGCCGGGAGTCGGCCCGGCGGCGGCGCGAGGACGCCCTGGCGCAGGCCCGGCCGCCGTCCGCGCTGCCCGGCCCGGAGGCCGACGCATGCCGGAGACCGACCGGGACGACTCGCTCGCCCTGCTGTTCCTGTGCTGCCATCCCGCGCTGTCCTCGCCGAGCCGGGTCGCGCTCACCCTGCGCGCCGTCGGCGGCCTGACGACCACGCAGATCGCCGCCGCCTTCCTGGTGCCCGAGGCGACCATGGCCCAGCGGATCAGCCGGGCCAAGCAGACCGTGAAGAACTCCGGCCTGCGGTTCGCGGTGCCCGAGGGGGATGCGGCCACGGCCCGGCTGGCCGAGGTGCAGCACGTCCTCTACCTGGTGTTCAACGAGGGCTACACGGCGGCGGGCGGGGCGGACCTGACCGCGCCGGAGCTGTCCGCCGAGGCGATCCGGCTCGCCCGGCTGCTGCACCGGCTGGTGCCCGACGACTGCGAGACCGCCGGACTGCTGGCCCTGATGCTGCTCACCGAGGCGCGCCGGCCGGCCCGGACCGGGCCCGGCGGGGACCTGGTGCCCCTGGCCGAACAGGACCGGACGCGGTGGAACCGGGCGCTGGTCGAGGAGGGCACGGAGCTGATCGGCCGGACCCTGCCGCGCGGCCGGGTCGGCCCGTACCAGCTGCAGGCGGCCGTCGCCGCCGTCCACGACGAGGCGGAGAGCGTCGGGGACACCGACTGGCCGCAGGTCCTCGCCCTGTACGAGCTGCTGGAACGGGTGGAGCCGAACCCGGTGGCCACGCTCAACAAGGCGGTCGCCGTGGCCATGGTGCACGGCCCGGCCGCCGGGCTCGGGGTGCTCGACGAGCTGGCCGGGGACCCGCGGGTCGCGGCCCACCACCGGCTCGCGGCCACCCGGGGTCACCTGCTGGAACTCCTCGGCCGGGACGCGGCGGCCGCGGACGCCTTCCGGGCGGCGGCCCGGGGCACGGCCAGTGCGCCGGAGCGCCGGCACCTGGAGGGCCGGGCGGCACGGCTCACGCCTGCGCGTCAGCCTGCCGCAGGTGCCTGAGCAGGACGACCCGCGAGTCGAACGTGCGGGTCTCGACGAGCTCCAGGCCGGTGCGCCGGTCCTGCTCGCGGAAGACGGGCTTGCCACCGCCCAGGACCACCGGGTGCACGCAGATCCGGAACTCGTCGACCAGGCCGTGCCCGGTGAGGAACGTGGCCAGTTCGGAGCCGCCGAACAGGACCAGGTCGGCGCCGGACTCCTTGAGGGCGGTCAGCTGCGCGACGACGTCCGTGCCGATCACCCGGGTGTTCCAGTCGGCCTTCTCCAGGGTGCGGGACACGACGACCTTGGGGGCCTTGCGCCAGAGCGGGGCGAACGCGAGGTCGTGCTCGTGGGTCGAGTACTCCTCGGCCTTCGGCCAGAAGCCCGACATCAGATCCCAGACCTTCCGGCCGTACAGGAACACCGTGTTCTCGCCCGAGGTCAGCTCGTGGGAGTACGCGGAGAGCTCCGGGCCCATGGCCGGCCAGTCGAACTCGCCGCCGGGGCCCTCGATGAAGCCGTCGAGGGACTGGTGGACGAAGTGGATGAGGCGGCCCATGGCTGGCTCCTGTCGGTGCGGGTGCGGCGCCGTTGTGGCGCGCTGTCACCCGTAAGTCGGAGCCGGGGCCGGGGTCTCTACACGGTGGTGGAGGGAAATCCGGGGATCTTTTCCGGGGCCGGGGCCGGGGCCGGGGCGCCTCAGGCGCGGGCGCGGGTGCGCGGTGGCATCAGGTGGCGGTGGGCCAGGAGGGCCAGGAGGCCGTAGCCGACCAGGAGGAGGGCCGCGGTGAAGATCCATTCGCGGGAGCCCCCGGGCCGGTAGACCCGGCCCGGGTTGCCCACGTCCACCGCTTCGGCGGAGCGGCCGACGGCCAGGGAGCCGCGGCCGCTGCCGTACAGGGTGATGTCCTCGCGTTCGACCGACCCGTCGGCGGACTTGAACGTGCCGGACCACTCGCAGGTCTCGTGGCCGGGGTGGGCGATGCAGGTGAGCCGGCTTGCCGTGAACGAGCCCGCCACCCCGTCCGCCATCGCGGCCCGCGCCGCGTTGCCCACGTTGGGCAGCGCCACGTAGACCAGCAGGCAGGCGAAGGCCAGCAGGAGGGAGCCGGCGAATGCGGAGGGGCGGCGGGTGCTCATGGCCTGGTCTGCCGTTCCGTCAGGCCGTCAGGGCGCAGTCGCACTTGGCGGTGGCGTTGTCCGCCCGGTCCCGGCGGGTGTGCAGCCACATCGCGACGATCATCGGGAGGGTGACGATCGCGTTGTAGAAGAGGTGCAGCTCCACACGGGGGAACGCGAGCTGGAGGATGCTGGTGGGGACGGCCTTGCCCGCGATGTACGCGCCGGCCAGTGCCTGGCACAGCAGCAGCAGGTGCTCGAAGTGGTGCCAGACCTGGATGCCCAGGGTGACGTTCCACCACTTGCGGGAGGCACCGGTGAAGCCGCGGCGGAAGAGGATGAAGCCGACGAGCATGACGACCGCGTACCCGTAGTGCATCCACTCGGACTTCACCAGCCACGGGAACGGCACGCCGAGCACGCCGCGGGCTTCCGGAACCTTCCAGCCGAGCATGTAGATCTGGATGGCCTGGGCGAGGTGCTCGGCCCAGTGGGCCAGCACGATGACCAGGAAGATCCGCAGGCCCACCTTGTGGAACCTGCTGTTGAGCGTCTCCATGAAACCGGTCTTCGCGGCGGACGGTGCATGCGTTCCGGTTGCCATCGGGGGGCCTCCAGCCTCGGTATTTTTCCGGAGGCTATCTCAGCAGCGGACGGCCCGAAGCGGCTTCTTTCGGATTGCGGACTTTCGGTCAGCCGAAAATCAGAGGGTCCTTTCAAGCAACTCACCCGCTATTTTGGGCAGCATGCTGAAGAGGACCTATGAAGGCCAGGACTGCAATCTCGCGCGCTCGCTGGAGGTGATCGGCGAGCGCTGGAGCCTGCTGATCGTCCGTTCCGCGCTGCTCGGCGTGAAGCGTTTCGACGGCTTTATGGGGCAATTCCCGATCGCCCGTAATGTCCTGACGGCCCGGCTCGCCCGGCTCGTGGAGCTCGGGATCATGGAGAAGGTGCCCTATCAGGACAAGCCGGTGCGGCACGAGTACCCGTTGACTCCCATGGGGCGCGATCTCGCCACCGCCGTCATCGCCCTGATGCAGTGGGGTGACCGCAATCTGCCGTTGGAAGAGGGGCCGCCGCGGCGGGCCGAACACATCGGCTGCGACGGCCATGTGCACGTGCGCCTCGACTGTGAAAGGTGTGACCGGGATGTCGCAGGGGAAGAAGTAGCGGTTCGGCGTATTCGCTGACTTGCCGAAGTAGTGCCGAAAGTCGCTGCGGGACCCGCTTAATGGGCTGAAGTGCGGAACGAGTTACGCACTTCCGAAGATGCCTCGTGCTATAGCGGCTGAGGACGATTGGGCCTCCCGCCACCAACCCAGGTGGCCCCGCGTAGGAGGCGCGACGTGGCAACGGCAACGGGAGCTCTCCGCAAGCTCCTCATGGCACCGTCCCTGTACGACGTGAGCTTCGCCGGCCGGGGGTTCCCGGTCACGGCGACGGCGGCCACCGCCCAGCTGGAGAGCATCCCGCAGGCGGTCGTCACCGGCTTCGAGTGGGGCATCGAGTCCCGCAACCTGTGGGAGACCGAGCGCCGGCTCTCCCTCGTCGACCCCGAGCTCCAGGGGTTCGCGTACGAGGGTGCGACCATGGCCGCCACCATCCGGGACGTGATGGGCCCGGGCCGCGGCCCCCGCACCCAGGAGCTGATGGAAGGCGCCAACGGGCGCCGCCACATCTTCCTCAACTACATCGGCATCGGCTTCGCCATGGCCAAGCTGCCCCGTCCGCTGTGGAAGAAGATCATGCCGGAGCTGCACGGCGACGAGTTCTACCCGCCGATGAGCTGGCTCGCCGTCGACGGCTACGGCTTCGACCGGGCGTACTTCGACACCCGCCGCTGGATCGACGAGCAGCGCCTGGACAGTCCGTACCCGTGGGACGGCCACCCCGGCTACTTCCAGCGCGCGTTCGACCAGGGGGTCGGGCGCGCGCTGTGGTTCATCCACGGCGCGCACGTCGACAACGTGACCGCGGCCGTGCTGCGGTTCGCCTCCGAGCGGCGGGCCGACCTGTGGGCCGGCGTCGGGCTGGCCGCCACCTTCGCCGGCTGCTCCACTCCGGAGGACCTGGCCGCGCTGTACTCCGCCAGCGGCGAGCACCGCGGGCACCTGGGGCAGGGCTCGGTGTTCGCCGCCAAGGCCCGGCACTTCTCGCGGACCGTCCCCGAGCACACCCGCACGGCCGTGCACGCGCTGGCCGGACTGACCGTCGAGCAGGCCGCCGCGCTCGCCGACGACGCCACCCCCGACCTCGGCTCCCAGGGCCCGGTGCCGGTGTACGAGCAGTGGCGCACCGCCGTGCGCGAGCAGCTCCTCGTGAATGCCGTTTGAGCATTCCTGGAGTGGACGGCCCGTCGGCCGAACGTGATCGTTGGATCGGAATTCTGTAATTCGCACGGGAAATTCAGGGAAAGAGAAAAATACACGAGGGGCGGTTTGGAACGTGTCCATGTTGCGAGCGCTGAGGCGCCGAGTTCTCACACCAAATGTCCGGGAAACACACCTGGACCGACGTGGATTCCACGTGAAGAACCCGGAAGCGAAGAACCAGCTGGAAACCGTGGGGTGCACGTTCCTCCAGGGCTATGCCTATGCCGTCGAGGCCCGTTCCGCGGCGGAGGCCGAGGAATGGCTGGAGACCGTCCCGGTCGCCTACCGAGGGTTCGCGTACGAGGGCGCCGGCATGGGCGCCGTCATGCTCGACTCGCTCTCCGGCAGCGACAAGCGCCTGACCGGCCTCCTGGAGGGCGAGGGCCGCAACCACGACTACATGATCTGGGTCGGGGTGGGCTGGGCGATGGCCCGGCTGCCGAAGTTCCTGTGGCCGGACATCGCGAAGACCGACCCCGTGCTGCGCTGGCTGATCCTCGACGGATACGGCTTCCACCAGGCGTACTTCAAGACCGAGGCCTACGTGCGCAAGCCGCACCTGGAGCACAAGTTCAGCTGGGCGGGCGGCCCGGACGCCTACAGCCGGCGGGCGCTCGACCAGGGCATCGGCCGGGCACTGTGGTTCGTCGGCGGCACCGACCCCGACGTCGTGGCCGGGCTGATCGCCGCGTACCCCGAGCACCGGCACGGCGACCTGTACGCCGGCTCCGGCCTCGCCTGCACCTACGCGGGCAGCGCCGACGAGCAGGAGCTGAAGCGTTTCGCCGAGCACGCCGGCAAGCACCTCCCCAACCTCGCGCAGGGCTCCGCCTTCGCCTCCGAGGCCCGGGTCAAGGCCGGTACGACGATCGACCACACCCGGATGGCGGCCCGCGTGCTGTGCGGCGGCCGCACCCCCGAGGAGGCCGCGCAGGTCTGCCTGGACACCCGTCCCGAAAGCTGCTCCGGCGGTGAAATCCCCGCCTTCGAAACGTGGCGGCAGCAGATCGCCGAGCGTATTTCCGTTCCCGCGTATTCCCAGAAGGGCGCGAGCGCATGACACAGCAACCAGTCTCCTGGCTGCGCAAGCAGTCCGCGGGAATCGTCGCACTCGCCCTCATGGTGAGCGTCTTCTACGCGGTGCAGCCGGACGAGTCCTCGGCCGCGGAAAAGCGCGACCTCGCGAAGTCCTTCGCATTCGAGCCGATGTCCATCGCCATGCCGGCCGGCTACAAGCAGCAGACGGTCCGCAAGGTGAACAAGGCGTACAAGCACATCGAGGCGTGGATCTCCTCGGTCGGCGCCGGCGTCGCCATGAACGACATCGACAACGACGGGCTCCCCAACGACCTGTGCATCACCGACCCGCGCATCGACCAGGCGGTCGTCACCCCGGCGCCGGTCCCCGGCCGCAAGAGCGCCTCGTACGAGCCGTTCGTGCTCGACCCGGCGCCGCTGCCGAAGAGCAAGTACAGCGCCCCCATCGGCTGCGTCCCCGGTGACTACAACGAGGACGGCGCCACCGACCTGCTCGTCTACTACTGGGGCCGCACCCCGGTGATCTTCCAGCAGAAGAAGGAGGCCTGGGACAAGAAGATGGCGCCCAAGGCCGAGTGCTTCGAGCCGGTCGAGCTGGTCCCGGGCAACGGCGGCAGCATCTACACCGGCCCGCTGTGGAACTCCAACGCGGCCGCGGTCGCCGACTTCGACGGCGACGGCCGCAAGGACATCTACATCGGCAACTACTTCCCCGAGAGCCCCGTCCTGGACTGGACGAAGGACGGCGGGGTCACGATGAACGACTCCATGTCGCACGCCCAGAACGGCGGCGGCGGGCACTTCTTCCTGCGGACCGCCGCCGGCGGCTACAAGCAGATCCCCGGCACCGACGTCGTCCCCAAGGGCCGCGCCAAGGGCTGGACCCTGGCCGCCTCCGCCACCGACGTCGACGGCGACCTGCTGCCCGAGCTGTACCTCGGCCTCGACTTCGGTTCCACCACGCTGCTGCACAACCGCTCCACGCCCGGCAACCTCAAGTTCAAGGAGGTCAAGGCCGCCCACAACGGCCTGATGCCGAAGTCGAAGGAGATCGGCCGCAGCTCGTTCAAGGGCATGGGCATCGACTGGGCCGACCTGAACGGCGACGGCATCCTCGACGCCTTCCTGTCGAACATCACGACCTCCTTCGGCATCCAGGAGTCGAACTACACCTTCATCAGCAAGGCGAAGAGCATCGACGACCTGCACAGCAAGATGAGCGACGGCAAGGCGCCCTGGAAGGACGACAGCGCCTCCCTCAACACCGCCTGGTCCGGCTGGGGCTGGGACGCCAAGATGGCCGACTTCGACAACGACGGCCGTCCGGAGATCACCCAGGCCACCGGCTTCGTGAAGGGCAAGCGCAGCCGCTGGGCGCAGCTCCAGGAGCTCGCCACCGCCAACGACCAGCTGCTGCGGCACCCGTACTGGTGGCCGAAGGTGGAAGCGGGCGACGACCTCGCCGGCGACCAGTTCCTGCGCTTCTGGACCCGCAACGGGGACAAGTACGACTCGATCTCCAAGGAGCTCGGGCTGGACGTGCCCGTCCCCACCCGCGGCATCGCCACCGGTGACGCCGACGGCGACGGGCGCCTGGACATGGTGGTGGCCCGCCAGTGGGACGCCCCGGTCTTCTACTGCAACCTGAGCCCCGCCCAGAACGACTTCCTCGGCCTGAAGCTGGTCGACGAGAAGGGTTCCCCGGTGGTCGGCGCCCAGGTGACGGTCGCCTTCCCCGACGGGAAGAAGCTGCTCGGCCGCGTCGACGGCGGCAGCGGCCACTCCGGAAAGCGCAGCACCGACGTCCACATCGGCCTCGGCAAGGTCAGCGGGCCCGTCCAGGCCAACATCTCCTGGCGGGACGCGACCGGCCAGGTCCGCAAGCAGGCTCTTTCGCTGAGCCCCGGCTGGCACTCGGTCCAGCTCGGCACCGAGGCCAAGGAGAAGTGACGACCGTGTCGACGACGACCCCCACCGCAGCGCCCGCCGCTGCCGCCGGCAGCCCAGCCAAGCCCGCCGCGGCACCGCGGCACGACCCCAAGGTGATCATCGCCCTCAAGCGGTTCGCCATCTCCATCTCGGTGCTGAACATCCTCGGCTACACCGTGCTCGGCTTCGAGCAGGGCTGGCTGTGGCCGTTCATCGCCGTGGCCACCGGCTACACCACCGAGATCGTCCTCGAATGGATCAGCGCCAAGGGCGAGGGCCGCGCGCCGCGCTTCGGCGGCGGCGGGTTCAAGGGGCTCGTGGAGTTCCTGTACCCCGCGCACATCACCAGCCTCGCAGTGAACATGCTGACGTACGTCAACGACCGCTACTGGGTCATGATGTTCGGCGTCGTCGTCGCCGTCGGCACCAAGCACGTGCTGCGCGCCCCGCTCAAGGGCCGGATGCGGCACTACATGAACCCGTCGAACTTCGGCATCATGATCATCCTGGTGCTGTTCCCGTGGGCCAGCATCGCCCCGCCGTACCACTTCACCGAGTACCTGACGGGCACCACCGCCCCCGGTGACTGGATCCTCCCGGCGGTCATCATCACCCTCGGCACCATGCTCAACGGCAAGCTCACCGGACGCATGCCGCTGATCATGGGCTGGCTCGTCGGCTTCGCGCTCCAGGCGATCATCCGCGGCTGGATGTTCGACACCTCCATCCCCGCCGCCCTCGGCATGATGACGGGCACCGCCTTCGTGCTCTTCACCAACTACATGGTCACCGACCCGGGCACCTCGCCCTCGAAGAAGTCCTCGCAGATCGCCTTCGGCGCCGGCGTCGCAGCCGTCTACGGCCTGCTGATGGCCGTCAACATCACGTACGGCATCTTCTTCGCCACCGCGATCGTCTGCCTGATCCGCGGCCTGTACCTGTGGGGCCTGCACTTCCAGGAGAAGCAGCGCACGGCCGCCGCCAAGGCCACGACGCTGCGCCCCGTCGAGCCGCTCGCCGTCGTCCCGGCGCCCGCGCCGGCCGCCGTGCCCGCCGCCGCGGCGTCCGTCGAGGCCCCGGTCAAGCTGCCCGCCGTCGACGACACCATCCCCGTCTCGGTCGTCGCGGCCGCCCCGGTCTCCGCGGTCACCGACCCGTGCACCGCCGGCACCTGCCAGCACGGCAAGTGCGCGGCCATGCGGGCCGAGGCCGCGAAGAACGAGAAGGTGAGCGTGACCCTGTGACGAGAATCGCCATCGTCGGGATGGCAGGCCGCTATCCCGACGCGAGCACCCACCGCGAGCTGTGGGAGAACGCGGTCGCCGGCCGGCGGGCCTTCCGCCGCCTGCCCGACGTCCGCATGAACCTCGCCGACTACTGGGACGCGGACCCGGCCGCACCGGACCGCTTCTACGCCCGCAACGCGGCCGTCCTGGAGGGCTACTCCTTCGACCGCATCGCCCACCGGATCGCCGGCAGCACCTACCGGTCCACCGACCTCACCCACTGGCTGGCCCTGGAGACCGCCTCGCACGCCCTGGCCGACGCCGGGTTCGCAGCCGGCGAGGGCCTGCCGAAGGAGCGCACCGGCGTCATCGTCGGCAACACGCTCACCGGCGAGTTCTCCCGCGCCAACGTGATGCGGCTGCGCTGGCCGTACGTACGCCGGGTGCTCGCGGCCGCCCTGAAGGCCGAGGACTGGGAGGACGAGAAGACCGCCGACTTCCTCGCCGGCGTGGAAGAGGCCTACAAGCAGCCCTTCCCCGCCATCGACGAGGACACCCTCGCCGGCGGCCTCTCCAACACCATCGCCGGCCGGATCTGCAACTACTTCGACCTCAACGGCGGCGGCTACACCGTCGACGGCGCCTGCTCCTCCTCGCTGCTGTCGGTGACGACGGCCGCCACCGGCCTGGTCAACGGCGACCTCGACGTGGCGATCGCGGGCGGCGTGGACCTGTCCATCGACCCGTTCGAGATCATCGGCTTCGCCAAGACCGGCGCCCTCGCCAAGCGCGAGATGCGGCTCTACGACCGCGGCTCCAACGGCTTCTGGCCCGGCGAGGGCTGCGGCATGGTCGTCCTCATGCGCGAAGAGGACGCCCTCGCCGCCGGCCACCGCATCTACGCCTCCGTCGCCGGCTGGGGCATCGCCTCCGACGGCCAGGGCGGCATCACCCGCCCCGAGGTCAGCGGCTACCAGCTCGCCATGCGCCGCGCCTACGAGCGGGCCGGGTTCGGCGCCGACACCGTGCCCCTCTTCGAGGGCCACGGCACCGGCACCGAAGTCGGCGACGCCACCGAACTCACCGCCATCATGGGCGCCCGCCGCGAGGCGGACCCCAAGGCACCGACCGCCGCGATCAGCTCCATCAAGGGCATGATCGGCCACACCAAGGCCGCCGCCGGCGTCGCCGGACTCATCAAGGCCGCCATGGCCGTGGACGCGGCCATGCTGCCGCCTGCCATCGGCTGCGTCGACCCGCACGACCTGCTCACCGACGAGCAGGCCAACCTGCGGGTGCTGCGCAAGGCCGAGGCCTGGCCCAAGGACGCCCCGCTGCGCGCCGCCGTCACCGCCATGGGCTTCGGCGGCATCAACACCCACGTCGTCGTCGACAAGGCCGTCCCCAAGCGGCGCCCGGCCCCCAGCCGCCGCGCCACCACCCTCGCCGCCTCCCTCCAGGACGCCGAACTGCTCCTGGTCGACGGCGAGTCCCCGGCCGCGCTGGCCGCCCGCCTCACCGAGGTGGCCGGCTTCGCCGCGCAGCTCTCGTACGGGCAGATCGGCGACCTCGCCGCCACCCTCCAGCGGGACCTGCGTGAACTCCCCTACCGGGCGGCCGCCGTGGTCACCTCCCCGCAGGACGCCGAGCAGCGGCTGCAGTCGCTCGCCGACGCCGTCGGGCAGGGCACCACCTCGCTGTTCTCCCAGGACGGCCGGACCTTCCTCGGCAAGGCCGCCGAGGGCGACGCCCGGATCGGGTTCCTCTTCCCCGGCCAGGGCTCCGGCAAGGGCACCGGCGGCGGGGCGCTGCGCCGCCGCTTCACCGAGGCCGCCGAGGTCTTCGACAAGGCGGGCCTGCCCACGTCCGGCGACATGGTCGCCACCGACGTCGCCCAGCCGCGGATCGTCACCGGCTCCACCGCGGGCCTGCGGGTCCTGGACGCCCTCGGCATCGAGGCCGACGTCGCCGTCGGCCACAGCCTCGGCGAACTGTCCGCCCTGCACTGGGCGGGCGCCTTCGACGCGGCCGGCGTGCTGGAAGCCGCCCGGGTACGGGGCGCTGCGATGGCCGAGCACAGCGCCTCGGGCACCATGGCCTCGCTCGCCGCCGCCCCCGAGGCGGTCGCCCCGCTGACCGACGGGCTCGACGTGGTCGTCTCCGGCTACAACGGCCCCGCGCAGACCGTGGTCGCCGGCACCGTCGACGCCGTCGAGGCGGTCGCCGCGCGGGCCGCGCAGGCCGGCGTCACGTGCACCCGCCTCGCCGTCTCGCACGCCTTCCACTCGCCGCTGGTCGCCCCGGCCGCCGAGTCCTTCGGGGCCTGGCTGGACGAGGCGGACTTCGGCGCCGTCGACCGGCGGATCGTCTCCACCATCACCGGCACCGACCTCGACGAGGACGAAGACCTCGCCGGGCTGCTGCGCCGCCAGATCACCGACCCGGTCCGCTTCACCCAGGCCGTCGAGGAGGCCGCCGCGGACGTCGACCTCTTCGTCGAGGTCGGCCCCGGCCGGGTGCTCTCCTCCATGGCCGCGGCCACCGTGGACGTGCCCGCCGTCGCCCTCAACACCGACGACGAGTCGCTCAAGGCCCTGCTGTCGGTCGTCGGCGCCGCCTACGTGGCGGGCGCCCCCCTGATCCTGGAACGGCTCTTCCGCGACCGGCTCACCCGGCCGCTGGAGATCGGCGCCGAGTTCAGCTTCCTCACCAGCCCCTGCGAGCAGGCACCCGAGATCAGCCTGCCGGCAGGCCGCGCCCCGCGCGCGGACGCCGCCGGCGAGGACACCGCGGACGGGACCGCGGCCGTCGAGGGCGAGTCCGCCCTCGACGTCCTGCGGGCGCTCGTCGCCGAGCGCGCCGAACTGCCGCCGGAGCTCGTCGCCGACGACAGCAGCCTCCTCGACGACCTCCACATGAGCTCCATCACCGTCGGCCAGATCGTCAACCAGGCCGCCACCAGGCTCGGGATCGGCGCCGCGCACGTGCCGACCAACTTCGCCACGGCCACCGTGGCGCAGCTGGCCCAGGCCCTGGAGGAACTGGTCGGCGCCGGCAGCGGCTCGGGCAGCGGCCCGCTGGTCACCGGCTCCGCCGTGTGGGCCCGCCCGTTCGCGGTGGACCTCGACGAGGTGGAGCTGGTGCCGGGCGCCGCGGGCGACAACGGCCACTGGGAGCTGTTCACCGCCGGCGAGGGCACCTTCGGGCAGCAGCTCAAGGAAGCCCTGGAGCACGCCGGCGTCGGCGCCGGCGTGGTGGTCTGGCTGCCGCCGGCCTGCCCCGCCGCCCACATCGAGCAGGCCCTCGACGCCGCCAAGTCGGCGCTGGCCGGCGACCGGCAGCGGCGGTTCGTGCTCGTGCAGCACGGCCGCGGCGCCGCCGGCCTCGCCAAGACCCTCCACCAGGAAGGCCACCTGCGGACCACCGTCGTCCACACCCCCGAGCCCGGCCCGGACACCGTCGCCGCCGTCGTCGCCGAGGTCGCGGCCACCGGCCGCTTCACCGAGGTCCACTACGACGCCGACGGGGTGCGCCGGGTCCCGACCCTGCGGGCCCTGCCCGCGGCGGCCGCCCGTACCGAGCACGTCATCGGCTCCGACGACGTCCTGCTCGTCACCGGCGGCGGCAAGGGCATCACCGCCGAGTGCGCCCTCGCCGTGGCCAAGGAGACCGGCGCCAGGCTGGCCGTCCTCGGCCGCTCCGACCCGGCGCAGGACCAGGACCTCGCCGGCAACCTCGCCCGGATGGCCGACAGCGGCGTCACCGTCGCCTACGCCAGCGCCGACGTCACCGACCCGGCCCGGGTCGCGGCCGCCGTCGCCGAACTCGCCGGCAAGCTCGGCCCGGTCACCGCGCTGCTGCACGGCGCCGGCCGCAACGAACCCGGCGCCCTGACCTCCCTGGGCATCGAGGACTTCCGGCGCACCTTCGCGCCGAAGGTCGACGGCCTGCGGGCCGTGCTCGACGCCGTCGGCGAGGGCAACCTGAAGCTGCTCGTCACTTTCGGCAGCATCATCGGCCGGGCCGGCCTGCGCGGCGAGGCCCACTACGCCACCGCCAACGAGTGGCTGGCCGACATCACCGAGGAAGTGGCCCGCAACCAGCCCGGCTGCCGGGCGCTGTGCATGGAGTGGTCGGTCTGGTCCGGCGTCGGCATGGGCGAGAAGCTCTCCGTCGTCGAGACGCTGTCCCGCGAGGGCATCGTCCCGGTCTCCCCGGACGCCGGCGTCGAGATCATGCTCCGGCTGATCGGCGACCCCGACGCCCCGGTCGTCACCGTCATCAGCGGCCGCACCGAAGGCATCGGCACCGTCCGCAAGGACCTGCCGCAGCTGCCGCTGCTCCGCTTCACCGGCACCCCGCTGGTGCGCTACCACGGCGTCGAGCTGGTCACCGAGGTCGAACTCAACGCCGGCACCGACGCCTACCTGGCCGACCACCTCCTCGACGGGAACCTGCTGCTCCCCGCCGTCCTCGGCATGGAGGCCATGGTCCAGGTCGCGCACGCCGCCACCGGCTGGGAGAAGGTCCCCGTCATCGAGGGCGCCAAGTTCCTGCGGCCCATCGTGGTGCCGCCCAACGGCTCCACCCGGATCCGGATCGCGGCCACCGTGACCGGCGCCGACACCGTGGACGTCGCCATCCACGCGGAGGACACCGGCTACATCGCCGAGCACTTCCGCGCCCGGCTGCTCTACGGCGAACTGCCCGCACCCGAGGGCAAGCCCGAGCAGGTCCCCGCCGGGGTGCCGGCCGCCCCGCTGGAGCCCGTCGCGGACCTGTACCGCAGCGGAGTCCTCTTCCAGGGCGACCGCTTCCAGCGGCTGCGGCACTTCCACCGGGCCGCCGCCCGGCACGTCGACGCCGACGTGGCGCTCGGCGCCCCGCACGGCTGGTTCGCCCCGTACCTGCCGGCGCAGCTGCTGCTGGCCGACCCGGGCATGCGCGACGCCCTCATGCACGGCAACCAGGTCTGCGTCCCCGACGCGACCCTGCTGCCCTCCGGCATCGAGCGACTGTACCCGCTGGCCGCCGGGGTGGACGTACCGGCACAGGTCCGCTACTGCGCGACCGAGCGCTACCGCGACGGTGACACGTACGTGTACGACATCGCGGTCCGCGACGCAGCCGGCACGGTCGTCGAACGCTGGGACGGCCTCACCCTGCACGCCGTACGGAAGAACGACGGCGCCGGACCCTGGGTCGAGCCGCTCCTCGGCTCGTACCTGGAACGCACCCTGGAGGAGGTGCTCGGCACGCACATCGCGGTCGCGGTGGAGCCCGACGGGCCCGACACCGACGGCTCGGTGGAGTCCCGGCGGGCGCAGACGGCGATCGCCGTCCAGCGCGCGCTCGGCGACACCACCGACATCCGCTACCGGCCCGACGGCCGGCCCGAGACCGACGGCGGCCGGGAGATCTCCGCGGCCCACGGCCTCGGCGTCACCGTCGGCGTGGTCGCGGACCGCACCGTGGCCACCGACGTGGAGGCCGTCAACGTCCGCTCCCGGGAGGAGTGGGCGGGCCTGCTCGGCGAGCACGCCCCGCTGGCCGCCCTCGTGGCCGCCGAGACGGGCGAGGCGCCGGACACCGCGGCCACCCGGGTGTGGAGCGCCGTCGAATGCCTGAAGAAGGCGGGGGTACTGGCGGGGGCGCCGCTCACGCTGGCACCCGGGGCACGGCCCAACTGGGTCGTCTTCACCGCCGGCGGGCTGCGCATCGCGACCTTCGTCACCGCACTGCGCGGGGCGCTCGACCCGGGCGTCTTCGCCTTCCTCACCGACACGTCCGCCGGCACGACGGGATCCTCCTCGTCATGACCGGCCACGCGGACGGACCGGGCTACTTCGAGTACCGGCACACGGTCGCCTTCGCGGAGACCGACCTCGGCGGCACGGCCGACTTCGTGCAGCACCTGCGCTGGCAGGCGCGCTGCCGGCAGCTGTTCCTGCGCGGAACGGAGTTCGGGACGGCGGTCGGGGACGACCTCGACACCGGACGCAGCGGTCTGCGGCTGTTCACGCAGCACGTCGAGTGCGAGCTCTTCGAGGCGGTGGCGGCACTCGACCGCCTGTCCGTCCGCATGCGGGTGGCCGACATCGGCCACACGCAGTTCGACTTGACGTTCGACTACGTCAAGGGGGCAGGTCAGGGCGGCGTCACGGTGGCCCGCGGCAGGCAGCGCATCGTCTGCCTGCGCGGGCCGGCGGGCGCCCCCGTCCCCGCCCTGATCCCCGACGCGCTGGCCCAAGCGCTGGCGCCCTACGCGGCCGGACCCCGGTCGTTGGCAGGGAGGCAGATATGAGTCTCATGGCCGCTCCGTCCGCGGAGCTCGTCGACATCGATGACAGAAAGCAGTTGCGCGGGGTCCTCGGGGCCTTCCCCACCGGCGTCACCGTGGTGACCGTCGGCGGGGAGCAGCCCCGGGGCATGACGGCCAATTCCTTCACGTCCGTCTCGCTCGCGCCGCCGCTGGTCCTGATCTGCGTCAACAACGACGCCGTCATGCACCAGAAGCTCGCGGAGGCCTCCACCTTCTCCGTCTCGGTGCTCAGCGCCGGGCAGGAGGACGTGGCCCGGCACTTCGCCAACCACTCCCGGCCCGCCGGCACCGGCCAGTTCGAGGCCGTCGACTGGGTGCCGGGCCGGGCCGGCACTGCGCCGCTGATCGCGGGCGCCGTCGCGCACCTCGAGTGCGAGAAGTGGCGCGTCTACGACGGCGGCGACCACACGATCTACCTCGGCGAGGTCCTCACCGCCGGCCGCCGGGCCGGCAGCGAGGCCCTGCTCTTCGCCGGCGGCCGGTTCCGGCAGGTCGTGGCCGAGCGGAGCGAAGGCAGGGCGGCATGAGCCGGAAGCACCCACCGGGCCCACCCGTATGGGCGCTGCCCGGGCTCCTGAAGAAGCTCGCGGTGGACCGGCTGGCCATGATGGGCGACGCCGCCGCCCTCGGCGACGCCGTCCGCGTGAACATGGGCCCGAAGAAGCTGTACATCTTCAACCGGCCCGACCTCGCCAAGCACGTGCTGGCCGACAACGCCGACAACTACCACAAGGGCATCGGCCTGGTGCAGGCCCGCCGGGTCCTCGGCGACGGCCTGCTCACCAGCGACGGGGAGGTCTGGAAGACCCAGCGGCGGGCGGTGCAGCCCGCCTTCAAGCCCGGTCGCATCACCCGCCAGGCCGACGCCGTCGCGGAAGAGGCGGTCAAGCTGGTCGCCCTGCTGCGCCGCCACGAGGGCCAGGGGCCCGTCGACGTCCTGCACGAGGTCACCGGCCTCACCCTCGGCGTCCTCGGCCGCACCCTCCTCGACACCGACGTCAGCAAGTACGACTCGATCGCGCACGCCTTCGAGGAGGTCCAGGACCAGGCCATGCTGGAGATGGTCACCCAGGGCATGACCCCGGGCTGGCTGCCGTTCCCCGCCCAGGCCAGGTTCCGCCGGGCCCGCCGCGAACTCAACCGGGTCGCCGACGCCCTCGTCGCCGACCGGCAGGAGCGGATGGCGTACGGGGAACCCGCCGACGACGCGCTCTCCCGCATCATCATCGCCGCCCAGTCCCAGGAGCCCCACCCCGACCGGGTCCGGCAGCGGCTGCGCGAGGAACTCGTCACCCTGCTCCTCGCCGGCCACGAGACCACCGCCAGCACCCTCGGCTGGGTCCTGCACCTGCTGGACACCCACCCCGAGGTCCGCGAGGAGGTGCGCGCCGAGGCCCGCAACGTGCTCGGCGACCGCACCCCGGAAGCCGGCGACCTCCACAAGCTCGTCTACACGACCAAGGTCATCCAGGAGGCCATGCGGCTGTACCCGCCGGTCTGGGTGCTGCCCCGGGTCGCCCAGCAGGACGACGAGGTCGGCGGCTACCACGTCTCCAAGAAGGCCGACGTGCTGGTCTGCCCGTACGTCATGCACCGCAACCCGCGGCTGTGGGAGGACCCGGAGCGCTTCGACCCGGAGCGGTTCGACCCCCGGCACACGGCCGGCCGGGACCGGTACGCGTACATCCCGTTCGGCGCCGGACCGCGGTTCTGCATCGGCAGCAACCTCGGAATGATGGAGGCCGTGTTCGTCACCGCGCTGCTCACCCGCGACCTGGAGCTGCGCGGCGTACGGCGCGGCCCGGCGGTCGCCGAGGCGATGCTGTCGCTGCGGCTGCGCGGCGGACTGCAGATGACGGTGCACCCGGTGCGCTGAGCCCTCCCGGGAGCGCCCACGACGAAGGGGCCGGCTGCGGATCCACCGCGGCCGGCCCCTTCGTCGTGGGCGCTCTCCTCGTCGTGGGCGGTCCCTGCGGGCCGTGCGTCCAGGCACTGCGCCCGTGGGCCCGGAACGCCGCCGCGGCGGCCCCCGTCACTGCGCCAGGCGTCCCGGGCGGGGCGGGTCCTGGTCGATGCGGGCCAGCAGGACGGGCGGGTCCAGGACGTCCAGCGGGCGCAGCACGATCTCGGTGGGGCGCAGCAGGGCGCCCGGACGGACCGTCACGGGCCCGTACGAGCCCACCGACAGCACGCCGGAGTCCTCACGGCCCGGAGCGCCGCCCTGGCCGTACGCGGTCGAGTGCACCAGGATGTGCCAGACGCCGCCGGGGACGTCGCGCAGCTCGAAGGCGCCCGGTCCGTCCAGCACCAGCCAGCGGACCGGCCGGCCCTGCCGCACCCGGCTCGGGAACAGCCCGACGAAAATGGTGCCCGGCTCCTCGCCGGGCGGCAGCACGATCCGGCCGCGCAGCGAAAGACTGTGGGCCACCGAGGTGTTGCGGACGGCTGCCGCGGGTAATTTCGGCAGGACTCCGCCGAGTTCCCGGTAGGCGCTGGGCGAAAGGCCCACGCAGGCTTTGAAACGGGAACTGAAAGTACCGACGCTGCTGTATCCGACCTGGCTGCTGATGTCCGCCACACTGAAATCCGTATGGGTCAGGAGACGCTTTGCCTCCTGAATGCGGAGTGCGGAAAGGAAACGGCCCGGCGACGTTCCCGTCGCATCTCGGAAGATGCGAGTGAAATGGAATTTGCTGAACATCGCGGTGCGCGCCATGTCGTCGATGGTCAGATCCTGGCCGAGATTGACGTGCATGAAGCCGATCACCCGGCGGACGGCCTGCTCAATGGTCGTCGTGGTCACCGTATCTCCCTGTCGGTACGGCGCGTCAACGCCGAGTTGGCTGAGTCGCGTGGAGTTCCGGGAGCTTCGCCGTCAGGTTCGCGTGCCGGCGTACGGCCAGCTCGTCGGCGAAGCGCTGCCAGGTGTCCGAGCAGTGCCGCGCCAGGTCGGCGACGGCATCGACGCTGTGCGGCGGGACGGCCTCCAGGCGCTTGCGCCAGGCCTCGTCGACGATGAAGTGGGCGTGCAGCCAGCGGATGAATTCGCGGCCGGTGTCGGAGTGGCGCAGGGACGGGTCGTTGGCGAGCCGGCGCAGGGTGTCCAGCGGCGGGCGGGAGCGCGGCGAGCCGGCCCCCGGGGGCGGCTGCACCCGGTAGGCGGCCTGCGCGGCCCGCTCGGCGTCCCCCGGTTCCGCCTGGGGCCCGGCCGTCCGCTTCGTGGCCGGCGCGCCGGCCTGCCGGTTCTGCGGCACCGGGTCCTCGCCGCGCAGCAGCCGCCGCCGCACGTCGTGCGCCGTGCCCAGGGACAGGCCGGTCTTCTCCACCACCGTGCGCAGCGGCAGCGCCGGGTCCTGCGCGAGCAGCTCGGCGGCGTGCATCCGTTCGGCGGTGCGGTCCAGCGGATGGGCGCGGCCGTCCGCCCCGGTCCGGGTGTTCAAGGGCGGAGATCCCGCGGCTGAACACACCCGCACCCCCGCCACCGTCTTCGCGTCGAGGCCCACGTGCGCGGCCACCGCCCGGTCGGACAGGCTGGGGTCGGACGCCAGGATCCGGGCGGCCGCCGTCTTGCGGTCGGCCACCGACAGCGGCAGCCCGTTGGCGATGTTCGCGGCCACCGACCGCAGGAACACCTGGTCCTCGGTGCCTTCGAAGTAGCGGACCTCGACCGTGTCGAGGCCCTTGAGGCCGGCCGCCCGGATGCGGTGCATGCCGTCGACGACCCGCATGGTCGGGCGGTGCACGAGGACCGGCGGCAGCGAGGAGAAGACCGCTGCGAGGCGCCGTACATGAGATTTGTCGATTCCGCCGAGGCGCGGGGAATCGGCGGGAGTCAATTCGTCTATCCGCACGCGGTGCACGGGGGTCCCGGGCCGCACCGAGCCGTCGTCATCGGTTTTCACGTTTCCCCCAAGCATGAGACCTAGGCGCGCTTCTGTCTGACGTCTCGCCGCAGAAGGAATGTCACGTGCGGGTGAGGAATGCATCCGGGGTTGAAGCCTAGCCCTGAGCTCGCTCGGGGCGCGGACTCGGCCCGCCGTGACGGCGCAACTCTGGTGAGTCGCTCCCGCCTTCGGTGCGACTTTGGCTTGTTGCTTGAACGCAGGAGCGAGTCCTAGCTTTTATTTACGCCGCAAGGCACCCACTCAGAAGCACTCACGGAAGGAGATCGACTTGCGAGAGGAAAACGCACGAGTGGCGCCGAACGGCGAAGAAGACCGGACGATGACCCTGGAGGCCTATGCCGACACTATTGTCCCGGGGCGGAAGCGAACGGCCGAAGACCGCGCGATCGCCGGTGTCAGCACCGACGGCGGCGCGGTCGAGGCCGGCGCGCTGGAGCTCCTCCGCTGGGATGCCACCGGCATCCACGACGGAGTGGACGACCTGGCGGACCTCGCCAACACCCACGCCGAGGCCTACGCCGCGGAACTCGGGCTCGCCCTCGACGAGGACGTACCGCCCTTCGTGGCCCTCGACTACGGGCACCGGGTCGCCCTCATCCAGCGGCTGACCACCCCCGGCCACCCGGAGAAGGACTTCTGGGTGATGCTCTCGCTCTTCTGCAACATGGCCTACGACTCGGCCGCCCACCTGCACACCGCGGAGGCGATGGCCGCCGGCCACCCCGGCCTCCTCGCGATGGGCCTGCCGCGCCCCGGCGCCGACGGCCTGGTGCAGTTCGAGGACTACGGCTACGGCCGCGCATTCGCCCGCCTCCACCCGGACACCACCGCCTCTGGGAGCCCCGCATGAGCAACGCCGTCGAGCGCACGGACGTCCTGGTCATCGGAAGCGGCTTCGGCGGTGCGATCACCGCGTACCACCTGGCTGCAGGCGGTGCGAAGGTCACCGTGCTGGAGCGCGGCCCCTGGCTGCAGAGCAGTGAGTTCGAGCACGACTACAAGCTCGGCTCGTCCTACACCCGCGCCTTCGACTTCACGGTCGGCGACGGGATGAGCGTCCTCGGCGGCAACTGCGTCGGCGGCGGCAGCGTCGTCTACTTCGCCGCGATGCCGCGGGCCCCGCGCTTCGTCTTCGACCGGCACGGCTCCATCGGCCGCCGGATGTGGCCGGAGGCGGTCAGCCGCGACACCCTCGACCCCTGGTACGACCGCGTCGAGGAGTCCCTGTCCATCGAGAAGCAGGATTGGAGCGACGTCAGCTACGCCGGCGGCCTGTGGGCCGCGGCCTGCAACCACTCCGGACGCACCGCCAACCCGCTGCCCGCCGCCGTCGACAACACGAAGTGCGTCAACTGCAACTTCATGATGGCCGGCTGCCGCTTCGAGGCGAAGCAGTCGCTGCTGCTCAACTACCTGCCGGCGGCACTCGCCCACGGCGCCGAGGTCCGCCCGCTGCACGAGGTGCAGTACATCTCGCGGACCCCCGACGGCGACTACCGGGTCCACTTCAACATCGTCCACGACGAGGACTACCGCCTCCAGGCCGGCAGCGGCACGATCGACGCGAAGATCGTCGTCATCGCGGCCGGAGCCGGCGCCACGCCGGTGATCCTGCAGCGCAGCGAAGCCCACCTCGGCACGATGCCGCACGCGGTCGGCCGCTACTTCTCCGGCAACGGGGAGCGGCTCAACACGGCGATCATCGACGAGGAGAAGGCCGCCGCCCTGCTCGGCCTCGACCGCGGCAACGGCCTGGCCTACGCGGCCAACGCGATCGGCAAGGGCCCCACCGTGGCCAACTGGGACCGCCTCGACGGATCCCTGCCCGAATACACCCGCTACTCGCTGGAGCAGCTGTACTTCCCGCCCGGCCTGGGCACGATCCTCGCCCAGGTGCCCGATGCGACCGGCCCGACCTGGTTCGGTGCCGAGAAGAAGGAGATCCTCAAGCGCTGGACCTCGTGGCTGACCATCTTCACGATGATCGAGGACGACAACGAAGGAGTCTTCGGGCCGCCGCCCGCCACCGGCAACGCCCACCGGATATCCCAGCAGATGCTGGGCCGTGGAAACCTCAGCTACCAACCGACCGGCAACACCCAGAAGGCCTGGGACATGTCCGACGCCGAGGTCAAGGAGATCCTCGAGAAGGACGGCCTGGCCAAGGTGATGCCCTGGACGAACGACCTGGTCGGCGCCTATACGGTGCACCCGCTCGCCTCCTGCCGGATGGGTGACGACCCGCACACGTCCGCCCTCGACGACCGCAACGAACTGCGCGGCCACCCCGGGATCTTCGTCACCGACGGCTCGTCCGTCCCCGGCGCGCTGACGGTGAACCCGGCGATGACCATCTCCGCCCTCGCGGAACGGGCCGTCCCCGGCATCGTGGCCGCGGCCCGGGAGAAGGGCGTCGACGTCACCTACGGCGCCCCCGCGCCGAGCGGCGGCAAGGCCGGCCGCAGGGGCGTACTGCCGCTGGTGGACGGGCTCACGAACCGCTGACGCAGCGGACGGGCCGGCCGGCGCCACGCACCGGCCCGACGCACCGCACGGCCTGACGCACCGCACCTGCTCGACGCACGCACCCGCTCGATGCACCGCACCTGCTCGATGCACCGCACCTGCTCCATAGCACCGCTGGACCACGGCACACGGCACCGCTTCTCGGCACGTCCCGTCCGCGGCGAGAGATCGCTCCGGGCGGATGTGTCCGCCAGGTGAGTTGTTTCAAGCAACTCCCCCTCGAACGTCCGCACCACCCGCCCCGCTGCACGACTGCACCCCGTACCACCTGGTCTCACCGGACCTCGACGCACCCACCGGAACCCATACGACGACACGAAGGACACCTGCCATGACCGCGACCGCCACCACCGACTACTTCGAGTACCGTCACACCGTCGGCTTCGAGGAGACCAACCTCGTCGGCAACGTGTACTACGTGAACTACCTCCGCTGGCAGGGCCGCTGCCGGGAGCTGTTCCTGAAGCAGAAGGCGCCCGCGGTCCTGGCCGACGTCCAGGACGACCTGAAGCTCTTCACCCTCAAGGTGGACTGCGAGTTCTTCGCCGAGATCACCGCCTTCGACGAGCTGTCGATCCGGATGCGGCTGACCGAGCAGGCGCAGACCCAGCTGGAGTTCACCTTCGACTACGTCAAGCTCTCCGAGGACGGCACCGAGACCCTCGTGGCCCGCGGCCGGCAGCGCATCGCCTGCATGCGCGGCCCCAACACCGCCACCGTGCCCTCGCTCATCCCGGACGCACTGGCCCAGGCGCTCGCCCCGTACGCCTCGAACGTGCGCTCCCTGATCGGCCGGGCCGCCTGAGCCGGCCGCGCGGGCCCGGCGCCCGCCTCCTCGCCCCCGTCGTACCCGCCCGGTGAGTTGCATCAAGAGACCTGCTCGGCACGGAACGCAGCGCAGTACGCACCACCGCCCTCCGGGGCGCCCCCAGACCTGGAAAGTGCACCACCCCGCCCGGTGAGTTGCATGAAGCAACACACCCCCTCGAACCCCTCTCTCCGAAGGAGCCGGACATGAGCATCAGCGTCGTTCTCAAGGACCTCACCGCCGACATCGACGAGGTCGCCCGCCTGGTCGAAGACCTCGACGACAGTGCCTGGCACGGGCCGACGCCGGCCACCGGCTGGAGCATCGCCGACCAGATCGCCCACCTGACCTTCATCTTCACGCTGGCCAAGACGGCCGCGGCGGCCCCCGAGACGTTCAAGCAGATCACCGCGGCGGCGGCCGGCGACTTCGACGGGGCGGTGAACGCGGCGCTCCAGCAGTACAACAAGTTCCCGCCGAAGGAGCTGCTCGCCCGGTTCCGCGCCGAGGGCGAGGCGTCGGTGGCCGCGCTGGCCGCGGTGCCGGAAGGCCAGGTCGTGCCGTGGCTGGTCAATCCACTCCCGCCGGTCGTGCTCGCCTGCGCCGGGATCATGGAGCTGTTCGGTCACGGCCAGGACATCGCGGACGCCCGCGGAGTGCGCCGCGAGCCGACCGACCGGCTGCGCCACCTCGTCAACTTCGCCTTCCTGACGCGGGACTTCGGCTACGAGTCGCACGGCCTGACGCCGCCGGACGGGCCGTTCCGGTTCGAGCTGACCGGGCCGTCGGGCGACGTGTGGACGGTCGGGCCGGAGGACGCCACGCAGCGGATCAGCGGCTCCGCGCACGACTTCTGCCTGCTGGTCACCCGGCGCCGGCACCGCGACGACCTCGACCTGACGGCCACCGGCGAACAGGCCGAGCAGTGGCTGGGCATCGCCCAGGCGTACCGGGGGCCGGCGGGGGAGGGCCGGCAGCCGGGTCAGTTCGCCGAGCTCGCGGACGCCCGCCGGTGACGGCGGCTTCACGGGGGCGCCGCCGGCTTGAGCGGCGCCCCCCGGAGCCCGGCCGCCGGGCGGCCCGGTCCCCCCGCACCCCCACCCCCACCCCCACCGCTGCCGGTATGGCCGGCGCCAGGGCCCGAAGCCCACCACCGAGGAGAACGACACCATGCCGGCCAGCCCCCTCCTGCACCGCGTGACCGTGATCGGTTGCGGAACCGTCGGCACGTCCCTCGCCCTGGCGCTGAGCCGGGCCGGCGTCGAGGTCTTCGTGGAGGACCACGACCCCGACGCGGTGGCCCGGGCGATGCTGCTGGGAGCCGGCAGCCCGCTCGGGGCCGACACCCCGCCCGCCGACCTCGTGGTGGTCGCCACTCCGGCGGAGACGGTCGTGGACGTGCTGTACGAAGCGCAGGCGAGGGGGCTCGGGTACGCGTACACGGATGTGGCGGGCGGTACGGCGGAGATCTGGGCGGAGGCGGAGCTGCGGGGCTGCGACGTACGCGGGTACGTGCCGTCGCGGCCGGTGCCGGGGCTCGGAGGGCTCGGCGGGATCCGGGCGGACCGGTTCGACGGGCGGCCCTGGCTCGTCTACCCGTTCGCCACAGCCGAGCCGGTCGCGCTGGGGGCCCTTGCCGCTCTGATCGCCCTCTGCGGGGCGTCGCGGCGGGACGTGGCCGCTGCCGGGCCGGGTGTCGTGCCGGTGTCGTCGCCGGCGCGGCTCAAAGACCGGGGCTCCGCCCCCGACCCCGCGCCTCAAGCGCCGGCGGGGCTGGAAGGTGCGCCGGGTCCCGGGCCTCGAGCGTTGGCGGGGCTGGTAGATGCGCCGGGTTCCGGGCCTCGAGCGCGGGCGGGGCTGGTGGGTGGCGCGGTGGGGACGGAAGGTGGCCCTGTGCGGCTCAAAGACCGGGGCTCCGCCCCCGACCCCGCGCCTCAAGCGCCGGCGGGGCTGGAAGGTGCCCCGGGTCCCGCGCCTCGAGCGTTGGCGGGGCTGGTAGATGCGCCGGGTCCCGGGCCTCGAGCGCGGGCGGGGCTGGTGGGTGGCGCGGTGGGGCCGGAAGGTGGCCCTGTGCGGCTCAAAGACCGGGGCTCCGCCCCCGACCCCGCGCCTCAAACGCCGACGGGGCTGGAAGGTGCCCCGGGTCCCGCGCCTCAAGCGCCGGCGGGGCTGGAAGGTGCCCCGGGTCCCGCGCCTCGAGCGTTGGCGGGGCTGGAAGGTGCGCCGGGTCCCGGGCCTCGAGCGCCGGCGGGGCTGGTGGGTGCCCCGGGTCCCGGGCCTCCGGTGTGGGCGGGGCTGAGATGTGCCTCCGCCTTCGCCCCCGCCCCCGCGACGTCGCGGGGGCGGGGGCGTTTGGGGTGGGGGTGAGGGCAATTCAGGAGATGCAGGGGGTGGGTGGCGCGTGTGACTGTCTCCCAGAGCCGGCGGGCCGGCTCCGTCGGCAGGGAACGAGCTGATTGGACGACACCGCATGGTCTCCACCTCGATTCACGCGCGCTTCGCCGAGCAGACGCGCCGCACGCCCGACGCCGTCGCCGTGTCGGCGGGCGGCACCCGGCTCACGTACCGCGAGCTGGACGAGCGGTCCGACCGGGTCGCCCGCCGCCTCGCCGGGCTCGGCGTACGGCCGCAGGACCCGGTGGCCGTGCTCGTCGAACGCTCCCCGGAGCTGGTCGTCGCCACCCTCGCCATCCTCAAGGCCGGCGCCTTCTACCTCCCGCTGCACTCCGCGTACCCGCTGGAGCGGATGCAGACGATCACCGACCGGGCCGGCTCGCCGGTGCTGCTGACGGACCGCTCGCCGGGCACCGACCCGCTGCCCGCCGGAGTCCGGGTGCTCGACCCGGCCGCCGGCGACGGCCCCGAGGCCCCGGCCGACGCCGCCGCCGGCCCCGACGACATCGCGTACGTCATCCACACCTCCGGATCCACCGGCGAACCCAAGGGCGTCGCCGTCACCCACCGCGGCGTCGTGCAGTTCGCCGCCGACTCCAGCTGGAACGGCGGGGCGCAGCAGACCGTGCTCGCCCTCGCCCCGTACGCCTTCGGGGTCTCCACGTACGAGCTGTGGATCCCGCTGCTGCGCGGCGGCACCGTCGTCCTCGCGCCGCCCGGCGTGCCGGACGTGCCCACCCTGCGCCGCCTGATCGCCGCCGAGGGCATCACCGCCCTGCATGTGACGGCCGGCCTGTTCCGGGTCATCGCCGAGGAGGCCCCCGACACCTTCGCCGGCGTCCGCGAGGTCCTCACCGGCGGCGACGTGATCGCCCCCACCGCCGTCCGCCGCGTCCTGGCCGCCTGCCCGGACGTCGTGGTCCGCGGCATGTACGGGGCCACCGAGGTGTCCTCGTTCGCCGCGTACACGACGATGACCGCGGCCAACCCGCCCGCCGGGGCCGTGCCCGTCGGCCGCCCGATGGACACGGTCGGCGTCCGGCTCCTCGACGACGCGCTCGCCGAGGTCGAAGACGGCGCGACCGGCGAGCTGTTCATCCACGGCGACCGCCTGGCCCAGGGCTACTGGCAGCGCCCCGACCTCACCGCCGAGCGGTTCGTCGACGACCCGTACGGCCCGCCCGGCGCCCGCATGTACCGCACCGGCGACCTGATGCGGCGGCGCTCCGACGGTCTGCTGGAGTTCGCCGGCCGGGCCGGCGACCAGTTCAAGATCAACGGCTATCTGGTGGAGCCCGCCGAGGTCGAGCACGCCCTCGCCCAGCTGCCCGGCATCGTGCACGCCGCCGTCGTCGCCCGTGAACAGGCGGACGGCACCGGCCGCCTGACCGGATACGTCGTCCCCGCCGCCGGCACCTCCGCCGACCCCGACGCCCTGCGCGCCGGCCTCGCCCGCACCCTGCCCGACTACATGGTCCCCGCCGCGTTCGTCGAGCTGGACGAGCTGCCGCTGACCCCGAACGGCAAGCTCGACCGGGCCGCCCTGCCCGAGCCCGCGGCCGCCCCCGCGCCCGCCGCCGGCGCGGACTCCGCCCCCCGTACCCCGCGCCAGGAAACCCTGTGCGCCCTGTTCGCCGAGGTGCTCGGCCTGCCGTCGGTCGGCCTCGACGACAGCTTCATCGACCTCGGCGGCCAGTCGCTCCAGGCGGTCCGGCTGGCCGGCCGGATCGGCGCCCGGCTCGGTGCCGAGGTGACCGTCGGCGACATCTTCAACTGCCCCACCGTGGCCGAACTCGACACCCACCTGCAGGAGATCGGCACCGCTGCCTGAACGGCGGGCCCCACCCACACCGCCCGGCGGCGCCGCGCCGCCGGACCCGGGGCGCGCGCCCCCGGCTCCAGAGAGGACTGGTCACCTTGAGCATTACCCCCGCACCGGCCCAGGCCGACGGACTCGCACAGCCGATCCCGCTCTCCTTCAACCAGGAGTTCCTGCGCGGATTCGACAAGGGCGACACCGACGGCGCCTTCGGCCACCGGCACACCCTGGTGGGCGGCTGGCGGGTCGCCGGCGCGGTGGACACCGCCGCCCTCCAGGACGCCCTGGACGACGTGGTCGCCCGGCACGAGGTGCTGCGCACCGAGGTCAGCCGCGGCGAGGGCGAGGGCCGCCAGGACGTCCTGCCGGCCTCCCGGGTGCCGCTGGAGGTCCGCGAACTGGGCCGGGCCGGCGACGAGCCCCGCGAGGTGCGCGCCGAGCGGTTCCTCAACGAGCTCGACGGCGGCACGTACAGCGTCCGCGAGTACCCGCACCTGCGGGCCGTGCTCGGCCGCTTCGACGCCGAGGACGGGGTGCTGGTGCTCGTCACCCACCACACCTCCACCGACGCCTGGTCCCTCCAGGTGATCATGCGCGACCTCGCCGACCGGTACGCGGCCCGCACCGGCGGCTCCGCGGACGAGCCCGCGCCGGTCGCCCAGTACCAGGACTTCGCCCGCTGGCAGCACGAGAGCGCCGACAGCGAGAAGGTGAAGTCGGCCCGCGGCTACTGGAACGAGCGGCTGGCCGGCGCCCGGATCACCGGCGTGGCCACCGACCGGCCGCGGACGGACGCGCCGACCGCCTACGGCGTGCACCGCTTCGTGTTCGGCGCCGAGCTGTCCGCCGCGGTGCTCGCGTACTCCCGCACCGTGCGCAGCACCCCGTTCATGATCATGTCGGCGGCGTACGCGGCCCTGCTGCGCACCCGCACCGGCACGACCGACGTGGTCTTCCCGACCTTCTCCGCGGGCCGCTACGAGGAGCGGTTCATGGACGCGGTCGGCCCGTTCTTCAACTTCGTGCCGATCCGCATCGACACCACCGGCTGCACCACCCTCGGCGACGTGGTCGAGCAGGCGCGGGCCGCGTGCGTGGGCGCGTACCAGCACGAGATCCCGTTCGCCTTCATCGCGGGCGACACTCCGGAGCTGCTCGCGCCGTTCGCCGACGACAACCTGGCCGTGGTCGCCTTCGAGGTGTTGCAGGCCCCGTTCCCGATGGACGCCACCGCCGTCGGCGGCCTGGAGCTGTCCGAGATCCGGCGCCGGGAGCTGTCCCAGGACGTCAGCTCGGCGATCCCGGACGGCGGTCTGTGGGCGATGGACGTCCTGCCGTCGGGCGAGCTGGCCGGCAGCCTCAAGTTCGACCACAACCGGTTCGACGAGGCCACCGCGCGCGCCCTCGTCGAGGACTTCCGGCGGCTGCTGCAGACGATCGCCGAGGCGCCGGGCACCGAGCTGTCCGCGTTGTAGGCCCGTCGGTCCGGCCCGTCCCGCGAGTCCCGTCGGTCCGGCCCGTCCCGCGAGTCCCGTCAGTCCCGTTATCCCCGTTTCAGTGACACCACGGCAGCGACACCACGCCGGCGACACCAGAGGAACGCATCGACGATGACTACGACCGTGGCCTACACCACCGCCGCCGTGGCGCCCCCCGAGCCCGACCTCACCCCCGAGGAGATCGTGGCCCGGGCCCGCGCCCTGGCCCCGTCCCTCACCCCGCGCCAGGCCGAGACCGAGGCGCGCGGGCAGTACGCCGAGGACACCCACGAGGCGTTCTCGCAGGCCGGCTTCTACCGGATCCTCGTACCGCGCCGGTTCGGCGGCTACGAGTTCGGGCCCGAGACGTTCGTCCGCGTGGCCATGGAACTGGCCCGCGGCTGCCCGTCCACGGGCTGGATGTACCTGTTCGGCGCCGCGCACGCGCTGGTCGTCGGGACCCTCTTCGACGAGAAGACGCAGGCCGAGCTGTTCGGCACCGGCGAGTTCATCTGCCCCGCCACGGTCGCCCCGGCGGGCACGGCGGAGCGGACGGACGACGGCGACTGGATCCTCGACGGCACCTGGGGCTACTGCTCGGGCTCCCCGTACGCGACCCACTTCATCGGCCACACGATGGTCGCCCAGGGCGAGGGCCTGCCGCCGGCCCCCCTGATGTTCATCGCCCCCCGGAGCCAGTGGACGCGGCTGGACGACTGGGGGGACCAGCTCGGGCTCAAGGGCAGCGGCTCGCACAGCATCCGCGTGGAGAACGGCAAGATCCCCGCGAGGTTCGCGCTGACGGGCCACCTGAGCCAGTTCCCCATCACCGAGGAGACGCCCGGCCGGGTGCTGCACGGCCCCGAGTACGGCGGCGGCCCGCTCAGCTTCATGCTCCTCGAACTCGGCGCGCTCGCCGTCGGCATCGCCAAGGGCGCGCTCGACGCGTACGAGGAGCTGATGCGGGCCCGCACCACCACGTTCTTCCCGATCGTGCCGCGCACCGAGGACCCCGACTACCAGTTCCGCTACGGCGAGGCCACCGGCATGATCGGCGCCGCCGAGGCCGCCGTGCTGCACGCCACCGGCCAGTGGGTCGAGCTGTGCGGGAAGGAGGCGGCCGCCTTCACCCGTGAGGAGGAGCTGCGGCTGGCCACCATCAGCCGGGAAGCCGTCCGGCTGTGCTGGCGGGCCGTCGAGGGCCAGCTGTTCCCGACCGCCGGCTCCAGCTCGGTCAAGCACGGCGAGCGCATCGAGCGCGTCTGGCGCGACCTGTCCATGCTGCACAGCCACGCCGGCAACGGCATCTTCCTCGCCACCCACGCCAACCGCGAGCTCGCCCGCGCCCACTTCGGCATCGGGCAGTGACCGGTCCGCATCAGCGACCCCGCCCCGTCCCTCCAGCCCCGCCCGTCCCTTCCGTTCTTCCCGCCCCCGCCCCTCCCCGCACAGATAACGGATGAGTCCATGGAGCAACGCTGCCCGTTCGCCCTCGACACCACCGGCCGGGACATCCACGGCGAGGCCGACGCCCTGCGGGCCCTCGGCCCCACCCAGGTGGAGCTGCCCGGCAACGTCGTCGCCTGGTCGCTGAACAGCAACAGCGCGATCAGGAAGGTCCTCACCGACCCGCGCGTCACCAAGAGCGCCCGCAACCACTGGCCGGCGTTCGTCAACCACGAGGTGCCGCCGGACTGGGAGCTGATCAGCTGGGTGGCCATGGACAACATGGTCACCGCGTACGGGAAGAACCACGTGCGGCTGCGCAAGCTCGTCGGCAAGGCGTTCACCCCGCGCCGTACGGAGGCCTTCCGGCCGCGCATCGAGGAGCTGACCGACCAGCTGCTCGACGCGCTGGAGGCCGCTCCGCCCGGTGAGGTCGTCGACCTGCGGGAACGATTTGCCTACCCGCTGCCGGCCCGCCTCGTCGCCGACCTGATCGGCATGGAGGAGGAGGCCCGCGCCAAGACCGCCAAGGTCATCGACGCGATGGTCGACACCACCGTCACCCCCGAGCAGGCCGGGGCCGTGCTGTCGGGGTGGCGCGGGGCGATGGCCGAGCTGATAGCCGAGAAGCGGGCCCGGCCCGGCGAGGACATCACCAGCGACCTGGTCGCGGCCCGCGACGACGAGGACGGCTCGAAGCTCAGCGAGGACGAGCTGACCGACACCATCTTCGCGATCCTCGGCGCCGGTTCCGAGACCACCATCAACTTCTTCGACAACGCCATCACGGCGCTGCTCGGCGACCCCAAGCACCTGCACCTGATCCGCACCGGGCAGGCCGACTGGGACGACGTCATCGACGAGACCCTGCGCGTCGAGTCCCCGCTGGCGCACCTGCCGCTGCGGTACGCCGCCGAGGACATCGAGGTCGACGGGGTGCTCATCCCCAAGGGCGACGTCATCCTGGTCAACTACAGCGCGGTGGGCCGCGATCCCGAGCTGCACGCGGACGCGCCCGGCACGTTCGACCTGACCCGCGAGGACAAGGAGCACCTGTCCTTCGGCTTCGGTCCGCACTACTGCCTGGGCGCCGGCATCGCCCGCCTGGTCGCCCGCACCGGCCTCTCCCGCCTCTTCGAGCGCTTCCCCGACCTGGCCCTGGCCACTGCGCCGGAGGACCTCCAGCCCCTGCCCACCTTCATCATGAACGGCCACCGCGCCCTCCCGGTCCACCTCCACGGGACCCCGACGGCCTGACACCGCCGCCGCCGTCCCGGCCACGGGCCGGGCTCCGGAGACTTCCTCCGGGGTCCGGCCCGTCAGGGTTCACCTGGGTGCGCGGTGGGTCGGCAGCTCCTCGGCCCTGGGGCCTGCGGTGCCCCGCCGGGGCTGCGGGGCGCCGTCGGCGGCTGCGGGCCGTGCGCCCGGCACCAGGTCAGCGACCCGGGGTCCTTACCACCTGCGCACCATCCGTGCCTGAATCACCTGGCGCGGTGTTCGAGGTGCCGCATCAGGCGGTCCGCGAAGCGCGGCAGGCCGGCTTTCGCCAGTCGGGCGACGGCGTCGGCAGTCGTCACGGGTGGGTTGCGCTTCTCTCGGGCAAGCCTGACCACCGTCTCCGCCACCTCCTGTGGCAACTCGGCGTACAGCCCGCACAGGTAGGAGTCCGGGTCGGTCACCCGCACTCCGCGCTCAGCCAAGTCACCAGCGGGGAAGTCGGCCAGATTCCACGTGATCAGCGCGTGCGCTCCTGCAGCCACCGCTGCCGCCGCATGGTGCCGATCATCAGGGTCATCGCCCGGCATCTCGTCGACGAGGTGCTCATAGGCTGCCGCCGGGATCTCGCAGTCGGCGAAGAAGCGTCGAACGGCCTGGGCAACTGCGGCAGCGGACTCCGCCGAACGTCTTCCTTCCCGGACGATGACCCGCTCCCACTCGGCGAGCAGCCGCTCGGACCACACGATGTCGTGGACCGAGTCCTCGGTGAGGGCCAGCATCACGTCCATCGCCGAGAACGGAAACAGGACGTTGGTGTCCACGAAGACCCGCGTCGCCACGCTCCCCCTCTTCCCGCCTCACTGCCGCCGGTGACACCTGCATCAATCAGACAGGCCGGCATCCGCCAAGACCTCGGCGATCTGGCGCCGACCCTCCTTGCGGCGCTCACGCCGCTGCTGGAACGCGAGAACGTCCGCGAGGCGGACCACTCGATGGCTGCTACCGGGAAGATTCGTCGAGGGGATGTCACCGGAGTCGAGCAGGCGGGCGATGAACGGTCGAGACAGACCCAGAAGCTCGGCGGCCTCAGCAGGCGACAACTGCACCTCGGACGCCAGGACCGTCACCGCATGCCCCCGGGCCAGCTCACCGGCCGAGGCAAGCAGAAGACGGACCAGTTCCCTCGGCAGTGCCAGCTCGCCGCCATCCGGGGTGCGCACCAGTACCTCGACCGACTCCGGCGCCATCCGGGCAGTCGCGGCGAGCGTGCGCTGGTGAGAGGGATCCGGTTCGACCTTCTCGGCACGGGCGAGAACGCTGGAACGAGCCATGGCCGCCTCCCATCACTGACCCCCGCAGACTACATCTGAAATAACTGTAACCGTGGAGTCCCGGGCGGGCAACCACGGAGGAGAGCCATCCCGACCATGTCGGCAATGCCCTGGCAGCCGGACGCCCGGGCTGCTGCGTGAATCTCACGGAACCGGTGGTCTGTTGCGGAAGCCGTGGGAGAGGCCCCCACGTGCCAGGCCCGGAGAGTTTCGGGGCCCGGTCGGTCGGGCTGTGGCGGCGGGTGCGCGGTGGGTCGGCAGCTCCTCGGCCCGGGGGGCCTGCGGTGCCCCGCCGGGGCTGTGGGGCGCCGTCGGCGGCTGCGGGCCGTGCGCCCGGGGAATCGGGAAGCGTGGCCGGGGCCGGTGGGTGGTGCGGGTGGCCACTGGACGTGGTCCTTCGGCTCGCCCGCCGTGGGGGCGCGCATTCTGTGGTGCAGGTGACAAGAGGTGGTGGGGGCAGGACAGAGTGGTGAGCTGGGGCACGGTGGTCGGTGGACGTCGGTGCGGCGGCACCTTGCCGGGGGGTGCTCTTCTTTATAAGAGGGCGCCGCCCTGAATCGGGCTCTGACCTGCTGGTTTGCTCTTGGGAATGTGTCGCCCAGAGCACGTTTCGGGTCCCTAAATGTTAATGCGGCGAGCACATTTCGTCGGAAAATCAAGCTGCAGTTGATTTTCTGGCGAAGTGCCCCGACATGGCATTCGACCAGGTCATCGTGGGTGAGCGCGACGACCTGTCGGCGAGGAGGGCAGGATCCGTGGTCGGGAAAAGACAAGTGGCAGTTGATTTTTGGACCCGCGCGTCCGGGAGAAGTCCATGTCTCCTTGACTTCCGGCCTGCCTCCCCAAGTGCCCGTCCGAGTGCTCTTCGGCCAAAAATCAAACAGCGGTTGATTTTCTGGCTAGCGTCGGCGGCATGAGCACCCGAGGAGGTTCTGTGTCATCCGAGCCGCCCGCCCGGTCCCGGCAGCGTGGGCGTCAGCCGGCACCCTTGCCCGTGGTGGCGGGGGACGAAGCCGCGTACGGGGACATCTTGGCGGTCCTCGGCCGGCAGCTCGGAGAGCAGGCCACCGACGCCGGACGGCGCTCCCGCCTCACCGGAGTGCACTTCGAGTACGCCGAAGAACCCAAGTCGGTCCACGAGATGGCCGGCGGTGCCGGCTACAGCTTGGCGAGCAACTGGTTCACCCAGCTACTGGCACAACTGGCCGTCGCGAACAGCATCACGAAGTCCCAGCTGTGCGTGTTCCTCTACGTGGCCGGCGGGCAGCTGCCGGGAACCGGCATCGCTCAGTACACACAGCAGGAGATCACCGACGGGCTGAACCGTATTGCGGTACAGAAGGGCGGCAAGAAGACCACCCGCTCCACGGTCAACCGTGCCGTTCAGGCGCTCTGCGGCTACAACTGGGTGGAACGGGTGGGCAACGGCCGGATCCAGATCAACGTCCGGCTGTGGTTCCAGGGCAGCAGCGCAGCCCAGCAGGAAGTGCTCGCAGGGATCGCCAAGCGACACGGCTGCACACCCGGCGCCTTTCCGTACGGTGTGGGGCCGGCTGGGGTCCACGAGGAGGAACGCAGCGCCGACCCGGCGGTCAAGGACGGCTTCAGCGGTAGGGCACGAAGCCGAGGGGCCGGGATTCCCCACCAGTGCGCCGGTGAGCGCTCCACAGGAAGGCAGTCCCATGGCTAACGTCATGTCCCCGATCGTCGCGGAGCGCATCTGGGCGCTGCCGCTGTCGGCATCCGCCGTCAAGTTCCTCCAGTACCTCGTCTTCCGCAGCGAATTCGGCGGAGCACTGCCGGTACGGCAGAAGGACATGGCTGTCGAGTACGGGGTGACGCCTCAGGCGGTCAGCATCCTCATGACACCCCTGTGCGAACTGAACCTCGTGCTGAGGCCTCGCAGTGAGGAACGCAACGGCAACTCGTACCGGCTCCATCCGCTTGCCGCGAAGTACGAGACTCCCGAGGTCATGGACGAGGCGTTCCGCGCAGCCCTCGACCGTATCCGTGCAGGGGATCTTCCGAGCCTGAGGCTTCCGGCCTACCAGCAGGCCCCGCCCGCCCCGACGGGTCGTCGCCCGAAACTGCAGATCGCGTGAGCCGGAAGGGCGGGGCCAGCAGTATCAAGACGCCCCCCGTGCGGGCCAGTCACGGGGTCGCGCGCGATCATGACGGGCCGGTGTTGGGCGGGGTTGCGTCGCCCCCTGCGGGCGATTCGGTGCGGCAGGAGTTCTCCGTCTGCCTGCTGGCCCGGCCCACCGGCGGCACCCTCCGGGCCTCGGACGAGTCCTTCGAGGTGGCGTGGTTCGCGCCGGAGGACACGGACCGGCTGCCGATGGTCCCGAGCATCCGCAAGCGGCTCGACGACTGGCGGGCCGGGAACGGGCCCGTGGTCCGCTGAGGCAGTCAGGGCAACGGCCGAAGGCCCCCCGCCGGGGCGGGGGGCCTCTGACGGGCGGTGGGGGTCAGGCCGCCGACTTGGTGGTCGTGGAGTTCTGGGCGGCGGCCTGGCGGGCGCCGCGGAGGACTCGGTAGACCATCTTCGGGCTCATCAGGGCCTGGGGGGGCTCGACGAAGCCGGCCACGCGCATGAAGGTGCCCGTGACGAAGCCGTCGACGGTCGCGGCCGCCTGGAGCTTGGCCATGAACGCGCCGCCTATCTTCACCTTGGCGTTGCGCTCGCCCTCGACCTCCGGGAAGCCGAGGTCGCCGCCGGCCGAGAAGTCCCAGGCCACGTCGATCACGCTGTTGATGTCCTTGAAGAACCGCAGCGCGTCCACCGGGCCCCGGGACAGGTGGTCGCGGAGCACCATCGCCTCCTGCGCGGCCACCGTCATCCCCTGCCCGTACACCGGGTTGAAGCTGCACACCGCGTCGCCGAGGACGAGGTACCCGGCCGGGAACCGGTCGAGCCGCTCGTACCGGCGCCGCACGCTCGCCGGGTAGCGGAACGTCGCGCCGTCGTCGACGGGCTCGGCGTCCTTGAGGACGTCGTACACGTCGGTGACCGGCAGCGTACGGGTCCAGGCGAGGAAGCCCTCCAGATCGGCCGGGGCGCTGTCGCCCAGGACGCCCGTGAGGGAGACCGCGCACAGCCCGTCCTCGATCCGGGAGAAGAACGCACCGCGCGGGTGCGCCGGCCCCGAGACCGGGTTGATGGACAGGTCGCCGTTCAGGATCGACTCGTCCGGAAGCCGGAACTTCCGGGTGGTGTAGCTGAGATCGATCTTGATGCGGTCCTCGGCGGGCCGCCGGTAGCCGAGCTCCTCCAGCCACACCGGGGTGCGCGAGCCGCGGCCGGTGGTGTCCACCACCAGGTCGGCCGTGAGCGGGTACGATGCCGCACCGCCGTCCAGCGGCGTGACGTCGACCCCGGTGACCCGGGTCCCGCCGCCGTCGGTGACCAGCCGGTCGATGGAGTGCCGGTCGAGCACCTTGATGCCCGGCGTGTCCAGCACGTACGTGCGGACGTGGTTCTCCAGCACCGGCCGGGCCGCCGACACGCAGATGCAGCCGGTGGTGGCCGGCTTCAGCCGCTTGCCGTTGAAGTACCAGCGCAGCTCGCCGAGGTCCCCGGTGGGTATGCCGGAGTCGATGGCGCCCTGGGTGAAGCCGGGGAACAGCTCCTCCAGGATCTGCTGGCCGCGGGCGAGCAGCCCGTGCACGTGCTGCCCCTGCGGGACGCCGCGCCGGGCGTCCCTGCCGGTGAGCGCGTCGCGCTCGACGATCAGGACCTCGCCGTACGCGTCGGCGAGCACCCGCGCCGCGATGAGGCCCGCCATGCTCCCGCCGAGCACGATGGCGCGGTCGCCTACCTGGCCGGTCATCCCGACCACCTCCTGGAAGTCCGTCTGCCGGTCACGCGAAGCGCGGGGTGTTCTGGTACGCGCCGAGGTACCACTGGCCCTCGCGCTTGACGACCACCCAGGACGCGTTCACGGAACGCTCGGGGGTCAGCTCGTCGGCACCCGGGTTGAGGATGCCGCCCTGCGTGATGACGATCCCGGCCTCGGGGCCCGCGAAGCGGATGCTGACCGGAGCGCCGGTCACCCGGGTGCCCTTGAACGGGCCGTCCCAGGCGGCGGCGACGAACGCGCGGATGGCCTCGCGGCCCTGCTCGAACACGCCCGGCAGGATCAGCGTGCCCTCGGGGGTGAACACCTCGGCGAACGCGTCGGCGTCGTACTTCTCCCAGGCGGCGACGATGCGCTGCGGGATCGCGGCGATGGCCGCCTTGTCCTCGTCGCTCGGCTCGGCCAGGCTGGCGTTGATGTCGGTGCTCATGGCGGACGTACTCCTTCTGCTTCGACGCGGGTCGGGACGGGAGGGGCGGCCGCCCGCCGGTGCGGGCGGCCCCGGGCGGTCAGATGTAGAGGGTGTTCGGCTCCTGGCCGAGCAGGATCCGGCCGTAGAGCTCGCTGTTGGTGTCCGGGTTCATCAGCGCGTGCAGGTTGACCGCCTGGATGTCCCGCGTGATCCGCTGGATCGCCACGTCGGAGTAGATGGACGAGCCGCCGCTGGCGCCCGCGAGGATGTCCACGGCCTCCTTGGCGAGACGGCACACCGCGCCCATGTCGGCGCGCGCCCGGGCCCGCTCCTCCAGCGTCCAGTCCGCGCCCGACTCGCCCTTGGCGTCGACCAGCGAGGCCAGCCGGTGCGCGTGGAACTCGGCCTGGTCGCCCTTGAGGGTGGCCTCCGCGAACTGGAGGTGGGTGAGCGGGGCCTCCGACTGCTTGGTGTAGCCGGTGTACGTGATGCCGCGCTCGTTCACACGCTCCAGGAACGCGTCCTTCGCGGCCCGCGCGAGGCCCACGACCGTGCCCACGGAGGAGGCCGACGCGACGGGCAGCAGCGGGGTCCGGTAGATCGGCACGTCCCGGTTCAGCTCCGAGGCGTACTGGCCGGTCAGGACGGCGCCCAGCGGCAGCACCCGCTCCTGCGGGATGAACAGGTCCTGCGCGACCGTGCTGACGGAGCCCGTGCCGCGCAGCCCCGAGGTGTGCCAGTCGTCGACGATCTGCAGGTCCGACAGCGGCACCAGCGCCATGATGGGCTGCGGCGGGCCGTCGGGGCCCACCAGCACCGCCACGATCTCCTGCCACTGGGCGTGGTGGGCGCCGCTGACGAAGCTCCACTTGCCGTTGACGACGACACCGCCGTCGGCCGGCGCGGCCATCGCGGACGGGCTGAGGGTGCCGACGATCCGCACGTCGGGGGTGGCGAACACCTCGTCCTGGACGGCGTCCGGGAACAGGCAGGTCATCCAGGTGGGGATCCAGTACACGGAGGTGACCCACGCGGCCGCGCCGTCCGCCCGGCCGAGCTCGGCCGCCACGTCGACGAGGGTGCGGGTGTCGGCCTCGTAGCCGCCGTAGCGCTTGGGCACCCGCAGCTTGAAGAAGCCGGCCTCGGCCAGCGCCTCGACCGTCTCGTCGGCGAGCCGGCGGTCCGCCTCGTGCTGGGCGGCGAACTTCTTCAGCAGCGGCGCCAGTTCGGTGGCACGCTGCACGAGCTGGGCACGAGTCGGAATGTCGGCGGTGGGCATCGCGTCCTCCAGGACCGGGGCGTGCGGATGGGGTACCGCCAGACCGTCACACCGACGTGGTGGGAAGGTCACCTTCTGGATTGCGCTGTTGGCCCGCGCGGGGACCCCGGCCTGCTGCGCAGCACGCCGCCGGACCAGGCCCGCAATCAGAGAGAAGCCCGGGGCGGGGCCGACTGCCACGATGAGGACCCGGCGCGCCGGCTCCGCGGGCGCTCCCTGTCCATGCCGGCGGCCGAGAGGGAACCCGTCCATGACCGACCAGAACCGTCCCGGAGCCGCACCCCACGAGGCGCCGTCGACCCGGCCCCTGACCGGCCGGGAGTACGTGGAGAGCCTGCGCGACGACCGCGAGGTCTACATCTACGGGGATCGGGTCAAGGACCTCACCACCCACCCGGCGTTCGCCAACCCGGTCGCGATGACCGCCCGCCTCTACGACGCACTCCACGCCCCCGAGACGCGGCCGGTGCTCACCACCGCGACCGACGGCGGCAACGGCTACACCCACCGCTTCTTCACCACCCCCCGCAGCGCCGAGGACCTGGTCGCCGACCAGCAGGCCATCGCCGCCTGGTCGCGGATGAGCTACGGCTGGATGGGCCGCAGCCCCGACTACAAGGCAGCGTTCCTCGGCACCCTCGGCGCCAACGCCGACTTCTACGCCCCGTACTCCGACAACGCGCGCCGCTGGTACCGCGAGTCGCAGGAGAAGGTCCTCTACTGGAACCACGCCATCGTCCACCCGCCGGTGGACCGCAGCCTGCCGCCGGACCAGGTCAAGGACGTGTTCGTGCACGTCGAGAAGGAGACCGACGCCGGCCTCGTGGTCAGCGGCGCGAAGGTGGTCGCCACCGGCTCGGCGCTCACCCACCACAACTTCATCGCGCACTACGGGCTGCCGGTGAAGAACAAGGAGTTCGCCCTCGTCGCGACCATCCCCACCGGCGCCAAGGGCGTGAAGCTGATCTGCCGGCCGTCGTACACGGCGACCTCCGCCGTCATGGGCAGCCCGTTCGACTACCCGCTGTCCTCCCGGCTCGACGAGAACGACACCATCCTCGTCCTCGACAAGGTCCTCATCCCCTGGGAGGACGTCTTCATCTACGGGGACATCGGCAAGATCCAGATGTTCTCCGGGCAGTCCGGCTTCATGGAGCGGTTCACCTTCCACGGCTGCACCCGGCTCGCCGTGAAGCTGGAGTTCATCGCCGGCGCGCTGGCCAAGGCGCTGGAGATCACCGGCACCCAGGACTTCCGCGGCGTGCAGACCCGCATCGGCGAGGTGCTGGCCTGGCGCAACCTGTTCTGGGGGCTGTCGGACGCCGCCGCCCGCAACCCGGTGCCGTGGAAGAACGGCGCGGTGCTGCCCAACCCGCAGTACGGGATGGCGTACCGCTGGTTCATGCAGGTCGGCTACCCGCGGGTCAAGGAGATCGTGCAGCAGGACGTCGCCAGCGGCCTCATCTACCTGAACTCCAGCGCCGAGGACTTCAAGAACCCGGAGATCCGCCCGTACCTCGACAAGTACGTCCGCGGCTCCAACGGGATCACGGCCGTCGAGCGGGTCAAGGTCCTCAAGCTGCTGTGGGACGCCGTCGGCACCGAGTTCGGCGGCCGCCACGAGCTGTACGAGCGCAACTACGCCGGCAACCACGAGGCGGTCCGCGCCGAGCTGCTGTTCGCCCAGTCGGCGTCCGGGCAGATCGACGACTACAAGGCCTTCGTCGACCAGTGCCTGGGCGAGTACGACCTCGACGGCTGGACGGTCCCCGACCTGTCCTCGTTCGAGGGCCTGAAGGACATCCGCTCGGGTCTGTTCGGCAACTGACCTTCCGGGCCGCGGGTGCCGGCCGGTGACCCCACCGGCCGGCACCCGCCCGGGCCCGCCTCAGTGCCGGGCGCCCAGCAGGTCCGCCAGGTACGGGGCCACCACCTCGCGGACGATCTTGCAGTCGAGCAGCAGGGTGCCCCGGCAGCCGTCCGCCCGCCAGTGCCGTACGGCGTCCAGGTCGCCCGGCGTACGGACGGTCACGGCCTGCGCGCCCAGCGCCCGGGCCAGGCCCGCGAAGTCGGTGTCCGCGAAACCGGTGGTCCGCGGATCGGCTCCCTGCGGCAGGTACATGTGCTCCTCGAACCCGTACGAGGCGTCGTCGTAGACCACCACCAGCGCCGAGCGCGCCGAGCGCACCAGGGTGTCCAGCTCGGACAGGCCCATCAGGGCGCCGCCGTCGCCGACCGCCAGCACCGCCGTCCGGTCCGGCCGGCCCACCGCCGCGCCCACCGCACCCGCGAAACCCAGGCCGATGCTCTGGAACGCGGCGCCCGTGAACACCAGTCCGGCCGGGTCGGGCACCGCCCAGTACATGGCCGGCCAGCCGATGAAGTGGCCGCCGTCGGTGACCACGGTGCGCTCCTCCGGCAGCAGCGGGGCCAGTGCCGAGGTCAGGGTCCGCGGGTCGATGCGGGTGTCGGTGCCGGCGTTCTCGTGCGGCTGCCCGGGCCAGCCGCCGGCCGCGATCCGGGCCTCGGCCTCCGCCCGCCAGCCGGCGGGCGGCAGCTCCGCCCGGTCGAGGGAGTCCAGCAGCTGGGCGGCGACCATGGCGGCGTCGCCGCGCACCCAGACGTCCACCCGGTCCGAGGTCGCGGCCTCGGCGGTGTCCACCTGGATGACGACGGCCCCCGGCGCCGGCAGCCGGCCGCCGTGCAGGGTGAACGTGTCCAGCCGGGCGCCGAACACCACCACCGCGTCGGCCTCGCCGATGAGTTCCGCGGCCGGCGGCGAGGCGAACCCGCCGCACACCCCCAGGGACCACGGGGTGTCGTGGAACAGGCCGCTGGCCATCACCGTCGTCGCGTACAGGGCGCCGAGCCGGTCGCCCAGCTCGGTGATGATCTTCCCTGCCTGGGAGCGCCACGCGCCCAGGCCGGCCAGCAGCAGCGGGCGCCGGGCGCCCGCGAGGATGTCGACCACCTGGTGCACCGACTCCGGGTCCGCCGGCTGCCGCAGCGACGGGGCCTGCGGCTGCTGCCCCGCCGCGGTGCCGGGCGGCTGCGGCTGCGGCAGCGGCGCGGCCAGCAGGTCGCCGGGCAGGAACACGGCGACGGGCCGCTGCTCGGCGGCCGCCCGCCGGACCGCCTGCGCGGCCTGCTCGACGGCCGTCGCCGGGTCGGTGAGCCGGACCACCGGCACTCCGAGGGAGGCGGCGAACGCGCTCTGGTCGATGTCGTGCGGACGGGGTCCCGCCACCGGGGCGTCCCCGCAGAGCAGGACGACCGCGCTGCGGTTCTTGACCGCTTCGGCCAGCGGGGTGGCGATGTTCGCGAGCCCCGGGCCGTGCGTCGTGGTGCACACCGCGACCTCGCCCGACACCCGGTAATAGGCATCGGCCATGGCCATCGCACCGCCCTCGTGGCGGGCGGGGGTGTAGTGCACGCCGTGTTCCGTCAGGGCGGCCGTCGCCAGGATGTTGCCGCCCCCCACCACGCCGAACGCGTGCCGGATACCGCTGTCGGCGAGGGCCTTGGCGACCCCCGCGGCAAGTGCTGTCACTTCGTCGCTCCCTCGGACCGGTTCTCGGATCCTGCCGTGCCCGCCCCTTCCGGGGGCGTTGACGGCGTTAACGCCGTTAACGCCGTCAACGCCCCCGGAAGGGGGTGCGCCCCCGGTGTCAGGCCAGTTCGAAGATGACTTCGCCCACGGTCATCTCGATGCGGTTGGTGCGCACCAGGTCCCAGCCGCCGGCCGCGAAGACCGACTCCCAGTTCTCGATGGTCGGGATGAAGGTGCCCATCAGGTCGTGGCCCAGCTCGAAGCCGAGCGTGAACACCGGCAGCTGCGTGTCCGGCAGCGCGGTGCGGGTGGCGTCGCCGATCAGGAACCGCTTGGCCTTCGGGAAGACCTCGCGCAGCCGGCGCAGGGTGGCGATGCAGTTCTCCCGCGGCCAGAAGTCGTGGCCCATCATGAAGCAGGTCAGCAGCTCGACCTCGTCGAACTCCGGCCGCCGCTCCAGGCGCAGCACGTCGCCGACGAAGAACTCGGTGCGCGGGGCCAGCCCGTTGGCGGCGACCTCCTGCTTGGCGACCTCGATGGACGGCGGGGCGATGTCCACGCCGATGCCGCGGGCACCGGGGAAGTGGCGCATCAGGTCCATCAGCCGGCCGCCGCTGCCACAGCCCAGGTCCGCGACGTGCGTGACGTCGAAGTCGACGCGGTCCAGCGCCGACCAGAAGGTGGGCGCGTACGTGACGTGGTCGATCTCCCGGCAGGCGTACGCGATGGCCGCGGCGTCACGCCGGTAGTAGTCGCCCTTGCGGTTCTCGTTGCGCAGGACGGACGGCATCTCGCGGAACAGCTCGGCGCTGCCGATGCTGAGCCAGTGGAAGAACGACTTGTTGTGGTAGACCGCGTCGAAGGCGTCGTTGGCGGTGACGCGGGCGCCGATGCGCTCGACCAGGCCGACGGCCGACAGGGCGCGGAACATGCCGGTCGTGCCCGCGGGATCGAGGCCGTGCGTGACGGCGAACTCCTCGGCATCCAGCGTTCTGGCCTCGTACAGCGCATCCAGGGCACCCAGCTCCCAGGCCGCCGAGACCGCCCAGGCGGCGACCGCCGAGTTGTAGATCGACGCGACGTGGGTGGTGGCGGTGGGGGCGTGCGAGAGGTCAACGGTCATGTCTTTCCCATCCCATCTGGAGGGTGTTTCCGGCTGTCACCCCGGCCTGCCGGGGCGGCGGTATGAGCCGTGCACTTCCTTGAGAGGGAGCGAACGCCCCCGGCTACTTCCCGAAATCGTCGTGTCTGCGACGCCGGGCTTGCATCTTCTGACGTGCTGTCGAGTGCGGTGAGGCGCCCGCCACATGCCCGCAGGGCCGCTCCAGCAGCCCAGAAGATGCGAGGTCAGGCCCGGGCCGGACAGGCTGTGACGTGATCCGGAAACGGGCCCGGGACCGCCGGCCGGCGGCCCGCCGGCAGAGGAGGTGGTGGCCGTGAGGCCGATCGTGCGGGCAGTGCTGCGCGGTTCGCTGGGGCAGATCCGGTACGTGCGTGCGGTGCGTCCGGGCGAGGCCGAGGGCACCGTGGCCCGGGTGTACGACCAGGCGCAGCGGGAGTTCGGCGTGCTGGCCCCGCCGCTCGCCCTGCACTCGCCGGCACCGGGCCCGCTGACGGCGGGCTGGCTGCTGCTGCGGGAGACGCTGCTGGTGGAGGGCCGGGCGTCGCGCGCCGAGAAGGAACTCGTCGCCACCGCCGTCTCCGAGGCGAACCGCTGCCCGTACTGCGTGGAGGTGCACCGGGCCGCCATGGAGGTGCTGCCGAGCGCCGGCAGTGCGGCCCGCGGCCTGGCCGACTGGGCCGCGGCGGCCGGCCGGCGGACCGGGGAGGCCGCGCCCGCCGTGCCGTTTGGCGCCAACGCGGCGCCCGAGATCTGCGGGACGGCGCTCACCTTCCACTACCTCAACCGCATGGTGACGGTGTTCCTGGAGGACTCGCCGATGCCCGCGCAGTCGCCGGCCGCGATCCGCGGTCCGGTGATGCGCACGGTGGCCCGGACCATGCGCCCCGAGCGCGGCCCGCTGGCGCCGGGCACCTCGCTGGGGCTGCTGCCGGAGGCGCCGCTGCCGGACGCACTGGCCTGGGCGGCCGGGAACCCGTCGGTGGCCGGAGCGGTGGCCCGGGCGGTCGCCGCCGTCGAGGCGGCCGGGGCCTGGATCCCCGACGGGGTGCGGGAGTGCGTGCAGGGCCGGCTGGCGGAGTGGGACGGGACCGCGCCCGGGCCGAGCCGGGCCTGGCTGGCCGAGGCGAGCGAGGGGGTGGCGGCCGCGGACCGGCCGGCCGCGGCCGTGGCGCTGCTGACGGCCTTCGCCCCGTACCAGGTCACCGCCGCCGACGTGGCGCAGCTGCGGGCGCGGTCGGCGGGGGACCGGGAGCTGATCGAACTGACCTCGTGGGCGAGCCTGTCCGCGGCGGTGCACCTGGCGGGGCGTTTCCCCGTCCCCGACACGATATGCGGAGACTGATGATCTGATTTTTAACACCGCAATCCAGAGGATGCCGCCAATTTGAGCCATCGCGATGCTGAACGAGCCATCTCGGCGTCGACAGAAGGAGCTCGAAGTGGTGACTGCCAACCGGTCGGGGACACCGGCCCATGTGAGAAACCGGGTCCCCGGGCTCGACGGCATCCGGGCGATCTGCGCGATCGCGGTGACGGCCGTCCACGTCTCGTTCACCGCCGGTGTCATGGGCGCCTACACGGACGCCCCCAGCAACGATGTGGGAGCCTTCTTCCTCGCCGGCCTCCGGCCCATCTTCCTCGGGCCGTTCTTCGTGCTCTCGGGCATGCTGCTGTACCGCCCGTTCGCCCGCTGGACCCTGACCGGCAGCCGCCGCCCCGCCGTCGGCCCCTTCCTCGTCAAGCGGCTGGCCCGGCTCTGGCCGGCGTACATCCTGCTGTCGCTGACCTGCGTGTTCCTGCTGAACTACGACTCCATCGACGGTCCCTGGTACGTGCTCCGGCCGATCCTGATGCTCCAGGTCTACGACTACACCTGGATACCCGGCATGGACCCGGCCTGGACCGTCCCCGCCGAGATGCAGTACTACCTCGCCCTGCCGGTCCTCGCCGTCATCGGGCACTTCCTGGCCAAGGGCGCCCGTACCACCGAGGCCAAGGTGCGGCGGATGCTCGTCGCCCCCGCGGTGCTGGTCGTCTTCTCGGCCTGCTGGACCTTCTACATCCACCGCGCCGAGATGGGCCCCTTCCCCAAGCAGTACTGGTGGCCGCTGGCCGTCGGCGGTGCCTTCGCCCTCGGCATGTGGATGGCGATCATGCACGTGCAGGTGGAGATCGACCCCGCGAAGAAGCCGTACCTGTACCGCCTCGCGGGCAAGCGCCCCAACCTGCTGTGGCTCGGCGCCTTCGTCGTCTACATCGTCAACTGCATCCAGCCGTTCGGCCGTCCCGGCTACGGCGACTACGAGCCGTCGAAGACCGCGCTCATCCAGTACTTCCTGCTGCTCGCCTTCTCGTACGCCCTGGTCATGCCGCTGACCGTGCCCGAGACCAAGTCCCGCCTGCTGGAGGCCGTCACGGCCAACCCGGTCTCGCGGTTCCTCGGCCGCATCTCGTACGGCATCTACCTGTGGCACTTCGCCGTCATGTACTTCTACTTCGAGAGCGGCAGCATCTTCGGTGAGCCGCCCGCCCTGATGAACGTGCTGCGCGGCCAGATCGGCTTCTTCGAGCTGATGACCGCCGTCATGGTCGGCACGATCGTCATCTCCACCCTCAGCCACTACCTGTTCGAACAGCCCATCCTCAAGGCCGTGCACCGGGTGCTCGAACGCCGGGAGCGGGCCCGCGGCCAGGTCCCGCCGCCGCGCCCCGGGGCCGACGGCACCACCGGCAGCACCGCCGGCTCCGTGCGCGAGGGCGCACCGGCCGGCCGCTGACCGCCCGTACCGCAGAAAGCCGGTGGCCCGGCCGATGGGAATCGGCCGGGCCACCGGCGTGTGCGCGATGCGCCCCGGATCACTTGCCGAGGGCGGCGATCTCCAGGTCGCGGGCCTGGTGCAGCCAGCCCGTGAACAGCTCCGGGTCGATCTCGTCGACGGAGGTCAGCTTGACCTGCCCCATCTCCCGGGCACCGGGCTGCATGCGGCCGGACGGGTCGGTCAGCTCCTGGCCCTTCCAGAAGCCGAAGGTCACGTACTTGCCGAAGGCGCGGACGTAGGTGACGTTCCCCTTGCCGAGGGCGTCGCCGACGCTCCACGTCGGGGCCTGGTGGTAGACGCCCGTGGAAGCCTCCGGCAGCGCCGCGTTGATGACCGGGACCAGCTTCTCGACGACCTCACGCAGCGGATGGTCCGCGAGACCGGCCACATACTCCTCGATGGGCGCGAACTTACCCATGTCTCTCCCTCAGTTCCTGTAGACGGGCCTCCGGTCAGCCTGGCACGGCCAAACCACCGGAGCATCTTCAGGATTGCCCTGTCACCTCCGCGTATCCAGAATCGAGCATTCCTGAAGATGCGCCCCGGACCCGCACGCCCCAGGCTGATTCCGGCAGAACCACAGCGTTCTGCGACCTCACACGGCTCATCAGTGGCAGGAGAACCATGACTACAGTCCAGTCCGCCGACGGTACGACGATCGCCTACACCAAGTCCGGCGAGGGCGAGCCGCTCATCCTCGTGGGCGGGTCGTTCAGCGAGCGCGCGCACCCGACCATGGCGCAGCTTGCGGACGAGCTGGCGGCCCACTTCACCGTCTACAACTACGACCGCCGTGGCCGCGGTGACAGCGGTGACGCCGACGAGTACGCGGTGGAGCGCGAGATCGAGGACCTGGCCGCGCTCATCACCGAGGCCGGCGGCTCGGCGAAGGTGTTCGGGCTCTCCGCGGGCGGCGTCCTGGCGCTCAAGGCCGCGGCCAGCGGTCTGCCCATCACGAAGCTGGCGCTCTACGACACGCCGTTCGTCACCGACGAGACCGGCCCGACCCCGCCGGCCGACTTCACCGAGCAGCTGCGCGAGAAGGCCGCCGCGGACCGCGGTGACGCCGTGGAGTTCTTCATGGTGCAGGGCATGGGCGCGCCGGCCGAGGCCGTCGCGGGCATGCGCTTCGCCCCGTTCTGGGCGGGCCTGGAGGCCCTGGCCCACACCCTGCCCTACGACTCGGCGATCATGGGCGACTTCTCGCTGCCCACCGACGAGCTGGCCAAGGTCGAGGTGCCCACGCTGGTCGTCTACGGCGAGAACGTCGCGCCGTGGCTCGCCAACTCGGCGCAGAAGGTCGCCGAGACCCTGACCGACGCCAAGCACCACGCCCTGCCCGGCCAGGACATCGCGGTGGACCCGGCCGCGCTTGCTCCGGAGCTCAAGAACTTCCTGGGCGCCTGAGCCGGTCGTCTCCCCGGACACCGAAGGGCCCCCGGCCGGCGGGTGCGCAAGCACCGGCGGTCGGGGGCCTCTGTCGTTCCCGGGGCTCCGCCCCGGACGCCCGCGCCTCAAACGCCGGCGGGGCTGGAGTGCCCCGGCGGGGGAAAACCAGCCCCTCCGGCGATTGAGGAGCGGGGTTTGGGGCGGAGCCCCAAGGGCGTGGGTCAGTCGGCGCGGACCGCGTTCTCCAGGTTGGCGCCCGTGTACAGCTCCGCGTCGCGGAAGTACTCGACGCGCAGGCTGGCCGGGTTCCGGGGACCGGCCACCGCGGCGTCCGCATGGTAGGCGTCCAGGAGCCGCTGGGCCTCCGCGGTCGCCTCGGCGAAACGCCCGGTGATGTCGGCGCCCTCGGTCATCACGTCGCCCATGGCCCGCGTCATCACGTCCTGCACGCCCGCGAAGTCGCCGAACAGGGCGCCCACGCACGGCGGCGCACCCTCACCCGGCGAGTCCTCCGGGTACGAGCCCAGCTGCTCCGAGGCCAGCCGGTGCCACGGGTGCTCGTCGAACCAGCCCTCCTCCTCCAGCAGACGGAACGCGGACCGGGTCAGCGGCACGAAGCTGCTCGCCTTGTGCCGGTCGGCCGCGTTGCGCGGGTTGTTGATGAACTGCAGGAAGGCCAGCGCGCCGTCCTCGACGACCGTGTCCAGGCCGCCGGTCAGCCACAGCGAGGTGCCGGCGATGATGTTCCCGCCGTACGGCAGGCCGTCGCGCCGCGGGAACCGGCCGACGACCATGTCGAAGCCGGCGTTCTCCGCCGCCTGCGCCATGTAGTTCAGGTCGTTCGACGAGGTGATGCGCAGCGCCACGTCCTGGCCGGCCCAGGCCTTGAGGTTGGCCTCCCAGCCCGGGATCTGGCCCGTGTACAGGTAGTGGCCGGCCGCGTGGAGCTGCTGCCACCACTCGGCGAACGCCAGCATCTCCGGCGTCGACAGGTCGACCGTACGGGCCTCCCCGGCGCGGCCGTTGTCCCGGTCGGCCAGCTGCCCGGACTGGACGGCGATGGCCTGCTGGAAGAACAGCCCGTGGTTGGACCAGGTCACGCCGTGCGAGGGCCCGCCGTCGAGCTGCGCGACCTTCTCGCACGCCTGCCGCAGCTCGTCCCAGGTGCGGGGCAGCTCCTCGACGCCGGCCGCCTTCAGCACGTCGGCGTTCCCGTACGTCAGCATGGCCGTGGCCACGGTCGGCATCGACGTCAGGTCGCCGCCGTACGTGTAGTACTCGCGCACCGCCGGGTGGATGTCGTCGATGACGACCGGCTCGCCGAGGATCTCGGTGCGGCCGGCGATCGCCCGCTCCACCGAGGTGAACAGCGGCTCGCCCTTGTCGTTCTGCGAGTCGCGGGCGGCCCGCGTCACCGCGAAGTAGTACTCGGCGACGGCCGGCGGCCGGCCCGCCGCCGCGGCCTCGGCGATCTCCACCGACAGGTTGCGGAAGTCGCGGCCCTCGACGTTGACGGTGAACTCGGGGTGCAGCTTCTCGAAGTCCGCGGCCAGCGCGTGCCAGCGGTCCATGTAGCCCGGGAACGTCAGGTCGGCGACCCAGACGTCGATGACGGTCTTGCCGGTCATGCCGGTCCTCCTTCTCGTCGTGGGCGGGTCAGGCCGCGTCGGCCTTCAGCGACCGGGCGAACGCGCGGATGTCCTGCGTCAGCAGCGCCGGCTCCTCCAGCGCCGCGAAGTGACCGCCGCTCCCGAACTCCGTCCAGTGCGTGATGGTCGGGATGTCGCGGTCGGCGAGGCTGCGGATCGGCACGAAGATGTCGTGCGGGAAGACCGCCACGCCCACCGGCACGGTCAGAGGCGGCGGCAGGATGCCGGCGGCGACCTTGCGGACTCCCTCGGCGCCCTCGTAGTAGAAGTTCGCGGAGGGGCCGGCCGTCGCCGTCAGCCAGTAGATGGAGACGATCGTCAGCAGCAGGTCCCGGTCCACGTGCTCCGGCTCGCTGCGGTCCGGGTCGGTCCACTCGATGAACTTCTCGGCGATCCACGCCAGCTGGCCGACGGGCGAGTCCGTCAGCCCGTACGCGAGCGTCTGCGGGCGGGTGGCCTGCACCTTCATGTAGCCCGACAGCTCGCCGTCGAAGCGGACCAGCTTGCCGAGTCGGCCCTGGTCGTTCTCGTCGAGCGCGGCCAGCTCCGCGGGGTCCCCGGACGGGAACGTCATCAGCATGTTCACGTGCACGCCGAGCACGTGGTCGGGGTCGACCCGGCCCAGCTCCTGCGAGATCACGGAACCGGCGTCGCCGCCCTGCGCGATGTACTTGTCGTAGCCGAGCCGGCTCATCAGCTCGGCCCAGGCGCGGGCGATCCGCGGCGCGTCCCAGCCGGCGTCGCGCAGCGTCGAGAAGCCGTACCCGGGGATCGAGGGGATCACCAGGTGGAAGGCGTCGGCCGGGTCGCCGCCGTGCGCCCGCGGGTCCGTCAGCGGGCCGATGACGTCGAGGAACTCGGCGACCGCGCCCGGCCAGCCGTGCGTCAGCAGCAGCGGCGTGGCGTCCGCCTCGGGGGAGCGCACGTGCAGGAAGTGGATGTCCGCACCGTCGATCTCGGCGGTGAACTGCGGGTGGGCGTTCAGCCGGGCCTCGGCGGCTCGCCAGTCGAAGCCGTTGCGCCAGTACGCGGCGAGCTCCTTGACCTGGGCCAGCGGCACCCCGCGGGTGGCGCCGACGCCGGGCAGCTCGTCCGGCCAGCGGGTTGCGTCGAGCCGGCGGTGCAGGTCGTCGAGGTCGGCCTGCGGGATGTCAATGCGGAAGGGTTGCATGCGCACTCCGGATGCTTCGGACCGTGGGCCGGGGAGGTCGGCGGGCCGGATGGGCAGGCGCCCACCAGGACGAACGGGCCGAGAACACACGTGTCCCGCCCCGCTGCATCCTGTGCCGCCACCGGATCCGGACGCATCTTTGGAATTGCTTCATGCGTACGCGTCCGCCGGCGCCGGGCCTGCGGGGTGAGGTGGGGGGCGGGGCCCCGCGTGCCGCGGTCCGTCCGGCCTGATCCGCCGAGCCGGGACCTGAGCCGGGACCCCAGCCGGGACGTGAGCCGGGCAGGGCTGGGCCTGCACCGGCCCGGCGGGGGTTCGTTCCGGTCCCGCAGGGGTTACGCGCCGGTTCCGCGCGGCGCGGACCGGTGCCACCTGGGCTCGGTCCGGTCCGCAGGGCTCGTACCGGCCCGTACCGGTCCCGAGTGGTTCCGCGCGGGCGCGCTCCCCGAGGCCTGCGCGGGCCCCCAACGGCCCTGCGCGGGCCCGTTCCGACCGGCCGGGGCCCGCCGCTCCGGCACAGGGCAGTCCAGAAGATGCAGCCGCCGGGCGGCCGCTGACAGCATCCGGTCCGGGCGTGCCGGGCGCCGGGGCCGCCGGCCCGGGCCGGTCCCGGCGCCGCCGCAGCGACCGCCGTACCCGCCGTACCCGACCGCCGCAGCCGCCCGCTGCACCCCGTCCGCAGGACCCCGGAGAGGACGCGCACACATGAAGGTTCCCACCGCTCACCCCGGCGTCGCCGACCTGGTCGGCGCCTTCCTGCAGGCCGCCCCGCAGGACTGCGCCGCCCCGTACCGGCAGTTGGTGGACGCGCTGTGGGACGCGGGCACGCCGACCGACGCGGCCGCGGCCGCCGTCCCGGTGATCGCCGAGCAGCTGCCGAAGGCCGGACCCGAGCACCTCGGCCGCCTCCTGGTGCTCCTCGGCCTGCTCGCCGAGGCCGAGTACCCGGCGCTCGACGGCCCGGCGGCCACCGCGGTCCGCCCCCACCTCGACCTCGTCCTCGGGCTGCTGCCGGGCGCCGCCGCCGATGCGCCCCTCACCCTCGCCGCGCTCTACCTCCTCGCGCACTTCCCGGGCGACCGCGACCGGATCCTGGCGGCCGCCGACGGCCTCGGCCTGAACCCCGACGACCACTCGCGGCTCGACCGGGCCCTGCGCACCCTCGACTCGGACGAGCCGGACCTCGGCCGGGTCTGGCCCTCGCCCGCCGCCTGGACCCTCAACGCCGACGAACTCGCCTTCGACCAGAGCTGGATCAAGGGGCTGACGTCCGAGCAGCTCGTCGCCAACTGGGAGAACGACACCCGCACCGTCCTCGGCTTCATCGGCGCGAAGGCGTACTGGGCGGTCTGCAACGGGACCCCCGACATCCCGCCCACCGCCACCGTCGAGGGCCGCACCGCCACCGGCGCCGAGGCCGCCCGCGCCGACGCCACGCACCTGTTCGCCCCGCACTTCGGCGCGCTGCGCTGCCCGTCCTGCGCGGCGCCGCTCGCCGCCGACGGCGGCGGCATCGGCTGCACTTCCTGCGGCAGCGCCTTCCCGGTCGCCGGCGGCATCCTCGACCTGACCGCGCCCGCACCCGCGGCCGGCGGCAGCGCCGACTTCCTGGAGAAGCTCTCCCAGGTGCCCAGCATGGGCCTGTTCTACGAGGCCGTGGCCCGGCCCGCGTTCCTCCAGCTGTGCGGCCAGAACTGGGACGCCGGCATCAGCCTCGCCACCGAGGACGGCTACCTCGCCCGGAACATCGCCCCGGTCGACGGGCCGGTGCTCGACCTCGGGGCCGGCGCCGGCCGCTGGACCGAGGTCATCGCGGACACCGTCGGCGCCGACCGGCTCGTCGCCCTCGACATGGGCCTGCCGATGCTGACCGCGCTGCGCGGCCGCCTCCCCGAGGTGCCGTCGGTCCTCGCCAGCGCGAGCGACCTGCCGTTCGCCGACGCCTCGCTCGGCGCCGTCGTCTGCTGGAACGCCCTCCAGGCCTTCTACCACCACGCGGCCGCCGCCATCGCCGAGGTCGGGCGCTGCCTCAAGCCGGGCGGCACCTTCACCTTCCTGACGTTCCGCCGCTCCGACGACCCGGTCTACGCGTACTTCGTGCACGCCCACCGGTTCCCGCAGCACACCGGCGGCCTCGACGTGTTCGACCTCGCCGAGCTCAAGGGCTGGCTGGCCGGCGCGGGCCTGACCGTCCGCGAGGAGTCCGGGCCCGGCACGTTCGTCTTCATCACCGCGGTCCGCGAGGGGGCCGGCTCGTGACGGCGTCCACCGGAGCCCCGGGCCCCGCGGGCATCGCCCGGCCCGGCAGTCCCGCGTACGAAGAGGCCAGCCGGGTCTTCAACCTGGCGGCGCCCGCGCACCCGGAAGCCGCGGTGACCGTCGACGGCATCGACGGCATCCGGGCCGCGCTGCGCCACGCCGCGGACGCCGGCCTGCCGGTCCGGGTGATCGGCACCGGCCATGCGTCGGGCGCGGCCCGCCCGATGGACGGCGCGCTGCTGATCCGCACCCGGCTCGCGGGCGGCGTCGAGATCGACCCGCAGCGGCGGGTGGCCCGGGTGCCCGCCGGCACCCGCTGGGCCGAGGTCGTCGAGGCGGCCGCCCCGTACGGGCTGGCCGCACCGCACGGCTCGTCCGGCGGCGTCGGCGTGGTCGGCTACGCGCTCGGCGGCGGTGCCGGCTTCTACGGGCGCACCACCGGCCTGGCCGCCAACCTGGTGCGCGCGGTCGAACTGGTCACCGCGGACGGCACGGTGGTCCGCGCGGACGCCGGGCAGGACGCCGAGCTGTTCTGGGCGCTGCGCGGCGGGGGCGGCGGCTTCGGCGTGGTCACGGCCGTCGAGGTCGCCCTGTTCCCGGTGCACCGGACGGTCACCGGCGGCGCCTACTGGCCCGCGTCGCTGGCGGAGCCGCTGCTCGAAGCCTGGCTGCGCTGGTGCGCGGACGCGCCGCGGTCGGCGACGACCTCGCTGCGGCTGATGAACCTGCCGCCGCTGCCGGGCGTGCCGGCGGAGCTGGCGGCGGGCCCGGTGCTGGCCGTCGACGGTGCGGTGCACGCGGCCGACGAGACCGGTCTGGCGGGCGCCCTGCGCGACGCCGACGACCTGCTGGGACCGCTGCGGGCGATCGGCAAGCCGCTGATCGACACCTGGCACGCGGCGGAGCCGGCGGCGGTGCTGCACGCCCACATGGACCCGGCGGATCCGGTGCCGTTCGTCGGCGACCACCTGCTGCTCGGCGCCCTGGACGGGGCCGGTGCGCAGGCCTTCCTGGGCGCGGTGGGCGAGGGTTCGGGCTCTCCGCTGGTCGTGGCCTCGCTGCGGCAGCTGGGCGGGGCCTTCGCGGAGGCGGATCCGGCGGGCGGGGTGCTGAGCCGGGTGGACGCCCCGTACGCGTACATGGGCTCGGGGCCGCCGTTCGGTCCGGTCACCGTGGCGGCGCTGGAAGAGCACTGCACTCGGGTGAGAGCGGCGCTCACCCCGTGGGACACGGGGCGGACGCTGCCGAGCCTGGTGGAGAACCACCACCGCCCGCAGCGCCACCTCGACGCGGCCGATGCGGCCGCCGTGGCCCGGATCCGGGCGGGCGTGGACCCGGAGGGGCGGTTCGCGGGGGACATCGCCCTGGGGGCGCTGCCTCCGGCGTGACACCGCGGGCCTCCGGGCCCACTGGATGGTGCTGTCAGGTGCATGACATCAGGCGGGCCGGCTGTATCCGAGGGGATGCGGCCGGCCCGCCTTCTGCCGTGGCCGTCCATGCCCGCGCCTCAGGCGAAGGTGATGACCTGGGCGGCGCCGGCGCCCGTGGCGTCGCCGAGGCCGGCGGAGCAGGAGACGACCTTGCAGTTCACGGTGCCCCAGGGGGTGCCGTTCGCGCCGACGACGGCCTGGAAGGACGTGTTGACCTTCAGCTGGGCGGTGGCCTTGCCGGCCGCGTCGGCCGTCACGTTGACCGCGGTGGCGGCGTTGCAGCCGATGGTGCCCGGCTCGACGACCGCACACTGGCCCACGTGGTAGACGGTGCCCGGGGTCAGCCCCGTGGCGGACACCGTGATCGTCTGACCGTCGGTCAGACCGGTGCCGGGGGTGACCGTCACACCGGGCGCGGCCATTGCGCTCGGCCCGAATGCAAACGCCAGACCGGCAGCCATGGCAGTGGTGGCACCGGCGCGGGCGAGGAAGCGGGTCTTGTTCTTCAGCATGATGAACTCCTGATTTCGGTCAGTTAGATGAGGACATAGCCGGAAATCGACCCCCGATGAAAAGGAATCAGCCAGTCCGGCCTCGTTCAAGTGAAACGTTATCGACTTGCCTAAGTCGTCATCATCTTCCAAATTGCTATCCGGCAAAGCGCTGGTGAGTTCCCGTTTCCGGGAAGACAGCACGATGCGAGATGAGCTCGCGCGCGCGGGGATGGAACGCTCCGGACATTCCTGCGTGCCGGGCGCCAGGCGGCCGGCCCGCCGACCTCACGTGGAAAGTTGAGGAAGATGACTGTTGGCGAAGGACAGAGGGCCGGGCGGAAGGAGTGGCTGGGGCTCGTCGTCCTTGCCCTGCCGACCCTGCTCGTGGCCCTGGACGTCTTCGTTCTCCTCCTGGCGCTGCCGCACCTGGCCGTCGACCTGCAAGCGGACGCCACCCAGCAGCTGTGGATCATGGACGTCTACGGGTTCATGATCGTCGGCTTCCTGGTCACCATGGGCACCCTCGGCGACCGCATCGGCCGCCGCAAACTGCTGCTCATCGGCGCCGCCGCCTTCGGCGCGGCCTCGGTGCTCGCCGCGTTCTCCACCAGCCCCGGCATGCTGATCACCGCCCGCGTGCTGCTGGGCATCGCCGGCGCCACCCTGACGCCCTCGACGCTGTCCCTGATCAGCGTCATCTTCAAGGACCCCAAGCAGCGTTCCGTCGCGATCGCCGTCTGGGCCAGCGTCTTCCCGCTCGGCGCCATCTTCGGCCCGATCGTCGGCGGCGTGATGCTGGAGCACTTCTGGTGGGGCTCGGTGTTCCTGCTCGGCGTGCCCGCCATGGCGATCCTGCTGGTCGCGGGTCCCAAGCTGCTGCCCGAGTTCAAGAGCGAGAACGCCGGCCGGCTCGACCCGGTCAGCGTGCTCCTCAACATCGGTACGAGCATCCCGGTCATCTACGGCATCAAGGAACTGGCGCGCGACGGCTGGGCCCCGCTGCCCGCAGCCGCCATCGTGTTCGGCGTCGTCCTCGGCATCTCGTTCGTCCGCCGGCAGCGCGCACTGGCCGAACCGCTGCTCGACGTCGGCCTGTTCGCCCACAAGCGGTTCAGCGCCGCGCTCGTCGGCATGCTGGCCAACAGCGTCGTCGGCGGCACCGTGATGTTCCTGCTCGTCCAGTACTTCCAGTCGGTCCGCGGCTTCACCCCGGTCGAGGCCGCCCTCGGCCTGATGCCCAGCATGGTCCTGGCGACCATGGGCTTCGGCATCACGCCGGTGCTCGCCCGCAAGTTCCGCCCCGCGTACGTCGTCGGCGGCGGGCTCGCCGGCGTCGTGGCCATCCTCATCGTGATGACGCAGCTCGACGGCAGCTCGCCCGGCCTGCTCATCGCCTGCTTCGCGCTGTTCTCCTTCTTCGGCACGCCCGTCGTGGCCCTCGGCACCAACCTGGTCGTCGAGGTCGTCCCGGAGGAGAAGGCCGGCTCGGCCGGGTCCATGTCGCAGCTGGGCAACGAGTTCGGCGCCGCCCTCGGCGTCGCGACCCTCGGCACCCTCGCCGTGGCCGTCTACCGCGGCGACATCGCCGACAACGTCCCCGCGGGCCTGCCCGCCGGGACGGCCGAGGCCGTCAAGGACAGCGTCGCCGCGGCCTCCGGCGCGGCCTCGCAGCTCCCCGAGCGGCTCGCCGACACGCTGGCCGATCCGGTCCGCGAGGCGTTCCTCGGCGGCCTGCACACCGTCGCCGGCGTCGGCGCGCTGATCATCACGGCGGCAGCCGTGGCCTTCGTCGTCCTTCTCCGCCACGTCCCGCCGATCGGCGCGGCCGAGGCGGCCGCCGGCGACGGCACGGACGGCGACGGCGCGGACGGCGGCGACGGCACCGGCACCGCGGATGCCGAAGGCACCCCCGCCGCCGCGGCCGACGGGGCTCCGGCACCGGCCCGGGAGACCGACGGGACCCCCGCCGGCTCGGGCATCACCGCCAAGTAGCCCGCACGGACACGAGGCCCCGGTGGCGCGGACGGCGCGCCACCGGGGCCTCGTACGTACGGACGGTCCGCAGGATCAGGTACGGGCGCCCGCGTCCGCGCCCAGCCGGACCGGGAAGGTGTCCAGACCGCGGACCACCCACCGGTCCCGGTACACCGGCGGCGCCACCGCCGCCAGGTCCGGGAACCGGCGCAGCAGCGCCGGCAGCGCGATCCGCGCCTCCAGCCGGGCCAGCGGCGCACCCAGGCAGAAGTGCGAACCGAGGCCGAAACTCAGCGGTTTGGAGTCGGTGCGCGCCGGGTCGAAGCGGTCCGGGTCGGCGAACCGCCGGCCGTCCCGGTTCGCGGCCGCCAGGATCAGCGTCAGCCGGCTGCCCGCCGCCACCGGCACGTCCCCCAGCACCAGGTCCCGCGTCGCCATCCGGCTCGTGACGTGCACCGGCGGCTCGAACCGCAGGATCTCCTCGACGTACCCGGCGGCGAACTCCGGCCCGGTGCGCAGCAGGTGCGCGTACGACGGCTGCTCCAGGGCGAGCAGCGCGCCGTGCCCGATCAGGAAGCTCGTCGTCTCGAAACCGGCCGTCAGCAGCACCATCAGGGTGCCGTGCAGCTCGTCGTGGTCCAGCCGCCCGTCGCCCGCGTCATGGGCCTCGGCCAGCAGCGTGACCAGGTCGTCGGCGGGCCGGCGGCGCCGGTGGTCGAGCAGCTCGGCGAAGTAGCCGGACATCTCGTCCATCGCCTCGTCGGCCTGCTCCAGCGCCGTCGGGTCCGTGAACCCGTCCGTGGACACCGCCACGCGGGACGCCATGTCGCGGAACCACACCTGGTCCTGCTCGGGGAAGCCCATCATGGCCGAGATCACCGCGATGGGCAGCCGCGAGGCGAACTCGCCGATCACGTCCACGTCCGCGCCGCCCGCGCCGAGCCCGGCCATCCGGTCCAGCAGCCGGTCGCACATGCCGGCGATGACGTCGTGCAGCCTCGCCACCTTCGGCGGGGTGAACGCGAAGCTCACCACGTTCCGCAGCCGCGCGTGGTCGGGCGGATTGCTGTAGAGCATCGAACTCGTGAAGGCCCGCAGCGACGAGTGCGCCCGCCACTGCGGGTAGTGCGCGTCGTAGCTCCTGCCGTCCTGGACGTGCAGGGCGGCGTCCCGCAGCGCGCGGGCACACTCCTCGTACCCCGTGACCACCAGCCGGCCCGGGGCCCGTTGCGCCACGTTCCCGTGCGCCCGCAGGGCCTCGTAGAGCGGGTACGGGTCCTGACGGCCCTCGGGGGTGCCGAGCGCGGCGAACGCCTCGGCCAGCGGCATGACCGGATCGGCCACGGTGCGACTCCTCGTACGACGGTTCCCGCGATGTCAGACGGCGGCGGTGAGCTGGATGATCGCGGACGGGCCGGCCGGGTGCACGGCGGCCACCTTCAGGCCGGCGGCCGCGGCCAGTTCGGCGAACTCCGCGACCCCGCGCTCCTTCGCGCCGTAGACGCAGAGCATCCGCAGGTCCATGCCGGTGTGCGGGGCGTCGCCGGTGGCGCCGATCGACTCGATCACGAACACCGAGCCGCCGCTGCCGGCCGCCTCGGCGCAGCGCCGCAGGATGGCCACGGAGTCCTCGTCGTCCCAGTCGTGCAGGATCAGCGAGAGGACGTAGCCTCCGGCGCCGGCCGGCAGCGGGTCGAAGAAGCTGCCGGCGACGGCGTTCGCCCGCCGGTCGAGGCCGGCCGCGGCGAACCGCTCCTTGGCGCTCTGCACGGCGTCCGGCAGGTCGACGACGGTGCCGCGCAGCTCCGGGTTGGCGGTGAGCAGGGCCGCCAGCAGCGAGCCGTTGCCGCCGCCGACGTCCACGAGGTGGCCCACCGAGGCCCAGTCGAAGCCGGCCGCGATGCCCGGCGCGCGGGCCGCGACGTCGGCGCCCAGCAGCCGGTTGAACGACTCGGCGCGGTACGGGTCGGCGGCCAGGTCCTCCCAGAACGGGGCGCCGTAGCGCACGGGGAAGGCGGCCTCTCCGGTACGGATGCTGTGCGGCAGCTCCACGAACGACAGCTCGCCGCGTCCGCCGCCCTCGACGTCGAACCAGGAGCGCACGCCCGCCGGGTGGTCCTCGCGCAGCGGCTCGCCGAGCGCGGTCAGGGCGTACCGGCCGTCCTCGTCGCGGCGGAAGACGCCCCGGACGGTCAGGTAGTCCAGGAGGCGGGCCAGGGCCCCTTCGTGCACGCCGGCCGCCTCGGCCAGTTCCGGCACGGTCCGCCGGCCGGCCGTGATGTGGTCGGCCAGGCGCAGTGTCGCCGCCGTCCGCACCGCCATCGGAGTGCCCAGACTCGCCATCGACCACAGCTTCGCGGCCGAACCGTCCTCATCGCCCCACACACCAGGTCCCTTCTCGCAGCGGGCCGTCGGCGGCCCGCAGCCCATGGTGGCGCGCGCGGCGGGGCCCGCCCATCTTCTCGATTGCGGTGCCGAAGCTCCGTCCGCACGCGCCCCTCCGCCTGCCAAACGGCATGCCTTGGGCCTGGCCGGCCACTCGCGCCGGGTCCGACGTGAGTGGCCAGCCAGGCCCAGGGCCGCCCCGCACCCGTGGCAGGGGGGTGCGGGGCGGCCCGGCAGGATCGCGGTCCGGTCCCGGGGGACCGGAGCGTCAGACGCGGTTCAGTTCGCGGTCGGTGTCACCGGCGCGGCCCTGGGCGGGCAGCGGCGCACCACCGGACTTGGACAGGGCGCCCGGCCACCAGAAGCGGCTGCCCAGCTCCAGGGCGAGCGCCGGCACCAGCACCGTGCGGACCAGGAAGGTGTCGAGGAGCACGCCGATGCCGACGACCACACCCATCTGCGCCATGGACACCAGCGGCAGCCCGGCGAACACCGCGAAGGTCGCCGCCAGCACGATGCCGGCGGAGGTGATGACGCCGCCGGTGCTGCTCAGACCGGTCAGCACGCCCTTGGCGTGGCCGTGCACCGCGGCCTCCTCCTTCACCCGGTGCATGAGGAAGATGTTGTAGTCGATGCCCAGCGCCACCAGGAACACGAAGCCGAGCAGCGGGATCGACCAGTCGACGCCGCTGTACTCGAAGACGTGCTCGAACAGCAGGTTGGAGGCGCCGAAGGCGGCGAAGTACGACACCACGACCGTCGCCAGCAGCACCACGGGTGCCACCACCGCCTTCAGCAACCAGATCAGCACCAGCAGGACGACCAGCAGCACCAGCGGGACCACGACCCCGAGGTCGCGCTCGGTGGCGTTCTCCTTGTCGAGGGTCTGCGCGGCGGTGCCGCCGACCAGCGCGTCCGTCCCGTCGCGCAGCGCCGCGACCGCGTCCTTGGCCTCCGCGCTGTCCGGGGTGCCCTTGAGGACGACGGACAGCTGGGTCAGGGAGCCGTCGGGGGAGTCCCCGGCGACCTTGACCTCGACGACGCCCTCGGTGCCCTCGGCCGCCTTCTGCGCCTGCGCGGCGTCCGCCTTCTTGGCGATGACGACCGCCGGGTCGGCGGCGCCGGACGGGAAGTGCGCGGAGATCCGCTCCTGGGCGACGACCGAGCCCGGCTTGTCGGCGAACCAGTCGGCCTGGCTCAGACCCATGTTGGCGCCGAGGGCGCTGATCGCGAGGACCGCGGTCACGGCGAGCGAGCCCAGCCAGGCGGTGCGAGGCCGGCGGGCCACCGCGTCGCCGATCCGGCCCCAGACCGTACGGCCCTTGTGCGCCGGGGTCCCGAAGCGCGGCACGAACGGCCAGAACACCCAGCGGCCGCAGACCACCAGCAGCGCCGGCAGCGCCGTCACCATGGCGACGAACGCGAACAGCACGCCGACGACGCCCACCAGGCCCATCGAGCGCGAGGAGTTGATGTCGGCGAACGCCAGGCAGGCCAGGCCCACCGCGATGGTGCCGGCCGAGGCGAGGATCGCCGGGCCGGAGCGGCGCAGCGCCGTCTGCATCGCCAGGTGCTTGTCCTCCTGGACGTGCAGCTCCTCCCGGTAGCGGGCGATGAGCAGCAGGGCGTAGTCGGTGCCGACGCCGAACACGAGGACCATCAGCACGCCGCCGCTCTGCGGGTCGACGGGCAGGTCCGCGTACTTCGCCAGCAGGTACGTGGCGGCCTGCGTGAGCACCGAGGAGAACCCGACCGCGAGGATCGGGAACAGCCACAGCACCGGGCTGCGGTAGGTGACGAGCAGCAGGATGATGACGATGGTGCCGGTGGCCATCATCAGCGTGCCGTCGAGCTCGCCGAACACGGTGAACGCGTCGGCCAGGCCCGCGGCGGGACCGCCGACCTCGGTGTCGACGCCCGGCGGCGCGTTCGCGGCCGCGACCTCGCGCATCTCCTTGATCTTGTCGGCGACGACCTCCTGGTCCTCGCTCTCCAGCGGGACGACGACCATCAGCGCCTTGCCGTCGGTCGAGGCGAGCGGCGGTACGACCTTCTCGCCCTTCGCGACGAGCTTCGCAAACGCCCCGATGTCACCCTCGGCCTTGGTGCGGGCCGCGTCGGTGAGGGTCGTGCTGCTGCTGTAGACGACGACCGCCGGCAGCACCTCGTCGGTGCGGAAGCGCTCCAACTCGGTGTTGACCTGTGCGGATTCGGCGCCGCGGGGCAGGAACGCGTTGGCGCTGGTGTCCTGGACCTCGCCGAGCTTTCCGGCCAGCGAGCCGAGCGCCATCGCAGCGATCAGCCAGGCTGCGAGGACCAGCCATTTCCCGCGTCGGCCGCCCGGCACGGCAGCTTTTCGCTCCAGCCAAGCTCGCATGGGGTGTTCTCCTTCTTCATCGGGGACGTCCCCGCGGCACCGTGTCGAGCGCACACCACTGCCGGATCCGGGCCGGGCCCGTGCGTCATCCCCCGTGGCGAGCCGTGGGTGTGCCCCATGGTCCCGACCGTTCAATCACGCGGCCAACTTCCAGCGTGCTCAGTTCCGCCGCTGGTCCGGGGCCGTTCCGGCGGCGGCCGCGGGGCCGTCCGCGAGGCCCTCGGCGAGGGCTTCCCCGATGATCGCGAAGGGGGGTGCGGCGGTCAGGTAGAAGTGGCCGCCGGGCACCGTGCGGGCCCGGTGGCCGGCCCGGGTGTGCGCCGCCCAGGCGGCCACGTCCGCGGGCCGCACGTGCCGGTCGTCCGCGGCGGTGATCGTGGTCAGCGGGCAGTCGAGGGGCGGGCCGGGCCGGTGCACGTAGCCGCGCACCAGCGCGAAGTCCGCCCGTACGTACGGCAGGACGTACGCGCGCAGCGCCCGGTCGGTCAGCAGCTCGGGGGCGGTGCCGCCGAGCGCGGCGAGGGTCGCCACCAGGGCGTCGTCGTCGGCGTCGTCGGCGCCGGCCGGGCGGGCGGTGCGGCGCAGCAGCGGCGCCCCGGCGGCGGAGGCGATCAGGTGGGCGGGGGCGGCCGGGCCGCCCGCCAGCAGGCGGGCCGTCTCGTAGGCGAGCAGGGCGCCCATGCTGTGGCCGAACAGCACGGCGGGCCGGCCGTCGTCGACGGCCGCCAGCTCCTCGGCGACGTCCCGGGCCATGGCGTGCAGGCCGTCGGCGAACGGTTCGTGCAGCCGGTCCGCGCGGCCGGGGTAGCGCACGGCGTGCACCTCGGCACCCGGCAGCCCGGCCGCCCAGGCGTGGAAGTACGCCGCCGAACCGCCCGCGTGCGCGAAGCACACCAGCCGGTGCGCGGCGCCGGGGCGCGGGACGGGGCAGTGCAGCCAGCGGGTCACCGCTCTCCTCACGGGACGGGGCGGGGCGTACGGGACGGGGCGTACGGGACGGGGCGTACGGGCGGGGCGGGCGTGCGTGCGGGACCCGCGTACGGGACCGCGTGCGGGCAAAGAGATGCGGGCCCCGGCGAACCGGGGCCCGCTGCCACGGGGAGGCGCGGCCGCGGGGGACGGACCGCGCCTGCGTGGCGGCTACGCGTCGGCCACCGCGGGGATGACCTTCTCGCCGATCAGTTCGACCTGCCGCAGCGGGTCCGGGCCGGCGACGATGCCGATCGCGGTCTGCACGCCGAGGCCGGACAGGCCGCGCAGCATCCCGGACAGCTCGTCGGCCTTCGTGCTGTCGCCGGTGACGTCCACCGGCATGACGATCGTCTTCTCGATGGCGTCGTAGTCGCGGCCCTCGGCCTCGCAGTGCCGGCGCAGCACCTCCAGCTTCTCGCCGAGGTCCGGGCTCGGGTACAGGTTGCACGCGTCGGCGTACTTGGCGACCAGCCGCAGGGTCTTCTTCTCGCCGCCGCCGCCGATCAGGATCGGGGGGTGCGGGCGGGTGATGACCTGCGGGATGTTCAGCGTCCGCGCCAGCCGGTAGTGCTTGCCCTCGAACGGGCCGTCGGCGCCCTGCTCGCCCTCCCACATCCGCTTGCAGATCTGGATGGTCTCCTCGACCCGCTCGAAGCGCTCCGCCAGCGAGGGGTAGGCGATGCCGTTGGCGACGGCCTCCTCCTCGTACCAGCCGGCGCCGATGCCGAGCACCGCGCGGCCGCCGGAGAGCACGTCCAGCGTCGTCACCATCTTGGCCAGCACCGCCGGCTCGCGGAAGTGCGCCGCGGCGACGAGCGGCGCGATCAGCGCCCGCCGGGTGTGGGCCGCGATCACGGCGAGGGTGGTGAAGCACTCCAGCTCGGGCTGCTCGGGACCGCCGGCGTGCGGGCCCTGCCAGAGGTGGTCGCCGACACCGATGAGCGAGAACCCCGCGTCGTCCGCGGTGCGTGCGACCGCCGCGACCGTGTCCGCCATCCGGGCCGGGCCGCCGTTCCAGGCGAACTCCCCAAGACACAAGCCAATCTTCACGCCACGCCTCCTGTTGTCGGTCTGTACCCGGTCGTCGTCTGGGCGCCGAGCGCCACCGCGGACCAGCAGGACTCGGGGCACCGATCGTGGCACCGGGGGCGGGGCCCGGTCCTCTCTCAGATTGCGCTGTTCCCACCGCCCGCCTCCCGCCCCGGCAGCCCCCCTGCGCACTGAGCACAGCGGGAGAAGACAGCGCGTTCGCCCCGCGTGCAGGCTCGACCCGTTGACCTGGATCACCACGCGGTGCCGCCGAACGCCGCATGCCTTTGGAGGTAGGAACGTGACCGAAGTGGAGCTCCCCCCGACGGAGCAGGCTGCCGGCCAGGCGCTCGCGAAGCTCGGCCCGTCCGTCATCACCGCCGACGACCCGCGCTACGAGAGCCTGCGCCGCGGCAGCAACCACCGCTTCGTCGGCAACCTCGACTACGTGGCCGTGGTCACCACGACCGAGCAGGTCGTGGACGCGGTCGGCCGGGCGGTCGCCGACGGCAAGCGGGTCACCGTCCGCAGCGGCGGCCACGGCTTCGAGGGCGCGGCGTCCCGCGACGGCGGCGCCCTCCTCGACATGTCGGAGATGACCCAGGTCGCCTTCGACCCGCAGCGGCGCGCGTTCGTCATCGAGGCCGGCGCCACCCTCGGCCACGTCTACCGGACCCTCTTCAAGGGCTGGAACGTGACCCTGCCGGCCGGCGAGTGCACCGAGGTCGGCGTCGGCGGCCACTTCGTCGGCGGCGGCTTCGGCCCGCTCTCCCGCCGCCTGGGCTCGGTCGTCGACTACGTGTGCGCCGTCGAGGTCGTCGTCGTCGACGAGGACGGCACGGCCCGCGCGGTCGTCGCGAGCAGCGACCCCGAGGACCCGCACCACGACCTGTGGTGGGCGCACACCGGCGCCGGCGGCGGCAACTTCGGCGTCGTGACCCGCTACTGGGTCCGCACCCCGGGCGCCACCTCCTCCGACCCGGCGGCGCTGCTGCCGAAGGCCCCCGGCGAGTGGCACACCAAGATCCTCGCCTGGCCGTGGGACGCGGTGTCCGAGAAGGACTTCACCCGCATCCTCAACAACGTCGGCGGCTGGTTCGAGAAGAACAGCGCCCCCGGCTCGGCCGGCGCCCAGATCATGGCCTTCTTCTACGCCTCGCACCGCACCGGCGGCATCCTGTCGATCGGCGCGATGGTCGACGACGACGTCGAGGGCGGCCAGGAGGTCATCGACGACTACTTCGCCGCGGTCTCCGACGGCATCGGCATCGAGCCGTTCCGCAACGAGAACCTCAAGCCCTGGCTGTTCTTCTCCGCCTACCCCAACTGGGGCGACCTCGGCACCCCGGACGTCCGCCGCATCAAGATCAAGGCGGCGTACCTGCGCAAGGGCTACAAGGACGAGCAGATCGGCGAGGTGTGGAAGCACCTCACCACCGAAGGCGACAACAACCCGTACCACTTCATCCTCATCGGGTACGGCGGCCAGGTGAACTCCGTCGCCCCCGAGGCCACCGCCATCGCCCAGCGCGACTCCATCCTCAAGGCGGCCTTCATGGGCGTCTGGGGCAACGAGGCCGAGGACGAGACCCACATCGGCAAGCTCCGCGCGTTCTACCGCGACGTGTACGCGGAGACCGGCGGCGTGCCCGTGCCCAACGACGTCAACGACGGGTCGTACATCAACTACCCGGACGCCGACCTCGCCGACCCGGAGCTGAACACCTCCGGCGTGCCCTGGTACACGCTCTACTACAAGGACAACTACCCGCGCCTGCAGGCCGTCAAGAAGGCCTACGACCCGCGCGACGAGTTCCACCACGACCTGAGCATCCGCCTCCCCGAGGACTGACCGGACCGGCGGCCCCCACCCGCCCTCCGCCGCCCCGCCCACCCCGCCAGCCCCGCACCAGGCCCCCGCGCCCGGTGCGGGGCCGGCGGGGTTTCGGCGTTCCCGGGGCCCCGGCGGCCCGTCGCGGATCCCCGCCCGGGATCGTGCCAGGATCCCCGCCCGGGACCGTGCCGGGATCCCGCCGCGCACCCGGACGCGAACCATCAACTCCCTTTCCTGTCAAGCGAATCGGGGTTTCCGGCACAGCACTTGAGGAGATGCGGCCCCGAGCCCCGAGAAGTGACGATTTCGGGAAGTCGGCGGGCGCCAGCGCCCCGCCGCCCGCCGCGGCGGACCCGGGCCCGCAGCCGGCCCCGGCCCCACCCTTCCTGGAGGCAACTCATGACCGCACAGCCCAAAATCCTTGCGATCAACGGGTCCGAACGGGACGGCAACACCGCCGACGTCCTGCGGCACGCCGCCGCCGTCGCCGAGGCCCGCGGGTTCGCGTTCGAGGTGGTCGACCTGCGGAACATCAGGATGGAGCGGTGCGGCCCGTGCGGCGACTGCAACGACCGCACCATCTCCTGCGCGGTCGCCGACGGCGTGCCCGAGGTCGTCGCCAAGATGATCGCGGCGGACGGCATCGTCTTCGCCGCCCCCGTCCACGGTTTCGGCACCGCCAGCCTCATGCAGACCTTCATCGAGCGGGCCGGGGTCGGCTACCTCCGCTTCGACCGGCCGCTCAGCAACAAGGTCGCCGGCGTCATCTCCGTCGCCCGCCGCTACCACGCCGGCGAGGTCTGGTCCCAGCTGACCGTCAACGCCCTGCTCAACCGGATGATCGTGGTCGGCAGCGGCTTCCCCGCCACCGTGCACGCCCTCCACCAGGGCGACGCCCTCAAGGACGACGAAGGCCTCAAGAACGTCGAGCGCCTCGTCGACCGGATGGCCGACATGATCGAGCTGCTGCGCGAGCACCGCCGCCTCACCGGCCGCGACGACCTGCTGTCCGCCCGCGAGACCAACGAGCGCGTCGGCCTCGCCCTCAACGAGCAGGTGCGCAAATGACGACGGCCCCGGCGCCCGCCGCCGACTTCCTCACCCGCTACGGAGACTTCAGCCGCGCCTTCTACGCCGGCCGGCTCACCGCCGCCGACTGGGACCACTGGCGTGCCGAGCGGCTCACCACCGTCCTGCGCCACGTCACCGCCCGCTCCCCGTTCTACCGGCGCCACCTGGCCGGCACCGACATCGAGGCCGTCACCCCCGAGACCCTGCACCGGCTGCCGTTCACCACCAAGGACGACCTGCGCCGCGAAATGCACGACGTCCTCGCCGGGCCGATCTCGGAAGCGGCGATCTACTACGAGACCACCGGCACCACCGGCGCCTCCACCCCCTGCCCCCGCGGCCCCAAGGACGTCGTCACCTCCAACGCCGCCGTCGAGGAGTCCTGGCGGCGCATCCTGCGCGACCGCTTCGGCGACCGGATGCCGGTCGTCGGCCTGATGGGCCCCTCCGAGCTGTACGCGTTCGGCGACGTGTTCACCGACGTCACCGCCGCCCTCGGCGCCTGCCACGTCAAGATCTGGCCCGAATCCCCCCGGGTCGGCTTCGCCAAGGCACTGCGCCTCATCGAAGAGCTCGGCGTCGAGGTCATCGTCGGCGCGCCCGCGCTCTGCCTGAGCCTCGCCAAGGCCGCCCTGCACTACGGGTACGACCCGGCCGCGCTGCCCGTGAAGCTGTTCCTCGTCCTCGGCGAGATCTGCACCCCGGAATTCGCCGCCAACGTCTCCTCCGTCTGGCCCGGCGCCGTCGTACGCCCCACCCTGTACGGGTCCCAGGAGGCGCTGTGCATCGCCACCGGCGCCCCCGACGGCCGGCTGCACCTGTCGCAGCCCAACTACATCGCCGAACTCGTCGACCCGGACACCGGCGCCCCGCTCGGCGAGTACGGCGAGGGCGAACTCGTCCTCACCATGCTCGTCGACGGCGCCAAGCCGCTGATCCGGTACCGCACCGGCGACCTGGTCCGCATCACCCCGCCGCCGCCCGGCGCCGGCCTGCCCGGCCCCGTCGTCGACGTCATCGGCCGCGCCGCCGACCGGATCGCCCTCGGCGAGGCCATGCTCCAGCCCGCCGAACTGGAGGCCGCCGTCCTGGAGGACGTCCGCGGCTGCCTCGGCTACCAGGTCGTCATCGACCGCACCGAGGACGGCACCGACACCGTCACCGTCCGCATGGACCTGCTGCCCGAGGCCGCCTCCGCACGCCAGGCCATCGGAGCCGCCGTCGCCGAACGGCTCCGCCTGCGCACCGGCGCCCGCGCCGACATCGTCGTCGACGCCGACCTCGACCCGGTGACGCACACCGGCTCCTTCGTCAGCTGGAAGGCCGCCCGGGTGCTCGACAACAGATCAGGCCCCGACACCGCGGTGCTGACGGCCCGCCGGGTCGCGCACCGCTACGCGATCACCACCTGACCCCGAGGACGAAGGATGACTGACCAGCGCCGGGTGGCCGAACGGGTCCGCGTCACGACCCGCCGCCACCCCCTGAAGCAGCTCCCGATGCTGCCCGCCTACTGCGCCCTCGCCGACCGGTTCGGCACCGACCAGGTGTACCTCCTGGAATCCGCCGCCGGCCCGGCCGGCGACCGCCGCTACCGGTTCGCCGGATTCGGTGCCCTGCTGTCCCTGTCCGTCACCGACGGGACCGTGACCGTGACCGGCCGCCCCGCCCTGGCCCGCCTCCTCACCGAGGCGGTCGGGCACCTGCTGGCACCCGGCGACGGCACCGCCCTGCGGCTGCGCAGCCCGTCCGACCTGTGGCCGCTGCTGCGGGCCGCGGCCGCGCTGTTCGACGCCGACGGCTCCCCGAGCACCTTCCGGTTCGGCTTCCTCGGCTACTTCGGCTACGACACCGTCCGCTACGTCGAGGAACTGCCGCACCTCATCGAGGACCGCACCGGCCTGCCCGACGTCGAACTCGTCCTCCACCAGGGCTGCGTCGTCGACGACCTGGACACCGGCCGCACCGAACTCCTGCTCCACGAGTCCGCGCACTGGCCCGCGCTCGACGCCGACGACATCACCGGCCTGCTGCTGCACTGCGCCGACACCCACCCCGAACCCGACACCGACACCGTGCCCGAGGCCGAGGTCAGCGACGACACCGACCCCGACGTGTTCGCCGCCGACGTCGAACGCTGTCTGCGGCACATCGCCGTCGGCGACATCTACCAGGTGCAGATCGGCCACGAGCTGTCCATCCGCTCCGCCGTCGACCCGGTCCACGTCTACCGGCGGCTCCGCCGCCGCAACGCCTCCCCGTACATGTACCTCACGAGCATCGCCGGGCACCGCGTCATCGGCGCCAGCCCCGAACTGTTCGTACGCATCGAGGACGGCACCGTCACCATGCGGCCCATCGCCGGCACCGCACCCCGATCGGCCGCCGGATCCGCCGGATCCGCCGAGGATGCGGCCGCCGCGACCCGGCTGCGCAACGACCCCAAGGAGATCGCCGAGCACACCATGCTCGTCGACCTGTGCCGCAACGACATCGGCCGGATCTGCGCGGCCGACACCCTCGACGTGCCCGACCGGCTCGTCGTCGAGGGGTACTCCCACGTCCTGCACCTCGTGTCCACCGTCCTCGGGCAGGCCGCCGAGGGCACCGACGCCTTCGACATCGTGCCCGCCCTGTTCCCCGCCGGCACCATGACCGGCACCCCCAAGATCCGCGCCATGGAGATCATCGAATCCGTGGAGCGCAGCCGCCGCGGCCTGTACGCCGGCGCCCTCGGGCTGCTCGACGTCGGCGGCTACACCAACCTCGCACTGTGCATCCGCACCCTGTTCCACCACGCGGACACCTACCGCACCAGGGCCTCGGCCGGCATCGTCGCCGACTCCGTGCCCGCATCCGAATGGAGAGAGACGCTGGCCAAGATGAGCGCCGCCCACTGGGCAGTGGCCGGAAAGGAGTTGCTGTGACCCTTCGCTTCCCCGAGGTGGGCAGGTCCGGCCCGGACCGCCCGCCCCGGATCCTGGTGGTCGACGCGTTCGACAGCTTCGTCGACATCCTGCGCCAGTACCTCATGTCCGCCGGCGCCGAGCCGGTCATGGTGCGCTCCAACGTGCTGCGTCTCGACGCGGTCGCCCGGATGCGGCCCGACGCGATCCTCCTGGGCCCCGGACCCGGGCACCCCGACACCTCCGGACACGTCGAGATCGTCCGCGCCTTCGCCGGCGCGCTCCCCCTGTTCGGCGTCTGTCTCGGCCACCAGGCCATCGCCCGCGCCTACGGCGGGAGCGTCATTCCGGCCAAAAGGCTGATGCACGGCAAGACCAGCCCGATCGAGCACGACGGAAGGGGTCTGTTCGCGGGTCTGCCGCCCGCCTTCGACGCCACCCGCTACCACTCCCTCGTGGTCCCCGAGGACACGGTGCCCGCCGTCCTCCAGGTCACCGCCCGGTCCGCCGAGGACGGCTACGTGATGGGACTGCGCCACCGGACCCTGCCGATGGAGGGCGTCCAGTTCCACCCGGAGAGCTTCCGCACCGAACACGGCATGACCATGATCTCGAACTTCCTCGCGGACGTACGCGCCTTCCACACGGCAGCGGAAGGAGCCGCCGCGGCCTGACCCCGATTACCCGCCCGTAAACCAGGACCGCACGCCGGAAGATGCACCGCGCCCCGCCTGAACCGAGGATTTCGGCCATAGGCGGCCGCTGCATCGGAGGGGTAGTGGAGTACTGGAACAGCAAGGCCGAGACGATGCCGCGCCACGAGCTGATCGACTGGCAGTGGCGCAGGCTCCAGCGCGCAATGGCGTTCGCCAGGCGCAACTCGCCGTTCTGGAACGAACGGATACCCGACGGCATCACCACCCCCGAGGAGTACGCGGCCCGGGTGCCGCTCCTGCACAAGTCCGACCTGCTGGCGGCCGAGGCAGCCGCCCCGCCCTACGGCACCTGGCCCTCGCTGCCGCCCGAGCTCGGCGTACGCCACCACCAGACCAGCGGAACGAGCGGAAACCCCCCGATCCGCACGTTCGACACGGAACGCGACTGGTCCTGGTGCGTGGACACGTTCTGCACGGCCCTGTACGCCAACGGGGTCCGCTCGCACCACAAAGGCCTCGTCGCCTTCGGCTACGGGCTGTTCGCCGGGTTCTGGGGCATGCACTACGCCCTGGAGCGGATGGGCTGCACCGTCGTCCCCGCCGGCGGCCTGGACTCCCGCACCCGCATCCGGCTGCTCGTCGACTACCGGATCGAGGTGCTGGGGCTGACGCCCAGCTACGCGATGCGCCTCATCGAGACCGCCGCCGACATGGGCATCGACCTCGCCCGCGAGGCCAACGTCAAGGTCATCCTGGCCGGCGCCGAACCCCGCTCGGACTTCACGACCCGCACCATCGAAGAGGCCTTCGGCGCCCGCGTCTTCAACGCGGCCGGTACCACCGAGTTCGGCGGCGTCTTCATGTTCGAGTGCCCGTCCCGGCGCAACGCCTGCCACATCCTGGAACCGTCCTGCTACGACGAGGTCCTCGACCCCGTCACCAAGCAGCCCGTCGGCTACGGCGAGGAAGGCGTCCGCGTCACCACCGGCCTGTCCCGCGAGGGCATCCAGCTGTTCCGGCACTGGACCGAGGACGTCGTCGTCAAGCGCCCCCACAGCGACTGCGGCTGCGGCCGGACCTGGGACTTCTACGACGGCGGGATCCTGCGCCGGGTCGACGACATGCGCAAGATCCGCGGCGTGTCCGTCACGCCCGTGATGATCGAGGACGTCCTGCGCTCCTTCGACGAGGTCCGCGAGTTCCACTCCGCGATCCGCACCGTCCGCGGCCTGGACACCATCCACGTCAAGGTCGAGACGGACTGCACGGGCGCCGCCGGCGAGGCGCTGATCGCCCGCATCGTCGAGGAGTTCAAGCGCGAGATAGGCATCCGACCCCAGGTGGAGCTGACCGAAGCCGGCAGCCTGCCCCGATCTCTGTGGAAGGCGGCACGACTCCATGACGAACGCGAACTCACCGCTCACGGCTGAGCAGGAGCAGCAGCTCCTGCGGACGTACCACGAGCTGCAGGACCTCGCGCAGGCCTGCGGGGTCCCGGCCGTCCGGGCCGCGGTGAAGACCGCGCTGGCCGAGCTGCGCACCGCCCTCGACGGGCAGGCCGTGGACTTCGAGTACTACCCGGGCCAGGCGGGGGTCTTCGCCGCCTGACCGCGCATCCACCTCTGCCCGTCCACCACCGCACCTCACAGAGCACCGCACACCTCAGAGCCGGGGGGCTCCATGTCCGTCGCCAAGCCACCTGTCCACCCGCAGCGGCCGGGCCGCAGATCGGTCGTCGCGACCGTGGTGGGCAACTTCGTGGAGTCCTTCGACTGGCTCGCCTACGGGCTGTTCGCGCCGCTGTTCGCGGCGCAGTTCTTCCCGTCCGACGACCCGGTCACCTCCCTGCTCGGCGCCTTCGCCGTGTACGGGACCGGCATGCTGTTCCGCCCGCTCGGCGGGATCCTGCTCGGCAAGCTCGCCGACCGCCGCGGCCGCCGCCCCGCCCTGATGGTCGCCATCGGGCTCATGGGCGGCGGCTCGCTGCTCATCGGCATCGTCCCCACGTACGAGCAGATCGGCATCGTCGCCCCACTCGTCCTGCTGACCGCCCGCCTAGCCCAGGGCGTGTCCTCCGGCGGCGAGTGGACCGCCGCCGCCACCTACCTGATGGAGATCGCGCCGCCGCGCCGCCGCTGCTTCTACGGCAGCCTGTTCTCGATGACCACCATGGGCGGCGCGTTCGCCGCCTCGCTGCTCGGCGGCGCCCTCACCAACTCCCTCGGCCACGACACCATGACCGCCTGGGGCTGGCGGGTGCCGTTCCTGCTCGGCGGCCTGTTCAGCCTGATCCTGCTGGTGCTGCGCAGCCGCCTCACCGAGACCGACGTGTTCCGCCGCGAGGTCCGCTCCCGCCCCGCCCGCGGCTCGCTGCGCGCCGTCCTGCGCGGCCACGGCCGCCAGGTCCTGATGGCCGCGGCGCTCGTCGGCGGGCTCGGCGTGGTGGGCGGCACCTGGTCGACCGCCGTGCCCGCGATGGGCCACCGGCTGGCCGGCTCGCAGACGATGTTCGCCGTCGCCGTCACCGTGACCGCCGTCATGATGGCCGTCCAGCCGCTGCTCGGCGCGCTCGCCGACCGGGTCGACGCCGGCCGCTTCCTCGCGGCCTCCAGCGTCCTGTTCGCCGTCGTCGGCTCGTACGGCTACCTCACCGTCGACGGATCCTTCGGGCGGCTCGTCCTCGCCTACGGGAGCGGCGTGTTCTTCCTCGGCTGCGTCACCGTGGTGCTGCCCAAGGCGCTCTCCCGGATCTTCCCGCCGGAGGTCCGCGGCCTCGGCATCGGCCTCCCGCACGCCACCACCACCGCCGTCCTCGGCGGCGTCGGACCGCTGCTCGCGGCCTGGAGCGCCGACCGCGGCGCCTCCGGCTGGTTCATCGCCGGCCTGATGGCCGTCGTCCTGCTCGCCTGGCCGGCCGCCGTCCTGGCCCGCAGCGTCCGCCTCCCTGAGCCGGCCGAGCCGGCCCGAGAGCCCGCGGGCCTGTCCGCCTGAACCTCACCGGGGCCCATTCCAGCCCCGCCAGGGGGCACCTCCCAGCCCGGGCGGGGCCCATTCCAGCCCCGCCGGGGGGGCATCTCCCGGCCCGGGCGGGGCCCATTCCAGCCCCGCCGGGGGGGGCATCTCCCGGCCCGGGCGGGGCCCATTCCAGCCCCGCCGGGGGGGCATCTCCCGGCCCGGGCGGGGCCCATTCCAGCCCCGCCGGGGGGGCATCTCCCGGCCCGGGCGGGGCCCATTCCAGCCCCGCCGGGGGGGGCATCTCCCGGCCCGGGCGGGGCCCATTCCAGCCCCGCCGGCGTTTGAGGCGCGGGGGTCCGGGGGCGGAGCCCCCGAAACCCGGACCCCGCGGGGCTCTCGCCGTACGCACGTACCGGGCCCGGCCCGCCCACCGGCGGACCGGGCCCCGGCCGTACCCCCCCCCGGCTCACCCCGCCCGCACAGGCCACGGCACCTCACGCGAGCCAAAATCGTCCGCGTCCACCCACAGCGCCCGCAGCCCGCGCAGCGTCACGTTCGGCCGGTACGTCGGCCGGCCGGTCGCGAACCGGGCCCCCGACACCCGCTGCGCGAACCGCGCCAGCATCAGCCGCACCTCCAGCCGGGCCTGCGGAGACCCGATGCACGAGTGCGCGCCCAGCCCGAACGCCAGGTGCCGCAGCGCGCCCCCGTCGGCCTCCTGCCCCGGGTCCCGGTGCGCGGCCGCCAGCAGCAGCACCATCACCGTGCCCCGCGGCACCACCGTGTCGCCCACCCGCATCTCGGCCGCCGCGTGCCGGTGCACCAGCTGCACGGGCGGGTCCGTGCACAGCACGTCCTCCACCACCTGCTCCGCGTACGCCGGATCCCGGCGCACCCGGGCCAGCAGCGCGGGATCCCGCAGCAGCGCCAGCACCCCGCCGGAGATCAGGTTCACGGTCGTCTCGTACCCGGCGTCCAGCAGCAGCCGGCACACCGCCGCCGCGTCCCGGCCCACCGGCCCGGCCTCCTTGTCCTCGGCGGCGATCAGCGCCGACACCAGGTCGTCGCCGGGCGCGGCCCGCCGCATCCGCACCAGCTCCGCGAAGTACAGGCCCAGCTCGGCGTCGGCGGTGCGCCGCTCGTCGAGGCCGGGCGGGTGCTGGCCGGTCAGCGCCAGGTGCGGGTCCAGCGACCGGGACACCGTCAGCGCCCGCCGGTGCAGCCAGCCGCGGTCGGCCGCCGGGATGCCCAGCACCCGCGAGATCGACGCCATCGACAGCGGGTAGGCGAGGTCGGTGACCACCTCCAGCCGGCCCCGGCTCGCCACCGAGTCCAGCAGGTCGTCGACGAGCCCCCGCAGCTGCGGGGCGAGGTCCCGTACCGCCCAGGGCGTGAAGTAGTGCGACATCAGCCGCCGGAGCCGGCCGTGCTCCACCGGGTCGGGTCCGGCGAGCAGATCGGCGACGGACTCCGGGAATGCCGCCTCGGCCGCCGGGCCGTGCAGCCCCGGACACGCCCCGGAGGTCCCCGCGCCCGGGGCCTGGAGCACGGCCTCGCAGTCGGCACGCGAGGAGAACACGACCGTCCGGCTGTTCATCCACACCGGCCCGTGCGCACGGATCCGGTTGAACAGCGGATACGGGTCCGCGCGGATATCGGTTTCCAGAAGTCGTCGCAGGAGCGCCTGTGCCTCTTCGTCGAAGGTGGTTCTCTCGGGTAGTAATACCGGTGAACGACCGCTGTCCATGGTGCGGACCTCCTCTGTCCGGCTCCGGTCGGGATTTCTTCTGTTCCGTAGGTGAGGCGAATGCCGGCGTTCAGCGGGGAACCGCGCGCGACCGGGCCATTTCGTGGAGGATCTCGCCCATCACGAGGGCGCTGGAGAGCACCGGGAGGTCCGCCTCCCGGTCCGCTTCGGCGCGGCTGACCGCGGACCGCACCCGGGTCCACGCGGTCGCCTCCGCACCGGCGTCGTCCGGGCCCGCCGGCGCGGCGGGGGCGTCGTAGCCGAACACGCCCTGTTCCATGAGCATCCGGACCAGGGCGGTGGCCGCCCCCTTCGCGGTGGCGGCGCTGTACGAGGGAGAGGCGGCGGCAGCGCCGCGCATCACCGAGGTGATCGGCGCGGGTGCCTCGGGCCCGGGGCCCGCGGGCTGCGCGGTGGTCTGGCGTGGCCGTTGACGCTCGCTCATTGGCTGTCTCCCTTGCCGTTCGGGCGGGGGCCAGGTGCGCGGTGTGGGACGCGGCACGCCACTTCACCGGGCCGCGATTCCCACCGGAATCAACATTCTCGAACCGGGCTCCGGCGGGCTGCTTCTCCTTCCGTGCGCACTGTGCGTGCGGACTTTCCGAGATCGGCCGGACACTTGGCCAAGTGTCCTTGCCGGTGCGCCGGAAGGTGACTTTGATGGTGTGCGGTGGAATACGTGCACCCTCTTCATGCCGCCGGGAAATTCCGGCGCCGGTGGGGCGGGCTGTACGGAGGTGAATCCGAACTCCGTGAGGAGTGGCCATGGCGAAGATCCCGGCGCGGCAGTCGGGCACCGAGCAGCCTGCCGCGGCGCGTCTGCGTGCCTGCACGGGCGGCCTCGCCCGGGACGCCGGCTGCGGCGCGTGGACCCCCACCCGGCTGGAGCGGCGCATCGCGGCGCTGCTGTGCACGGCGGCGTACGGCAGCGGGCTGCCGACCGCGGACCAGGTCCGCGGCGCGCTGTGGGAAGGGCACCTCGCCCTCGCGCAGGACAACGACGGCCGGCTCGCGGAGCTGCTCGCCGGGATGCTGGCCGTGCTGGAGGAACTGGAGGCGCCGGGCCCGGCGGGGGTGTCCGCCGAGGCCGACGCGTTCGAGGCCGTGGCGCGGGCGCAGCTGCTGGTCACCCGGGCGGCCGACGGCCATGCCGGGGACTGACCTGGTCCTGAGCCGTCCTCCTGGGCCCGCCGTCCCGTATCCGCTGGTCCTCGGCGGTCCCTGCGCGGTGCCGGCCGGCACCGCGGCCGGCCGCGCGCAGGTGTGGCAGGCGGACGCGCGGCAGAGCGGGCCGGGGCTCCCGGAGCTGGCCGGTGCAGTGCTGGACGCGGGGGAACTGGGCCGGGCGCGGGCCCTGCACCGGGCGCGGGACCGGCGGTGCTACCTCACGGCGCACACCGCGCTGCGGGTGCTGCTCGGGGCGCGGCTGGGCATCGCGCCGGCGGAGGTCCGGTACCGGCGGGAGAGCTGCCCCTGCTGCGGGGAGCCGCACGGCCGGCCGGCGCTCGACGTCCCCGGCACCGGCGTGCACTTCTCCCTGTCCCACAGCGGGGATCTGGTGCTGCTCGCGCTGGCGGCCACCCCCGTGGGGGTGGACGTGCAGCTCACCGGGACGGCGTCGGAGGCCGACGACGTGGCGGGGGTGCTGCACCCCCGCGAGGAGGCGGAGCTGGCCGCCTGCCCGCGCGCGTCGCGGGCGGCCGCGTTCGCCCGGGCCTGGGTCCGCAAGGAGGCCTACCTCAAGGGCCTCGGCACCGGCCTGGCCCGCAGCCCCTCCCTCGACTACGTGGGCACCACCCCCACCCCGCCCCCCGGCCCCCCCGGCTGGCACCTCACCGACCTCACGGTCCCCCCGGCCTACACGGCCGCCGTCGCGGTCCGCCGACCTGCGGCCTGAACACGGCTTGAACGGGGGCTTGAACGGCGGACCGGGCGGGGCGGTGGCCGAGGTGATGGGCGCTCGGGCGATCGCGCTGCTGATGGCTGCCATCGAGGCTCGGCTCGTCGAGTGGCACTTCCAGCGCAGCGGCGCCACCAAGCTTGTTTCCCTGGACAGTCGTGTCGGCCGCCGTGGCGTCGTGAGGCCAGGGGCAAGGGCGGTCAGATGCGGCGGCGTTCGATGACCAGCTTGGGTGTGGACGAGCGTACGACGCTGTCGGCGGGAACGATGCTGCTGCCCATGCAGACGCTTGCCGCGATGGTCGAGTGTCGGCCCACGGCGATGCCGGGGCCGAGGGTGATCATGCTGCCGGTCTGGACGTGGTCTCCGATCAGGCCCCCGAACCGGGGTGTCGCACACCGGTAGGGCGGTTCGTCGCCGGGGCCGTGAAGCACGATCTCCTTGACGGGGGTTCGCATGTCGTAGTTCCACAGGCTGATCGCGGCGATGACGAGGTTCGCGGACAGGTGGGCGTTGGTCCCGATGATGGAGTGGCCGATGCCGACCTGGTGGCCGAGGACGGTGTTCTCCCCGACGAAGGAGTGGGTGACCTCGCACCCGAAGCCGATAGAAACCCCGGCGGCGAGGACGGACTGCTTGCGGACGGTCGAGAACTCGTGGACGCGGACACCGGGCCCGATGATGACGTCATCGCCGATGATCGCAGTGGGGTGGATCTGCGCGGTGGGGTGGATCCGTTCGGGCAGGACCTGCAAGGCGTCGTTGTGGAGGACGTCCCAGCGGGTGAGGAAGTCGGACAGCTCGAACTCGCCGGGCTTGGCGTATCCGGTGGCTTCCAGGCCGGACGTGGCGGGGGCGTGGACGTAGTCACCGATGCGGATGGACTCGGGCACCTGGCTTGCTCCTGGTCGTGGTCGGGGCGGGCGGTTCAGGCGGCTGCGGCGGCCTCGCGGCGCAGGAAGTCGGGCAAGGCGGTGGGGGTGTTGTCGAGCCAGGCGACGTAGCGGGCCAGGCCCGCGGCCACGTGGATCCGGGGCTCCCACTCCAGGGCGGCGGCCATGCGGGTCGTGTCGGCCGTCCCGCCGAGCGGGTCGCCCTCGGGTAGCGGCCGGTCCTGGAACTCGGCGTCGGGGTAGTGACTGCCGATCAGCTTGGCCACCTCGGCGATGGAGGTGGCCTGGCCGGTGCCGATGTTGAGGATCTGCCGGTCGGCACCGGGGGCGAGCATGGCCCGGACGGTGGCCTCGGCGATGTCGTCGACGTGGACGAAGTCGCGGACCTGGCGGCCGCCGCCGTTCACGTGCAGGGGAAGGCCGAGCTTCGCGCGCATCGCCATCCAGGCGACCACCCAGGAGTGCGAGCCCTCCTTCACGGTCTGCGGTTCGCCGTAGACGGAGAAGTACCGTACCGAGGTGTGCGAGACGTTCGCCCTGCCCAGCACGAGCGCGGTCTGCGCCTCACCCCAGGCCTTCGTGTTCGCGTACACGGAGAGGGGGGCCAGCGGCTGGTCTTCATGCCATGTCTGTACGTCCCGGCGCTTGGGGTCGCCGTTGCCGTAGACGGCTGCCGAAGAGACGAACACGAATCGGCGTACGCGGGCGTTGCAACGGCGGACCGCGTCCAGGAGGACCTGGGTACCGGTGACGTTGGTCTGGATCGCAGCCATGGGGTTGCGGGTACAGGCGGCCACGTCGGCGACGGCAGCGGCGTGGATCACGTAGTCGGCCTCCCGGACGACGTGGTCCATCAGGGTCGCGTCGGCGATGTCGCCCACGATGGTGTCCCGGTGGGTGGCGTGGACGCCGAACAGGTCGGCGTAGACGGTGGCGGGGTAGGCGTCGAGCCTGCCCACGGCGATCACGCGGGCCCCGGCCGCGCGAAGGCGGGAGGTGATGCGGGAGCCGACCAGCCCCCCGCCTCCGGTGACCACCACGGTGCACCCGGAGAGGGCGGCGGACAGGTGGGCGTCGATCGGCGTCACAGTGATCTCCTCGGACTCGGCGGTATCGCGTGGGCAGCGGTGGGCTCCGGGAGGGAGCGGTGGCGCAGCCCCGGGCGTCGTGATGAACAGTGAACTCTCATGCACGGAAAGTGAGTACGGTGAGCGAGGAGGTAACCCGTTCAACCCGTTCAAGATCGCTGCAAGGGGGCCGACGTTGGCATCAGACCGGACACCGAACCGCGCGTTGGGCAACGTGATCGCCGAGGCCGGGAGTACGTACTACGCGCTGGCCAGGGAGATCCGGGCGGTGGCGGCCGAGGCCGGGCAGCGGCTCAGCACGAGCCCCTCGGCCGTCGCGTACTGGGTCGCCGGCGGCATGCCCTCCGGCCAGACGCCGCTGTACATCGCCGAGGCCCTGACGAGAAGGACGAAGCGGCGGGTGACGGTCGCCGAGATCGGTCTGGGCTCCACTGCCATCGGTGGGGGCCTGGAAGCCGATCCGCTGGCCGCCATTGCCGATCTCGGGAGTTCCGTCATGCAACGACGTCGCGACTTCCTCGGTGCCGCGTTCACCGCCACAGCCGTCGGTCTGCCCCTGTCCTACGACCACGAAGCGGTTGCTGCGGCGCTCCGGGCCGCGGAGACCGGCGGTAGCGTCGGCTCCGCGGAGGTGGCCGCGGTCCGGCAGCTCACCGAGACCTTCCGCAGCGTGGACGAGCGCATGGGCGGCGGTCACGGCCTGACCACCGTCACCGCCTACCTGACCGACACCGTCGCGCCGATGCTGACCGCCCGCTTCCCGTCCGCCGCGGTCCGCTCCGAAGCGTTCGGGGCCGCGGCCCAGCTGGCGTGCCTGGTCGGCTGGAAACACCACGATCTCGGCCGGGAAGGCGCCGCCCAGCGGTACTACCTCCTGGGCTACCAGCTCGCGTGTGAGGCCGATCAGAACGGGCACGCCGCATGGATGATGCGGGCCCTCACCCACCAGGCCCTGGACCTGGGCCACCCCCGTTCGTGCCCCGAGCTGGCCGAAGCCGCGCTGCACCGGGCTGCGGGAAAGGTCGACCGCCAGACCGAGGCCCTGCTGCTGGTGACGTGTGCCAGGGCGTACGGGGTCGCCGGCCAGGGAGCCAAGGCAGCCCGTGCGCTGCTCGCTGCCGAGGACGCCATGACGGACACGCGGGAGCCTGTCCCCGCGTACGCCGCTGCCTCGGGCCCGGTGACGGCCACTGTCGCCTCGCACATGGGCAAGACCCTGACGGCCATGAAGGACCACACAGCGGCGGAACGGCACTACCGGCGGTCCCTGGCCGGCCGCGCCCCCGGCACGTACCAGCTCAAGCACGGCCTGACCATGGCCAACCTGGGGAAGGCAGTGGCCGGGCAGCACCGGCACGAAGAGGCCGTGGGCCTGTTGACCCGGGCCCTGGACTTCATGGGCGGCGCGGTCTCCGACCGCAACCGGCAGGCCGTCAGGGAGATCCAGGCGGCGGCCGCCCGGTACCGTCGGCGCGATGTGGCAGGCGCGGCGAGCCTGAACCAGCGCGCCACCGAAGTACTCAACAACCAGGCGTGAAGAGAACGGACAGCACAGTGCCGAAGATCGGGGTCGTGGTTCTGACGATGGGCGACCGGCCCGGGGAGCTGGGGGCGTTGCTGGACTCGGTGGCCGCTCAGGAGGGGGATCCGGCGGCCGTCGTGGTCCTCGGGCAGGGTGTGCGGCTTCCGGCGCTGCCGGACGGGGTGGACGGGATCGAGCTGCCGGAGAACCTGGGGATCCCGGGTGGGCGGAACGCCGGTGTGCGGTGGCTGCGCGAGCAGGGGGGCGTGGACGTGGTGGTGGTCCTGGACGACGACGGGCTGCTGCCCCGCACCGACACGTTCCGGCTGGTGCGGGAGGCGTTCGCCGGGAGGCCGCGGCTGGGGATCGCGGGCTTTCGCATCGCGGACGAGACCGGTGCGAGTCAGCGCAGGCACGTCCCCCGTCTGGGTGGCAGGGACCCGATGAGGTCCGGTCCGGTGACGACGTTCCTCGGCGGCGGGCACGCGATCCGGATGAGCGTCATCGACGAGGTGGGCGACTTCCCCGCCGCGTTCTTCTACGCCCACGAGGAGACGGACTTCGCCTGGCGGGCCCTGGACGCCGGCTGGGACATCGACTACCGGGCCGACATGGTGCTCCGGCACCCGCGCACGGAAGCGTCCCGGCACGCGGTGTACTACCGCAACACCGGCCGCAACCGCGTCTGGCTGGCCAAACGCCACCTGCCCGCCGTCCTGGTCCCCGTCTACCTTGCCGGCTGGGCCGCGTACACGCTCGCGCAGCGGCCCCCGCTGTCCGGCCTGGCCGCCTGGTGGGCCGGCTTCTTCGAAGGCGTCCGCGTGCCGTGCCCGCCACGGCGCCCCATGCGGTGGCGCACGGTCTGGCGCATGACCCGCCTGGGCCGCCCCCCGATCGTGTGACCCCGCGCCTCATTCGCCGGCGGGCTGGATTTTGCCCGGCCGTGTCCAGCTCCACCGGCACCGGGCGGGTCAGTACGGGGACGTCGGGTGGGTGGTGCCGATGTCGGCGAGGGCGTCGAGGACCATCGGGGGGTGTTCCGTGAGGCGTTGCAGGAGGTGGAGCCACCAGTTCGTGCCGTAGGTGGCGTTGATGCGGCAGGGGCGGCCCGCCTCGTGGTGGGTGCGCAGCAGGCCCGGCTGCACTCCGTACCGCATCTCGATCTCCGCGACCGAGGCCAGCAGGCCGCTGTCCTCGGCGGCGGCGAGGACAGCCGGGTCCTGCGTCGCCAGCGACAGCCGTACGCCCCGCTCCACCAGCAGCTGCGCCAGCCGCAGGTAGCGGTCGTCGAGCGCCGGACCGCGCCCCAGCGCCCGGTGCGCCGGCTCCGGGAACGCGCCCTTGACCAGCCGGATCCGGCAGCCCGGCCGGGCCACCTCGGCCGCGTCCCGCTCGGTGCGGTGCAGGTGCGCCTGGAGGGTCAGGCCCACGTTCCCGTACCGCCGGGACAGCTCCCGCTGCACCGTCAGGGCCGCGTCCACCGTGGCGTACCGCTCCATGCTCAGGACGATCTCGCCGCCCCGCTCGGCGGCGGCCGCGGCGACCCGCCCGGCGTTCTCCCGGGCCCGGGCCGGCGAGTGCCCGAGCCCCACCGCCAGCAGGTCGAAGCCGACCTGGTCGGGAGCGTCCTCGTGGCCGAGCAGCGCCAGGTACTCGCCGACCACCTCCTCCTCCGGCCCGGAGCCCGTGAACTCGGCCGTCACCCGGTATCCGAGGGCCCGCAGCCGGGCGGACTCCGCGAGGAAGCCCTCGCGGTCCGGGGCGAGCACGTAGCGCCGGGCGGCGGGGGAGAGGACGTCGCGCAGCGGGGAGTCTGGCGCGGCGAAGCCGGCCAGGCAGCGGGAGTCGGTCGCGAGCCGGCGCAGGCCCTCCGCTGCGGCCTCCAGCAGGGCGCGCTGCGAGGACCCGTGGACCGTCGTCATCGCTGCGCCCCGGCGCCGGCCATCAGCCGCCGGATCCGCCGCCGGTCCCGCTGGAGCTGGAGCCGGGAGGCGTGCAGCGTGTAGGCGACCGGGCCGCCGCCGTCCGGGCGCGGCCGGGTGTCGAGGTGGTAGACGGACGGCAGCGCGGCGATCTCGCCGGCCACCGCCGGGTCGAGGGCGCCGGCCGGGCCGCCGCCGGGCGCGTCGGCGGCCGCGTCGACCACCAGCGCCTCGCACAGCTTCGTGTACGTACGCCCGGCCCAGCGGCTCGTGAACTCCTGCGGGGCCAGATACGACAGGGCGGTGAGGTCCGCCTGGTTGGCGCCCAGGCACACGTCGTCGTAGCCGGGCAGCACGTGGTCGCCGAGCCGGGGCGCGGCCTCCGCCAGCACCGGACCGGCCGGGGTGAGCACCACCCGGACGTGCCCTGGGCCGTGCTCGACGCCCAGGGCGGTGAGGATCTCGTCGGCGTAGGCGATCAGCAGCGGGCCCGGGCCGTGCCGCGGGTCGATCAGCGTGGTGTGGGCGTGCACGGAGTGCAGGCCGTGCCGGCGGGCGTGCCGGCGGCGGATCGCGGTCACGTGCCGGCGGCCGTCGCGGGAGACGGTGTCGACGGTGTACTCCTCGCCGCCGGCGACGCGGCGCCGGGCGGGCGGGGCGGCGCCGGGGTGGCCCGGCAGCCCCAGCCGGCGGGCCAGCGCACCGGCGAGCGGGTCGCCGGAGCCCGCGCAGGCGATCACGCACAGCGGGGTGTGGCGGGGTGGCAGTGCCGCAGCGGCCTCCTCGGCCCCACCGGGTGCACCGCTCCGCACGTGCACCGTCCCCACCCCCCATTTGGCAAAGGCTCTTGGCAACATATTGCCAACCGGTTCGGCGTCCACGAGTACTGCTACGTACGTGTCTCCCCTGGTCAAGCTCGCGATCGTCATGCTCCTCCACCCCCTGGTCGGAGAGTGCTGCCGCGTGGGACGTCGAATTGTTTCCAGCTTTAGGCAAAACATTGCCACAGCATCCGTGGACTTGGCAACAATCGGGGTGCCCAGACGCCACCGCGCGGGCGCCCGACCGGTCCGGCCGGGCGCCCGCGCGGTGTCTGCGGGTGCCGTGGTGACGCTGTGAACGGGTGGTGCGGGCCGCCTCAGGCCTGCGCGCTCTGCGCCCTGGTGCGCGCCTGCATCAGGCACTCGGCGGCGAGCCGCCAGATCTCCGCGGCCAGGTCCACGTTGGAGCTCTCCTGCGCCTCCACGGCGAGCCGCTGGAGACCGGCGAGGCCCTCGTCCTCCTCGCCCGCCATGATCCGCAGCTGGTTGTCCAGCACCTCCAGGCGGACCCGGGTCTGGTACGGCAGCCGCAGCTCGGACCGGGCCAGCCGGTCGAGCAGCGCCCGGGCGTCGGGCAGCCGCCCCTCGTGGAAGGCGAGCCGCGCCCGCAGCACCGTCAGCTGCTGCTCCAGCGCAGGCGTCCGGGCGAACGGAAGCCCCGCCTCCGCCGCCTCGATGCACCGCTGCGCGGCGTCCGGGTCCGGCGGGAACTTCTGCAGGTGCAGTTCCGCGATGGCCACCCGCAGCCGCAGCCACAGGGTCAGGTTCTCCCGGCTGTCGAAGTGCTCCAGGGCCTGCTCGAACAGCGCCTGGGCGGCAGCGAACTCGCCCTGGCGCACCCGCAGCGCGCCCGCCGTCCAGATCGCCTCGGCCCACAGCGTGTCGGTGCGGCCGTCGACCAGCGCGGTCAGCTCGTCCGCGTGCCGGCGGGCGTCCGGCAGCCGGCCGGCCTCCGCCTCCACGGACACCAGCACCAGCAGCGCGCCCGCGACGTCCGCGGCCGACAGCCCGCTGTCCCGTGCCAGCCGGTAGGCGGTGGTGGCGGCGTCGACGGCGGGCAGTATCTCGCCCTGGACGCGCAGCGAGCGGGCGTACTGGGTGAGCGCACGGGCGCGCAGCTCCGCCAGGCCGATCTGCTCGCTGATCACGACCAGCTCGTCCAGGTAGCCGCGCTCGGCGGCCTGCTCGCCGTGCCGCCGCTTCCACCGGGCCAGCAGCCACAGGGCCTGCCAGCGCAGCATCGGGTCCTGGCCGTGGGCCGACTCCAGTGCCTTCGCCAGCAGCTCGCTGGTCTCGTCGGAGTCGAGGGAGGTGGCCAGCGACAGGCTCTGGGCCAGCGAGGTCGCCTTCGACTCCTCGAACTCGGCGGGGTCGATGTCCAGTTGCCGCGCCAGGTGGGCCACGGCGCGCTCGGTGGGCTGGCGGGCCCCCGATTCCAGGCGTGACAGGTAGCCGGTCGACATGCCGTCGCCGGCGAGGGCGGCCTGCGAAAGGCCACGCTCGGTCCTCAGCTGCTTCAGCCGACGACCAAATGATGGCTGCTCCAGCACGTGTTTGCCCCAACGGTGGATGGAGTTGCGAAGGGTTCCGGGAGGGACCGTCTTGCCGCTGCCGTGTCACATAATTCGATCCTGTTGTGCCAAGGGTATCCAACAACAGTGCAGGCTAGCAACCAGTTCACGGCCCTGGCCTGCATGTCTGGACCTTGTGGGTGACCGGTTTCGGCAACGCGATGTGCCAAGAACCTTGGCAAGTCGTTGTCAATTTGGCGTGATTGTCGTACGCTTCTTGGCAACGCGAGGTGCTCACGGACCTCACGACCGCCCACCGCCCGATGTCCGCGATGGCGCGGCCCGCCGGAACCCGAGGCGCGGCCCGCCGCCGACGATGCCCACAGGAGTGGCCTAAATGACCCGTGACCGCTCTGCCGTCATCGCCGTCACCGGCACGTCGGCGCCCAGCCCGGACGCGCCGGCCGACGAGGCCGCCGAGGTGCGGGAGTTCGTCACGCAGGCCTGGTGCCGGCTGCTCGGCGCCACGCACCTGACCGAGCACTCCGACTTCTTCGTCCGCGGCGGGGACTCGCTGCTGATGACCCGTCTGGTGCGGTGGATCTCCCGCGAGTTCGGCGTCTCCGTGCCGGTGCACGAGATGTCCCGGCGCAACCTGGGGGACCAGGTGGCCCTGGTGCACGCGATGGTCTCCACGGCCCGCCCGCAGCGCGCCCGGCCCGCCGCCGGGGTCCGCGAGGTCCGCACCTTCCTCACCCAGTCCTGGCGCGATCTGCTGGGCTGCCCGACGCCGGGGGAGCGCTCCGACTTCTTCGCGCTCGGCGGCGACTCGCTGCTGATGACCCGGCTGGTCCAGCGGATCGGGCGGGAGTTCGGCGTCCCCGTGCCCGTCCACGACCTCCTGGCCGCGCCGGCTCTCGGCGACCAGGTCCGGCTGGTGGTCCGGCTGCTGACCTCAGGCCCCTGCCCGACCCTCGACGCCCCTGAGCGCGCCGCCTGACCCCTGACCCCCTGACGCGCCCGCCTGCGCCCTGACGTTCCAGGCCCCCGACCCTTGCGGTCCGGGGTCCGGACGCGTTTGCGCGGGCGGGGCTCGGAGATCCGGGGCTCCGCCCCGGACGCCGGTCCTCAGACTCCGCTGGGAGGTGCCCCCTGGACGGGCTGGGGGGTGCGGCGCGGCGTGACCCTGCGTGCGCCCGGCCGGGTTCTGCCTGCGCGCTGGATTGCGCCTCGCTCCCACCTGCGCGCCCCTCCACACAGGCAAGTTGCCAAAGTCTGGCAACTATTTGCCAAGGATGCTCGGGCTTCGCTAACTTCTGGCGCCAGAAGCCGACCGGCCCCGTACCACGTGCCCTTCCCGCTCAGGAGTCGCCATGAGAACCGTCCTTCTTGCCGCCCGCACCTCCGTGGTTCTCGGCGTGATGGGCCTGGCCGCCGCCCTCGCCGTGCCGAGCGCCGCAGCCGCCGGCAACGTCGAGTGGCCCGCACCGTGCGTCTGCGGCGGCTCCGTCGACGTCGAATGGCCCTGATCACCCCATGACCTGGCTGCAGTGCACCACCCCGCGGCCCGACGCGGAGCGACGCCTCGTCTGCTTTCCGCACGAAGGCGGGGTGGCCTCGTTCTTCGCCCGCTGGGCCGAGGCCCTGCCCGGCACCGAGGTGCACGCAGCGTGCTATCCCGGTCGCGCCGAACGCGCCGCGGAACCCTGTGCGACCGACGTCCGCCACCTGGCCGGCGACCTCGCCCGGGCCGTCCGGCCGCTCGCCGACCGCCCCCTCGTCCTCTTCGGGCACAGCCTGGGCGCCTGGATCGCCTTCGAGACCGCCCGGGAACTGGAAGCAGCGGGCAGCAGGGTCTGCGCCCTGGTCGTCTCCGGAGCCCCGGCCCCGCAGACCCGGCGCACCCCCGGCACCGCACCCGGACTCGCCGGCGGCGAGTTCGCCCCCGCCCCCGCCGACAGCCCCGCCCCGCTGCTGGCCGAACCCGTGCTGCTGAAACTGGTCTTCCCGTACGTGCAGGCCGACGCCAGGATGGCCGAGAGCTACGTCCACCGGCCCGGGCCCCCGCTGAACTGCCCGGTCACCACCCTCGTCGGGGCGGGCGATCCCACGGTCACCGCCGAGGACGCCACCGCCTGGGCGGACCTGAGCCAGGGGGCCCACCAGGCCCCCGTGCCGGCCGGCCCGCACCGCCCGCTGGCGGCGCGGCCACCGCAGGAGCTCGTACGCCGGCTGCTGGACGGGGCCGCCGGCGGCCCGGAACGGTCCGGACCGCTGCACCGACGCTGAGAGGAAGCCGCACGCATGCCGCACATCTCGCTCGACAACGACCTCCCCGGGATCAGCGGCCTGATGGCCCAGAGGCCCGACACCGCCGCCCCCCTCAACCTGCTGGCGAACGCCCTGCTGCACGCGCCGTCCTCGCTGCCCGCCGGAGAGCGCGAGCTGATCGCGGCCTACGTGTCCCAGCTGAACGCCACCCCGTTCTGCGCCGGCTCGCACAGCGCCTTCGCCGCCGCCCAGATCGACGGCGGCCGCGAGCTCGTCGACGCCGTCCTCGCCGACCCGGCCACCGCGCCGGTCAGCCCCAAGCTCCGGGCCCTGCTGCGGGTCGCCGCCGAAGTCCAGGGCGCGGCCCGGCCCGTCGCCGCCGAGACCATCGCCGCCGCCCGCGCCGAGGGCGCCGACGACACCGACCTCCACGACACCGTGCTGATCGCCGCGGCCTTCTGCATGTACAACCGCTACGTCAGCGGACTGGCCACCGTGATCCCGGCCGACCCCTCCTACTACGAGGAGTCCGCCAAGCGGATCGTCTCCGAGGGCTACGGCCGCTCCGCGGCCCAGGCAGGCTAGCCGTGGCCGCCGGAGGCGCGTGGACCGCGCAGGACGTCCCCGACCAGAGCGGCCGGACCGCCGTGGTGACCGGAGCCGCCTCCGGCCTCGGCCTGGAGACGGCCCGGGCGCTCGCCGTCCGCGGCGCCCACGTGGTGCTCGCGGTGCGCGACTCCGGCAAGGCCGCCGTCGCCGCGGCCCGGATCCGGGCCGCGGCGCCCCGCGCCGAACTCACCGTGCAGCACCTCGACCTGGCCGACCTGGCCTCCGTCCGGGAAGCCGCCAAGCAGCTGGCCGACCTCGGCCGCATCGACCTGCTCGTCAACAACGCCGGCGTCATGTGGACCCCGTACACCCGCACCGTCGACGGCCACGAGCTCCAGTTCGCCACCAACCACCTCGGGCACTTCGCCCTCACCGGGCTGCTGCTCGACACCCTCCGGGCCACCCCCGGCGCGCGCGTCGTCACCATCAGCAGCTACCTGCACCGGTTCGCCCGCATCGACTTCGGCGGCCTCGACGCCGAGCACGGCTACAACCGCTACCGGGCGTACAGCCAGTCCAAGCTCGCCAACCTCATGTTCAGCCGCGAGCTGCACCGCCGGCTGGAGCAGGCCGGCGACGGCACGCTGTCCGTCGCCGCCCACCCCGGACTCGCCGCCACCGGCCTCGGCCGCGAGCTGCCGGCCCTCGTCCGCCGCCTCGGCCCGGCGCTCGGCCCGCTGTTCCTGCAGCGCGCCGACCAGGGCATGCTGCCCGGCCTGCGGGCCGCCACCGACCCGGCCGTGCGCGGCGGCACGTACTACGGGCCCACCGGCATCACCGAGACCCGCGGCCGCCCCGGCCCGGCCCGCCCCGGCCGCGCCGCCCTCGACGGACGGGCCGCGGCCCGGCTCTGGGAGGAGTCCGAGCGCCTGACCGGCGTCGCGTACGGGCTGTGACGGCGGGCCCGCACACGACGCGCGCGGGCCCGCACACGACGCGCGCGGGCCCGTGAGCGACGCGCGGAGGGCGCCGGTCAGTGCACGTCGAGGCCGCCCAGGAACCACCCCTTCAGCGCCTCGATCCGCTCCTCGACCTCCGCGCGCCCGGAGCCCTCGACCAGGAACACCGCGAGGAAGTTCCCCGAGTGCGACGACTCCTCCAGCACGTCGCCCTCGGCCGCGAAGTACGTCTGCTTGAACACCCCCGGCGGCCGGGCGGCCGGGTCCGGCAGCCTGTGCAGGGTGCCCGGGCGCATCATGAACGCCAGCTGGCCGGCCGCCGGTTCGGGCGCCTGCCGGCCCGGCACCTCGGCCGGCAGGCCGAACTGGGCGAGCACCGGCAGCTGCGCCGGATCCACGCCGAACATGTGCCGGTGCAGGTCGCGCACCCCGGCGCCGCCGGCCCGGCAGGCGGCCTCGCACAGCACCAGGTCGTCGTCGGGGGTGCGGAACACCTCGATGTGGAACGCGAAGTCGGCCGGCCCGCCGAGGGCGTCCAGCACCTGCCGGCCGAAGCCGATCAGGCGGTGCGCCATCGGGTCGGCGGCGTCCAGCGCGATGTCCACGCGCCCGCCCCGGTCCGTGTAGTCGGCCAGCACGTACCGGTACTGGGACGGCCAGATGGAGGCGAGTTCGCCGCCGCGGACCACGCCGTCGATGTGGCACATCGCGCCCTCGACGTACGCCTCGGCCAGCCAGCCCGGCTCGCCGTCCGGCGCCGTGTACTCGGCCTGCGCCGCCCACTCGGACAGCTCGGCCGCGCCGCGCAGCACCCGCAGCCCGATCGAGCCGGCGCCGCGGCGCGGCTTGACCACGACCGGCAGGCCGTGCCGGGCGGCGAACGCCTCAACCTCGGCGGCGGAGCGGACCAGGGCGTGCTCGGCGACGGGGATGCCGGCGCGCAGCGCGGCCGCCTTCATCTCCCACTTGTCGCGGTACGGCACCGCCGTGTCGGGCTGCTGGCCCGGCAGGCCGAACCGCTCGCGCAGCAGGGCGGCGCGTTCGATGTCGCGTTCCGCGCAGGCGACGATGTCCGTCACGCCGTGGGCGCGGATCAGTTCGGCGGCGCGGTCCTCCACCCAGGTGGTGTCGGCGTCGTAGTCGCGGACCGCCTCGGTGTGCACGTACGGCGCGCCGTCCGGCAGCTCCTCGCCGAACGCGTCGAGCTGCTCGGCCGAGGCGAGCAGCAGCAGTTTGGCGCCGGTGGGGGCAAGCCACTCGTGGTAAGGGGTCGCGGCGAGTGAGCCGCGGTGCAGGATCAGGACGCTCATGCGGTCGGCTCCTCGTTCCATATGCTGACGTAGCGTTCGCCCGTGTCGGGCAGGACGGCGACGATCGTCTTCCCGGCGTACGCGGGATCCCGGGCCAGCTGCCCGGCCGCGAACAGGGCGGCGCCCGCGGACACCCCGACGAACAGGCCCTGCCGGCGGAGCACCGCGCGGGCCTCCGCCGGGGCCGCCTCGTCGGGGACCGCCACCACCCGGTCGACGATCGATGCGTCGGTGGTGGGGGCGACGAAGCCGCCGTTGAGGCCGGGGATGCGGTGCAGGCCGCCGTAGCCCTCGGACAGGACGGGGGAGTTGGCGGGCTCGACGGCGACCACCTCGATCGCCGGGTTGCGTTCCTTGAGGTAGCGGCCGGCGCCGCTGAGGGTGCCGCCGGTGCCGACGCCGGCGACGAACACGTCGACCCGGCCGGCGGTGTCCGCCCAGATCTCCGGGCCGGTGGTCTCGTAGTGGGCGAGGACGTTGTCGGGGTTCTCGTGCTGGCGGGCGTACCAGGCGCCGGGCGTCTCGCGTTCGATCTCCTCGGCGCGCAGGATCGCGGCGGCGAAGCCGTCGGCGCCGGGCGTCTCCACGACCTCGGCGCCCAACGCCTTCAGCAGGCCCTTGCGCTCGGGGGTGGCGGTGTCGGGGAGGACGACGGTGCAGTGGTAGCCGCGCACGGCGCACAGGGCGGCGAGGGCGATGCCGGTGTTGCCGGACGTGGACTCCACGACGGTGGAGCCGGGGCCAATGTCGCCGCGGGCCTCGGCGGCACGCAGCAGGTAGCGGGCGGCGCGGTCCTTGACGCTGGCGTACGGGTTGGCGGACTCCAGCTTGGCGAGGACCTCTGCGCGGGGGTCGGCCCCCGCGAGGTCCAGCCGGACGAGTGGGGTGCCGCCGATCAGGTCCTCCACCCCGTCGGCGATCCGCCGGACGGCGGGGGCGGTCGTCTCTGTTGGCGTGGCGGTACTCATAGCGCGTGCTCCTGAACTGGACGACGTGACAGAGCTCGGGGCTCCGCCCCCGTGCCCCCGCGCCTGAAATGCCGGCGGGGCTGGGATCTGGCGGGGCCGTGGGTGCGGTGGCGGGTGTGCGGTGGTGCGGCTCAAGGACCGGGGGCTCCGCCCCCGCACCCCCGCGCCTCAATCGCCGGCGGGGCTTGATTCACCTCGGCAGCATCCAGCCGCCCGCGGGCAAAGTTCGGCCGGGGGAAGGATCCAGCCCCGTCCAGGGGGCACCTCCCAGCCCCCGGGGCTTGAGCGGGTCACCAGGAGCCCGAGGAGGCGTGGAGGCGGATGCGGTCCGTGGTGGGGGCGGCGGCGCGGGCCGCCGGGCCCGCAGCGGTCCGGGGTGGCAGTACCACCGGCGGCGGGGCGTAGACCCTGGCGTCGGCCGGGACGTCGTGGACCACGGTCGCACCGGCGCCGACGAGCGCGCGGGCGCCGACCGTGACCGGTCCCAGGACGCTCGCCCCGGCGCCGAGGACCACCTGGTCGCCGACGACGGGGTGACGCCGCAGATCCAGCGGGCGCGCGCAGTCGACCCACCAGCCGACCGCCCCCAGCGTCACCTGGTGGTAGATCGTCACGTCCGCCCCCACCACGGCCGTCTCGCCGATGACGACGGCCGCACCGTGGTCGATGAACACCCGGCGCCCCAGCACCGCACCGGGGTGGATCTCCACACCGGTGCGCCGCCGGGACCGCCGGGCGATCCGCAGGGCGACGCCGCGCAGCCCCCGCAGGTGCAGCCGGTGCGCCACCCGGTGCGCCCACACCGCCCGCAGCCCCGGATGCCCCAGCGCCTCCCGCCGGCTGCGCAGCGACGGGTCGCGCGCGAACGCGGTCTCCAGGTCCTCGCGGAGTGCGGCCGCCAGACCGGTTCCCCCGGCCATGGGCCTCAGCCCTCCCCGCGCTGCGGGGCGACGTCCACGCGGATCGCCCGGCCGGCCAGGTCCTCGCAGAGCGCGACCGCCGCGTCCGTGTCCGGTGCGGTCGCCGCGACGAACCCGATCCGGTCCCAGTTGTCGCGCAGCGGCCGTACCGTGTCGCCCGGCTTCACCGAGACCGACACCGCCAGCACGTCCGAACGGGCCGCGACGTCCTCGACGCCCGACACGGACGTGACCGTACCCGGGTCGCGGAGCACGAAGCGGGTGCAGGCGGCGGCCGCCGGCACCGGTTCCGACAGCAGCTCCGGCACGGTGCCCAGCGGCCAGCCGGCCGCGTACGCGTACATGTTGATCCCGTACGCCGCCTCGACCAGCTCCGCGATGTGCCCGCCGCCGAGCCGGTTGTGGGACTCCACGACCACCGGCCGGTCCGTGCCGAGCCGGATCTCGGTGTGGCCGGGGCCGTCGGTGACCCCCATGACGGTGAGGAACGAGGTGACCGCCCCGGTCAGCGCGGCCCGCCGGTCCGGGTCCAGCCGGGCCGGCAGCGCATGGCCCAGCTCGGCGAAGTGCTCGTCGTCGGTGAGCTTCTCGGTGACGGCGAGGACCACGTGCCGGCCGCCGAAGCTGAACGTCTCGACGCTGAACTCCGGCCCGGGGATGTGCGCCTCCGCGAGGAAGCCGGTCACCTTGAACAGGGTGGAGCCGCGGTCCGTGCGCTGCCCGAGCAGCCCCTCGATCCGCTGCCACACCCGCGGCAGGTCCTCCGGTCCGGCCGCCTTCAGCAGCCCGAAGCCGGCGGTGGTGTCGGTCGGCTTCACGATGAACGGGTAGCCGGCGCGCTCGCCGAACGCCGCCAGCGACGCGAAGTCCGTCACCGGGGCGAACGCCACGCCCGCCCCGCCGTTCGCCTCCAGGTGCGTGCGCATCAGCAGCTTGTCGCGCATCCGGCGGCTGACCTCGTACCGGTGCCCGTCGCTCCACCCGAAGTGGTCGTTGAGGCGGGCCGCGTTGCTCAGCCCGCCCTCGGTCAGCGACAGCACCTTCGTGCAGCCGTGCACCGCCCGCGCCGTCTCGGCGTACGGCAGCACCGTGTCCCAGTCGGTGTAGTCGACCATCAGCAGCACGTCCGCGGTGCGCGTCTGGTACGCGTTGATCTTGTCGGGGTGCTGGAGCAGCACGACGCGCACGCCCTGCTTCTTCACGTATTCCAGATGGGAGTCCGTGCCGCCGATCAGCAGCACGGCGGGGGCGTTCGTCAACAGAGCGCTCCTTCCAGGGGGGCGGGTTCGGCCACCACGGGGGCCAGGGTGCGGTAGAGCTCGGCCAGCCGGGCGGCTGCCGCGGCGGGCGTGGCCGCGTCGACGACGGCGTAGCCGTGCCGGGTCGCGGAGTCGGTCACGGGCTTCACGCGGTCGCCGGTGCGCAGCGGGAAGTGCAGGGCGTGCACGTCGGGCGCGGCCAGCACCTGCTCGGCCGGCGTCACGGACGCCAGCACGCCGGGCGGCAGCCGGAAGAACTCGATGGCCGCGTACCGCTCGGCGGCGGGCGGCGCGACCGGCTCGCCGGCCAGCGCGCGGAAGATCCACGCCTCGATGTCGAAGCCGGTGGCGGTCTGGATGAGCAGCGGGATCCGGTCGCCGCCCAGGCGGGCCTGCGACTCGACGATCCGCGGTCCGGCGGCGGTCAGGATCACCTCGGTGTGCGCCGGGCCGAACGCGTAGCCGGCCAGGTCCAGCAGGTCCGTCACCAGCTGCTCGACCGCGGCCCGGTCGGCGGCGGCGAGCGGCGCCGGGAACACGTGCCCGGTCTCGACGAACCCGGGCGCGCCGGTGGTCTGCTTGGCGGTGATGCCCACCACCGTGTGGACGCCGCCCGCCGACAGCGTCTCCACGCTGAACTCGGGACCCTCCAGGTAGTCCTCGACGAGGTACGGCCCCGCCAGGGCCCCGGTACAGACCCGCTCCGCCCACTCGTCGACGTCCTCGGGGCGGCGGATCAGGGCGACGCCGCGGCTGCCCGCCAGCGTCGCCGGCTTCACGATCACCGGCAGGACGGCGTCCCGCAGGATCTCCCGGACCTCGCAGACGGTCGCCGCCCGCCGGGCGTCGACGGGCGAGAGCCCGGCCGCGTTCAGCATCCGGCGCATGGCGGCCTTGTCGTTGAGGCTGCGGACCGCCGCGGCCGGGTTGGGCGACAGGCCCAGCGCCTCGGCCTCGGCGAACACCGGAGGCATGCTCGCCTCGGCGCCCAGGTGCAGGACCAGGTCCACGCCGTGCGCCTGCGCGGTCTCCGCGATCAGGGCGCGCAGCGCGGTCTCGTCGCTGAAGTCGGCCAGGAGGAGCTGCTCGCTGTGGCGCTCGACCTCGTCGAGGTAGGCCGGCTCCTGGAGCGCCGGGTCCCAGATGGACCAGACGCGGAAGCCCGCCGCCACGGCCTTGCGGACCAGCTGGTGGTAGGGCATCACCATCAGCAGCCGCTGCGGAGCCCGCGGATCTGTCATGTCTCGTCCGTCCGTTCTCTCGTGGGCGGGTCGCTCGTGCGCGTCGATCGCGCGGGTCGCTCGTGCGGGTCGCTCGTGGGCGGGGTGCGGGCTCAGACGGCGGTCTTCTCGGGGGCGGCGGCGGCCTCGGCGGCCTGCCGCTCCTCGCGGACCCGCAGCAGGGAGCGGTACATGAGGACGGCGCCCAGACCCCACAGCCCGTAGATCACGGCCATGCCGGCCGCCGGCAGCACGGCGCCGACGACCACCGACACCGAGCCGATGACCAGCCCGATGCGGGCGTTCAGGCCGTACGCGGCCATGTACTTGGTGCGGGCGGCGGCCGGCACCAGGTCGGCGAGGATCGCCTGCTTGATGGGTACGTTGGCCAGCTCGCCGATGGTGAGGACGACGGCGGCGACGATCAGCGGCCAGGCCGAGTTGCTCACCGCCCAGACCATGTAGCCGGCGGTGAACGCGCCGATGCCCGCGTACAGCCGGGTCCGGTCCGACAGCTTCCCGAACAGCCGGCCGGCGAACAGCGCCAGGCCCACGACCAGTGCCGTGTTCACGGCGCGCAGCACACCCAGCATCTCGACGCCGTCGACCTTCGGCGCCCACGAGCCGAACGACACGATCTCCTGCACGGGGAACTCGTCGGCGAGCCGGACGGCGATGTAGTAGCCGATCTGCACCTCGATCGCCCGCGTCAGCACGGCGACCGTCAGCAGCCGGACGAAGACCATGTCCTTCGCCACGGACAGGTAGCCGCGCAGCATCGCGGGGACGCCGGCGGCGGCCTCCCGGGCACCCTCGGGGGCGGTCTCGGAGACCCAGCGCCAGAACACGAACGTGGTGGCCGCACTGAGCACGGCGGCGCCGGCCAGCAGGCCGAAGAAATACTCCCCGTACAGGAAGCCGCCGGCCAGGGCGCCGAAAGTGAAGGCGAGGTTGATGGACCAGTAGTTGATCGTGTAGACCAGCGGTCGGTTTTCCGGTGTGGAGACGTCGACCATCATCGCGTCGGCGGCCGGTGTGGCGATGTTCGCCAGACACGTGTTCAGCAGGAAAAGAACGAACGTCACCGGTCCGGATTCCCACCACGGCGAATTCGCCGCGGCGAGCAGGATGAAGGTGGCGGTGGCGCCCAGCTCGCCGAGGACGAGCAGCGGGCGGCGCCCGTACACGTCGGCGAGGTGCCCGCCGAGGAAATTGCTGCCGATGGCCGCGAACGCGACGATCACGGTGAGGACGCCGGCGGTCGCGGCCCCGTACAGCTTCGCCAGGTGGACGACGAGCAGCGGGGTCAGCATGACGGCCAGCAGGCGTTGCACGAAGCCGACGCCGATGCGGAGCCTGATATTCGGGTGCAGTTCCCGGAACTTCATCGTCCCTCCAGCCTGCATGGGAGTTCACCGACTGTGGGCTCGCCGCGGCGGCCGGACAAGTCCCCCGTTCATCCCGTTGCGACTTGAACAACTCGCTCTGGACTTGTTCAAGTAGCTGTTCATCGGCACTTGCCAAAGTCGTGTGCGCCCTGGTGTGCTCAGCGCCCCATGGAAATGGAAAGTTCAACCTCTGGGTGTCCGGGAAGGAATGCGGAGCATGGCCGATTTCGGTGTACGCAGGCTCGGTGGAAGGATCGGTGCGGAAATCACCGGCATTGATCTCGGCTCGGAGATATCCGATTCCGACTTCCGCCAGATAAACGAGGCCTTTCTCCGGTACAAGGTGCTCTTCTTCCGGGACCAGGTGATCACGGACGCCGAACAGCTCGCGTTCGCCGCCCGCTTCGGCCCCCTCGACCTGCCGCACCCGATGATGCGCACCCTGGACGGCACCCCCGAGGTCATCCCGATCGACGGCGAGGACCAGCGGGCCAACCACTGGCACACCGACATCAGCTTCACCCTCACGCCCTCGCTCGGCACCACCCTGCGCAGCGTGGTCCTGCCGCCCTACGGCGGCGACACCCTCGTCGCGAACGGCGCCGCCGGCTACGTCGACCTGCCCCGCGAACTGCGCGACGTCGCCGACCGGCTGTGGGCCGTCCACACCAACCACGCCGAACAGCCCCGCCTCGGCACCGAGCGCGGCGACCGGGTCCGCAAGGCCTTCCTCGCCGACCGGCACGAGGTCGCCCACCCCGTGGTCCGCGTCCACCCCGAGTCCGGCGAACCCAGCCTGTTCCTCGGCGGCTTCGCCCAGCGGCTGGTCGGCATGACCCTGCGCGAGTCCCGCCCGCTGCTCGACGTCCTCCAGTCCTACGTCCGCCGGCCCGAGAACACCGCCCGCTGGACCTGGCGCCCCGGCGACGTCCTGATCTTCGACAACCGCAGCACCCAGCACTACGGCGTCGACGACTACGACGGCCACAAGCGGATCCTGCACCGGGTCTCCATCAACGGCGACCTGCCCATCGGCCTCGACGGCCGCACCAGCCACACCATCGAGGGGGACGAGTGACCCGCCCCGGCCCCGAGGCCTTCGTCGCCCGGCTGCGCGCCCGCGAACCGCTCGTCGGCTACTGGATCGCCCTCGACAACCCCGTCGGCACCGAACGGATCGCCGCCCTCGGCTACGACTACATCGGCATCGACGGCCAGCACGGCGTCCTCCACCAGCCCGGCTGGCAGGCCGCCATGCTCGCCGTCGACGCCCGCCGCCGCTCCGCCGGCGTCATCCGCGTCCCGGCCGTCGACCCCGCCGCCATCGGCGCCGCCCTCGACACCGGCGCCCGCGCCGTGATCGTCCCCATGGTCGAGACCCCGGAGGAAGCCCGGACCGCCGTACGGGCCTGCCGGCACTGGCCGGCCGGCACCCGCAGCCTCGGCGGCCCGGTCCGCGGCGAACTGCACCTGGGCTCCGTACCCGCCGAGGTCGACGAAGGCGTCGCCTGCATCGTGATGATCGAGACCGCCGCCGCGCTCCAGAACATCGAGGAGATCTGCGCGACCCCCGGCCTCGACGCCGTCTACGTGGGACCCGCCGACCTGTCGGTGGCCCTCGGCGCCCGCCACTTCGGCGACCCCGAGGCAGCCCCCGCCCTCGACAAGGCGCTGCGCACCATCACCGACACCGCCCGCCGGCACGGCATCGCCTGCGGCATGCACTGCCTCACCGGCACCGAGGCGGCCCGCCGGCTCGACGAGGGCTTCACCTTCGTCACCGTCTCCAGCGACATCACGCATCTCCAGCAGGCCGCCGCCGTCCACCTGACGGCCGCCCACGAGCGGGCCGCGGCCTGACCCGCCGCCCCGCGCCGAGGAGGGACAACGACCATGACCGCAACCGCGACCGAGACCGCGCACCGCCCGGCCACCGCGCACCGCGTGGCCCGCTCGCTCGACGACCTGGTGGGCGGCACCCCGCTGCTCCGGGTGGACCTGCCCGGACTGCCCGACGGCAGCCGGCTGCTGGCCAAACTGGAACTGTTCAACCCGCTCGCCAGCGTCAAGGACCGGCCCGCGCTCTACATGCTCCGGCACGCCGAGGAGACCGGGCTGCTGCCCGCCGGCGGCGGCGGGACCGTCATCGAGTGCTCGTCCGGCTCCACCGGCATCTCGCTCGCCGCGCTGTGCGCCGCCCGCGGCCACCGCTGCATCATCGTGATGCCCGACAACGCCACCGAGGAACGCCGGCTGATCCTGCGGGAACTCGGCGCCGAGGTCATCTCCGTCGACCACCGCGACGGCCTGCCCGCCGCCTGGGCGTACGCCGAGGAACTCCAGCGCTCGATGCCCGGCTCGTTCCTCCCGCACCAGGACGAGAACCCCGCCAACACCCGCGCCCACTACGAGACCACCGGCCCCGAGATCTGGGAGGCCACCGGCGGCGACATCGACGTCCTGGTCTGCGGCGTCGGCACCGGCGGCACCCTCATGGGCACCGCCCGTTACCTCCGCGAACGCCTCCCGGACCTGCGCGTCGTCGCCGTCGAACCGGCCCGCTCGGCCGTCCTGTCCGGCGGCGAGCCCGGCCCCCACGGCATCCCCGGCATCGGCGCCGGCTACATCTCCGCGCTCACCGACACCGCCCTCATCGACGAGGTCGTCCCCGTCGCCGACGAGGCCGCGGCCGCCGCCGCCCACGAGATCACCCGCGCCACCGGCCTGCTCGTCGGCATCTCCTCCGGAGCCGCCGCCTGGGCGAGCCGGCACGTCGCCGCCGGCCTCGGCCGGCCCGCCACCGTCGTCACCGTCTTCCCCGACACCGGCGAGCGCTACCTCTCCACCGCCCGCGCCGCCCTCTGACCCCCGCCTTCCGGGTCCGGTCCGCCCCCGCCGGACCCGGAAGACCGGGCACGCACCCCCCGCACTGCGCACCGACCCCTCCCCGCCCCGGACAGAGAGACGTGTTGGCATGTGCCGCATCCACGGATACTTCAACGCCACGGCCGGCGCCCAGGAGCTGCGCACGGTCGCCGCCCTGCAGCGCCACGGCGGCCCCGACGGCACCGGTCAGCTGACCGCTCCCCGCTGGGGCCTGGGCAACAACCGCCTCGCCCTCGTCGACCTCGACGGCGGCGCCCAGCCCTACGGCCGGGGCGGCCCCGTCCAGGTCGTCTTCAACGGCGAGATCTACAACCACAACGAGCTCCGCCGCACCCTCGAAGGCAAGGGCCACACCTTCGCCGACCGCTGCGACGGCTCGATCCTGCCCGCCCTCTACGAGGAGTACGGCGACGCCTTCACCGAGCACCTGGAAGGCATGTACGCCGTCGCCCTGCTCGACCTGCGCGCCGCCGCCCCCCGGCTGCTCCTCGCCACCGACCACATCGGCATGAAGCCGCTCTACTACCGGTGGGACCCGGCGGCCCGCTCCCTGCACTTCGCCTCCGAACTGCCCGCCCTCCTCGGCTTCGGCGGCCTCCCGCACCGCGCCGACCCCCGCGGCCTCGACGCGTACCTCGCCACCCGCACCCCGTTCGGCACCGCCACCATGTACGACGGCATCAGCGTGCTGGCCCCCGCCACCACCCTCAGCTGCGTCCTCGGCGAACTGCCCCGCACCACCACCCGCACCCCCGCCCCGCCCCCGTCCCCCCGGCTGCTCAGCCCCGCCCTGGAGGACCACGCCCTCGACGTCCGCCGCACCCTGCGCGCCGAGGTCGCCCGGATGCTCCAGGCCGACGTGCCCGTCGCCGTCATCACCTCCGGCGGCCTCGACTCCAGCCTGATCACCGCGCTCGCCGCCGAACACGGCGGCCCCCTGCACTCGTTCAACATCGCCTACCGCGGCACCTGGCCCTTCGACGAACGCCACTACGCCCGCGAGGTCGCCGACCACACCGGCACCGTCCACCACCAGATCGAGATCGACCCGGCCGCCTTCCCGCAGCTCATCGAGGACACCGTCGCGAGCCTCGGGCAGCCCAACGCCGACCCCATCACCCTCAGCTCGTACGCCCTGTTCGCCGCCGTCCGCGCAGCCGGCTTCAAGGCCGTGCTCACCGGCGACGCCGCCGACGAGGTGTTCGGCGGCTACGACCGGATGCGGCACGCCGCCACCGCCGCCGCCTCCGGGCGCGCCTGGGCCGACGCCTACCTCGACCACCTCGCCGTCCTCCCGGCCCGGCTGCGCCACACCCTCTACACGCCCGAGTACCGCGCGTTCGTCCAGGACACCCCCGTCATCGCGCCGGAGGCCACGGCCGCCCTGCTGCACGGCGAGGACACCGTCCAGCGCCGCATCACCGACTTCGAACTCGGGCAGCGGCTGCCCGCCTACCACCTGCGCCGCGTCGACCACCTCAGCATGGCCCACTCCGTCGAGGCCCGGCTGCCGTTCTGCCAGCCGCGCGTCGTCGCACTCGGCCGCCGGCTCCCCGACCGGCTGCGCATCCACCTCGGCCAGGTCAAGCGCACCCTGTACGCGGCCTCCGACGGGCTGCTTCCCGCAGGCGTCCTGCAGCGGCCCAAGCAGCCGTTCACCCTGCCGGTCACCGCGATGCTCGCGCCCGGCACCCCGCTGTGGGAGTACGCCCGCGACACCCTGCACCCGGCGGCCGTCGCCGCCGGCGGGCAGCTCGCCCCCGACGCCGTCGACGGCCTGTTCCGCCGCCAGGCCCAGGCGCCCGACGACACCACCGCCCTCACCCTGTGGGCGCTGCTCGTCCACGAGGTGTGGCGGGCTTCCCTGCCCGCCACCCGCCGGCTCGTGGGGGCCGCCGCGTGACCGGACACCTCGCCCACGCCGCGGGCAGCCCCTGCCCCACCGTCGTCCTCGACGCGAGAACGGTCGCCGCCGCCGAGGACGCCCTCCTCGCCGACCTCGCCGCCGTCCGCGGCCGGCTCGCCGACACCGGCCACGCCCACGTCCTGAAGATGGCCCTGGTCCGCCCCGCCGAACACCCCATGTTCGACCTCGACTACCGCTTCGCGCAGGCCCTGCCCGGCGGCCACGACCGCTTCGACCTGCGCGGCTCCTGCGGCCACTCGATCCTCGCCGCCGTGGTCGCCGCGGCCCGGGGCGGCATGCTGCCGCCGCTCGCCGCCGGCGCCCGGATCCGGGTCCGGGTCCTCAACACCGCGGACAGCGTCGTCTGCGACGTCGACGACACCGGCCCCGACGGCGCCCGCTTCACCGTCAGCTTCGTCCAGACCCGCCCGGTGCCCTTCACCGAGCTGCTGCTCGCCGGGGAGCCCCGGACGAAACTGACGGTGGGCGGCGTGCCGCACGAGGTGTCGCTGGTGTCCGCCGGCAACCCGTACGTCTTCACCGACGCCCGGCACCTCGGCATCGACACCCCCGACGCCCTGTTCGCCGCCGGCGACGGGCTGTTCGAGCAGCTGGTCGCGATCCGCCTGGCCGCCGCCGGACGCCTCGGCCTGCCGCTCACCGGCGCCTTCCCGAAGGTCGCGGCCCTGCTCCCGGCCCACGGCGGCGGCCTCGCGGCCCGCGCCGTCTCCGTCCCGGCCTGGCACCCCACCCTCGCGCTCACCGGCGCGATCTGCCTCGGCGCCGCCGCCGCCATCCCCGGCACCCTCCCCTGGGAACTCGCCCGGGAGAGCGGGCACACCGCCGGCGCCCTCGCCCTGCACACCCCCGGCGGCCGCACCGCGGTCACCGCCGCGGCCGGCGACAGCCCGCACGGACCGGCCCTCACCTGGGCCAGCGTCGCGGACAAGCACGTCAGCTACCACGGAACAGTCCAGCTCACCCCGCCGCTGCGGCGGGAACCGAAGGAGGTCGCCCCGTGCCGGGCACTGTCAACGGCAGCCTGACCAGCACCCTCACGCCGGCGCTGCGGGCCCGCCTCGCCGAGGCGGCGGCGGAGAGCGCCCGCACCGGTCGCCCCGACCGCGAGGTCCTCGGCCTGCTGCGGCAGTCGGGCCTGCTGGCCACCGCCGTCCCGCGCGAGCACGGCGGCGCCGGCGGCGACGGCGCCCAGGTCAACCGGGTCGTCGAACGCATCGCGGCCGACAACCCGTCCGTGGCGATCATCGCGTTCCAGCACTTCGCCGTCAGCGCCCGGATCGCCGAATGGGGCACCGACGAGCAGAAGCAGCGGCTGCTGCCCGCCCTCGCCGACGGCACCGTGCTCGCCGCCTCCGCATGGAGCGAGACCGGCGCCGGCGCCGCCAAACGCAACCTCGCCAGCACCGGAATCCGGCGCGACGACGGCTCCTGGGTGCTGCACGGCACCAAGGCCTTCACCACCGGCGCCGGCGTCGCCGACCTCTACCTCGTCCTCGTCAGCACCGGCGCACCCGCCGCCGACGCGGCCCCCGGGGAGCCCGAAGCCCCCGCCGCCGTCTACGGGGCCGCCGGCCAGACCTTCTTCCTCGTCGACGCCGCCAACCCCGGCATCGCCCCGCAGCCCGGCCCCGGCCTGCTCGGCATGCGCGGCTCCGCCACCGGCATCGTCCGCCTCACCGAATGTGCCGTCGGCGACGACAGCCGGCTCGGCCCGCAGGGCGCGGCCACCGAGATCATCGCCGGTGTCCGGCGCTCCGGCGCCACCCTCGGCGCCGTGTCCGTCGGCATCGCCGAAGCCGCCCTCGACCACGGGCTGCGGCACGCCGCCCGGCTGGGCCTGCTGTCCGAACCGGCCGTGTCCCACCGGCTCGCCGACCTCGCCGCCCGCCTCGAATCGGCCCGCGCCCTCGTCGAACGGGCCGGCGCCCGCACCGCCCCCGACCCCGGCCTGACCACCCTCTACAGCAAGCTGCATGCCTCCACGACGGCAGAGGACATCTGCCTCGACGTCGCCCGTCTGACGGGCTCCACCGGATACCTCGGGGACGACACCGCAGCCCGGCTCTTCGCCGACGCCCGCGGCATCGCCCTGATGGGCCCGGCCAACCCCCTGTGCCGAGAACTGGCGGTGACCTCATGGAACTGAACCCAGCACCCGACCACGCCCCGCAGGCCGGACGGCCCGCGCCCGACCTCGTCGTCACCGGCCGGCGCATCGTCACCCCCGACGGGGTGCGGCCCGGCGCCGTGCACATCCGCGACGGGCGGATCACCGCCGTCGAGGACACCGACACCGCACCCCCGGCCGCCCCCCGGATCGACGCCGGCGACCAGTACGTGCTGCCCGGCCTGATCGACTCCCACGTCCACTTCCGCACCCCCGGACTCACCCACAAGGAGGACTGGGAGCACGGCAGCCGGGCGGCCGTCACCGGCGGCTTCACCACCGTCATCGACATGCCCAACACCCGGCCGGCCACCAACAGCCCCGAACTGCTCCTCGCCAAGGCCGACGAGATCGCCGGCCGCTCCCTCGTCGACCACCGCTTCCACATCGGCCTCGACCCCGAGCGCCCCGAACTCCTCGCCGAACTCGACCCGGCCGTCGCCACCAGCTCCAAGATCTTCATGGCCGGCCACCACACCGCCCCCAACGTCGTCCGCGACTTCGCCACCCTGGAGAAGGCGTTCGCGGCCGCCGCCCAGGGCGGGGTGCAGCTCGTCCTGCACGCCGAGGACGACGAGCTCTTCTCCCTCCTCGACGGCTGGTGGGGCGCCCCCGGCAGCTACCGCGAGTACGAGGCCCGCCGCCCCCGCAGCGCCGGCATCGTCGCCGTCGCCAAGGTCCTCGAACTCGTCCGCCGGCACGGCACGAAGGCCCACATCCTGCACCTGTCCAGCGCCGAGGAAGCCGACCTGGTGTGCGCCGCCCGCGCCGCCGGACTGCCCGTCTCCTTCGAGGTCACCGGCCACCACCTGGCGTTCACCGACGAGGACACCGCCCGCCTCGGCGCCCGCACCCGCCTCTCCCCCTCCATCCGCTCCCGCACCGACCAGGAGCGCCTCTGGGACGCCGTACGGGAAGCCCAGTCGGCCACCATCGGCAGCGACCACGCCCCGCACACCATCGAGGAGAAGACCCGGTCCGTGCAGGACTCGCCGCCCGGGCTGCCCGGCGTGCAGGAACTGGCCGTCGGCGTGTGGACCGGCCTCTGCCGCCGCCGGCGCAGCCAGGACAACTCCGACCGCGCCGCCGAACTCCTCGCCCGCTGCCTCGGATCCGGGCCCGCCGACCTGTTCGAGCTGCCCGGCAAGGGCCGCATCGCCCCCGGCGCCGACGCCGACCTCGCCTTCCTCGACCCCGGCGCCACCTGGATGATGTCCGCCGCCGACGTCCGCTCCAAGTGCGGCTGGTCCGCGTACGAAGGCTGGACGTTCACCGGCCGGATCACCCGCACCCTGCGGGCCGGCCGGACCGTGTGGGACCTCGCCACCGGCGCGTACGGCGCCTACGACGGCCGCTTCCTCGCCGGCCCGGCACCGGAAGGGGACCGCCGTGGCTGACCGCCCGCACGCCGTCGTCGCCGGCGGCGGCATCGGCGGCCTCGCCGCGGCCGCCGCCCTCGCCCGCACCGGCGCCCGCGTCACCGTCCTCGAACGCGCCCCGCACACCGGCACGGGCGGCGGCGGCCTCGTCCTCTACGCCAACGGGGTCCGCGCCCTCGACGCCATCAGCCCCGCCCTCGGCGCCCGGATCCGCGCCGAAGGCCACCTCACCGGCCCCGACGAGACCCGCGTGGTCACCGACCCGCACGGCCGGATCCTCGCCTCCGAAGCCATCGGCGCCCAGGGCGTGGCGCGCGGCACCCCGCAGATCCCCGTCCTGCGCGCCGTCCTCCAGCAGGCCCTGTACGACGAGGCCACCGCCGCCGGCGCGACCGTCCGCACCGGCGCCGCCGTCACCGGCCGCACCCCGCTCCCCGGCGGCGAACGCGCCCACCTCGCCGACGGCACCGCCGTCGACGGCGACCTGCTGATCGCCGCCGACGGAATCCACTCCGCACTGCGCCGCGCCCTCCTCGCCGACGGGCCCCCGCAGTACCGCGGCTACACCTCGGTCCGCGGCCGCGCCACCGGCCTGCGGATCCCGCACCCCGCCCGCGTCGTCAACGGCACCGGCGTCCAGCTGTTCATCTCGCCCGCCGGCCCCGGCGTCCTCTACTGGACCGCCAAGATCACCGCACCGGCCGGCACCTGGCCCGCCAAGGGCCCCGCCGCCGCCCTCGCCGACCTGCGCGCCGCCACCGCCGACTGGGACGAGGCGGTCCGCCGGCTGCTCGCCGCCACCGCCGCCGAGGACACCGTCGTCACCGACATCCACGACCGCGACGCCGCCCCGCACTGGACCGACGGCCGGCTCGCGCTGCTCGGCGACGCCGCCCACCCGATGGTCCCGGCCCTCGGCCAGGGCGCCAACATGGCCCTGGAGGACGCCGTCGTCCTCGCCCGCGCCGTCGCCGCCCACCCCGCCGACCCGCCCCGCGCCCTCGCCGCGTACCAGGCCGCCCGGCTGCCCCGCACCTCCGCCGTCGTCCTGCGCTCCCGCGCCCAGGGCGCCGTCGACCAGGGCGACGGCGCCGCCGGCGCCCGCCGCCGCGACGACTTGATGCGCACGCAGGGACGCAAGGACATCGACACCGCCGACATCCACGACTGGCACCCCGACCGGCCCGAACCCACCGAAAGGAACGAAGAGTTGACCGACCGGACCGCACCCGCCGCTGAGCACGACACCCCGCAGTTCCCCGTCCGGTGCACGCCCGGACCGGTCTGGCGGGACTCCAACGTCCGTACCGGCCCCTCACTCGACAGCCCCGTCGTCCAGCTGCTGCTCCCCGAGGAATGGGTGTCCTACGACGCCGACGGCTGGTCCGAGGGCGACGAGGTCGTCGAGGGCGAGCACCCCTGCGGGGAGATCACCAGCTCGCTCTGGTTCCGGCTCGCCTCCGGCGGCTGGACCAGCGCCGTCAACTTCGAGCCGTCCGCGGTCGACGCCATCGTCCCCGGCGGCTCCCGCCAGGCAGCCCCGCTGACCTCGGGCAGCCAGACGTAGCCGGCGAACTCGTGCAGCCAGCGCCGCAGCCCCGGTACGGAAGATCCGCGCATATCGGCAGTCTCCTCGGCTTCGCCCACGGAGATCGCGTTGTCGAGTCCATCCTTGCGCTGTCCGGGGGGCCGTCCTTCTCCGTCCGTGCGCGATGTGCGCACCTTCGGAGTTGGGCGGGCCCCCGGCGCCGAGCACGATGATCCCTCGTCCGTACGGCGCACCAGCCAGGAGACCTCATGACAGCCGCCGCCACACCCGGCTCCCCAGCCGCGGGATTAAGCCGCCGATCCGTCACCGCGACCGTGATCGGCAACGCCGTCGAGTCCTACGACATGCTCGCGTTCGGCCTGTTCGCCCCCTTGTTCGCCGCGCAGTTCTTCCCCTCGTCGAACCCCGTCACCTCGATGCTCGGTGCGTTCACCGCCTTCGGCATCGGCGTGCTGGCCCGCCCGGTCGGCGGCATCCTCTTCGGCCGCTACGCCGACCGCCGCGGCCGCCGCCCCGCCCTGCTGCTCGCCATCGTCCTGATGACCAGCGGCTCCGTCCTCATCGGGGTGGCCCCCACCTACGAGCACATCGGCATCCTCGCCCCGCTGCTGCTCGTCGTCGCCCGCATCGGCCAGGGCATATCCGCCGGCGGCGAATGGCCCACCGCGGCCGCCTACCTCATGGAGGAGGCCCCCGAGAAGCGCAAGTGCCTCTACGGCAGCCTGTTCTCCGCCTCCACCGGTCTGGGCGTGCTCACCGCCTCCGCGATCGGCGCCGGACTGACCGCCGCCATCGGCCGCGAGGCCATGGCCGCCTGGGGCTGGCGGGTGCCCTTCCTCATCGGCGGGGTCTTCGGCCTGGTCCTGATGGTGCTGCGCAACCGGCTCGCCGAGACCGCCGTCTTCCGCCGCGAGGTCAGCGGCCGCGCCCGCACCGGCTCGCTGCGCCAGGTGCTGCGCAGCCACCGCCGGCCCGTGCTGCTGTCCGTCGTGATCGTCGGCGGCATCGCCACCGTCAGCGGCATCTGGTCGGCCGTGGTGCCCGCCAAGGGCCAGGAACTCGCCCCGGACGGCACCATGTACCAGGTCGTGATGGTCGCCGTCGGCGCCATGCTGGTGCTCAACGTGCCGCTGGGCATGCTCGCCGACCGGATCGGCGCCACCCGCTTCCTCGCCGGCGTCACCGTCGTGTTCGCCGTCGCCGGCTCCTACGGCTACCTGAACATCCGCGGCACCTTCGCCAGCCTGCTGCTCGCCTACGGCAGCGGCGTCGTCTACCTGGTGTCCGTCACCAGCGTGCTGCCCAAGCTGCTCTCCGAGGTCTTCCCGCCGCACGTGCGGGTCATCGGCATGGGCCTGCCGCACGCCGTGACCACCGCCGTGCTCGGCGGCGCGACGCCGGCCGTGGCGACGTTCCTCGGGGAGAAGGGCGCCGACGGTGCCTTCGTGGCCGTCATGGTCGCCCTCGTCGTGCTGGCCGTCCCGGCCGCCGTGGCCTCCCGAGGCCATGTCGCCCGGCCGCCGGCACCGGTCGTTCCGGAGCCCGCCCTTGCGGTCGCCAAATAGCCGGTTACCGCTCCGGGCCCGGCCGGCACCCCGTGGTGCCGGCCGGACCCGGCCGCAGTCCGCCGGTCCGGCCCCGTGCCGGACCGGCGGGTCAGGCGCCCGGCGGCAGGTAGCCGTTGGCCGCCAGGTGCGCGCCGATCGCGTCGTACACCGCCGGGTCCTCGGGCGTGATCGCCGCGAGCCCGTCGACGTACCGGTTGTACAGGCAGAACGCGGCCGCGATCAGCACCGTGTCGTGGATCGCCTCGTCGTCCGCGCCGGCCTTCCGGGCCGCCTCGACGTCCTCGGCCGACACCGTGCGGGCGTCCCCGCGGACCTTCGCCGCGATGCGCAGCAGCGCCCGCAGCCGCTCGTCCACCGGGGCCGTCTCCGGGTCGTTCTTGACCGCCTCCACCAGCGCGTAGCCGCCGCCGTTGATGTGCGCGGCGGCCGCGCTGTGCGAACCCGTGCAGTACCGCGTCCCGTTGAGGTGCGACACGTACGCGGCGATCAGCTCGCGCTCGCCGGCGGTCAGCCGGGACTCACCGCGCAGCAGCAGCTGCGCCAGCTCGTTCAGCTTGCGGCCGGCCTCGGGCCGGGCGGCCATCAGGCCCCGGATGCCGGGGATCTGCTCGGGGATCTCGATGTGCGGCACGGTCGTCCCTCCTCCTCAGTTGTTGAACCAGGGGGTGGCGGTGGGGTCGGTGCTGAACTGGGCGAGCATCAGGTCGGCGACCTTCTGCTGACCGGCGGTGCTGGGGTGCACCCGGTCGCTCTGCAGGTCGGTGCACTTCCACTCCAGGCCGTCGCTGCGGCCGGGGGTGCCGCCGACGACGTTGTCGGAGCCCAGGCCGTCGGCCCACAGGTACGGGCCCCAGGACAGCCAGGGGGCGACGCCGCCGGCGCCGTACGAGAGCGTGGAGTCGCCGTTGATCTGGTCCTGGATCAGCTTCTTGACGGCGAAGCCCTGCTGGTAGGCGCCCGCGCTGCGGACCGGGTTGTACGTGTAGATGCGGCTGGCCACGTAGCCGACGGCCAGGTTCGGGTACTTGGCGCGGCCGTTGCGGACGATGTCGGCAAGCGCGTTGCGCAGGGTGTGCGCGCCGGCCGGGAAGGCGCCCAGGTTGTCGCCGACGAACTGCTCCTTCAGCCACACCGCCTGCACCTGGGCGGGAGTCACGCCGGCGTTGGAGAGCCGGGTGGCGAGCACGGACCAGGTGGCGTCGTTCGGGTTGGCCCAGGTGGAGGCGTCCTTGCCGCCCTGCGCGCCGTCCACGAGCACCAGCTTCGGGTTCTTGCCGCCCCAGGTGCCGACCGTGGAGATGAACTTCTGGAACTCCTGGGTGGTGTTCGACATCCCGATGGAGATCAGCACGATCTTGCCGTTGACCAGGTCGACCTGGCCGGCTGCGTTGCGGGGGAGGACCGCGTTCTGCGCGAGGTTCTGCCCCGCGCTCTCGTGCGCGGCCGGGCGGCTGTTGCTGCCGTTCGGGTAGAGGCCGCCCTGGATCCCCTGGTACGTGCCGGTGCCCAGGTCGTTCAGCGGGACCAGCCCGCTGGACGTGAACGAGCAGTCGGTCGGTGCCGAGGCGGCCGGGTGCGGGACGAGGGCCAGGGCCACGGCGGTGGCGGCGGTCGTCAGGGCAGCGAGCATCCGTCGCTGGACGGGCATGGATCCTCCGGTGGACGCACGGGCGGGGCGGTCGGCGCGGGCCGGTGCACCGGCCCGGGCGGCACGATCCTTGCCGGGCCGCGCACGGCCGGGCCACTCCCGTATTGCTCCGCACCGGCTGCCCCGGCACCCGCCGCTACTCGTGCAGATCGCCCCGTCGGCGCACGCCGTACGGCATTGCGAACACTGTACGGAACCCGTACAGTGTTCGTTACGACGAACAGTGCACGGTGGGAAAGGGAGGGGAGGCGGGATGACGGACCACACGACGGGTACGGCCGGCGCGGCTGAGCAGGCCGCGCGCCCGGCGGCCCCCGGCCCCGTCGCCGCCTTCGCCCGCTTCGTGCTCTGCGGCGGCGGCCTCGGGCTCGCCTCCGGCGCCGCGGTCGCCGCCCTCGGCGGCCTGCTGCCCTGGGCCCTGGCCAACGCCCTGGTGACGGCGGCCTCCACGGTCCTGGGCACTGTGCTCCACGCCCGCTTCACCTTCGGCGCGGGCAGCCGCCCGGGCCTGCGCCAGCACCTCCAGTCGGCCGGTTCGGCCGCCGGCGCCTACGCGGCCACCACCCTCGCGGTGTCCGTCCTCCACCTGCTCCGCACCACCCCGGACCTCCTCACCGAACAGGCCGTCTACCTCACGGCCTCCGCCCTCGCAGGCCTCTGCCGCTTCCTGGTCCTGCGCCTGGTGGTGTTCCGGACGGGGGGAGGGGAGCGGACGGCGGCGGCCGCACCGGTCCCGGCTGCTCCGGTGGAACTCCGCACGGCGGGGTACGCGGCGGCGGCGTAGCGCGCCTCCCCTCGGCCCGAGGGTCAGAGCTGCGAGCCGCCCGATGCGTCGAGGCGCTGCCCGGTGACCCATTGCGAGTCGGAGGATGCGAGGAAGGAAACGATGCCCGCGATGTCCGAGGGCTCGCCGATGCGGTCGAAGACCGATATGGCTGCCAACTGTGCGGCGCCCTCGGGCGTGGTGCGGAGCTTGGCGTTCATGTCGGTTGCGACAAAGCCCGGAGAGACGGTGTTGACCGTGATGCCGCGGGAGCCGAGCTCCTTGGCGAGGGCGATCGTGAGGGTGTCCACGGCCCCCTTGCTCATGGAGTAGACGACGGACTGCGGGTAGGCGGCGCGGGTCACCATGGAGGAAATGTTGACGATGCGCCCGCCCGCCGACATGCGGCCGAGTCCCTCGCGGATCACGAGGAGGAGCGCGGTGACGTTGACCGAGAAGATCCTGTCGATCAGCTCGGGGGTCACCTCGTGGATCCTCGCCGAGCCGCTGACGGCGGCATTGTTGACGAGGACGTCCAGCCGGGGTTCCATGCCGCGCCGTTCCAGCTCGGCGTCGAAGGCGGCGAAGAGGGCCTGGGCGTCGCCCGGGACACCGAGTCGGGTCTGCAGGGGGAAGGCGTCGCCCCCCGCGGCGCGTATGGAAGCCACGACCTCGTCGGCCGCGGCGGTGTTCTGCCCGTAGTGGACGGCGACGAGCGAGCCGTCGGACGCCAGGCGTTCGGCGATTCCGCGGCCGATTCCGCGGCTGGCACCGGTGACCAGCGCGGTCCTTCCGGCCAGCCGCCCCTCGGCGGTCCGCGTCCGTCCGAGGTCTGCGGGTTCGCCGCCACCGCTCCGGGGCGCAGGAGAATACGTCAAGGTGAACGCCGTTCTGGATCTCTTGCCGACAGGATCGGGACCACCGCACGCGACCGGAGCGTCATCGGCTGCTCGGCTCGCCGAGCAGGACCGGCAGCGACCGGTGGCCGTTGATGAGGAACGATTCCAGCGGTTCGAACGGCTGCGCCTGCTCCATCCGGGGGAAGCGCTCGAACAGCGCGGGAAGCGCGATGGCGGCCTCCAGTCGGGCGAGCGGGGCGCCCAAGCAGAAGTGCACGCCGTGCCCGAAGGCCAGGTTCTCGTGGCCGCCGGGACGCTGCAGGCGGAACTCGGCGGCGTCTTCGCCGTGCAGCTCGGGGTCGAGGCCGGCGGCGGCGAAGGAGACGGCGATGGGATCGCCCTGACGGATCCGGACCCCCTCCAGGTCGATGTCCTCCACCGCGAAGCGCAGGGGCGCGTATGCAACTGGTCCACGCGCCCGCAGGGTCTCGGCGATGACGGTGTCCCAGCCGACGCGCCCTGCCCTCACGTGGTCCCGCTCCTCGGGGTGCGTGAGGAGTGCTGCTACTGCGTTGCCGACCAGGCTCGCGGTGGTGTCGTACCCCGCGGCGATCATCATCTTGAGGGTGAAGATGAGCTCCTGCTCGGTGAGCTGCTCGCCTGCCTGGTCCCTGGCTGCGATCAAGGCCGAGGTCAGGTCGTTGCGCGGCGCGGCCCGGCGGGCGGCTGCCAGGGAGGTCAGCAGCTCGTGGGCCGTGGCGCGGGCCGTGGCGGCCTGCTCCGGGTCGACGTCCGTCCGCAGGCTCGGGTCGATGGCGCCGATCAGCTCCGCGCGGACGTCCTCGTCCACGCCGAACAGCTCGCAGATGACCCGGATGGGAAGCGGCCGGGCGAAGGAGGTGACCAGGTCGACCGGGACGCCCGCCGGAGCCGCCGCCAGGTCCTCCACGAGTTCGGCCGTGATCCCCTCGATCCGGGGGCGCAGGGCGGCGATGCGGCGGTGGGTGAAGGCGCCCGCGATGAGCCGCCGCAGTCGCGCGTGCTCCTCGCCGTAGGCGGACAGCATGTTGCGCATGGCTGCCCAGCCGTAGAATTTCCACTCGCTGCTGACCTGCCCGTCGATGAACGCGGGCCAGTGCCTGTGTGCGTCCCGGGAGACCCGGGGGTCCGTCACGAGCTGCTTGATCTGGCGGTGCCCCGTGACCGACCATGCGGTGACGTCGCCCAGCAGCCCGACCGGAACGGCCGGACCCTGCTTCCTCAGCATGGCCGTCTCACCGGCCAGGTCGCGTGCCGATGCGTCGAGCGCGTACGGGCAGCTGTTTTCCATGTGTTGCATCCGTCCCCCCGGTCGGATGCCGCCTACTCGGAAGGCTCCGATTCGGCGGCTCCGGCCTGTTCCTTCTCCTCGCGAAGCCGGATTGCGGCTTCGTACACTTCGATGCCGCGATCCGGCCTGAAGTCCAGCTGGACCAGTACGGACGGCACGGCGATCGCCGACATCAGGCAGGTGTACAGGTCCGACATCCGTTCGAGGATGTCGGCGCGGCCCGTGACGGCCTGGGACATCAGCTGGACACCACCGAAGGCGCCCGAGACGAGCTGGCCGATCCTGGCGGTGTCGATGCTCGGGACCAGTTCGCCCGACGCCTTGGCCTCGTCGAGGACCGCCTGCACGCCTTCGGCCCACGCCATGTAGGGGATCTTGCGGTCGATGGAGTCGCGCCCCTGCTCGACGGCGAGCCGAACACTGCCGCGCAGTACCGGCTCCACTGTGAGCATGTGGGCGAGGAGGTACCCGTTGTCGATGAGGAACTGGAGCTTGAGGTCCTGCATCGGGACCTCGGGCAGTACGTCCACCTGGCCGGCCAGGACGGCCTGGGCGAGCTCTTCCTTCGACGCGAAATGGAAGTAGAGGGCGCCCTTGGTGAGCCCGGAGCGCTGGAGGATCTCGGAGATCGTGGCAGCCTCGTAGCCGACCTCGTCGAAGACCTCCGCGGCCGCGGTGAGGATTGCCTGCCGGGTCCGAATGGCTCGTTCCTGTCGTGCCATTCCTCACCTCCGTACGACTCCACCCGCTGTAACAGGCTGCTGAAAGAAAACCGTCAGGTTCGTATCTTACCAGGCAAGCGCATGTGTCGTCAGTGCCGACATGCCGGAGTGAGGCTGGAGGAGGTGATTGCGCGCGACCCTGCCAGAGCGGGGGATCCCACCCCGTCGCGGCCAGCGGTCAGGGGTCGATTGCGCGCACTTGAGGAGAATAAAACCACGTCGGCGGTTTTGCAATCGGTGAACCTCGATGGCCGAGGGTATCGGCCGATCGCCGTACCGGGGGCTCCGGTGTGCCTGTGTCTGGATCCAGAGCCTGCCAAATTGTCCGGATCATTACGTTCTTGGTAGTGAAATCTCTTGTCTGAAGCGGAAGTTCCGGCTCTTCTTGACATCTTGTCGACGACTCGTCAGTGCGCGATCAAGATCGTCTGTGTGGAGTGAGCGGCTGGAAACGCTCTGAAGTGATGCTGCCGTAACGGCTTGAAAAGAAAACCGGTTAGTACGTATCTTATGAGTCGTGGGGTCCAAACGGGGGGCCCTCGACCATCCAACGTCGCGCGGAGAGGTCCCCATGACCCTGATGACGCTTCAGCAGGCAGCCACGTCTTCCGTCCGGTCGACGGCCACTGAATGTGGTGCGGGCCTGGCGGGGGCGCTCCTGACGACCACCGTCCCGCGGGAGTACGTCCACCGCGCCTGCCACGCGGAGGTCTTCCTGACGGGAGCCCGCAAGATCGACGACCGCAACTTCGCGCTCACCGGTCAGTGGCCCCGGGCGCACACCTTCTTCACCAGCGCGGACGGGCGTCGCCACGACCCCCTTCAGGCTGCCGAAACGCTTCGCCAGGTGGGGCTGTTCTTGGCGCACGCGGAGTTCGGCGTCCCGCTCGGGCACAAGTTCATCATCTGGGACATGGACTTCACCGTCTGCCACGAGGAGCTGGCCATCGGGGCGGCCCCCAGCGACCTCGAGCTGCGTGCCGAATGCACGGACATGAGCTGGCGGGGCAACCGGCTCGCCGCCTTCACCATGCGCGCCACGGTCTACCGCGACGGCAGGATGGCCGCCACCGGAAGCGGCAGGTTCACCTGCCTCTCCGCGGCCAGCTACCGCCGGATCCGCGCCGGGAAGCTGGCTGACGACGGTGCGCCGACGCCCGTCGTCAACCGGACCTCCCTGGTCGCCCCGGCCCTCGTGGGCAGGCTGAACCCGTTCGACGTGGTGCTTGCCACCGAGGGCGACGTGCCCGGCCGCTTCCGCGTCATCCCCGACCCCGCACACCCCATCCTCTTCGACCACGGCGGCGACCACCTCCCCGGCATGGTCATCCAGGAGGCTGCGCGCCAGGCGGCCTGTGCGGTGTCGGACCCCGAGTTCTTCGCCCTCAGTTCCGTCTCCACCACCTTCCACAGGTACGCCGAACTCGACAGCCCGCTCTGGGTGGACGCCGAGCTGCTGCCCACGCAGCGCCCTGGTGAGCTGCGGGTCCAGGTGACCTTCCACCAGGACGGCGAACAGGTTGCCTCTTCTGTCCTCACCGGCCTCGACCCGCAGGCTTCGGCGCACCTGAAGCCGGCCGCCTGACCGGTCGCCCGGGCCGCCACCCGTACGAGCCGGTACCTCTTTGCGCCCGGTCCCCGCCATGTGCGGGGACCGGGCTTTTGACGTTCCGGTCGCGGGGTCGGGATTAGGAATCGGGGCTTCCGGTTTTTGGGGGTGTGGGGTGCGGCCGCCGCGGGTCCGGCGCGGGCGGGCCGGCCGGCCGGGGAGGAGAGGACTTCGGCCTCCAGGGGCACCCGAGAGGTTCTCAAGTGCGCCTTGAGCGACCCTCCAGGGAAGGGCCACATGCTCGGCTGCGTCGCGTCCGTGCAGGTGCCGCCGTGGCCGGATCGGGGCCGTCCCGTCAGCACGGCTGCACGTCGCAGCAATGGAGCCCGGGATGGCGAGACAGGAGCGCGCGCTGCACACGCGCCGCGCGTTGATCGAGGCAGCCGCCGAGGTGTTCCACCGCGAGGGGTTCGAGCCGACCGTGCTGGCCGCCGTCAGCGCCCGGGCCGGGGTGAGCACCGGTGCCCTGCACTTCCACTTCGCCGGCAAAGGTGAACTGGCCGCCGCGGTGGAGGCCGTGGCCGCGGAGCGGCTCGGACGGCTCACGGCGGACGGAGCCGGCCGACTCGACCCGTCGGGTCCGTGCGGCCCGTCCGGGGAGGACGTGCTCCAGGCGCTGATCGATGCCACCCATGCCCTGGCCCGGGCGCTGGAGGGCGACGCCGTGCTGCGGGCCGGCTTCTCCCTCTCCGGGTCACGCGGCCGGCGCGCGCCGGCGGTCGACCTGCGCGGCGAGTGGCAGCAGTGGGTGCGCGCGGTCCTCGTGCGGGCCGGCGAGCGGGGCGCGTTGGCGCCCGGTGTGACGGCGGACGATGCGGCCGTCCCGGTCGTGGCCGCAACCGTCGGCATCGAGGTGCTGGGCCGGTCCGGTGTGCGGTGGCTCAGTACGGCCGTCCTCACCCGGTTCTGGGCCCTGCTCCTGCCGAACCTGGCCGCGGAGCCCGTCCAAGCCCGACTGGCCGCCGGGGGGACGGAGAGCGCGCGCTGAACCGTCCTCGACCGGACGCACTTGAAAACCCGCACTCCGGTATGTTTGGATCATCAGGTCGATGCCGCGCGGTTCCGGGGTCGCGCCTCCGCCGGCGTGGCCCCGGGCCGCGCTCCTTCCCCTCGCACCGTGGGTGCGAGGGGATTTTTCGTTTTTGCCGGGCCTGGTGGAGAGGGGCTCGGGGGTGTCGGGGCCGGTGGCCGCGGCGCTGAAACAGTCGGGGCGGTTTGGTACGGGGCGGGCTGTTGCCCGGGTCGCCCGCCTCAGACCGTGTCGTCGCGGGTGACCGTGCGGTGCAGGAGGGTCCAGTCGCCCGGCTCCGCGGCCGGGGCGAGGACGTCCTCCAGCACGCGGACGTGCAGTCCCTTCCGGGCGGCGCCGCGCGGCGTGGACACCAGGGCGCTGCACCGGGTGTGGACCGTGCCGTCCGGCTGCGGCCGGGCGTCGAGCATGCCGATCCAGTGCCGGGCCGCGCCGTCGCCGGCGGCGCGCTGCGCCTCCTCGGCGTCGAACAGCCGCATCTGGCGGTCGTAGAAGCGCTGGACCTGCCCGTACAGCGCGGCGAACGCGGGGTCCGCCGCCGTGGTCCGGGTGCCGCCGAGCATCTCGATGGTCATCTCGTCTGCCTCCTCCTCCATGGCCTGTCCCATGGACGTGGACAGTGTGTGAGGGGGCGTTGGAGCCCGCTTCGAGCCCTCCTCAAGCGGCCTGCCCGGAGCGCCTGCCGGGCGGCCGCCGGGTACGCCCGTCCCGCGACGCCCCGGCCCGCTGCCCGCCGCCTGCGTCCGTCGCACGGCGGCACCCCGCGCCTCCCGCTCTCTGTCCCGCCGCGGGCCGTGTCTCCTGCGCTCTGTCCCGCCGCGGGCCGTGTCTCCTGCGCTCTGTCCCGCCGCGGGCCGTGTCTCCTGCGCTCTGTCCCGCCGCGGGCCGTGTCTCCTGCGCTCTGTCCCGCCGCGGGCCGTGCCTCCTGCGCTCTGTCCCGCCGCGCCCCCGCTCCCCGCCCCGCTGGCCCCGCCCCGACGGCCTCCCCGCCCACCCCCGTACGGCTTCCCCCGGCACGCCGAAGCCGCCCGGGCCGGGGGACCGGCCGGGGCGGCTTCGGGGGTGGCAGGGCTACCGGGTCAGGAGGCCCAGGAGCCGGGGGCGACGAACGGCGGGCGGCGGCGCGGCGGGAGCCGGTGGATCCGGGCCCCCGGGCGGGCGGCCGCCCGGTCCGCGTCCTCGCGCTGCCGGATCCGGGCGGCGAGCAGCACCGCCAGGGTGGCGACCTCCTCGGCCGTCGGATTGCCCTTGGTGATGCGGATCGAGGCCGCCAGTGCCAGGGCGGCCGCGTCGTCGACGAGGGCGGGGACGGGAACGGCGGCGGTCACGGCGGGACGCTCCCGCCCCTGCGGCCGGGCTGCGGAGGGTGCTCGGTGCACAGCATGGCTTTCCTCGGCGATGCTCATACGGGCCCTTTCGACACAGAGGCACCGGCTGCGGCCGGTGTCGCGTCAGCATCCGAGGCGGTGCTCAAGGAACGCTCGAATCCGCCTGCAGCAGCGGAAGAGACGGGCCGGACCCGCGTCGGCCGGGCGCGGGCATGCCGGTGCCCCGCTGCCCGTGCGTGGGGGACGACGGGGGCAGCGAGGCAAGTGGAGCGGCATGCTCCCGGCCGGGGGAACCGGGAACCGGCCGCACACCCGAGTCTCCTCCCGGGAACTCGGACGAGCCTGGAGCGGCGGCCGCAGCAACGCTGGTGCGGCCACCGCCCCCAGGCCCGCCCGGGTTCCGAAGAAGGAGCCGGCGGTCGGGGGGTGTCAGCGCTGGTCCAGGAGGCCCGACACCATCGTCAGGAAGTTCTCGTCGAGCATCGTCGACGCCGACGTGTCGCGGGACGAGCCCAGGCCCGTGTCGTGGCAGGCGACGCTGACCAGGAAGCGGTCCAGCACCGGGTACGTGCCGAAGGCCCACTCGCCGGTGGCCGCCGGAGTGCCGTCCGGGGCCAGCAGACCGGTCTCGCCGCCGCTGCCGTTCGAGAACCCGAACTCCGAGAAGCCCAGCCGCAGGCCCTGGCCGAGCGCCTTCGTATAGGCCTCCTTCAGCGTCCACAGCCGCAGCATCGCCGCCGGCTGCTCCGCCTCCGGCAGCGCCCCCAGCTCGGCCTTCTCCGCCGCCGTGCACACCTGGTCCTGGAGCAGCCGGAACGACAGCCGGCGGCCCGCCGGTTCGGTGTCGATGCCGATCCGGCCGGTGCTGCTGATGCCCACCGCGATCAGGTCGTCCGTGTGCGTCAGGCTCACGTCGATCTGGTCGAACCCCCGCAGGTACGGCCGCCCGCCGATCTTGTACGCGAGGTCCAGGTCGGTCGGGTCGGTGCCGAGCGCCGCCGCCGCCGTGTACTTGACCGCCAGCCGGGACGCGACGAACCGGAAGCGGATCGTCGCGTCGGTGGTCTGCCGGTAGCGCAGCCAGTCCCGGCCCAGCAGCCGGCGCAGCGCCGGCTCCGCGAGCGCCGCCGTCAGCCACTCGCCCCATGTCGTGTACACCGCCGCATTGCCGCGCAGGGCCATGCCCTGCGCCACCTCGTCCCACGGGCCGGCCGGCCCGCTGACGTGGATGGGCGCGCTGATCCGGTGCGCGTGGTCCGCGGTCGCGGTCGCGGTCGCGGCCGAGTCCGGGTCCGACAGGTCCGCCAGGTCCGTCAGGACGTCGGTCAAGGGGCTCTCCTTCCGTGCTGCTGGTGCTTGTGCTGCTCGTGTTCGTGCTCGTGCCGGTGCCCGGTGTGCCGGCCGTGCGGTGCGCAGCGCACCGCCGAGCAGGGCGCCCGGCCGGTCCGCGGCCGGTTCACTGCGCGAGCTCCGTCGCGTCCAGGTCGCAGCTGCGGCCCGAGCGGTAGCGGCGCATCAGCTCCTCCAGCACCTGCTCCATGCAGCCGTCCGGCAGGTCCGGCACCGGGATCCCGAGCCGGCCGCCGAGCCGGGCCAGCGCGAGCACCGCCCAGGCCGGGGCGGCCAGGAACGGGTCGCTGCCGTCCTGCCCCTCCCAGGTGCCGAGGACCGAGGCGGCCGCCAGGACCAGCGCGTACCGGTCGCTGAGCACGCACAGCGCCGGGTCCATGAGGGAGGCCGCGCTGCCGTGTGCGGGGATCGCCCGGCAGCGCTCGCGCAGGGCGCGCAGCTCGCCGACGAACCCCTCCGCGAGGTCCGCGAGGAACGCCAGCTGGCCGCCGACCCCGCGCACCTCGGCCAGCCGGGCCGCCGACTCCACGAGCGACGCGGCGAGGAAGTCGCCGCCGTCCGCGATGCCCAGCAGCCGGTAGTCGAGGACCGGCAGCGAAGCGCCGGTGCGGAACAGCTCGGCCGGCGGCTCCTCCTCGCGGAACCACGCGCGTTCCGCGAGGGTCCGCAGCTGGGGCACGATCACGGCCTGGCAGGACGCCGTGCCGGCGTGTCCGAGACCGGCCACCGGCAGGTCGCGGGAGAGCTTGTCGAGGGCCCCGTACTCGGGTGTGCCGCGCTGGTAGCCGCGCGAGCCGAGCACCGTCGCCAGCTCCTCCAGGTCCTCCCGCAGCAGGTCCGGCACCACGTACTTCACGGCAGCCGCGAGGACGTGCGTACGGTCCGGCAGCAGGCTGAGGGCGCGCAGCGCGACCGTGGCCATGCTGTCGCACGCCAGCATGTCGGCGAACACCCCGGCGAGCGGCTTGTGCCAGCGGCGGGCCAGCGGCCGGCTGCGGCCGGTGGTGGCCGCGCGCACCGCCGAGTGCAGCACCGTGTCCACCGCGGCGACGGCCGTCGAGGCGATGACGCAGCGGTTCACCTGGTACGTGCGCAGCGCGAGCGCCACGCCCTCGCCGGGCCGGCCGACGAGCGCACTGCCGGGCACCGCGCAGTCCGTGAACTCCAGGCCGGAGAACAGGTTGCCGCGCATGCCGGTGGTCGGGACCCGCGGCAGGTGGCCGATGCCGGCGGTCTCGGCCGGGTCCACGAGCAGCACCGAGTGGCTGTACGGGGTACGGGCCGGGTCGGTGCGCGCGTACACGACGTACGCCTGGGCCCGGGCGGCGTTGATGATGACGTCCTTGCGGCCGTTGAGCTCGTAGCCGCCGCCGGGTGCGGCGCCGGCCGTGAACTCGTCGCGCAGGATGTCGTTCGCGTGCGCCATCTCGTGGTGCACGATCGAGGCGCGGCCGCCGCCGAGCATCATGTCGGCGGTGAACCGGCGCTGTGCGGGGGTGCCGGCCGCCCACACCGCGGAGGTCGCGAACAGCGAGGTGATCCCGTAGCCGAAGCCGAGGGCGAGGTCGCGGCGGAACACCGGGCGCAGCACCTTCGCCAGGTGGTCGGCGCGGGTCAGCCGGCCGCCGAACTCGGCCGGCACGAACTCGGCGCTCAGCCCGAACTCGGTGAGCAGCTGCTCGGTGGCCTCCGGCGGGTGCCGCTGCTCGTCGGCGGCGAACAGGGCGCCGAGCCCGTGCGGGTTGGCGGGGTCGTAGGGGTCGCCGAGCTGTGCCTCCAGCCGGGCGGCACGGCGCAGCGGCGCGAGCGGCTCGGCGGTGCCGGCCTCTCTGGCGGACGTGTCGTGGATTTCGGTGGTGACCATGGTCACGGGCTCAGCTCCTTCGTCGCTGGACTCGCCGTTGCTGGTGGTCCGGGGCTGGTCCGTCCTTTGTTCAAGGGGACTCCAGGGTCACGAAGTTCACTCGACACCGGCTCGAGGCCGCCTGTAGTCGTGCCGGATCCTCGACGGTGCGGGGCCTCCGCCCCCGTTCCCCCTGCGCCTCAAACGCCGGCGGGGCTGGGAGGTGCGTGGCGGGGCTGGAAGGTGCGCGGCGGGGGGTGGGCGCAGCGCGGTTTCGGGGGCTCCGCCCCCGGACCCCCGCGCCTCAAACGCCGGCGGGGCTGGAAGGTGCCCTGCGGGGGGCTGCGGTGAGGGTGCGGGAGAGGGCTCGGGTCGACGCGGGGCGGCCGTCGGCCGTGCCGGCGATCGCGACGAGCGGCGGGACCCAGCCGTGCGCGGCGATCCGCTGCGCCACCTCGTACGCGACGCTGCCGCCCCCGGAGAAGCAGCCCAGCAGCAGCGGCTCACCGGCTTCGAGCAGCGGGCGGGCCGCGGCCAGGCAGGCCGCGGCATCGGCCGGGGAGACGACCGTGGCGACCGCCTCGGGACCCCGGTACACCTCGGCGAGCGCGTCGTAACAGCCCTCGGGCACGCCGGGCGGCGGCACGAGCAGCACCGTCCCGGCCCCCGCCCGCGCGGCCGGCCGCAGCGTGCGCAGCCCCTCCTCCTCCGGCGCGGCCGGGAACGGCCCGTCGTCGTCCGCGTACACGTCGTCGTCCGCGGACACGTCCGCGTCCGCGGCCGACGGCCACACGGCCGGCGGCAGCGTCTGCAGGACCTCCGAGACGCGGGTGGTGTTGTCGACGAGGACCGGGAAGTCGCGCAGCAGCTGGGCTGTGCGGACGAGGGCGGCGGACGCCTCCGGGTCCGTGATGCGGGCCCGGTCGTTGACGGCGGTCAGCAGCAGGGCGCCCTCCGCGTCGTGGTGCGCGCTGATGACGATCGGCTGCGGCGTGTACGGCCCCACCGCCTGCGGCAGGTCCACGCGGACGCCCTCCGCGCCGAGTTCGCTCCACAGCGGGTCCCGGCCGTCCGGCACCGGCGCCGGGGCGTCGAACGACACCAGCGAGTCCGTGAGCTCCGCGGACTCGGCCCGGCCGCTCCACCGGCGGACCTGGCCCGCCGACACCCACTCGTACGCGGCCGCGCCCAGCGACCGGTCCCGCAGGTCGCCCAGCAGGCGCTCCACCGGGGCCGCGGGGTCGACGACGACGTGCAGCGGAAGCGCGTTGCGCAGCGGTGCCGGGATCCCGGCCGCGCCCTCCATCGCGATGCCGCGGCCGGAGACGGTCGTGCCGAACGCCACGGACGCCGGCGCCGGCCCGTTGCCCCCGGCCCGGTACAGCAGCAGCGACCAGGCCGCGTGCAGGGCGGTGCTCTCGGTGGCGCCGAGCCCGGCGGCCCAGTGCCGCAGCCGGACGGCCTCGTGCGGGGTCAGCCGTTTGCGGGCCAGCCCGTGGCCGCGGCGGGCCGTGCCGCGACCGGCGGCGGGGGCGGGCAGCGTACGGGCGCCGGCCGGCGGTGCGGCGACGGCCCAGAACGCGCGCGGCGCGGTCAGGTCCCGGCCGGCCACCCAGCGCAGGTGGTCGCGCAGGTCGGGACGGCGTTCGCCGCCGGTGGCCCGGCCGGCCAGGTACGCCCGGTAGAACGCGCGCAGCAGCAGCCGCACGCTCCAGCCGTCGAGCATGGCGTGGTGGTACGTCAGCAGCACGCGGGTCGGGCCGGCGGGGCCGGGTTGCTCGTCGAGCAGCGCGATGCGCAGCAGGCCGGGCCGGTGCAGGTCGAAGGCGCGCAGCCGCTCGCCGACCAGAAGCGAGTGCCACTCGGCGGAACCGTGCGGATGCCGGACGACCTGCGGCGAGGCCTGGCGGTGTACGGCCACCTGCGGCGCGGTGCCGGCCGCCGTCGCGGCGTCGGCGTCGGCGCCGGAGCGGGCGCGGTCGGCGAACGCGGCCCGCAGCACGGGCTCCTGTGCGAACACGGCCTCCCAGGCCGCCTCGAAGCGTTCGGTGTCCAGCGGCCCGTACCAACGCCAGTGCAGCTGCTCCACGTGCAGCCCGTCCCCGGGACGGCCGGTCAGCACGTCGAGCAGCACCTCGCGCTGCCGGGGGCTCGCGGGCAGGCCGGGAGCGGCCGCGGCGGCCGCGGCGGCCTGAGCGGCGCCGGGCGCGGGCGCCGCTTCCGCGGCCTCGGCCACCGGGGCGGCCGGCGCCGCGCCGCGGGCGGAGGCCGGCGGCTGCGGGCACGGGGCCGGGGCCGTCAGGAGGTCGGCGACCAGGCCCGCCGCGTGGTCGAGCGGGAGATGGAGGGTGTGGTGGTTCGCCGTGTGGCGGCGGAGGGTGGGCGTGCCCGGCGGCAGGGCGGCGAGGGCCGCCGCCAGGGAGTCCTCGTCGAGCGGTCCGCGCAGGTCGAGCGCCGGAGCAGAACCGGGTGCGATGACCACGGTCATGGCTGCGCTCATCCGCTCCTCCTCGTCTCGGCGTCACGCCGGGGTGGCGTCACACTTCAAAGGGGACGAGTATCGGACCGGCGCCCACGGAACGCTGACACGGCTCTGACACGGCGCCGGAGCCCCGCCGGAGGACCCGTCGGGCAGCCCGCCCGGACGGCCCGGCGGATCCGCCGGCGACGGCCTACGCGGCCAGGGTCCGGATCGCCGTCTCCGCGTACCGCTTGGCCAGACCGAGGGTGGCCGTGCTGTTGCGGCCCAGGGCCTCGCGGACGTGGCGGCGGGCCGTGGTCAGGTCGGCGCCGGGACCCAGGATGCGTTCGACGGCCTCCTCGCGCAGGAGGACGGTGTGCTGGGAGACGGCGGTGACGCCCGTCTCGTCGGGGATCAGGGACCACTCGCCGGTGTGGGCGGCCATCAGCGCCGGCGTGGCGGTCTGCTTGTAGACGATCCGGCCGGCGGCCGGGAAGCAGACCCGGACCGACTCCGTGGTGTGCACGGCACCGTCCGCCGTCAGGGAGTCCATCGCCAGCAGCTGGACGCCCGGCGCGGTCTCGACGACGTCGGCGCGGACCACGTGCGGCACCCGGTCCTGCCAGTCCCCGACGTCGTACAGGAACTGGTACACCAGGTCGGCCGGCCCGTTCACGCGCACCGAGTCCTCGAAGGACAGCAGCAGCCCGTCGAACCGCGGCCAGCGTTCCGCGGCCGCCTTCAGCGCGTCCAGCCCGGCCCGGCCCTCGGCCTCGGCGGCCTGCCGGACCCGTGCGGCGTCCGCGGCCCGGCCGCCGGCCACCGTGAACTCCTGGAACAGCGCCAGCCGGGACCGCCCGGCGCCCAGCGGCTCCACGATCCAGCTGCCGGCCAGCTCCGCGACCGGCGCTGCGGGGCCTTCCTGCCGGAAGTCGACCCGCAGCCCCGGTGCGTCGAGAGTCCGGTTCGAGAACCAGGACCGGACACCGCCGCCGTCCGCCCGGACCCACGTGTGGAACCGGTCCCGGCGGCCGTCGAAGTCGAGCCTCTCGACGTGGACGCTCGTCGGGAGCAGGAGCGGCCACTTCGTCGTGTCCGCGATCAGCGCGTAGACCACGCCGGCGGGCGCGTTCACCTCCACGGCACAGGACGTCCGGTGCACCTGCTGGACCGACATCGCCACCCTCCCTCACCTTTTGCTACAGAGTCTGTCCGCAACCGCCCGAGTCCCGCTCGAGACGGCCTGGAGCCGCGGGCCGCAGGCACGGCCCGGAGCCTCGTCAGCGCGCGAGCGCCGACTCCGCGTGCTCCTTGGCGTACGTCATCGTCGCCGTGCTGTTGCGGCCCAGCGCCTCGCGCACGTACCGGCGGGCCGCCGCGAGGTCCGCGTCGGGGCCCAGCACCCTCGCCACCGCCTCCTCGCGCAGCACCACGCTGTGCTTCGAGGTGACGGTCGAGCCGTACGCGCCGCCCTTCACGGTCCACACGCCGGTGTGCGCCGACATCAGCGCCGGGGTGCGCGTCTGCTTGTAGACGATGCGGCCGGCCGCCGGGAAGCACACCCGCACCGACTCCGTCGTGTGCGCGGAGCCGTCCGCGGTGAGCGTGTCCATCGCCATCACCTGGACGCCGGGCAGCTCCTCCGTGAGGTCCAGCCGCGCCACGTGCGGCAGCAGCTCCGGCCACTGGTCCGCCCGCTCCAGGAACTCGTAGACCAGCTCCGGCGGGGCGTCCACGTGCACGGTGTCCTCGAAGGACATCACCAGGTCGTCGAGCCGGCCCCACTGCTCGCCCAGCGCCGCCAGGTTGCCCAGCTCGGACCTGCTGTTGGTGTCGGTGGCGCGCTCCACCCACGCGACGTCCTCGGCGCGGTCGTCCGCGACGGAGAAGTCGTGCAGCAGCACCAGCTTCGACCGGTCCGCGGCCAGCGGCTCGACGATCCAGGTGCCGGTCATCGACGACAGCGGGGCCGCCGGGATCTCCTGCCGGAACTCGATGCGCCGCGCCGACGCGTCCAGCACCCGGCGCGAGGTCCACGACTTGATGCGGCCGTTGGCCGTCGCCCACATCCGCAGCCGCTCCTGCTCGCCGTCGAACGACAGCCGCTCGACGTGCACGTTCGGCGGGAAGTACAGCGGCCACTGGACGGCGTCCGCCAGCATGCCGTAGACGACGCCCGCGGGGGCGGCCACCTCGGTCTCGTGCACGGTACGGTGCACCCGCTCGGCCGCCATCAGAAGTTCCCCAGTCCGCCGCAGACGTTCAGCGCCTGCGCGGTCACGGACGCGGCGAGGTCCGTCGTCAGGTAGCCGACCATGGCCGCCACCTCCTCGGGAGTCGCGTACCGCCCCAGCGGGATCTTCGCCTCGAACTGCTCCTGCACGGCGTCGGTCGTGGTGTTCCACGCCGCCGCGTAGCCGGCCCGCACGCGCTGCGCCATCGGCGTCTCCACGTACCCCGGGCACACCGCGTTGACGGTGACGCCGGTCGGCGCCAGCTCCTTGCCGAGGGCCTTGGTGAACCCGACGACGGCGTGCTTCGACGCCGAGTACGGGGCGCCCAGCAGGACGCCCTGCTTGCCCGCCGTGGACGCGATGTTGATGATGCGGCCGCCCGGCGCGCCGGCCAGGCCGCCGTTCTTCAGCACCTCCCGCGTCAGCAGGAACACGCTGTTCAGATTGGTGTCGATGACGTCGTACCAGACCTCGTCGCTGAGGTCGGCGGTCGGACCGCCGCCGCTCCGGCCGGCGTTGTTGACCAGCACCGACACCGGGCCGAACGCGGCCACCGCGGCCGCCACCAGGGCCTGCACGTCCTCCTTCGAGCGGACGTCGGCGGCGGTGCCGTCGACGTCCAGGCCCTCGGCGCGCAGCTCCTCGACGGTCGCCTTCACGGCCTCCGCGGTCCGCGCGCACAGGAACACCCGGTACCCGCGCCCGGCGAGGTCTCGGACGACCGCCAGACCGATGCCGCTGGTGCCGCCCGTGACCAGGGCCACCGGCTTCGCCGCGCCCTCCGGCCGTTCCTGCTGTGCTGTCCGTGCTGTCATCGGTGCCCCTCCAGAACCCGTGCTGAGGCCTCCACCGTGTCGCGGAGCTCTGGAGACGCACTGGAAGGCCGGTCGAGGACCCGTACCGGAGCAGTGCCCTCCCGGACCGCCGCCACCGCCTCCCGGATCACGTCCGGCAGCACCGCGCCGGGACCCAGCGGCGCCAGCGCCTTCGCCAGCGCGTCGCGGGTCAGCTCCGCGCCGCCGGAGGCCACGTAGCCGTCGGGACGGATCAGCAGCCAGCCGCCCGGGGCCAGCCCCAGCGACGCGGTGAGCAGCCCCTCGGGGTCGGCCAGCGGGCCGGGTCCGGTGCCGCCGCCCGTGTGCACCGTGCGCACCGACAGCCAGGCCCCGTGCACGGCCGCCGCGGCCGCCGCGACCCGGCCCGCCGCGTCCGGGCCGCCCGCCGCCCACACCAGGGACCAGCGGGGATCGCGGAGTTCGGCGCGCAGCGCCTCGGCGCCCGGGTCGTCCGGATGCCGGGCGGCGGCCGCCGCGGCCCGGGTGCCCGCGGGCACCGGGATCAGCGGGTCCGCGGTGGTCAGCGAGCTCTCCGGGTACGACAGCAGCAGCCCGGACATGCCGCCGAGCACCTTCCGCTGGATCTTCCGGCGCAGCGGCCCGACGTTCCGTACGAACGTGAACGCGACGGGCAGCCCGACGCCGGCCATCGCCGCCTTGAACTGCACCAGGAACGTGGCCTTCCGCACCGAGCCCAGCAGCTTCTTCCCGATCGGGACGCGCTCCTCGCCGTAGGTGGCGAGCAGCTCCGGACCGGCCTGCCCGTGCGCGGCCATCGCGAGCTTCCAGCCGAGGTTGTACGCCTCCTGGATGCCGGTGTTCATGCCCTGGCCGGAGGCCGGGCTGTGCACGTGCGCGGCGTCGCCCGCGACGAAGCAGCGGCCGTCGTGCATGCGCGGCACCATCCGCTGCTGGAAGGTGAACACGGACGTCCAGTCGGGCTCGCCGACCTCCACCGGGCGGCCCAGTCCGGTGCTGAGCTTCTCCGAGAACCGCCGCGCCGCCTCGGCCGGCGTCTCGTCACGGCCGGCGGGCGCGGTGTCCAGCAGCCGCCAGTAGCCCTCCCGCTGGTACGGCACCATCATCATGGCCTGACTGCCGGTGTGCGCCCAGTAGATGGTGTCCGGCGGCAGGTCGAGGGAGACGGCCGCGTCGGCCAGTGCCCAGGTCTCGCTGGACTCGCCGAGCAGCGGCAGCCCGAGCTGCTTGCGGACCGTGCTGTGGCCGCCGTCGCAGCCGACCAGCCAGGGCACCTCGTACTCCTCGGTGGTGCCGTCGGCGTGCTCCAGCCGGGTCCGGACGGTGTCCCGGTCCTGCTCCAGCGAGGTCAGCCGGACACCCCACTCGACACTCACGCCGAGCCGGGCCACCGCATCCCGGAGCACCTCCTCGGTCTCCGTCTGGCCGACGATCACGGTGAACGGGTACCGGGTGGGCATCGAGCGGTAGTCCGCCTCCAGCCGCACCAGCCGGCGGCCCCGCGCGAACATCGTGAACGCCTGGTTCCGGCGGCCCCGGGCGAGCACCCCGTCCACCACGCCCATCTGGTCGAACGTCTCCAGCGTCCGCGGGTGCACGGCCACTGCACGACTGGTGGGGGCCGGTCCGGCGGCGCCGTCGACGAGACGGACGGCGAGGCCGCGGCGGGCCAGTTCGTGGGCGGCGGTCAGGCCCACGGGGCCCGCCCCGACCACGAGCACCCGGGGGGATCCGGCCGGGCGGGATGCGGGGGCGTTCGTCGCCACTGTGGTCGCTCCTTCGGTGGTACGGCGGTACGGGATGCGCAGGGCACTCGGGCCCTGCGGTACGGACGGGCGGGACGGACGGGGCACGCCGGACGGGCGCCCGGACCTGCGGGGGCCGGGTGTCACGCCGCCGCCTCCGCGGCAGCCCGGCCGCGCAGGGTCTGCCGCAGCGCGCGCCGCTCCGGCTTGCCGACGTGGTTGCGCGGCACCGCGTCGATGACCTCCACGCGGCGGATCTGCTCGAACCAGCTCAGGCTCGCGTTGGCGCGCTCCACGACCGCGTCGACGGTGTCGAGGAGGCCGGGGGCGTCCGGGTCGCGCAGCACGATCCCCGCCCACACCACCTCGCCGTGCACCGGGTCGGGCCAGCCCGCCACGATGCACTCGGCGACGTGCGGATCGGTCCCGACGACCCGCTCGACGGCGGTCGGCGAGACGAGTTCGTTGTCGTACTTGAAGACGTCGCCGAGCCGGTCCACCAGGAACAGCTCGCGGTCCTCGTTGAGGTAGCCGACGTCGCCGGTCGCGAACCAGCCGTCCGCGTCGACCGGCGAGGGCACGCTCTCGTCGAGGTAGCCGGCCATCACCTGCGGCCCGCGGACCTGCACCTCGCCCGTCGAGTACACGTCGAGCGGGACGCCGGTGCCCAGCCGCACGATCCGGCACTCGGTGCCCGGCACGGCCCGGCCCACCGAGCCCGACTTCGGGCGGTGCCGGTCCTGGCAGTGCGACAGCGGCGACAGCTCCGCCAGCCCGTAGCCCTGGATCACCGGCACGCCCAGCGCGGCGCGCAGCGCCTGCGCCGCCGTCGGCGACAGCGCGGTGCCGCCGGACAGCACGGCCGTCAGCCGCCGGCCGGCCGGGAACTCGCCGGTGAGCCGCTCGTCCCGGGCCAGCACGTGCAGCCGGGCCGGCAGCCCGTAGTAGTGGGTGGCCTCCTCGCGGGCTGCGACGGCCACCGAGGCGACGGGGTCCGGGTCGGTGCACAGCACCTGGCAGGCGCCCGCGAACACACCCGAGTTGAGGTGCATCGTGTGGTAGAGCGGCAGGTGGTTGACGGTCACCGAGTCGCTGCCGAGGTCGTGCGCGGCGGCGGTCTGCGCGGCGTTCGCCACCAGGTTGCGGTGGGTCAGCCGGACGGCCTTGGGACGGCCCGTGGTGCCGGTCGTGAACTGGATGCACGCATCGCCGTCGAGGTCCACCGGCCCGGGCAGGGACGACCGCTCCGGCGCCGACTCCAGCGCCACCGCCAGCGGCACGGCGTCACCGGGGACGATCCCGTCGGGCGCGTCCGTCACCACCACCGAACGCAGGTCCGGCAGCCGGTCGCCCAGCTTGATCAGCAGCTCGGCGGTGGCCGTCGGGACGAACGCCACCTCCACCGCCGCCGTCCGCAGCACATGGAACAGCCCCGCCTCCTTGATCAGCGGGTTGACCAGCACGATCGTGTTCCCGCTGCGCACGGTGCCGTAGTAGGCGGCCGCGAACGCCGGGTCGAGGACGTTCGCCACGCCGATCCGCGCGCCGCGCCGGCCGCAGGTCTGCTCCAGGTACGAGGCGATCCGGTCGGCCTGGCCGTCGAGTTCGGCGAACGTCACGGTGCTCTTGGTGCCGGCCCGGTTCACCGTCCGGACGGCCCGGCCCGCCGGGTCGCGGACGGCCGCCCGGCGCAGCAGGCCGTCCAGCGGGAGTTCCGGATACACGAGTCTCGGCATGGTGCTCTCCTCCTGGCTCCCGAAGGGGCGGCCGCGGCTGCGGCGGAACCCCAGCCTCGGCAGGTGCGCTTGAGGAGTCCTCGAAGGGTGCTCGATCTCCACCGCAGAAGCTGGGGCCAAACCGAGGGAACGGAGTCCCGCCATGACCGCGACGTACGCCGCCGAGGCGATCCCCCAGCCGCGCCACGGGCGCGAGTTCGGCCTGCTGTACGCGGAGGTGCAGCAGTTCTACTCCCGCCAGATGCAGCTCTTCGACTCGTTCCGGGCCGACGACTGGGCGGCCACGTTCACCGAGTCCGCCGTCTTCGACGTGCCGACGCTGCCCGCGCCGGTCGTCGGCCGCCCCGGCCTCGCCGCCAACGTCCGGCGCAACAGGGAACTGCACGCCGCCGGCGGCGAGCAGATGCGGCACTGGCTGGGCATGCTCGACATCGTGGAACTGCCGGACGGCTCCCTGAGCACCCGCAGCTACGCCATCGTGTACCTGACGCCGCGCGGCGGCGAACCCAGGGTGTTCCGGGTCTGCGTCATGGAGGACATCGTCCAGCGCACCCCCGACGGCTGGCAGGTCTCCTACCGCCTCGTCACCCGCGACGACCTCGCCTGAGGGCCGGGTGCGGGCCCCGCCCGCGTGCACCGGGGCCTCGCTCAGTGGCGCCGGCCCCGGTGCGCGGGCAGCACGGTGAACAGGTCGGTGCGGACCCCGGCCGGGTCGTGCCCGTGGGCGATCCGCCGGGTCAGCCGGGCGCCGAACGGGGTGCGGACCGCCAGCCCCGTGGCGCGCGCCCGCAGCAGCGCGCCGGCGGGCCGCGGACCGTCGCCGAACACCGCGCGCACCTGCACGGCCTGCATCCGGTGCACGGCCGACGCCACCGGCGCCCGCCGCTCCTGGTACGCCGCCAGGCGCTGCGCCGTCGGCTCCTGCGCGTGCAGCGCCGCCACCAGTACGGGGTGCAGCACGGCCGCGTCCTGCAACGCCAGCCCGATGCCCTGGGCGCCCACCGGGCCGTGCGCGTGCGCGCTCTCGCCCAGCAGCACCAGCCCGTCGCGCACCCACTCCCGGGCGTGCGCGGCCGACCCGTCGAGCACGACCGGCGCGTCCCCGGGACCCAGCTGCGCGTACAGCAGATCGGCGAACTCCGGCAGCATCCCGGCCAGCTCCCGCCGCAGCCGGCGCAGCCCGCCGGCCGCCGCGGCCGTCCGGCCCTGCGGCAGCGTCCACGCCAGCCGGACCCGGTCCGGATGGCTGTCGTGGACCAGCACCACGCCCTCCGGACCGCGGTGCACCCGCACCCGCCCGGCGGCCCGCCGCGGCGCCCGCAACGACAGCCACAGCACCTCGTGCGGGAAGCACCCGCAGCGCCCCGCGTCGATGCCGGCGAGCGCCCGGGTCCGGGAGAACCGGCCGTCGGCGCCGACCACCACCGAGGCCCGCACCGTCACCGGCACCCGGCCGGGCCCGTGCAGCACGGCGCCCCGGCAGGGGCTGCCGGGGCGCTTCTCCACGAGCGCGGCGATCCGGTGCCCGTCGAGTGCGACGAACCCCGGCAGACTCCGGCAGGCCGCCAGGAGCTCCTTGAGCACATGGGCCTGCGGGAGGGCGAGCAGATGGTCGTACGGGGCGGGCAGCCGACCGTAGTCGAGGTCGAGCAGCACCTGCCCGCGCTCCAGGACCTGCACGCCCCGCAGGCTCGCCGCCCCGCGGGCCGCCGCCGCGGTGAGGACGCCGAGGTCGTCCAGGACCCGCTGCCCGCCGGGCTGCAGCAGCTCCCCGTGGAACTCCCGGCGGAACCCGGGAGACCGCTCGACGAGCGCCACCCGGAACCCGGACCGCAGCATCATCAGCGACAGGGCGAGCCCGGCCGGTCCGGCGCCGACGACACAGACGTCGGTGTCGAGCTCCTCCGCCACGCTCAGGCCGCGGTCCGGGCTGCCAGCAGCTCGTTGACCATCGCGAGGTAGCGGCGCGGGGTGTCCGCGTCGTCGAGGGCCTCCTCGTCGAGCATCACGTCGAAGTCGCGCTCGATGAGGCCCGTGGTCTGCAGGATGGCCAGCGAGTCGTAGCCCAGCTCGAACCAGTTCAGGTCGAGGACGTCGCCGTCGAGGTCGATGCCCTCGTCCTCGCCCGCGCACTCGCGGAGAATGCGCTTCAGGTCGTCGAGTGTCAGCCGGTCCATGGTCTCCCTCTGTTCTGCGTGGATCCGTGTGTGGGGTGGGTGGGGATGTACGGGACGTACGGGTGGGTCAGGCGTCCGCGCCGCGGACGACGACGGCCGAGTTGAAACCGCCGTGGCCGCGGGCCAGCACCAGCGCGGTCCGCAGCGGCCGGTCACCGGCCGGCCGGGCCGCCCCGGTCACCAGGTCCAGCGGGCAGTCCGCGGCCGGCGCCGACGTGCCCGTGGTCGGCGGCACCACCTGGTCGCGCAGCGCCAGCAGCGCCGCCGCCACGTCCAGCGACGCACCGCCGGCGGCGAGCCGCCCGGTCATCGACTTGGGCGCGGTCACGGGCACCCCGTGCGGGCCGAACAGTGCGGCGATCGCCGCCGCCTCCGTCCGGTCCGCGCCGCGCTCGCCCGCCGCGTCGGCGAACACCACGTCGACCTCGTCGGGCCGCACCCCCGCATCGGCGAGCGCCAGCTCGGCGGCCGCCCCCAGCCGGGACGTGCCGTCCGCGTCGAACGTGGCCGCGTGCCCGGCCAGCCGGCCGTACACCCGGGCGCCGCGCCGCCGCGCCTCCTCGGCGCTCTCCAGCACCAGCAGTGCACCGCCCTCGCCGGCCACGTGACCGCTCGCGTCCTCGTCGAACGGCAGATAGGCGCGCGCCGGGTCGTCCCGCTCGGTCAGCCCGCCGCCGGCCAGGTAAGCCGCCCAGCCCCACGGGCACAGCGCCGAGTCCAGACCGCCGGTGACCACCAGGCGGGCGCCCTTGCGCAGCTGCCGGCGGGCGTGCGCCATCGCGTCGAGACCGCCCGCCTGCTCGGAGACGATCACGCCGGAGGCGCCGCGCAGCCCGTGCCGGATGGAGATCTGGCCGCTGTTGACCGCGTAGAACCAGGCGAACGACTGGTACGCCGAGACGTGCTGGCCGCCCTTGCTCCACAGCGCCTGGAGCTCCTGCTGACCGAAGTCGAAACCGCCGAACGAGTTGGCCGTCACCACGCCCGCGGCGTAGTCCGGCAGCTGCGCCGGGTCGGCCCCGGCGTCGTCCAGCGCCTCCTTGGCCGCCGCCAGCGACAGCCGGGTCACCCGGTCCGTCTGCGGCAGCAGCCGGCTGGACACGTGCTCGGCGTCGACGAACCCGGGCACCTCGCCGGCGAGCTTCGCCGGGTAGCCGCTCGCGTCGAACCGGCCGACCGGCCGGATGCCCGACTCGCCGCGCAGCACGGCGGTCCACCAGGCAGCGGTGCCCAGCCCGTTGGGCGCGGCCACCCCGATCCCGGTGACGACGGGGTCCGCGGTACGGGAGACCGCCGGGGCGTCCGCGACGGCGACAGCGGTGTTCATCGGTCCGCCTTCAGGTTCGGGTCGTTGAGGATCATCGCGCTCTGGAAGCCGCCGAAGCCGCTGCCGACCGTCAGCACGGCGTCGGTGCGCTGCCGGCGGGCGGTCAGCGGGGTGTAGTCCAGGTCGCAGGCCGGGTCCGGCTCGTGCAGGTTCGCCGTCGGCGGCACCGTGTCGTACTCGATCGCGAGCGCGCAGGCGGCCACCTCCAAGGCGCCGATCGCGCCCAGCGAGTGCCCGATCATCGACTTGATCGAGCTGACCGGGATCTCGTACGCCCGCTGCCCCAGGGCCCGCTTGAACGCCTCGGTCTCGTGCTTGTCGTTCTGCTTGGTCCCGGAGCCGTGCGCGTTGACGTAGTCGACGTGCTCGGGCAGCAGCTGCGCCTCGTCGAGGGCGGCCGTGATGGCCTCGGCCATCTCCGCGCCGTCGGGCCGCAGACCGGTCATGTGGTACGCGTTGCTGCGCGAGGCGAAGCCGGAGATCTCGGCGTACACGTGCGCGCCGCGGCGGCGGGCGTGCTCGTACTCCTCGATGACGAGGACGGCCGAACCCTCGCCGAGGACGAACCCGTTGCGGGTCTTGTCGAAGGGCCGGGACGCGGTCGCCGGGTCCTCGTTGCGGGTCGAGGTGGCGCGGATCGAGTCGAAGCTGGCCACGGTGATCCCCGTGATGGGGGCCTCGGCCGCACCGGTCACCATCACGTCGGCGCTGCCCTCGCGGACCAGCTCCACGGCGTGCCCGATCGCGTCGAGCCCGGACGTGCAGCCGGTCGACACCAGGGCGACGGGCCCCGCGGCACCGACGGTACGGGCCACTTCGGCCGCCATCGAGCTGGGCACGAAGTAGTCGTACAGCTCGGGTACGGCCCTGGTGTGGTCGACGAGCGTGCGGGTGCCCTGCTCGCTGACCGCCCCGTACTCGGCGTCGAGGCGGGTGGTGCAGCCGAGGGCGCTGCCGAGGGTGACCCCGGTGCGGGTGGCGTCGTTCGTGCCGGCCAGCCCGCTGTCGGCGACCGCTTCGCGGGCGCTGACCACGGCGAACTGGGCGGCCCGGTCGAGGCGCTGCGCCTGCTCGGCGGTGAGCCCGGACTCCAGCGGGTCGAAGTCCGCCTCGGCGGCGATCTTCGATCGGAAGCCGGTGGCGTCGAAGAGGGTGATGGGGCCGGTGGCCGTGCGGCCGTCGGTCAGCAGCGACCAGAACTCCTTGGTGCCCGGGCGGCCCGGGGCCACGACCCCGATGCCCGTGATGACGACTCGTCTCATCGCCCTGTCCCCTGCCTTGTCTGGTCGTGGCGGCGGCCGCGCTGCACGATGCGGGCGGCCCGGCCGAGCATCCGGGGCAGTTCGGCGCCCCGGACGAAGTAGTGGTCGCCGGGTACGTGGCGCAGGGCGAACGGGCCGGTGGTCCAGCGCTGCCAGGCGGCGGCGGCTTCGGCGGAGACCAGCGGGTCCTGCCGGCCGGCCACCGCGAGCACCGGCACCGGGACGGGGCCCGGGGCGCCGGGTGCGGTGGCGGCGGCCCGCAGGTTGCGGGCGAGCCGCAGGTCGGCGCGGAGCACCGGGAAGACGGAGCGGAACCAGACGTCGCCGGGCCGCACCTTCGGCGGCAGCGCGTCGTACCGGCCGAGCACGGCGAGGAGTTCGTCCTCCGGCAGCTCGGCGCAGTCGGCGAACACGGCCGGGGCGTCCGGCGGCGGGCTGGCGCCGACGGCCAGCAGCGCGGGCAGCGGCAGGCCCCACTCGCGGGCGGTCTGGGTGACCGTGAGGGCGATCGTCGCGCCGAGGCTGTGCCCGTAGAGGACGTACGGGGTGTCGGGGTCCTCCGCGATCTGCTCGAACAGCGGCTTGAGGTCGCCGAGGAGTTCGTCGCGGCCGGTCAGCCGGGTTTCGCGGCGGCGGTCGTCGCGGCCGGGCAGCAGCCAGGGGGTCGTGCGGACGCCGTCGCCGGCGGTCTTGTCCCACCGGTAGAACGAGGACACGCCTGCTCCTGCATGTGCGAAGCAGTGCAGCCGTACGGTCTGCCTGTCGCCCATCGCCACCTCCCACGCCTGCCGGCCACGTACGCCCCGACCCTCACCGATGCGGCTGGAGCGCCGCTCGAACGGAGCTGCACGGAGGCTCCGCCCCAGCCCCGGCGCCTCAATCGCCGGCGGGGCTCAAAGACCCGGGGCTCCGCCCCGCACCCCGCGCCTCAATCGCCGGCGGGGCTTCATTTCGCCCCGCCGTATCCGGCCCTGCGGGCGGCCGAAGGCAGGGCAGGGGCACATTTCAGCCCGTCCGGCGTTTGAGGACCGGGGTCCGGGGCGGAGCCCCGGAAAAGGCCGAGGGCGGCGTACACCGGCGGGGGTTCCGGCGTGCGCCGCCCTCGGGGCGGGTGGGGGGCTGGGCCCCGTTCACTCGGGACTACTTGGGCTCGCGCTTGAAGGAGGCCGTGGACCAGCGGTAGCCGAGGAAGGCCAGGGCCAGGGACCAGGCGACGGCGAGCCAGCCGTTGTGGCCGATCTCGGTGCCGAGCAGCAGGCCCCGGAGGGTCTCGATCGCGGGGGTGAAGGGCTGGTACTCGGCGATCGGCTGGAACCATCCCGGCATCGAGTCGATCGGCGTGAACGCGCTGGAGATCAGCGGCAGCAGGATCAGCGGCATCGCCGAGTTGCTGGCTGCCTCCGCGTTCGGGCTCACCATGCCCATGCCGACCGCGATCCAGGTCAGGGCCAGCGCGTAGAGGGCGATCAGGCCGAAGGCCGCGAGCCACTCCAGCACGGACGCGTCGGTCGAGCGGAATCCGATGGCCACCCCGACCGCACCGACCAGCACCACGCTGGCGATGGACTGGATGACGCTGCCGATCACGTGCCCGATCAGCACCGAGCTCCGGTGGATCGCCATCGTGCGGAACCGGGCGATGATGCCCTCGGACATGTCCGTCGACACGGAGACCGCGGCGCCGACGACCGTGCTGCCGATGGTCATCAGCAGGATGCCCGGCACGATGTACGCGATGTAGTCGGAGCGGTCGCCGCCGCCGATCCCGCCGCTCATCGCGTCGCCGAAGATGTAGACGAACAGCAGGAGCAGCATCACCGGCGTCATCAGCAGGTTCAGCGTGAGGGACGGGTAGCGCCGGGCGTGCAGCAGGTTCCGGCGGAGCATCGTGGAGGAGTCGCGCAGGGCGAGGGAGAGGGAGCTCATCGGACGGCCTCCTTGGGCTCGTTGTTCTGGCCGGGCACGGTGGTGGCGCCGGTGAGGGCGAAGAAGACGTCGTCGAGGTCGGGGGTGTGGACGGTCAGTTCGTCCGCCTCGATGCCGGCGGCGTCCAGCCGGTCGAGGATCGTGCGCAGGTCGCGCTGGCTGCCGTCGCTGGGCAGCTGCAGGGACAGCGCCTCGTCGTCCTGCGCGGCACCGGCCAGGGCGGCGGCGGCCGAGCGGTAGGCGGCGGGGTCGGAGAAGCGGAGCCGGACGTGTCCGCCGGGGATCAGCCGCTTCAGCTCTTCGGCGGTGCCCTCCGCGGCGATCCTGCCGTTGTTGAGGACGGCGATCCGGTCGGCGAGCTCGTCGGCCTCCTCCAGGTACTGCGTGGTGAGGAAGACGGTGACACCGCCGGTGACCAGCTCGCGGATGATCTGCCACATGTTGTGGCGGGAGCGCGGGTCGAGGCCCGTGGTCGGCTCGTCGAGGAAGATGATCCGCGGGTCGCCCACCAGCGTCATGGCGATGTCCAGGCGGCGCTTCATGCCGCCGGAGTAGCTGGCGGCCGGCTTCTTCGAGGCCTCCACCAGGTCGAAGCGCTCCAGGAGTTCGGCGGTGACCCGGCGGCCCTCCGCCTTGGAGAGGTGGTGCAGGTCGCACATCAGGAGCATGTTCTCCTCGCCGGTGATCAGACCGTCGACGGCCGAGAACTGGCCGGTGACGCCGATCGCGGCGCGGACCGCCTGGGGGTCGGCGGCGAGGTCGTGCCCGCCGACGTGGACCTGGCCGGCGTCGGCGGAGATCAGGGTCGAGAGGATCTTGACGGCGGTGGTCTTGCCGGCACCGTTCGGACCGAGCAGGGAGAAGATCGTTCCCTGCGGGACGTTCAGGTCGACACCGTCGAGCACGACCTTGTCGCCGTACGACTTGCGCAGCCCGTTCGCCGCGATGGCCAGGTTGGTCATGAGGAGCGCTCCTTCGAGGTGTGCGGGTCAGTTGCTGCGGGCGGTGATGTCGCCGTACGAGGTGGTGGCGCGGATGTTCAGGGCGGCGGCGGGGCCGTCGGTGTTGTTGAGGGAGTTGTTGACGCGGCCGTAGCTGGTGCCGGCGTCGAGGGTGGCGGAGGTGCCGCGGCCGGCGCCGACGGTGATGTCGCCCTTCTGGGTGCTGAGGACGACGTCGCCCTGGACGGCCTCGGAGATCTGGATGCTGCCGCGCTGGGTGGTGATCTCGGCCGGGCCGCCGAGGCGTCCGATGGTGATGTCGCCGTCGAGGACGGCGAGGCGGGCGCCGGCGGCCTCGTCGAGCTTGACCGGGCCCTGGGAGCCCTCGTAGGCGACGTCGCCGAGGCGCCCGACGCCGCGGAAGTCGCCCGCGGCGGCCTTGGCCTCCACGCGGGAGCCGGCGGGCAGCTGGACGGTGATCTCGACGGTGCCGGAGCTGCCGAGGAACTTGTTCTGGGCGGGGCCGGCCTCGATGCGCAGGACGCCGTCGGCGTAGGCGACGGTGACGTCCTTGACGGCCTTGAGGTCGGCGTTCTTGGCGGGGTTGGCCGGGAGGACCTCGACGGTGGTGTCGGAGCGGTCGGCGGCGATGAAGCGGATGTGGGCGGAGGGGATGTCGAGGACGGCGGAGACGGGGGCGGGGGTGTCGAACTTCTGCATGGTCTTCTCCTGTGTTCGGGGCGCTTGCCGATTCCGGCCCGCGCTCTTTCTGATGATGGAAACGCTACGTTGCTTTCCAAGGTCTGACAACACTGGCGTTGCGCCAAAAGTGCATCTATGCAGGTCAAAGCCTTTAATTCATTGCAACAGTCTCAGAGCTAACGCAACACACCTGTGCGGTTGCGTTGCAATGGACTGGAGGTGAACGCTATAGTGGGGGCATTGCAGGACACGAACGAGCGGAGAACCCGATGCCGGGAGGCAGACTCACCCAGCAGGAACGCCAGCAGATCGCGCTGGGACTGGCCGACGGCCTGGCCTACGCGGAGATCGCCCGGCGCCTCGACCGTCCGACCTCGACGATCACCCGCGAGGTCATGCGCAACGGCGGCCCCACCGCGTACCGGGCCGACCTCGCACACCGCGCCACCGAACACCGCGCGCACCGCCGCAAGCCGGCCGCGCCGCGGGACCCGCAGGCCTCCCCGCAGGCGCACGGGCGCGACGCCGATGCGGTGCTCGCGTACGAGGAGACGTTCACGACCGCGCTCATGCAGTCCGGCATGCCGAAGATGATGGCGCGGGTGATGGTCTGCCTCTACACGACCGATGCGGGCAGCCTGACCGCCGCCGAGCTCGTCAAGCGGCTGCAGGTGAGCCCGGCGTCCATCTCCAAGGCCATCGCCTTCCTCGACGGGCAGGGACTGGTGCGGCGGGAGCGGGACGAGCGGCGGCGCGAGCGGTACGTCGTCGACGACGACGTCTGGTACCAGGCGATGATGGCCAGCGCGCGGGCCAACGAGCAGTTGATCGCCACGGCGCGGGAGGGAGTGGGCGTGCTGGGACACGGCACGCCGGCGGGGGCGCGGCTGGAGAACATCGCGCGCTTCCTGGACTTCGTCTCGGAGAGCATGACGCGGGCTGCGGAGCAGGCGCGCGAGGTCCTCTACACGAAGCCGGAGGCAACGGCCGGGGAGTGAGGCAGACCCGGCTCCGCCGGGCACCGGGGCTCCGTCCCGGGCCCCGCGCCGCAACCGCCGGCGGGGCCGGAACCGCCCCCGGTGGAGCCGGGAGTCCGTCACGGGGCGCCCGTCAGCGCGGCGAAGAGGTCGTCGAGCTCGTTGGTGTGGACCGTGACGGACTCGGACGTGACCGAGGCCGCGTCCAGCACGGCGAGCACCGCCCGCAGCGTCGCCGGGCTCGCGTCGGCCGGGATCTGGAGGATCAGCGAGCCCGGCTCGCTCCACGCGTCCCCCAGCCCCGGACCGGACGCCGCGCCGAACGCCGCCCCGGCCCGCGCCAGCTCCCGCGCGTCGGCGAACCGCAGCCGGATCAGCCCGTCGGGGGCCGGGTGCGCCGACTCCGGCGCCCACGGCTCCTCGTACGGCGGCACCAGCGACAGTCCGGCCGGACCCGGCACGATCACCGTGCCGGCCCGGCCGTCGGTGAACGCGTCGAGCACCGCGTGCGGCACCCGCCCGTCGATCACCCGCACCTCGCCCACCCCGCCCTGCACCGCCCGCAGGCAGCCCGCCATCTTCGGCACCATGCCGTCGCTCAACTCCGGGAGCAGCGCCTCCAGTTCGACGGCCGTCAGGCGCGGGATGACCTCCTCGCTGTGCGGCCAGTCCGCGTACAGCCCCGCCACGTCCGTCAGCACCACCAGCGCGTCCGCGCCCAGCGCGGTCGCCAGCGCCGCCGCCGCGGTGTCCGCGTTCACGTTGTAGACCTGGCCGTCCTCGGCACTGCGGGCCACCGGCGAGACCACCGGGATCCGGCCGTCCGCGAGCAGGCTCTCCAGGGCGCCGGTGTCCACCGCGGTGATGTCCCCGACCCGGCCCACGTCCACCGGCTCGCCGTCCACCCGCGGCACGTGCCGCACCGCCACCAGCGTGTCCGCGTCCTCCCCGGTCATGCCGACGGCCAGCGGCCCGGACCGGTTGATCAGCCCGACCAGCTCCCGCTGCACCCGCCCCGCGAGGACCATCCGCACCACCTCCATGGCGGCCGGCGAAGTCACCCGCAGCCCGGCCCGGAACTCGCGCTCCAGGCCGCGCCGCGCGAGCTCGGCATCGATCTGCGGGCCGCCGCCGTGCACCACGACGGGCCGCAGCCCGGCCCGGTGCAGGGCGACGACGTCACGGGCGAAGGCCGCCGTCAGGTCCTCGTCGACCATGGCGTGGCCGCCCAGCTTGATGACGACCGTCCGGCCCTGCGGACCGTCCCGACCGGGCAGGGCGTCGCCTGGGGACGGCGCCGCCGGGCCGCCGGGCGCGTGGTGGGAGCTCACAGGCACGACTCCTTCACTGGAGGAACCGGCCACGGGGCATGGGGCCCGGCCGGCCGGTGGAAAGGCGCTTGAACGCGTCACGAGAGCACTTGGCTGCGCAGCAGGCCCTTGGCAGGGTGAATAACCTGCCGGGCCCGGGCTCTGTGCTCGTGCCGGAATCATCGCGCGTGGACGAGGACAAACGGAAGTCGAATTTCCGCCTATCGCCCGGGCGAACAGCTGCTTTCCCGCCCGGATATTCCCGCGTACGCACCTCTGTCCCGTCACCGGGACAAACGGCACGCATATCGAGCGCGCGGGACGCCGTACACCTCCTCGGTATTGCCGAAAGGTGTCATGATCTGGCCCGGCGGTATCGCCTTGCTCATCCTCTGGTGGATGGCGGGTCGATTTCCGCTCGAATACGGATCGCATACGGCTCGAATGGGAGTGGATTCATGAGCAGCAACCCCTTTGAAAACCTCGACGGCCAGTTCTACGTCGTGGCCAACGACGAGCAGCAGTACTCGCTGTGGCCGTCGTTCACCGCGGTGCCGGCCGGCTGGCGCGTCGTCTTCGGCGAGGACACCCGCGGCAACTGCCTCACGTACGTGGAGGAGCGCTGGACCGACCTGCGGCCGCAGAGCGTCCGCGGCCCGCTGGCCGCGTGAGGGACGGGGGCGCCGCCACCCCCCAACGGGCCGGGCCCCGGTGCTGTCGACCACAGCGCCGGGGCCCCGTCCGTGCGTCCCGCATCACGCGGCCCGGGCCGCCTCGGCGACCGGCTGCGCCAGCTCCCGGCCGGTGCGCCCCAGCACGATGGAGTCGGCGATCTCGCCGCTGCGCACCGCGATGTTCGACAGCAGGGCCGAGGACAGGCCGTGGCTGTGCTCGGTGCCGCCCTGGACGTACACGCCGCAGGTCAGGCCGGGGGAGCCGACCAGGCGGTAGTCGCGCTCCATCCGGTGCAGGCCGGCCGCGTCCCGCTCGAAGTGGCGGTCGAAGTCGCCGAGCAGGCGCGCCGGGTCCACGCCGTCGTAGCCGGTCGCGAAGACCAGCGCGTCGACGACGACCTCCTCCGTACGGCCGGTCAGCTTCGAGCGCAGCAGCACCCGCGTCTTGTCCCCGTCCCGGGTGACCTGCTCGACCCGGGTCAGGTTGCGGAAGTGCAGCCGCTTGGTGTCGCGCACCTGCTCGTCGTACGTACGGCGGTACAGGTCGCGGATGACGTCGCCGTCGACCACCGAGTAGTTGGTGTTGCGGTGGTAGCGCCAGAACGCGTCCCGGCCCTGCTCGGTGCCGTAGTAGTACTCGTCCACCGCCGCCGGGTCGAACACCTGGTTCGCGAACGGGGTGTCGTCCGCGACGGTGTAGCCGTACGACGGGATGACCGCCGAGACCTGCGCCTGCGGCAGCGAGTCGTGGAAGAACCGGGTGATCTCGGCGGCGCTCTGGCCGGCGCCCACCACCATCACGTCCTTCAGGCCCGCCGGGTCCAGGGCGTTGTACTTGCCGAGGAACTGCGAGCTGTGCCAGACCCGCTCGTCGGACAGCACGCCGTCCGGCAGCTTCGGCACCAGGCCGGTGGAGATGGCCACGTTGCGCGCGGTCACCACGCTCGTGGTGCCGTCGCTCTCGCGCACCTCGACCTCCAGGAGGTCGGCGGTCGTGGCGCCCGGCTCGGTCACCGGCCGGATCGACAGCACGTCGGTGCCGTAGGTGACCTGGTGCGCCAGGCCGGCGGCCGCCCACTCCAGGTACTGGTGGAATTCCTGCCGGGTCGGGAAGAAGTCGTGGTTGTTCACGAACTGCGGCAGCCGGTCCGAGGCGTGCAGGTACGAGACGAAGCTGTACCGGGAGACCGGGTTCCTGAAGGTCGCCAGGTCCTTGAGGAACGAAATCTGCATGGTGGTCGACGGCAGCAGCATGTTCCGGTGCCATCCGAAGGAGGGCTGCCGCTCGAAGAAGTGGGACTTGAGCGGGTTCTCCGGAGTGCTCGCCCCGTGCTCTTCCAAGGCGATCGCGAGGGCCATGTTGGACGGGCCGAACCCGATTCCGACCACGTCGTAGATCTCCTGGCTGCGCCTACCCGTAATGCCCATGGAAATTTTTCCCCGCTTTCGTCTGGAACTCGGCTCGTGGCCCGAGAAGACCGTTCTCAGTCGTCTTTCGAAGAGTGCAACAAAGCCACTAGAGAACTGCATGAGGGCCGTTCGAGGCCCGGTGGACGTGTTCGACAGCTGAAAAGATTGTCCCGTCGACGGGACGGATGTATGGTCGGCGCTGATTTCAAGAATCTCCGCGTTGCGCCGTCGACGGCGTGGGTGTGTCCGGTGTCCGGAGCGATGCGATCAGTCATTTCCTGGGCACCAGAATGCCCAGAACCAATCGTCGAAAGGGTGTTTCCGGATGTTCGTGCCGAGCTTTTACCGCGAGCCGGACAGTTCGTGGATGGTGGACTTGATCCGGGGTAATCCACTGGCGCTCGCCGTGGCCAACGGAACCCCGGAGGACGGCCCGTTCGCCACGCATCTGCCGGTCATATTCGACCCCGAGACCTCCGCCGACTGGACCGGCGAGCTGCCGGGCGCCACGCTCCTCGGGCACATGAACCGCGCCAACCCGCACTGGTCCGCGCTGGAGGACGGCCAGGTCCTGCTGCTCACCTTCACCGGCCCGCACTCGTACGTCTCGCCGACGGTCTACGCGAAGACCCCGGCCGCACCGACGTGGAACTTCACGTCGGTGCACGTCCGGGGCGTCATCGAGAAGATCGACACGATCGAGGAGACCCTCGGCGTGGTGCAGTCCACCGTCCGCGCCTTCGAGGGCGCGTTCGGCAACGGCTGGGACATGACCGAGTCGCTGGACTACTTCCGCAAGATCGTGCCCGCGGTCGGCGCGTTCCGGTTCAAGGTCACCGGCGCCGAGGGCATGTTCAAGCTCAGCCAGGAGCAGCCGTGCGAGGTGCGCGAGCGGGTCCGCGAGTCGTTCGGCGAGAGCGCCTGCACGTACAAGCGCGAGACCGCGGGGCTGATGAGCCGGCTGCCGTGACGCACCGGGGGCCACGGCGCCGGCCGTTCAGGCGCCGATGGCCACCGGCAGGTCCGCGGGGCCCTCGGGCGGCGCGGCCCCCGCGGGGCCGCGCCCGGCCGGCACCGCCGACAGCTCCTCCAGGGCGCTCGCGGCCGCACTGTCCAGCGCGGCCGTCACCCACTGCTCGAAGTCCACGCCCGCCTGCTCCGCGGCCTTGTGCCACCACTGCAGCCGGCTGCCCGGCAGCTGGAGCAGCCGGTTCGGGTCGGCAGCCGGCTGCGGCCGGTCGCCCTGCCGGGCGGCCCGCAGCGCACTGCGCAGCTGCTTGGTCGTCCACTGGCGCTGCTCCGCCCGGTCCAGCCACAGGTCCTGCTCGGGGACCGGCATCGAGGCCAGCTCGGCGTGGTGCTGGAAGCTCAGGCCGGACCGGCGCCGCGTGATGTCGAACCGCCGCGCCACCCACGCGTAGTTGCGCAGGGTCTGGTACGAGAGACCGACCGCGCGGATCCCGCGCTGGTACCGGTCGGTGTAGTGGTCCTTGCCGAAGCGCAGCCAGTCGCCCAGCCACCAGCAGGACGAGTCGAGGACGCCGGCGAGCTGCCGCCCGGCCCGCTCCCACTCGTCGTACGCCATCCCGGTCGGCATCTGCAGGCCCACCTTGGTCGTCAGCACCTGCTCCCGGCGCGGTCCGGCGCCCGCCGTGCGCGGCGGCCGGACGGAGGGCTGCGGGAGATCGGTTGCCGGGCTGGCCTGCGGCCCCGCGGTGAGACCGGCCTGACGCGCCATCATGCCTCCAGGAGAAGGGTGTATTCGACCGGCCAGAACTCTCGCCGTGCGCTCTGGAGCGGCGGCGGAGCCCCGTTCGAACGCCGCACGCGAACGCCTGCCGTGTCCCGCCGACGGGACACCCGCCGCTGCGGCGCATGCGGCGGACATGCTGGACACCGTCCGGAATTCGGTATGTATTTCTCACTGGAAACCCGAGGAGCCCCCAGGGCTTCTCTTTCCGTGAAACCGATCCGTGTGGCGGTGGAACTCCCGCAGCCGCGCCCGCGTCCCCCTGGGTGCGGCTGCGGGCACATTCCGGGCCGTCATGTACCGCGTGTTTCTACATGCGTCTTGTGCATGCAATTCCGGCCGCCTGATTGGCGCAAATGAACCGTCGGGAAGGTACTTTTCCTACCGCGGTCCGAGACGGCCATGGAGGGGAGCCGTACGTGGACGACGACACCGAAAACGCCCTGTCGCAGGCCGACCGGACGGTCGCTGCGCAGCGGATGCTGCGGGACCGCCCGCACTGGTCGGACCGCCGGATCGCCGCCGACGCGGGGCTCTCCGCCACCACCGTCGCCGCCATCCGGCGCCGCGCGGCCGGCCGCACCGAGCAGCCGGCGGCGGCCCGGGTCGGCCGCGACGGCCGGGTCCGGCCCCTGCACGCCGCCGAAGGGCGGCTGCGGGCCAGCCGGGTCATCGCCGCCAACCCCGGGGCCTCGCTCCGGGAGATCGCCGAACAGGCGGGCATCGCCACGGCCACCGCCAAGGACGTGCGCGACCGCATCCGCCAGGGCAGGGACCCCGTCCCGCCCGGCCGGCAGCCCGTCGGCCGGCCGGCGCCGCGCCCCACCGCGGCCGCCCTCGGCCGGCTGCTGCCGACCATGGGCAAGGACCCGTCCCTGCGCACCGACGCCGGCCGGACCCTGCTGCACCTGCTGAGCGTCCACGCGCTCGGCGACGAGACCACCTGGCGCCGGCTCGCGCGGAGCGTGCCCGGCCACCGTGCGGACACCCTCGCCCAGGCCGCACGCCGCTGCGCCGACCACTGGCTGCGCTTCGCCGACGAACTGGAGACCCGGCGGACCGCCCTCGGCCCCGAGCCGGAACCCGGCCGACGGCCGGTGCCCGCAGCAGCACCCTGACCTTCCGCGTCCCGCCCGCCGGGCACGCGCACGGAGCCCGGGCGGCTCCGACCCCGCCCGGCCGGGCCCACGGGCCCGCCGGGACGCCCGTACGACCACAGCCACAGCACAGACGACCCGTCAGGAGCGGATCCATGACCATACGGAACAGAAAGCGCACCGGCCTCGTCGGACTGGCGGCGGCCGCGCTCGCAGCCACCGCCCTGACGGCCCCCGCGCACGCCACCACCCTCCCGGTGGGCGACCACACCGCGACCCAGAGCGCCATCGACGCGGCCGTCGCAGCCGGCATCCCCGGCATCACCGCCGAGGCGCGGGACAACGACGGGGTCTGGAAGACGGCCGCCGGCGTCGCCGACCGCACCACGGGCACCCCCCGCGGCAAGAACGACCGCTTCCGCGTCGGCCACATCACCAGCACCTTCGTCGCCACGGCCCTCCTGCAGATGGAGGCCGAGAAGAAGCTGACGCTCGACGACAAGATCGAGCGCTTCCTGCCCGGCGTGGTGACCGGAAACGGCAACGACGGCAAGGCGATCACCGTACGCCAGCTGCTCAACCACACCAGCGGCCTGTACGACTACTTCGCCGACGGCGACTACGTCTCCACGTACGTCCTGGGCGACGGCTACCTCCAGCACCGCTTCGAGACCATGCCGAAGGAGAAGCGCCTCCAGGTCGCCCTCTCCCACGCCCCGGCGTTCGCGCCCGGCGCCCGCCACGCGTTCTCCAACACCAACGACCTCGTCGCCGCGATGGTCCTGGAGAAGGCCGCGGGCCGCCCGTACGAGGACGAGATCCGCCGCCGGATCATCGTGCCGCTCGGCCTGAACGCCACCTCGAACCCGCGCAACGCCACCACGCTGCCGCAGCCGAGCAGCCGCGCGTACTCGAAGCTGTTCTTCCAGACCCAGCCCGACCGGATCGACGACGTCACCGAGATCAGCGGCTCGCACACCTGGGGCAGCGACATCATCTCCAGCGCCAGCGACCTGAACCGCTTCTACGCCGCGCTGGTCACCGGCCGGCTGCTGCCGCCGGCGCAGCTCGCGGCGATGAAGACGACCGTCGTCAACCCGGACTTCCCGATCTCCTCCTTCGGCCTCGGCCTGGAGCGGCTGACGCTCGGCTGCGGCACCACCGTCTGGTACCGCGACGGCGGCACCGTCGGCTGGCTGTCGCTGGTCGCCCTCACCGACGACGGCCGCCACCAGCTCACGTTCAACTACAACAGCGACTGGAGGGCGGACGACCTGCTCGCCATCCTCAGCGCCGAATTCTGCAAGTAGCACGCACGCCGGTGCAGGGCGGCGCGATACCAGGAGGGTTTATGACAGTGCGAGCAGCCGTGGCAGGAGCGAGCGGGTACGCGGGAGGTGAACTCCTGCGCCTGCTGACGGCGCACCCCGGGGTCGACATCGGCGCCCTGACCGGCCACTCGAACGCCGGACAGCGCC
>NZ_JAJAUZ010000140.1 GCF_020532645.1 Streptomyces bambusae
CGGCGGTCCCGCAGCAACCGCCGCGGAGCATCCGGCGCTCGTGCCCGTGCCGCTGTCCGCGAAGACGCCCGAGGCGCTGCGCGCCCAGGCCCGGCGCGTACACGACCACCTGGCCGGGACGCCCGGGCCGGGGCTGGCAGCGACCGCGCTGTCCCTCGCCGTGCACCGGGCCGGGCTGGAGCACCGAGCCGTGGTGCTCGCCGAGAGCCGGGACGGGCTGCTGGCGGACCTTGCGGCCGTGGCGGACGGGGACACGTCCCGGCGCATCGTGACCGGCGCCGTGGCCGGTGGTGGCCTGGCCTTCCTGTTCTCCGGTCAGGGCAGTCAGCGGATCGGCATGGGCAGCGAGCTGTACGACTCCCAGCCGGTGTTCGCCCAGGCGCTCGACGACGCGTGCAGGCACCTCGACGTCCACCTCGGGCAGTCCCTCAAGGACGTGATGTTCGGGACCGGCTGCGAGGCCGGCGGCGACCGGGACGCGGAGCTGCTGGACCAGACCGTGTACACGCAGGCCGCCCTGTTCGCCTTGGAGGTCGCCCTCTTCCGCCTTGTGGAACACCTCGGCGCGACCCCGGATTTCGTGGCGGGGCACTCGATCGGCGAGCTGGCCGCCGCCCACGTGGCGGGCGTCCTGTCGCTCGCCGACGCCGCGGCCCTGGTCGCCGCCCGCGGCCGGCTGATGCAGGCGGTGCCGGAGCGCGGCGCCATGGTGTCGGTGCGGGCCCCCGAAGCGCAGGTGGCAGCCGAGCTGGACGGGCTCACGGACCGGGTGGCGATCGCTGCCGTGAACGGGCCCGCCGCCACCGTGATCTCCGGTGACCTGCTGACCACGCTCGCCGTGGCAAAGCGGTTGGAGGAGCAGGGCTTCACGACCCGCCGGCTCCA
>NZ_JAJAUZ010000141.1 GCF_020532645.1 Streptomyces bambusae
ACCCACACCACCACCCCCACCGTGGTCCCGGTGGCCCTCTCCGCCAAGTCCCCGGAGGCACTGCGGGAACAGGCGCGGCAGCTCGCCGGCGCCCTGGAGGATCCGGCGGTCCCGCTCGCGGGCACCGCCCTGTCCCTCGCCGTGCACCGGGCGGCGCTGGACCACCGTGCCGTGGCCGTGGCCACCGACCGGGCCGAACTGCTCACCGACCTCACGGCGCTCGCCTCGGGCGGCACCTCAGCGCGGCTGGTCAGGGGCGAGCCCTCCACCGGCGACCTGGCCTTCCTGTTCACCGGTCAGGGCAGCCAGCGGATCGGCATGGGCCGTGAACTGTACGACTCCCAGCCGGTGTTCGCCCAGGCGCTCGACGACGCCTGCAAGCACCTCGACGTCCACCTCGGCCAGTCCCTCAAGGACGTGATGTTCGGGACCGGTGGGGAGGACGACGCGGCGCTCCTCGACCAGACCCTGTACACGCAGACCGCCCTGTTCGCTCTCGAAGTGGCGCTCTACCGCTTCGTGGAACACCTCGGTGTGAAGCCGAAGTACGTGGCGGGGCACTCGATCGGCGAGCTGGCCGCCGCCCACGTGGCGGGCGTCCTGTCGCTCGCCGACGCCGCGGCCCTGGTCGCCGCCCGCGGCCGGCTGATGCAGGCCCTGCCCACCGGCGGCGCCATGCTCTCCGTACGGGCCGCCGAGCAGGACGTCCTTCCACTCTTGGCCGGGTACGAGGGCCGGATCTCCGTCGCCGCGGTGAACGGCCCGGACGCCACGGTCGTTTCGGGTGACGCCGACGCCGTGGACGAGCTGGCCGACGCCTTCACCGCGCGCGCGGTCCGGACCCGCCGGCTGCG
>NZ_JAJAUZ010000142.1 GCF_020532645.1 Streptomyces bambusae
GGTGTGCCGCCGGTGTGCAGGAACCGCTGGTCGAGGATGAGTGCGAGGTCTTCCAGCGCAGCGCGGAGGACCGCTGCCGAGAGCCGGACGTCGGGATGGCGGGCGCCGGCGGCCTGGTCCGCCAGGTTGCCCGCGTAGGTGACGTGGCGGGCGAGGGAGGTGCGGTCGTCGCCGTCGTGGAAGTAGTAGGACTCGGCGTACTGCATGAAGTCGACCGAGACCACCGAGACGGCCGCCGCCAGGCTGTCGACGATCGCCGCCCCCGCGTCCGTGTCGATCTGCTCGGTGGTGGGGTGGGTGCGCGAGAGGTGGGACAGGCGCAGCGCCAGGGCGCGGCGGCGGGCGAGCGCCGGGTAGATGCCGAGGGTCCACGAGACGGTCGCGGTCAGCAGGACGAACCCGACCAGGGCCTCCACGGGGGCGAGGACGCGAAGCCATCCCTCGCCCGGTGCGATGTCGCCCAGACCCAGCGTGGAGACGTGCACCAGGGAGACGTAGAGCGCGTCGAGGAACTCTGCGTGTTCGGCGGGCCGGAGTCCGGCGGTGTACGTGAATCCGTCCGGCATGTGCGGCCAGTAGACCAGGGCCCATCCCACCACCACCGTCAGGGCCCACGTGGCGACCACGGTCACCATCGCCAGGGGACCGGCCAGTCCGGAGGCCCGGCGGCCCCCGGCGAGGCGGCCGGACAGCCGCCAGCACCCGGTCATGATCAGCCGGCTCAGACCGCCGTGCCGGGTCGGGTGCCACAAGGTGTGGAACACGTCCCGCAGGACG
>NZ_JAJAUZ010000143.1 GCF_020532645.1 Streptomyces bambusae
ACTCGAACTCGCCCTCCTCGCCGCTGAAACGGGCCTGATGATCACCGTCTGCCACCTGCCGCCGGGCGCATCGAAGTGGAACAAGATCGAGCACCGGCTGTTCTCCCACATCACCATGAACTGGCGGGGCCGCCCGCTGACCAGCCACGAAGTCATCGTCCAGTCCATCGCCGCGACCACCACCCGCACCGGACTGCGGGTGCATGCCGAACTCGACACCAGGGCCTACCCGACCGGAGTGCAGATCACTGACGTGGAGATGGCGGCTCTGCCACTGACCCGCCATGGCTTCCACGGCGACTGGAACTACGTCCTTCACCCCCCATCCGGCCCCGGCTGTCCCAGCACCCCGGGAGTCGGAACGGTGCGAGCCGGAGCGGACACCGGCCCTGCTGTCTGCCCCAGTGCTGACCGGGATGTCTCCGGAGCAGTTGCACGGCTTGGTCCAGACTCTGGCGCCGGACGGGGACACCCAGCTCGGCCGCCCGCCCAGGCTCGGCTTCCCTGATCAGGTCCTGGCCGCAGTACTCCACCTGCACCTCGCCCTGGCGGCCGAACCCCTCGCCGTGCTCTTCGGCAGTAGCCGCACCGCCATGCACCGCACCCTGCTGAAGATCAGGAAACTGTTTGAGGCACACGGCATCGTCATCCCACCTGCGACCAGCCCACCCGCTGCCCTCACCTCCCTCCAGGCTCGGGTCCTGGCCAAGAGCAGCGATCCCAGCAACAAGATCAAGACGACGTGTTAATGATCTGCAAGCCCTTA
>NZ_JAJAUZ010000144.1 GCF_020532645.1 Streptomyces bambusae
AGTACCAGTGGTGGGTCTGCCAGAAGTTCCAGGCGGCGAGGGGGCTGCCGTAGCGGTCGTTCATGTAGTCCAGGCCCCACTTGATCTGGGTGGCGGGGTTGGTCTTCCAGTCGGAGCCGGCGGAGGCCATCTTGGAGCCGGGCAGGGCCTGGACCAGGCCGTAGGCGCCGGAGGAGGTGTTGGTGGCGGTGTGGTTCCAGCCGCTCTCGCGGGACACGATGTTGCTGAAGGCCTGGAACTGGGCCGCGTCGGGGATCATCCGGTGCGCGATCGCCTTGGCGTCCATGGGGGCGGCCTGCGCCGGAACGGCGGCGAGGAGGGATCCGGCGACGCCGACGGCGACGGCGGAGCCCGCGAGGGCCTTCTTGGAAGCGGCGATACGGCGGATGACGGCGAGCGACACGAAAGGGCCTTCCATCGGGGACAAGGACGGCCGCCCACCTGCCCGGACCGGGGCGTGCGGGATCCACTCGGGTGTGGCGGGAGGGGATCGTGGGCGGCGGGCGGTGGGCCCGGCCGCCGTGGCGACATCACCAGTTAGCCAGCCCGCCCGGCGCCCGGCAAGCACCCCCTCCTACTAGGGGCCATCGCAGCCACCGGCCCGTCGGCCCGGGGCGGGCGGCCGGTCGTTCGCGCAGGTGGGAGCGGAAACGGCCGGGGCGTGCGAAGGCGGCTCGGGACTACTATCCCGCCTCGTTTGTGACGTAGGTCCTGTGGGGCGGCTCACCG
>NZ_JAJAUZ010000145.1 GCF_020532645.1 Streptomyces bambusae
TCCACGACGAAGCTGGCGAAGTACCGGCCGGACGGGTCCTTGATCACCGTCACGCTGGACGGAGCCGAGGGCAACGGACGCGACCAGCGCACCCGCACATCCCCGATCTTCGCCAGGTTCAGTCGCCCGTTGTCACGGAGCCGAAACCCGTTCTTCGAGAAACGGACCGACTGCCGGTTGTCACGCTTCGACTTGAACACCGGAAGTCCCACCTTCCGGCCGCGACGCTTGCCCGACACCGACGCGAAGAAGTTAGCGTATGCCGTGTCCAGGTCCCGCAGCGAGGACTGCAAGGCGTCCACGGACACCTCGGCCAGCCACGCCCGCTCGACGGTCTTCTTCGCGTCGGTGATCACCTGCTTCGCCAGGACCCCCGTCGCGATCCGCGACTCGTCCGTCTGGTAGGCGGCCTTCCTCGCGGCGAGCGCATCGTTGTAGACCACCCGGGCGCAGCCGAACGTACGGGCCAGCGCGATGCGCTGACCCGGCGTGGGCTCGACCCGGAAGGAGTACCGCAGATGCACGTGATCAACCTACCGGCCGCCACTGACAACGCCGTTCCGCCCTGGCGGCGGAACGGCTTTCCCCTGACCTGCTCCGCAGGGGCTTCGTTTCCTCCCCGGCCTGAAGGCCGGGGTATCCACGAAGGAATCCCGATGA
>NZ_JAJAUZ010000146.1 GCF_020532645.1 Streptomyces bambusae
ACTGCAAGGCAGCCTTCTCAACTAAGACCTGAACAGTTCTCAACCAGCAGACAGGCAGTGCGTTTCGCGCCACCGCACCATAGGGTGCGGTGGCGCGGTTCCACAGGGAGTACTGCGTTCTTGGAGTCGGAGGAGGAAACGTGAGCACACCCCCAGGAGGACATCCTTACGGCGGCGCACAGCAGCCGCAGGGTGGGCACGACCAGAACCGCTTCAACTTCCCCTCCGCTCCCACCCGGCAGCCCGCGCAGGAGCAGAACCCGTACATGCAACAGCCCTATGGTCAGCAGCCCCCGGCCCATAGGCCGCCGTCGCAGCCCCACCGGGCGGCGCCGGCGGCTCCGAAGGCCCACAACCCGCTGGTGCGTCCGTACGCGATGACCGGCGGGCGTACCCGGCCCCGCTACCAGCTCGCCATCGAGGCGCTGGTCAGCACCACGGCGGATCCCGCACGGCTGCAAGGGCAGTTGCCCGAGCACCAGCGCATCTGCCGGCTGTGCCAGGAGATCAAGTCCGTTGCGGAGATCTCGGCACTACTCTCCATTCCCCTCGGCGTGGCCCGCATCCTCGTCGCCGACCTGGCGGAGGCGGGCCTCGTCGCCATTCACCAGCCCGGCGGCGACGAGTCGGCCGGCGGCCAGCCTGACGTGACACTG
>NZ_JAJAUZ010000147.1 GCF_020532645.1 Streptomyces bambusae
GGGACTCCCGCCTGCCTGCCGGTGGTCACCGGCTGGGACTTCGGGTGGGTTCCCCGTTCAACGGGCCGTGCCTGGCGTGGGATTTCCACTCCAGGGCTTACCGGCCCTCCAGGGGCGTTTAGCCTCTCCGCCTGTCCGGCGGCGAGGATCACACGCGATGCATTGAGGTCACGATCATGCTCAGTACCGCAGCTCCCGCATCGCCAGGTGCGCACGTGCAACGGCTTCTTCCCGTCCACGACCCAGCACACCGAACACGTCTGGGACGACGGCAGCCACCGCGAGACGGTGCTGACGTGCCGTCCGTGTCGGGCGGCTTTCTCCTCCAGAACGCGCCGGAACATGCTCCACGCGGCGTCATGGACTGACTTGGCCATGCGAGTACGCGCGAGGCCGGAGACCGACAGGTCTTCGAGGTAGACCGCTTGGCTATCGCGGATCAGCCTCGAAACCGTCTGGTGACACCAGTCCTTGCGCGCGTCGGCCACCCGGGCGTGAGCGCGGGCGACCTTGATACGGACCTTGGCCCGGTTCTTCGACCCCTTCGCCTTCCGGCTCAGGGCCTGCTGCGCCTTCTTCAG
>NZ_JAJAUZ010000148.1 GCF_020532645.1 Streptomyces bambusae
CGCCGCCGGGCTCCCGGGATTCCTCGAATCCCCAGACCCCGCCGCACTCCCGTACGACGCAGGCCATGAAGCGCAGCGCGGAGCGGCGGGCGGTGTCGCGGGCCGCGGCGATACGGGGATGCGCGTGCGGGCCGTTACGTCCGCCCTGCCCGTCGAAGACGGTGAGCCGGATGCCGTCCCAGCGGTAGCGCACCGACAGGTACACGTCCTCACCCGGGCTCAACTTCGCCGCGGTGGCGACGAGTTCGGACGCGACCTGCACGGCCGCCGCACTGCACGCGGCGAGCCCGTGGACGTGCAGGGCGGCGGCGACGGCGGTACGGGCGATCCGCGCGGCATGCGGCGACCCGGCCAGCGTCAGGCTCAGGAACAGGTTGTCGGGCAGCGGCGGACCATCGAGCACGCTCCCGACCGGCGGGCAGGGCAGGGTGGACAGACTGAGCATCGCGGACTCCTCGTACGGAATGGACTGACGGTGAGTTCGACGCGCACGAGTGGCTGACGCGGACTTCAGGAAGCGTGGCTCGTCGCCGGAGGCCGAGGCATGCTGCGGCGATGCACTTCA
>NZ_JAJAUZ010000149.1 GCF_020532645.1 Streptomyces bambusae
GCTCCAGGGCAGCCTTCTCATCTAGACCGCCACTCCTCGTGGCCGGGTGGTACTCCCGGCCACGAGGACCGGGGCGTACCCGGACCATTTCCCAGTACCACCGTCAGGCCGTACCCCCGTCCCCCCACCGGCCCTCTACGACGGCAGGCTGACCTCTGCCGTCCAGCCCGGAGGATCAATGACCCCGCCCCCCGCCTTCTCCGATTCGTACGGCGACCAGTCGTACGCGGAAGGCGACCAGCCGCTGGTGCGTCCGTACGCGATGACCGGCGGCCGGACCCGGCCCCGCTACCAGCTCGCCATCGAGGCGCTGGTCAGCACCACGGCCGACCCGGTGCACCTGTCGGGCCTGCTGCCCGAGCACCAGCGCATCTGCACGCTGTGCCGGGAGGTCAAGTCGGTAGCCGAGGTATCGGCTCTGCTGCAGATGCCGCTCGGCGTCGCCCGGATCCTCGTCGCCGACCTGGCGGAGGCCGGCATGGTGGCCATCCACCAGCCGGGCAACGGCGAGGCCGGCGGAACGCCGGATGTAACGCTC
>NZ_JAJAUZ010000015.1 GCF_020532645.1 Streptomyces bambusae
GCCCGGCCCGGGGGCGCGGCCGCCCCGCCGCGGGCCCGGGCCCCGGCGGCGGCGCGCAGCCACAGCGCCTGGGCCGTCGTCTCCGGCGCCTCGCCGGCCGGCCCGGCCTCCCGGGCCGCGGCGAGGGCGCGTTCCCGCATCCCGGCGTCCGCGTACGGGGACAGCACGAGGGCCGCGTCGCGGATCTCGATGACGGCCCGGTGCAGCCGGATCCGCGGGCCGCGCCGGACCCGGGTGCCGAGCACGATGTCGGGGACCGCGGCGGTGAGCGACACCCACAGCGGGCGGACCGCGCGCAGGCTGCGCCAGTCGCGCAGCGCCTGCATCAGGGTGCCCAGCGGGGCCAGGGAGTTGCCGATGATGATCAGGAAGATCGCCAGGTACTCGATCGCGTCGGCGGTGTACTGGGCGGCCGGCTCCGTCATCGGGAACGGCAGTCCGAGCAGGCGGGCCGACAGGTGGGTGGTGCGGAACAGGCTGTAGACCGTGCCGATGCCGAGCCCGACGCCGAGGACCTGGAGGCCGGTGCGCAGGAAGCTGCGGCCGGACTTGCGGCTGTAGCCGAGGCAGAGCCAGGAGCCGAACGCGGTGGCGAGGGCGAGGTAGGCGACGAAGGTCAGGCAGTAGCCGGTGGCCGCGGCCGAGTCCGCGTGGTCCTCGTAGAAGTTGTCGACCCGGACCGGCCGGGGCACCTGGAAGAACAGGGTGGTGAGCAGGGCCATGGCGGCGGCGCTGCCGGCGGCGACGAACCGGCGGGAGCGGCGCAGCAGGTCGGGCCGGGCCATGGCGATGACCAGGTCGAGGACGGCCGCGCAGGCGCCGATGCCGATCAGGTTCTTGATCAGCACGCAGAGGTCGTTGACCCCGGTCGCGGTGTCGATGGCGAGGGCGATCGACGGGATGCCGACCGTGGTGGCGACCGCGAGGCCGGTGAACGCCAGCCAGGTCGAGCGCTGCCGGGGGCGCCAGACGGCGGCGGGCAGGCGCCAGAGCGCCACCGCCCACAGCAGGACGGCTATGACGAGCTTGAAGGTGTTCATTCGTTCCGTACCGGGTGCCCGAAGGTGTCGTTGAGGCGGTTGAGGACTTCTGCGGCGTCGTCGGAGGTGGCCTGGATCTCGTTGCGCCGGCTGGCGCGCTCCAGGATCAGCGTGGCGACGGTCTCGGCCTCCTGCTCTTCGCGGCTGGAGTACTTGGTACGGCCGAGGAGGTGCACGATGCGGTCGGCGGAGAGGCCGAGGAGGTCGTCGTCGGGCCGGGCGGCGGCGGCCGCGGCCCGGATCCGGGCGGACTCGGCGCGCACGATGTCGGCGATCGGCAGGTCGGGGCGCTCCGCGCCGGCCAGGGCGCCGTCGGCGCGGGCCAGCAGGCGGCCGAAGTGGGCGGCGGCGGTGTCGAGTTCCTCGGGGGTGGCGTCGGCGTCGAGGTCGAGCTCGGGGGCCACGTGGCCGAGCAGCATGTGGGCTATCTCGTGGAGCACGATGTGCACGCGCAGGATGTCGGGTGCGCCGGCGTCGTAGAAGACGAGGTCGGCGGTGTCCAGGCCGAGCCAGACCCCGCAGGGCAGGTCCTCGCCGCCGGGGCCGTCGAGGGGGAGCAGCACCAGCGGGCGGCCGCGCTCCTCGGCGATCATGTCGCAGAACGCGCCGAGGTCGAACGGCTGCGGAAGTGCCAGGCCGTTCGCGAGGGCGGCGCACGCCCGGCGCCGACGTCCCCACCGCCACATTCCCGCTTGTCCCATCCGTCCGGACGACCGGCGGGGTCCTCCGCCGCCGGGCAGGCGGAGTCACCGGCCGTGCCTGCGTCCACACCCTAAGCCCCGGTGCGGAATCGGCCGAGAGCGAGGGGGTGAACGGCCCGAAATGTCGGGCAGGGGTGGCCGACAGGCGTTGGTGTGGCCGGTTTCCGCAGGTGAGCGCGGGGTGGCGGGCAGTGCGCAGACCGTGGGCGGGTTGCCGGGCGGGCCGCGGATCCCGTCGTTGCGGAGTCCGGGGCGGCTGGTTTCAGCCGGAGCGGCGCCCCCGCTTGCGGGCGTCCACCGCGGGCAGCCCCTCGGCCTGGCGGAAGCCCTCGACGATGCCCTTGATGCCGCGCAGTGACCGGGCGGACAGCCCGCTCAGCCGGAAGGCGACGGCGCGGACCTCGCGGTCCTCCAGTGCCTTGGCGAGTTCGTCCCCGGCGCCGGCCCGTTCGACGCTCTCCTTGATCTCGCGGATCCGCTGGTCGACGGCGGCGGACACGGTGTCGTCGAGGAAGTAGCTCGGCGGGACGCCGAAGAAGGAGGCGAGGGCCCGCAGCGAGTCCACGCTCGGGTTGGTCACCTTGCCGGTGCGGATCGACTGGATGGTGCCGTGCGAGACGGTCGGGTCGCCGTCGCCGGCCCGCTGCCGGATCAGGTCCGCGATCTCCTGGTACGTGTACGGGCCGCGGTTCTCGGGGTGCAGCGTCTCGATGAGGTGCCCGAGCTTGCGCGCGATGTCGGGGCGGTCGCCGGGAGCTCGGTCACTCATGGCGGGGGCCTCCTCCGTGCACGGCTCGGGGCGCGACGGGACCGCCGTGCCGCGAGTCAATCTACTCGACTAGACGGAACAGTGTACGGCCGGGGGTCCCTCGTCTATTGGGCTTGACAAGTCTTCAGGGGGCTGGCGTAAGTTTCGAGCTGTCCCGTCTAGTTGACTAGATGGCGCGATGTGGTGGCCCGGCCGTGGCCGGCCATCGCATGCCGTTGACGTGTCTCGGCGCCCACGGGGGTGGCGCCCAGACACGTCAACGGGTCCCGGTCCCGGCCGCATCCCGCGCCCCGGAGTGGTGTCGCCTGCTGCCGCACAGCCGTGCAGGTAACGTGCGCAGAGCTGGCTCACCCCCTACCGAATGGGCTTCCATGACCGGACTTCCCCGTTACGAGGACGTCGTCGACGCCGCATCCCGCATCGAGGGCGTCGCCCACCGCACGCCCGTGCTGCGTTCCCGGCTCATCGACGAACAGCTCGGCCTGCAGGCCGTGTTCAAGTGCGAGAACCTCCAGCGGATGGGCGCCTTCAAGTTCCGCGGCGCCTACAACGCGCTCTCCCGGTTCTCACCCGCCCAGCGCGCCGCCGGCGTCGTCGCGTACTCCTCCGGCAACCACGCCCAGGCCGTCGCCCTCTCCGCCCGGCTCCTCGGCATCCCCGCCACCATCGTGATGCCGCACGACGCCCCCGACGCCAAGGTGGCCGCCACCCGCGGCTACGGCGGACGGGTCGTGACGTACGACCGCTACACCGAGGACCGCGAGGAGATCGGCCGGGCCCTCGCCGAGAAGGACGGCCTGACCCTCATCCCTCCGTACGACCACCCGCACGTCATCGCCGGGCAGGGCACCGCGGCCCGGGAGCTGTTCGAGGACGAGGGCCCGCTCGACGCGCTGTTCGTGCCGCTCGGCGGTGGCGGGCTGCTCTCCGGAACCGCCCTGTCCGCCGGCGCCCTCGCACCCGGCTGCCGCCTCTACGGGGTGGAGCCGGAGGCCGGCGACGACGGCCGCCGGTCCCTGGCCGAGGGCCGGATCGTGCACATCGACACCCCGCAGACCATCGCCGACGGCGCCCAGACCCAGCACCTGGGCGACCTGACCTTCGGGATCCTGCAGCGCACGGCCCCCACCGTGGTCACGGCCTCCGACGACGAACTCATCGACGCCATGCGCACGTTCGCCACCTACCTGAAGCTGGTCGTCGAGCCGACCGGCTGCCTGGGACTGGCCGCCCTGCGCCGCCACGCCGAGGAGCTGCGCGGCCGCCGGGTCGGCGTGCTGGTCAGCGGCGGCAACATCGACATGGCGCGGTACGCCGCCCTGCTCGGCGGCGGCTGACCGGCCCCCGTCACCGACCCGCCCGGGGCCGGCCCGCCGGCCGGCCCCTCCGGATCGGTGACGGCCCCTCCGGGTCAGTGGCGGGCACTGCGGCGGCGCAGCCCCACCCAGGTGAGACCGCCCACCACGGCCACCGCCGCCACCGCGCCGCCCGCGAGCGCGTACGCCCCGGCCCCCGAGTCGGTCGGGCCCGCGGCGGACGCGGCGCAGCCCGCCGGTGTGCCCGCGTCGTCCGCCCGTACCGTCAGCCGGCCCTCGACGGGCTTCCCGTCGAACTCGACCGGCTCCTCGAAACGCACCGGATAGGTGCCGGGCCGGGCGTCGCAGCGCACCCGCGCCCGGCCCTCCCAGCTGACCCTGCCCGCCGGCCGAAGCCTCACTGTGCCGTCGAACACCGGAGAGGTGACGGCGATCTCGTCGTTGCCGTCGGTGTGGTTCATCAGACCCGGGTTGAGCGTGTACATCGACACCCGGCCGCCGCGCTGCACCGAACCGGGGCTCACGTCCAGACCGCCCGTTCCGGCACCCGCCGGGGCGGCGGCGAGCAGCAGCACGGCGCCGACGCCCAGGCCCACGCAGCTGCGGCGTATGCGTGACATAAGGTGTGATCCTCTGGCTCGTGCGGACGGCCCCGACCACGCCGTCCACGTGCCGCGATCCTATCCGGGGGGATTTCCGGGGGCCGTCGGCCCGGCCGACCGTGCTCGTTCGCCCTGCCCTGGCAGAAAGGCCGTTGTGGGTACGTCTCGACGGGCGCGAGCCCTTGCCGTGGTGGCCGGTGCCGCCCTGATCTCCGCCCCCGCCGTGCCGGCGACGGCCGCCCCGCAGGACCGGACGGCCGACGCCGCCCCGGGCGTGGCGCCCGCCGCCTGGACCTCCGAGGAGGCGGCCCGGTTCTGGACCCCCGAGCGGATGGCCGACGCCGCCCCGGCCGCCGGAACGGCCGCCCGGTCCGCCGCCGCCCGGCCCGGCCGCCCCACCCGGTCCCCCTACGCGGGCGTCCCGCAGGCGTCCCTGTACGCCGGCTCGCCGACGGTCGGCGTCCTCTACTACGTGGACAGCGCGATGACCACGCACAGCTGCACCGCCAGCGTGGTGCAGAGCCCGCGGGGCAACCTGATCGCCACCGCCGCGCACTGCTCCCTCGGCACCAAGACCGCCTTCGTCCCGCAGTACCGCACCGGCGCCTCCGCGGCCGCCCAGCCGTACGGCATCTGGGCCGTCGAACGGGCCTTCCGCGACAACCGGCACACCCGCACCGGCCCCGGATCCGACCTGGACTTCGCCTTCGCCACCGTGCGCCCCAACCCGGCCGGCAAGCAGATCCAGCAGCTCACCGGCGGCAACCGGCTGACCCGGACGCCCGGATACCAGATCCCCGTCACCGTCATCGGCTACCCGAACATCCGCAGCGCCCCGGCCGACAAGGCCGTCAAGTGCACCACCACGACCACCCGCGTCACCGGCTACAAGCAGCTGCGCTTCGCCTGCGGCGGCTACTACGGCGGCACCTCCGGCAGCCCGTTCCTGACGGACTACGACGAGCGGACCCGCACCGGGAAGCTCGTCGGCAACCTCGGCGGCTGGAACGGCGGCGGCCTGGAGAACAACGACGACGCCGTCTCCTTCAGCCCGCTCTACGACGACCAGGTCTTCGAGCTGTACGACGCCGCCGTCGCGGGCCGCACCCCGGAGGTCAAGCCGGCCCTGCCGGACGTCCTCGGCGGCGGCGAGACCTGGATGCACGCCCGGCACATGGTCTCCGGCGAGTACACGGGCGACGGCAGGACCGACCTGATCGTGGTGTGGAGCGACGGCGAGGTCACCCTGTTCACCGGCGACGGCCGCGGCGGCTACACCGCCGAGTCCCGGCTCGCCGCCCCGAACGCCGTCTGGGGCAAGGCCGTCACGCTCACCGGCGGCGAGTTCACCGGCGGCGGCACCGGCGACCTGATCGCCCGCTGGCCGGACGGCTCGGTCACCCTCAACGCCGACGCGGGCACCGTCCGCAAGCTCGGCCGGCAGACCCGGCTGATGGCGCCCAACAGCACCTGGAAGCACGCCGCCGGGATCGCCGCCGGCCGCTGGACCGCCAACGCCCGCCCCGACGACCTGGTGGTGCGCTGGTCCGACGGCGAGCTGAGCCTGTACAGCGACGTCGGCACCACCGTGAAGCTCGGCCGCGAGAAGATGCTCCAGCCGCCCAACGCCACCTGGAAGAACGCCGCCGCGCTGATCGGAGGCGACTTCACCGGGGCCACCGGCAGCTGGGACCTGATGGTCCGCTGGGCCGACGGCCACCGCACGGTCCACCCCGACCTCGGCCCCGGCGGGGTCAAGGCCGGTCACCGGCTGAAGCCCGCGTCCGCCTGGAACCGGACCGCCCGGCTCGGCACGGCGGGCAGCCACACGGCGAACGGCCGCGCCGACGACCTGCTGGTCCTGTGGGCCGACGGCCGGCTGTCCTCCTACCCGGAGACGGGCACCGCCCTCGGCACCGAGCGGCTGCTCGTGCCGCCGAAGGTGCGCTGACGCCGCCGCAGGACCGCCCGGCGGCGGCGGCCGGACGGCGCCCGGCCCGAGTCCGTCCCGGACGGAAATCCGGATGCCCGGCCCGCCAGGCAGCGGGTAGCCTCCGGCGCCATGACCCCATCGCGGATACGTCCTCATCACACCGCCGACGAGCGGACCCAGTTGACCGGCTGGCTCGACATGCAGCGCGCGGTCGTCCGGTGGAAGTGCGAGGGACTCTCCGACGCCGACGCCCACCGGGCGGTGCTGCCGGGCTCGCCGCTGATGACCGCGGCCGGCCTCGTCGGCCACCTGCGCTGGGTCGAGCACCTGTGGCTGGAGGTGGTGTTCCTCGGCGGCAAGGGCACCGGCCCGGGCTACGAAGGGCCCGAGGACTCCGAGATGATGGTCGAGGGCATCCCGATCGCCACGCTGCTCGCGGACTACGAGCGCCAGTGCGCCCGTACCGACGAGATCATCGCGAGCCGGTCCCTCGACGAGACCGGCCGACACCCCGACTACCGGGACGCGGCGGCCAGCGTCCGCTGGATCCTCTTCCACCTGATCGAGGAGACCGCCCGGCACGCCGGCCACCTCGACACGATCCGCGAGCTGATCGACGGACAGAAGGGCTACTACTGACGGCATGCCGCTGGGGGCGGGGCCATGAGCCCCGCCCCCGGCGGCATCCCCGTCCCGTGCCTCAGCCCACCGGCCGCGGATCCGGCACCGGCGCCCCGGCCGTCACCCCGTCGGCGTCCGGCGCAGCGCGTCCGGCGTCCGGCGCGGGTCCCGGCACCCCGTGGTCGTCCAGCAGGGTCGCCTCGTCGAAGGGCAGCCGGCCGGCGAGCACCGCGTCGGCGCGCTCCCGGTCGAACTCCTTGGTCCAGGTGCCGATCAGCACCGTGGCGACCGCGTTGCCGGCGAAGTTCGTCAGCGCCCGCGCCTCGCTCATGAAGCGGTCGATGCCCACGATCAGGCCCACCCCGTCCACCAGCTCCGGCCGGTGCGACTGCAGGCCGCCCGCCAGCGTGGCCAGCCCGGCGCCGGTCACCCCGGCCGCGCCCTTCGAGGCCACGATCATGAAGAGCAGCAGCGAGACCTGCTCGCCGAGGGCCAGCGGGCTGCCCATCGCCTCGGCCACGAACAGCGAGGCCATGGTGAGGTAGATGGCCGTGCCGTCGAGGTTGAAGGAGTAGCCCGTCGGCACCGTGATGCCGGTGACCGGCCGCGACACGCCCAGGTGCTCCATCTTCGCGATCAGCCGCGGCAGCGCCGACTCCGAGGAGGAGGTGGACAGGATCAGCAGGAACTCCCGGCCCAGGTACTTCAGCAGGGCGAACACGCTGATGCCCGTGCACAGCCGCAGCAGGGTGCCCAGCACCACGAACACGAACAGCAGGCAGGCAGTGTAGAAGCCGATCATGATGACGGCCAGCGACTTGAGGGCGTCGATGCCGGTGGCGCCGACGACCGCGGCGATCGCGCCGAACGCGCCGACCGGCGCGGCCCACATGATCATGGCGAGCACCCGGAAGACCAGCTTCTGCACGTGCCCGATGCCCCGCAGCACCGGCTCGCCCGCCGTGCCGAGCGCCTGGAGCGCGAACCCGCACAGCAGCGCGACCAGCAGGGTCTGCAGCACCTCGCCCTCGGTGAAGGCGGACACCAGGGTGGTCGGGATGATGCCCAGCAGGAAGTCGGCGGTGGACTCGGCGGCCCCGTTCTTCACCTGCGCGGCGCCCGCGTCCCGGACGGCCTCCGTCAGCCGGAGGCCGCTGCCCGGCTCCAGCAGGTTGCCGACCAGCAGACCGATGGCGAGCGCCACCGTCGACATCACCAGGAAGTAGCCGAGGGCCAGGCCGCCGACGGCGCCGACCTTGGCGGCCTTGCGGACCGAACCGACGCCCAGCACGATCGTGCAGAAGATCACCGGCGAGATCATCATCTTGATCAGGCCGACGAAACCGGTGCCGAGCGGCTTCAGCTCGACGGCCACCCCGGGCGCGGCGAACCCGGTGACGATGCCGAGCACCACGGCGGCGATCACCGCGAGGTAGAGGTAGTGGGTTCGGTCCCGGCCGGCTCTGCGGGGTGTGGACACGGTGGGCTCCCTGGAGTGGGTGGAGAGGGGACGGGACCCGCCGGGGGGAGGGTGGGGGGCGGCGGGTCCCGTCGGACGGGGGCCGCTCCGGGACCGGAGCGGCCCCCGTCCCGGAGGGGTCCCGAAGACTGTCCTCCAGCCTGTGACCCCGGTCACCCTTGCGTTCATTGAGTTCACGGCGCGGTGCACACTGAGCGTCATGTTCCGCATCCCCCGTCCGCGCAGCCTCGCCGGTCAGCTGTTCGTGATGCAGGCCGTGCTGCTTGCGGTCGTCGTCGCGGTGTGCGCCGCGTTCGCCTGGACGACGGCGCGGGACCAGGCCGCCGAGGCCGCCGAACGGCAGGCCGGCGCGGTGGCCCGGGCGGTCGCGGACGCCCCTTCGGTACGGGCGGCCGTCCTCGGCCCCGACCCGTCCGCCGCGCTCCAGCCGTACGCGCAGCGGGTGCGGGCCGACGCCGGCGTGGACTTCGTGACGATCATGGATCCGGCCGGGCTGCGGTGGACCCACCCCGACCCCCGCCGGATAGGGGAGCGGTTCCTCGGCAACACCGCGCCCGCGCTGCGCGGCCGCACGTTCAGCGAGACGTACACCGGGACCCTGGGACCCTCCATCCGCGTGGTCACGCCCGTCACCGCGGACGGCCGGGTCATCGCCCTGGTCAGTGCCGGGATCACGGTGCAGAACGTGAGCGAGCGGCTCGGCGGCCGGCTGGTGGCGCTCGGCTGGGTCGCGGCCGGCGCGCTGGTCCTGGGCGGCCTGGGCACGTACGTGGTCAACGCGCGGCTGCGCCGGCACACCCACGGGATGAACGCCGCAGAGCTGAGCCGGATGCACGATTACCACCAGGCCACCCTGCACGCCGTGCGCGAGGGCCTGCTCATGCTGGACGGGCGGCGCCGGATCTCCCTGATCAACGACGGCGGCCGGGCCCTGCTGGGCGTCGAGGGCGAGGTGCTGGGACGCAACCCCGGCGAACTCGGCCTGCCCGCCCCGCTGACCGGGGCGCTGCTCGCCGACGGACCGCGGGTGGACGAGGTGCACCTGACCGCCGACCGGGTGCTGGTGGTCAACACCTCGCCGGTGGCGGGCGGCGGCCGCCGCGGCACCGTGGTCACGTTGCGCGACCACACCGAACTCCAGTCGCTGACCGGGGAGCTGGACCACGAGCGGGGCTTCACCGGGGCACTGCGCTCGCAGGCGCACGAGGCGGCCAACCGCCTGCACACCGTGGTCTCGCTGATCGAACTGGGCCGCACCGACGAGGCGGTGGAGTTCGCCACCGCCGAACTGGAGCTGGCCCAGGCGCTCACCGACCAGGTGGTGACGGCCGTCGCCGAGCCGGTGCTGGCCGCGCTGCTGCTCGGCAAGGCCGCGCAGGCCCACGAGCGCGGGGTGGAACTGGTGGTCACCCCGGACAGCGAGCTGCCCGCCGGGCTGCCTGCCCGGGACCTGGTGACGGTCCTCGGCAACCTGATCGACAACGCCGTGGACGCGGTGACCGGCACCCCGGGCGCCCGGGTGGCGGTGACCGCGCGCGGCCGGGCCGGCGCCCTGGAACTGACGGTCGCCGACAACGGGCCCGGCCTGCCGCCCGGCGCCGACGTCTTCGAGCGCGGCTGGTCCGGCAAGGGCCCCGGCCGCGGCCTCGGGCTGGCCCTGGTCCGGCAGACCGCCCACCGCCACGGAGGCACCGTCACGGCGGCCGGACCGCCGCACGGCGGCGCCGAGTTCACGGTCCGGCTGCCGCTGCCCGGCACCCCGGCGCCGGCCGGCCGGGACCGGGAGGGCACGGCATGAGCGCCGCCCCGCCGGTCCGGGTGCTGGTCGTCGAGGACGACCCGGTCGCGGCCGCCGCCCACGCCCTGTACGTCGGGCGGGTGCCCGGGTTCGCCGTCACCGGCACCGCCCACACGGTGGCGGAGGCCCGCCGCGCGCTGGAACGGACCCCCGTCGACCTGCTGCTGCTCGACCTCTACCTGCCCGACGGGCACGGGCTGGGCCTGGCCCGGGCGCTGCGCGCCGCCGGGCAGCGGGTGGACGTGATCGCCGTGACCTCGGCGCGTGACCTCGCCGTGGTCCGGGAGAGCGTCTCGCTGGGGGTGGTGCAGTACGTGCTGAAGCCGTTCGCGTTCCCCACGCTGCGCGACCGGCTGCTGCGGTACGCGGAGTTCCGGACGGCGGCCGGGGAGGCGGGCGGCCAGGACGACGTGGACCGCGCTCTCGCGGCCCTGCGCGCGCCCCAGCCGGCCGCCCTGCCCAAGGGGCTCAGCGCTCCCACCCTCGACCGGGTGGCCGGCATCCTGCGGGCGGCCCCGGACGGGATCACGGCGGCCGCGGCCGCCGGGGCCGCGGGCATATCACGGATCACGGCCCGCCGCTACCTGGAGCACCTGGTGGACACGGACCGCGCCGTGCGCGCCCCGCGCTACGGCCAGGTGGGCCGACCGGAGCTCCACTACCGCTGGGTGCCGGGCCCGGCCGCCTGAAGCCGGCCGGGCCGCGGCGGCGGTGCTCAGGCCGCGGTGTCGAATGTGTAGAACTTCGTGTGGTCGAGCATGTCGGCCGGGGTCACGTTGTTCCACGGGCGCATCGTGTCGTTGAGGTCGACCACGTTCGCCGTGTTGCCGGTGGGCAGGTAGCCCGACTGCGGGTGCAGCTTCTGCCAGTCGGCCCACAGCTTGTCGATGTAGGCGTGGTGCAGCCAGAAGACCGGGTCGTTGGGGGAGACGCCGGTGGCCATCTGGCCGCCCACCCACACGTGCACCCGGTTGTGCAGGTTGGCCCCGCGCCAGCCCTCCAGGTTGTTGCGGAAGCCGCTGGAGGAGCTGTTCCAGGGGGCGGCGTCGTACACGGACATCCCCAGCACGGTCTCGACCTCGGAGCGGGTCGGCAGCTGGGCGACGGAGGAAGCGAGCGCGCGGCGCAGGAAGTTGCGGCCGTCCACCCGGACGTTGATGGTCCACTTGCCCGCGGAGTAGGCGAACGGGCCGTCCATCACCTGGCCGTCGCGGGTCCTCCCGGTGCCGCCGAGGAAGTCGGGGGCCCACAGGGAGGAGCCGGTGGTGCGGTCGGCCGTCCAGTCCCAGTAGGGCAGGGTGACGGCGGAGTCCACGGACTGGAGCGCCTCCTCGAACTCCAGGAGGAAGCGGCGGTGCCAGGGCAGGAAGGAGGGCGAGCGGTGGCCCACCCGGTCCGCGGTGTCGGTGTCCGACATGATGAAGCCGTTGTGCGTGGTGACGAAGGCGTCGTAGCGGCCGGTGCGCTTGAGTTCGAGCACGGCGTTGACGAAGCGGGCCTTCTCGTCTGCGGTGAGCGCGGCCTGGTTCTTGCGTATGGTCATCGGGGTCCCCTGTGGATCAGAAAGTCTGGAGCGGTACCAGGGCGGCGCCCTGCAGCTCGGTGACGGCGGCGCGGGCCAGCGCCCGGGGCGTCGCGAAGGTCTCGTAGTGGTTGACCACGCTGATCCAGCTGCCGTCGGCGTTGCGCATCACGTGCAGCTCGCGGCCGTCGACGGTGACGGTGTACCCCACGCCGTGGTGGCCCCCGTGGCCGGCGTGCGGGTCCGGAGCGCCCTTGATGCGGCGGCCCTGGAAGACCTCGTCGAAGGAGGCCGGGGCGGCGGCCGCGCCGTGGCCGGAGTGGTCGGCTCCGGTGGTGGCGGCGTGGCCGGAGTGCGCCGGGTCGCCGGCGGCGACGGCGCGTGCGGCGGCGGCGGTTCCGAGCGCGGCGAGGGTGCCGGCGCCGGCCATCAGGGCGCGGCGGCGGGTGAGTTGAGACATGACAGTCCTTGATCGGTCGAATGGTGCGACCGATGACTATCAGTGAGGTTATGGCCCGGAAAAATGAACATCAGGTGGTCCGAAGCGATCCGGACATCCGGGGATATGTTGCGTGGAAAACCAGTTTGTTGATCTTGTCGAGCGCGTTACCGACTGTTCATTCGACTCCGAAGATCTTCCTGTCTACTGGCTGGTATGCCGGAAGATCTTCTGTTCTATGCGCGTTGAGGTAATGGCTCTCACAGGCGAAAGCTGGCGGGATCGGTAGCCATGCCGCACGGAGTGAAATGCCCGCTCTTGTCGGTCATGAGGTGATTCACTCGGTCGATGGCACTGCACACCACCCGGCCCGCGCACGGCGACGCCGGCGACACGGACGTCTTCGCCTCCGCCCTCAGCGAGCACGTCCTGCCCAAGCTCCGGATGCCGGTGCACTCGGCCCCGCCCGGCATCGTCTACTCGATGATCCACAACGAGCTGCTGCTCGACGGCAACGCGGCGCAGAACCTGGCGACCTTCTGCACCACGTGGTCCGAGGACGAGGTGCACCGCCTCATGAACGAGTGCATCGACAAGAACATGATCGACAAGGACGAGTACCCGCAGACCGCCGAGATCGAGTCCCGCTGCGTCAACATCCTGGCCGACCTCTGGCACGCCCCGCACACCGCCGGCGCCCCCGCGGCGGGCTGCTCCACCACCGGGTCCAGCGAGGCGGCGATGCTCGGCGGCCTCGCCCTCAAGTGGCGCTGGCGCGAGGCCCGCAGGGCCGCCGGCAAGCCCGCGGACCGCCCGAACCTCGTCTGCGGCCCGGTCCAGGTCTGCTGGGAGAAGTTCGCCCGGTACTTCGACGTCGAGCTCCGCCAGGTCCCCGTGGAAGCGGGCGCCACCGGCCTGCGGGCACACCAGCTCGCCGGGTACGTCGACGAGAACACCATCGGCGTGGTCGCCATCCTCGGCGTCACCTACACCTGCGACTACGAACCCGTCGCCGAGATCGCCGCGGCCCTCGACCGCATCCAGGAGGAGCACGGCTGGGACGTTCCGATCCATGTGGACGCCGCCAGCGGCGGGTTCGTCGCGCCCTTCCTCCACCCCGACGTGGTCTGGGACTTCCGGCTCCCCCGGGTGGCCTCCGTCAACGCCTCCGGCCACAAGTACGGCCTCGCCCCGCTCGGCGTCGGCTGGGTGGTCTGGCGCACCGCCGACCGGCTCCCCGAGGACCTCGTGTTCCGGGTGAGCTACCTCGGCGGGGACATGCCGACGTTCGCCCTGAACTTCTCCCGGCCCGGCGGCGAGATCATCGCCCAGTACTACCTGTTCCTCCGGCTGGGCCGGGAGGGCTACCGGCGCGTCCACCAGGCCTGCGCCGACACCGCCCGCCACCTCGCCGGCCTCATCGGCGCCATGGGCCCCTTCAGTCTCCTCTACGACGGCCAGGGCGGGCTGCCGGCGGTCTCGTACACCCTCGCCGACCCCGAAGGCGCCGGCTTCAGCCTGTACGACCTCTCCGACCAGCTGCGGCTGCGCGGCTGGCAGGTCCCCTCGTACCCGCTGCCGCCCGACCGCGAGTCGACCGTCGTGCAGCGGATCCTGATCCGGCACGGCGTCAGCCGGGACCAGGCCGTGCTGCTCGCCGAGGACCTCCGGCGCTCCGTGGACCGGCTGACGGGAGCCGCGCCGGCCGAGGCGCGCGGCGGCTTCCACCACTGAGCCCGGACGCACGGCGGGCGGGCGGCGCATCCGCTGCGCCGCCCGCCCCCGGTCGTCCGCTGCCGGGCGTCAGGCCTGGCAGACACCGCGCTCGTAGTCGAACGTCGCGGCGTGCTTCGAGTGCTGCCACTGCGGGGCCAGCAGCTCGGCGTCGAGCTGCGCGGCGGCCGCCGGGCTCTCCACGATGTAGCCGAAGTCCTGGAGCCAGGCCGGGTACAGGTTCTTCGAGCCGATGTAGAACGCCGAGCCGTCCACGGAGATCAGCTTGTGGTGCTGGGCGTACGGGCTGCCGTCCGCCCAGGTGTTCGTGCCGGCGGCGGCCCGGAACGGGGCCAGCTGGAGGTTCGTGCACATCGCGGCCCGGGCCTTGCCCGTGTCACCGGTGAGCCGCGCCAGCCGGTCCCGCAGGGTGTCGCTGATCTCGGCCATCGACTTCATCTGCGAGTAGCCGCCGGCGCTGCCCACCGCACCGCGGTTGGCCGGGTCGCTGACCACGATGCGGACCTTCACGCCGGCCGCCAGCTTCGCGGCGAGGGTGTCGTACACGCGGATGTCGTAGCGGGGCAGCGGGGGGCAGCTGCCGTTGAGGTCCTGCTGGGAGATCTCGATGCGTCCGGTGGCGCTCGCCAGCAGGGCGCGCAGGGCGCTCTCCTCGGGGTTGACCGTGTCGTAGTCGCGGTCCCCGTTGGTCTTGTCCGGCAGGCTCACGATGCTGCACTTCGTGTCGGACGCGACCGGCAGGGCGGGCCGGAACTGCGACAGCGGGTCCACGCTCCGGATGCCCACGCCGAGGCCGCCGACCGCGATGACCTGGGTGTCGCCCGCGGCCGGGTCGGGCAGGCCCGCGGTCTGCTGCTCCAGTGCGGGCGTGCAGTCGCCGCCGTTGGACGCGGCGAACCAGACGCTCGCCAGGCTGCTCTTGTTGGCGCAGGTCCAGCCCCACAGGGTGTCCAGGTAGCGGCCCGCGGAGGCGGCGGCCGGCCCCGACAGGGCCATGTCCACGTCCGCCACCGGGTGGGCGGTCTCCAGGTAGTCGCCCTTCCAGCTGTTGACGCCGCCGGTGATCGCGGACCGGTTGTCGACCACCACGAGCTTCGAGTGGTTCCACGACAGGGAGGTCTTCGACGTGGTCATCGTGGCCACGTTGAGCGTCACCCGGCCCGCCGCGTCGCCCAGCTTCGCCACCAGCTCGTCGCGGTACTTCGAGGGCACCACGCTCATGTGGTACAGCGGCGCCGCGCCGGCCAGGACGCGGACCTTGAGGTGGTTGCCGTTCGCCGTCGAGGCCTTGAGGCCGGCGACGATCGCGTCCTGGAAGGCGCCGTCCGGGAACGGCGCCAGGGTGGAGATGTCGACCGTCCGCTGCGCCTTGGAGATGTTCTCGGTCATCTTCGCGAGCAGCCGGCGGGTGCCCGGGCGGTCCGTGCAGGACGGGTCGCCCCAGCAGCCCGGGGTCGGCAGCAGCCAGCCGTCCGGCTCGGCCGCCGTCCCGTCGAGGCGGTTGCCCGCGGTGCGCTGCCAGACCTGCCCTTCCAGCCCCGGGGAGACCTGGCGGAGGGTCCGCTCGACCGCGTCGAGGTGCGGGGCGGGACCGGATTCGGCGGCGGCCGGAGCGGCCGGGAGGAGGGCGAGGGCGAGGGCGGGCGCGAACGCCGGGAGGAACGAACGGCGGAGCCGGTGGCGGTGCAATGTGCTTCCTTGGCTGAGAGCGGATCGGTGGTGCGGCGCGTTTGCGGACGCGCAGGCAGGCGCCCCGAACGAGGTGCCCGACAAGATCAACGCGCGGAAGTTACCAGTCCGTAGCATCTGTTCGAGATCGGAACAGCATGGAATCGGCCACTCCGCACGGAAGTCGCCTCATTTCTGCTACAACGCCGCCATGGAACGGAACGAGAAGTTCGAGATCACCCCCGCCAGCCGCGACGACATGGCCCTGCTCCGCGCCTGGGCCGACGACGAGGGCTGGAACCCCGGCGACACCGACGTCACCGCGTTCGCCGTCGCCGACCCGGCCGGATTCCTCGTCGGCCGCCTCGACGGCAAACCCGTCGCCTGCATCTCCGCCGTCCGCTACGGCACCGGCTTCGGCTTCATCGGCTTCTACATCGCCCGCCCCGAGGTGCGCGGCCAGGGGTACGGCATCCGGATGTGGAACGCCGGCATGGCCCGCCTCGAAGGCCGTCTCGTCGGCCTGGACGGCGTCCTCGACCAGCAGGACAACTACCGCCGCTCCGGCTTCCGTTCCGCCTGGAACAACATCCGCTACGAAGGCCGGGTCCCCGACACGGCGCCGCCGCTGCCCGACGGGGTCGAGCTCGCCGACGCCGGCACCCTGCCCTTCGACCGGCTCGCCGCCTACGACCGCCGCTTCTTCCCCGAGCCCCGCGACGGCTTCCTGTCCGCCTGGACCGGGCTGCCCGGCCGCACCGCCCTCGCCGCCGTCCGCGACGGACGCATCGAGGGCCTCGGCGTGATCCGTCCCTGCAGCGGCGCCTCCCGCATCGGGCCGCTCTACGCCGACGACCCCGAGACCGCCGCCGCCCTGCTGCACGCCCTCGCCGCCCGGACCCCGCAGCGGACCGTCGCCGTGGACGTACCCGACGCCAACCCGGCCGCCACCGCCCTGGCCACCGGACTGGGGCTGACCCCTTCCTTCGAGGCCGCCCGCATGTACACCGGCGACACCCCCGACCTGGACCTGCCGGGGATCTACGGCGTCACCAGTCTCGAACTCGGCTGACCCGGGGCGCGATTGGCCCCGCCGCAGGGCTCGACCAGCGCGGATATCGGCGTACGGTGGAAGGGAGACGGAGGTCACCATGAGCGCGCAGCCCCCCGGCACCCCGCCCCGCCCGTACGCCGACCCCTACCGCATCCAGGACGACGAAGGACCCCAGACGATCGCGGAGCTCCGCGCCGCCCTCGCCCGGGTCTCGCCGCTGGACCTCGCCGTGTTCAACGCCCGCCTGGACAGCGCCCGGCTCGGCGCGGTGCCCGCGGTGCTCACCGAATACCGCCACGTCCTGGCCCTCCGCACCAGCCCCGAGGTCGCCACCGCCATCGGCGACGCCCTCGACGGCCACGAGAAGACCATGGGCATGGACGACTTCTTCGCCTCGCTGGACGCGTCGTACGAGCCGGGCGAGGGGGGCCTTTGAGCGACTGGAACGTTCTGCTGCCCGAGCGGCTCAACCGCGAGGTCGCCGAACTCACCCCGGGTGAACGCAAATCCCTGTACCTGGCCCTGAAGAAGCTCGCCGCCGACCCGCGCGCGGGCAGCTCCGCCGAACCCGTCACCGGAGCCGAGCTGCGCCGGTGCCTCACCGCCCCGGCCGCGGACACCGGCGGTGTGGTCACCGTCCTCTACCGCGTCATCCCCGACACCCGCACCGTGGCCATCATCTGGCTGGTCGCCGGCCCCTGAACGGGTACGGCCGGGCCCGGCGGGCCGCGCTCCCCGGCCCGCCCGGGCGGTTCCGCCGCAGGTCCCGGTCGCCCGCCGGCCGCGGTGGATCCGGCCGGGGCCGTTCCCCCGCGGCCCCGGTGTCGTTGACCCGGCATGAAGCTGTTGCCCGAAGCGGCCGCGCCGGGCGTGGGGGAGCGCGCCGCGGAGGCCGCCGAAGCCGCCTGCCACCTGCACGACGCCGTGGGACCCGGACGCTGGAGCCGGGAGGCGGCCGAGGACGCCCTGGAAGTCATCGAGACCACCGCCCAGGCCCTGGCCACCGCCCACCCGGCCGCGCCCGGCGCCCTCGCCCCCGTCTACGCGGCCGTCGCCGGACTGCGCCACAGCCTCGGCCTGCCGCCGCCCGCCCCCGGCCTGCCCGGCGGCGCCCCCGTCCTGCCGCCGCGGATGCTCGGCAACCCCCGCCGCTCCCGGCTGCACGGACCCAAGCCCGGCCCGGCGGCCTGATCGAGCGGTACCCGAGCGGGACCGGACGGGCCCTCGACCACCGCCCGGCCGGGCGGGCGGTGCGCCGTGCGAGGCTGGGACCGTACGGATTTCGACCACTGGGCACCGACAACGAACGGAGCCGTCCCACCCATGCGTTACGGAACTCTCGGCACCTCCGGGCTGCACGTCTCGGCCGTAGGCCTCGGCACCAACAACTTCGGCTGGCGCCTGGACGCCCGCGCCACCAAGGAGGTCGTGGACGCGGCCCTCGACGCCGGCATCACCTTCTTCGACGGGGCCGACATCTACGGCAGCCCGCGCGGCAGCTCCGAGGAGTTCCTCGGCCAGGCGCTCAAGGGCCGTCGCGACGAGGTCGTCCTCGCCACCAAGTTCGGCTACGACGGCGCCGACATGGGCTACGGTCCGGCCGCCGGCGCCAAGGGCGGCCGGGCGTACATACGCCGCGCCGTCGAGGCCTCGCTGCGCCGGCTCGGCACCGACCACATCGACCTCCTCCAGCTCCACAGCCACGACCCGGCGACCCCGCTCGCCGAGACCCTGGCCGCGCTCTCCGAGCTGGTCCGCGAGGGCAAGGTCCGCTACCTCGGCCACTCGAACTTCACCGGCTGGCAGCTGGCCGAAGCCGCCCACACCGCCCGCGAGACCGGCGCCGTCCCGTTCGTCTCGGCGCAGAACGAGTGGTCGCTGCTCGACCGCGGCGCCGAGGCCGAACTCCTGCCCGCCGCCCGCCACTACGGCGTCGGCGTGCTGCCGTACTACCCGCTCGCCAACGGCCTGCTCACCGGCAAGATCCGCCGCGGCGCCCCGGTCCCGGCGGCCTCGCGCCTCGCGGACGACGACGAGCCCGGCTACGTCGAGGACCGCATCGACCGCGTCGAGGCCCTCGCGGGCGTCGCCGAGAAGAGCGGCCACTCGATGCTGGAGCTGGCCATCGGCTGGCTGACCGCCCAGCCCGGCTGCGCGTCCGTCATCTCCGGTGCCACCTCGGCCGAGCAGGTCCGCGCCAACGCCGCGGCCGCGGACGTGGTGCTGGACGCCGGCGTGCTCGCCGACGTCGAGGCGGCCTGCCCCCGCTGACCGGACCCCGGTGCCGCGGAGGGCTCCGGAACCGGGCCGGTGAGCCCGGTCCCGGAGCCCTCCGGCCGTGTCAGCAGCTCAGGTTGGACCCGGGTGCCACCCCGAGGATCTGCGTGAACCGGGTGTAGTTGTCGATGCGGCTCTGCACCTGGGCGGGGTTGCCGCCGTTGCACTCCAGCGCGCCGTTGATCGAGCGGATCGTCTCGCCGAAGCCGGCGCCGTTCACCATGGCGGCGTGCGGGGTCATCCGGCCGGGACCGTTCTGGGTGTTCCAGTACCAGAGCGCGGTCTTCCAGGCGACCGCGGGGTCCCGCTCGACGAGGTACGGGTCGGCCAGCAGGTTGATGCCCAGCGCGTCGCCGGCCGCCTTGTAGTTGAAGTTCCAGCTCAGCTGGATGGGGCCGCGGCCGTAGTACGCCGCCTGCCCGGCCGGACAGCCGTACGGCTGCGTCGCGTCGCAGTAGTGCGGGTAGTTGGCGGTGTTCTGCTCCACCACGTGGACCAGGCCGCCGGTCTCGTGCGAGACGTTCGCGAGGAAGGCGGCGGCCTCCTGGCGCCGGACCGTGTCGCTGCCGGTGCCGGCGAAGCCGGGGTACGCGGACAGGGCCGCGGTCAGTCCGGCGTACGTGTAGAAGGAGCTGCGGTTCGGGAACATCTGCCGGAACTGGGCCTCGCTGACCACGAATCCGCCGGGCTGGGGGTCCGGGTCCGGACCGGGCCCGGTGCCACAGCTTCCCTGGTCGGCCCACACCCCCCAGGTACCGGTGGTGCCGGGGGTCTCGCCCTGGGTCCACCACTTGGCCCGCCAGTTGTGGCCGGAGTGCGAGACGGTGGCGCCGCCGGTGTAGACGGAGCCCTGGGCCCACGGGGCGGCGCAGTCGGCCGCGGCGGCGGGGGAGGCGGGCAGGGCGAGGGTCAGGGCGGCGGTCGCGGAGGCGGCCAGCAGCGCGAGGGTGCGGTGACGGAACGCACGGATCACGGAACTGCTCCTGGGGTGGGGGGAGTTGCCCGCCGGGGCCGACGGGCCTGCCGCCACTGAACCGAAATGGTCTGGACCTGTCAAGGTCTAGACCAAGAGTGATGGAATGGGGCCGGGAGTGCCGGAATGCTGCGCGCCGGAACGCCGGGGGCCGGCCGGGCGAGTGCCCGGCCGGCCCTGTCGCGCCTGATCCGCCGTCGGCGTGCGGACCGGGGCTGCGCATCCGGCGTTCCGGCCGGTCGTCGGGTCAGAAGTTGAACACCGTGCCCTTGCCGTTGCGCATGGTGCACGGGTTGCCGAAGGTGTGGGTGTAGGTGAAGCGCTGCCCCTGCCAGACGCCGTCCGCCGTCACCGTGTACGGGTTCCACTCCCGGGTACACGCGGTGGAGGTGCCGCCGTCGGTGACGAAGTCCAGCTCCGCGCCGGTGGCGTTGAGCTCGGCGCAGGCGCCGGCCGGGTCCGGGTGGGTGCCGCTCGGGGTGGGCGCGCAGGTGAGGGTCACCGCACGCAGGACGGACAGGTCGTCCTCCAGCGCCCCCGGGGCCACGGTGAGCACCAGGGCGGACGGTGCGTAGAGGCTCTCCGCTCCACTGGGTGCGGCGCCGGCCGGGCCGGGGACGGCGGCCAGGGCGAGGGCGGCCGCGGCCGCGATGCCGAGGCCCCGTGTGATGATCCGCATGTCGAACACTCCCATCGGTGTGGTTCCGGTTATCGGACGGGAGTCTTGCCTACGGCTCGTCACATTGCCTACATCGACCGCGAGTTCTCGTCACTCAAGGTGAAGCCATAGGTGCAGATCGTGGCCGGCCGGCCCGCCCTGACCTGTGCGGATTCGCGGAAGGGAATCGTCCGAAGAACGCCGTCGGCGGGTGCCGGGGCGTGATCCCACCGCTCCTCGACGTCCCGTAGACCCCTGGTGGTCCCCCTGCGCGGCTGCAAGGATCGGCCGCACCGCACGAACGACCGAGAGGGCAGGCAGACATGGCCGAGCTGCACGATCTGACCGCTGTGGAACAGGGCGAGGCGATCAAGGCGGGCACGGTGTCGCCCGCCGAGCTGACCGAGCACTACCTCGGCCGCATCGAGCGCCACGACGCCACCCTCGGCGCCTTCCTCACGGTGACCCCCGAACTGGCCCGCGAGCAGGCGGCACAGGCCGGGAGGGAAGCCCTCGCGGCCCGCCGGGACGGCCGTGACCTGGGCCCGCTGCACGGGGTCCCGGTCCCCGTGAAGGACCTCCACGCCGTGGCCGGCGTCCGCTGCACCCTCGGTTCGCAGGTGTACGCGGACCACGTCCCCGACCGCGACGACCACACGGTGGTCCGGCTCCGTGCGGCCGGCACGGTGATGCTGGGCAAGACCAACACGCCCGAGTTCGGACTCCCCTGCTACACCGAGAACACGCTCGCGCCGCCCGCCCGCACGCCCTGGGACCTCGGCCGCTCGGCCGGCGGCTCCTCCGGGGGCGCCGCCGCCGCGGTGGCCGGCGGGCTGGCGCCGGTCGCGCACGCCTCCGACGGCGGCGGTTCGATCCGCATCCCCGCGTCCGTCTGCGGCCTGGTCGGCATCAAGCCGAGCCGTGGCCGGGTGGCCGGCGGCCCGGTGTTCCACGACGTCAGCGGCCTGTCCACGCAGGGACCGGTGGCCCGCACGGTCGCCGATGCCGCCGCCCTCCTCGACGTGCTGGCCGGGCCCGCCACCGCCGCCGACCCGTACGGAGCGCCCTCGCTGCCGCCCGGCGACACCTTCCTCGCCGCCGCCCGCCGCGAGCCCGGCGCGCTGCGCATCGTCGCCCTCCCGGAGCCGCCCGTGCCCGGGGTGGCGCTGGACCCCGAGTGCCGGGCCGCGTTCGACGGCGCCGCCGCCCTGCTGCGGGGCCTCGGGCACCAGGTCGACGAGCTGGCGCTGCCCGCCGACGACCGGCTGCTCGCCTCGTTCAGCCGGGTCTGGGAGGTCATCGCGGCCATGGCCCCGGTCGCACCCGAGGACGAGAAGCTGCTGATGCCGCTCAGCCGCCACCTGCGGGAGGCCGGCGCCCGGGTGGCCGCCACCGAGTTCACCGGTGCCCTGTACGCGTTCCGGATGCTCGGCGACCTGATCGCCGAGGCGCTGCTGGGCACGTACGACATGATCCTGACTCCGACGCTCGCCCAACTGCCCGCCCCCGTCGGAGGGTTGCGCAACGACGAGGACCCTGCGGCGGAGTTCGCCGGGCTGGCCGCCTACACCCCGTACACCCCGCTCTACAACGCGACCGGCCAGCCGGCCGCGAGCGTGCCGCTGCACTGGACGGACGAGGGGCTGCCCGTCGGGATCATGCTCGGCGGCCGGTACGGGGACGAGGCGGGGCTGATCTCGCTGGCCGCCCAGCTGGAGACCGCCCGGCCGTGGGCGGCCCGGCGACCCGCCCTCTGGTGAGTCCGCCGGGCCGGACGGCCGGTCGCGGCGCTACCGGCTGAGGTGGGGTGCGTACAGGTCGATCAGCCGGGTCCTGGTCTCGTGCAGCCGCTGGGCCAGGACCCGGCCCACCCAGTGCCCCAGGGCGGAGCCGAACGCCGGATCCGCGTCCATCAGCATGCGGACGCCCGTCGCGTCGAACTCGTACGCCCGCACCGGCGTCATCGCCTCGGCGCTCAGCTGCCAGACGTACGGGGGGAAGAGCCAGGACCAGCCGACGAGCTCGCCCGGCCCCAGGCTCTCGATCACGGCCGGGCGGCGGTCCGCCACGGGTATCTCCAGCGTGACCGTGCCCGACCGCACGATCCAGAAGGCCTCGGCACGGGCTCCCTCGGTGAACAGGCGCTCGCCCTCCTCGAAGCGCACCTCGTGGGCGAGGGCCATCAGCCGGCCGCGGTGGTCGGCCGACAGTACGGCGGCGATGCGGGTGGGAGAAGGTGTGCTCACGGCGGCCTCCGCTCTCGTCCCCCGTCCGGTCCCCCTGGGCGGCACCGCCGGAATCCGGCCGGAACGGACCGGCCCCGGACGACACCGCCTGGCCCCAGTGTCGCCGAGCAGGGGCCGGATCGGCCATGCCCGGCGGATACCGGCCGGGCTACGCAGGGCTCAGGACACGCCGCGGGTGCGGTACTGGACGCTGATCCGCGGCCCGACGGCCCGCGCGGACTTCGGTACGGCGTGCTCCCAGGTCCGCTGGCAGGAACCGCCCATCACCACCAGGTCCCCGTGGCCGAGCGGCAGCCGCAGCACCGCCGGGCCGCCGCCGCGCGGCCGCAGGGCCAGGTCCCGCGGGTCGCCCACCGACAGGATCGCGACCATGGTGTCCTCGCGGGCCGAGCGCCCGTTGCGGTCGCCGTGCCAGGCCACGCTGTCCCGGCCGTCCCGGTAGAAGCACAGCCCGGCCGTCACGAACGGCTCGCCCAGCTCCGGTGCGTAGTGGCGGGACAGGGCGTCCCGCGCCTCGGTGAGCACCGGGTGCGGCAGCGGCGCCCCCTCGCCGTAGTGGGCGAGCAGCCGGGGCACGTCCACCTCCCGCTCGTACATCCGCCGCCGCTCGCCCCGCCAGGGGACCCCGGCGGCCAGCTCTTCGTACAGCGCGTCCGCCCCGGACAGCCATCCGGGCAGCAGGTCCACCCAGGCTCCGGCCCCCAGCTCGGTCCGCCGCACCCCGGCCAGCGGGCCGAGGCGCATGTCGTCGCCCTGGTCGAAGAGGGAACCCTGGAGGGATGCGTGCATACGGCCATCGTACGCCGTAATTCGCGCATGCGTTCGAGCGGCGGAGCGGCTTTGCCTCAGAGGCAACGTCGTTTGCCCCTGGGGTAACCGTCTGGCTCAATCGAGGCATGAACACCGAGCCCGTGCCCGGATCCGACGCCGGTCCGGCCGCCGAAGGGGCCGACGAGCTGCCCGTGGTCGCCCCGCAGCTGCGGGAACTCCGCCGCCGCACCGGGCTGACCCTGGAGGCGGCCGCCGCCCGGGCCCGGCTCTCGCCGGCGCACCTGTCGCGGCTGGAGACCGGGCGTCGGCAGCCGTCCCTGCCGATGCTGCTCGGCCTGGCCCGTGCCTACGGTACGACGGTATCCGAACTGCTGGGCGAGACGCTCCCCACGGCCGACCCGGTGGTCCGGCACGGCGGGCCCGGCGCCCGGGAGGCGGACGGCTGGACCTACTGGCAGGCCGGCGGCTCCGGCCGGGGCATGCAGGCGCTGCGGGTGCACGTGCCGCACGGGCGCAGTCAGGGCGAACTGGTCCGCGTCCATCCCGGCGAGGAGTGGCTGTACGTCCTCAAGGGCGGCCTGAGGCTCCACCTCGGCGACACCGAGTACCGCCTGGAGCCGGGGGACAGCGCCCATTTCGACTCGCTCACCCCGCACCGCATCGCCGCCGTCACCGCCGGCGGGGCCGAGCTGCTCTTCGTCCACACCCTGCTGCAGAGCGCGGTCGCCGGGCTGTGCCTCGGCGACGGCGCTCCGCGGCGCTGACACCGCGCACTGCCGCGCACACATCGAGGGGACACCCATGTCGCACGAACAGGGACAGACCGCGGGCGCGAACCCGGCCGACGCCGACGGCCGGACCGTCCGGGACCGGATCGAGGCGAAGTTCCCGCGGGGGCTCGTGATCCGGCTGGTCGCCTACCTCTTCCTCGGCCACCTCTTCGCGTTCTTCCTCTACCTGCTGTTCGCCCTGGGCGACGCCGGGTAGGCGCGGCCCGGGGCCGCCGCGCGGGCGCCGGCTGCGGTCAGGCGGAGCCGGCGCGCAGCCGGCGGGTCACCTCGCCCAGCCCGTCCGCGATCGCCTCCCGCTGCTCCGGCGTCAGCACGTCGATCAGCAGCTCGCGGACCGCCGCCACATGGCCCGGCGCCGCCCGCTCCAGCAGCTCCCGGCCCGCCTCTGTCAGTACCGCGAACACGCCGCGGACGTCCGACGGGCAGCTGCGCCGGCGCACCAGGCCCGCCTTCTCCAGCTGGCCCACCTGGTAGGTGAGGCCGCTCTTCGAGTTGATCAGGGCGTCCGCGAGCTCGGTCATGCGCAGCTCGCCGTCCGGATGCGCGGACAGCCGCACCAGGATCTCGTACTGCGCGTGCGAGAGGCCCGAGTCCTCCTTCAGCTGCTGGTCGAGACGCCGGTTCAGCAGGGCTCCGGCCGCGAGGAACGCCTTCCAGGCCCGCATTTCGCTCGGATCGAGCCATCTCGTTTCTGCCATGGGGCCCAGCCTACGGCAGTTGTTCAAATTCGAACCTGGGGGTACTGTCGGCGTGTGGTTCAAATTCGAACCACGCCGTCGTCGCCCCTCCGCCGTCCATCCGTCGCCGGGCGCGCTCACACTGGGAGAGAGGCACCATGAGCACTGCGACCCACGGGCGGATGCCCGCCCTGTACCTCAGCCACGGCGCACCTCCGCTCGCCGACGACCCGGTGTGGCCGGGCGAGCTGGCCGCCTGGGCCGCCGGGCTGCCCCGGCCCCGGGCGATCCTGATGGTCTCGGCGCACTGGGAAGAGGCCCCGCTGGCCCTCGGGGCCATCGAGCCGGTCCCGCTCGTCTACGACTTCTGGGGCTTCCCGGAGCACTACTACCAGGTCCGCTACGACGCCCCCGGCGCGCCGGAGCTGGCCGCGAGCGTGCGCAAACTGCTGCGCGCGCCCGGTACGCCGGTCCAGGACATCCCCGACCGCGGCCTCGACCACGGCGCCTACGTCCCTCTGGTCGAGATGTTCCCCGACGCGGACGTCCCCGTCCTCCAGGTCTCCATGCCGACGCTCGACCCGCGCCGGCTGATGGACATCGGCCGGCGGCTCGCCCCGCTCCGCGACGAGGGCGTCCTGATCGTCGGCAGCGGCTTCTTCACCCACAACCTCGCCGCCCTGCGGCACACCGGTCCGGGCGTGCCCGGCTGGTCCGCCGAATTCGACGACTGGGGCCGCCGCGCCCTGGAATCGGCCGACGTCGACGCCCTGCTCGACTTCGAGCACAAGGCGCCGGCCGGCCGGCTCGCCCACCCGCGCACCGAGCACTTCGCCCCGCTGTTCGTCACGCTCGGCGCGGCCCACGAGGAGCTCGGCAGCCAGCAGACCGCCGTCGACGGCTTCTGGATGGGCCTGGCCAAACGGTCCCTCCAGTTCGGCTGACGTACCCGCCCGCAGCCCGGCTGCACCTCCTTCCCGCGCACCCGCCCCGTGCGCGCGTTCCCGCACACCCCCGTGCCGCCCCGCCGGCGGCCCGACCCCCTTCGGAGAGGAATCCATGAGCACCGCATCCGCCCCCGCCCGTACCGCCGAGGCCGCGGTCGTCCCCACCGCGCACGCGGCCACGCTGCGTGCGTACGACCTCGGGCTGCTCGTGCTGCGGCTCGCCCTCGGCCTCACCGTGGCCGGCCACGGCGTCCAGAAGCTGTTCGGCTGGTTCGGCGGCGGCGGGATCTCCGGCACCGGGAAGTTCTTCTCGTCCGTGGGCTACCCCGCCGGTGAGGCGATGGCGGTCGTCGCCGGGCTGACCGAGACCCTCGGCGGCCTCGGGCTGGCCCTCGGCCTGCTGACCCCGCTGGCCGGCGCCGCCGTCGCCGGCACCATGGTCAACGCCCTGGTCGTGGCGTGGAGCGGCAGCTTCTTCGTCACCGCGGGCGGCGTCGAGTACGAGATCATGCTGCTGGCCGCCGCCGTCGGCCTCGCGGTGACCGGCCCGGGCCGCTACGCGCTCGACCGCTTCGTGCCCGTCGTCCGCGAGCACCGGACCCGGTACGCCGGCGTCGCCCTCGCCCTGGCCGCGGTCCTCACGGCCGCCACCCTCATCGCCCGCGCATAGGGCGGCACAGCCCACCGCACACACGGGGGCCCGACGGCCGGATCGCCGTCGGGCCCCCTGTGCGTGCGCCGCTGGCTGCGCCGCGCGTCAGGCCGCTGGTGTGCGCGAAGCTGCGTGATACCGGCTGGTTTCGAGCAACTTCCTTCAAATGGAGCCGCGTTCGCGCTATGTTGCCGGGCGCATGCCAAACAACTCGCGTGTCGCGGAGGCAGCGCCACCGGCCCCCGGGACCGCACGACGAGCTGCTGGAGCTGCCATGAGACTCGGCCTGCCGCGTTCCGCACGCCCGCACCACGATCCGCGTCCGGACCATCCGGACCGACCCCGCCGCGCCCGCCCCGCCCGGGCCCGGCTGCCCCTGCTGAGCCGGAACCGGGGGCGCTGGCGCGCCCTCGGCACGCTCCTCGCCGCCACGCTCGCCGCGGGCGTCCTCACCGCCGTGGGGCCCGCCGCCCCGGCCGCCGCGGCCTCCGCCGGCTCGGTCACCGGCTTCGCCCAGTCCGGGAACACCTTCACCGTCACGGCCTCCACCGGGGCCAAGGCCCGGGTGGTCGTGGCCCGTTCCGACATCTTCCGGATCTGGCTCTCGCCCGACGGCTCGTTCACCGAGGACCCGGCCGGCCGCGACCTGGCCGCCACCACCGACTTCGGCCCGGTGACCACCTCGTACACCGACGCCGGGACCTACTACCGGATCACCACCGGGGCCCTGTCCATCCGCGTCAACAAGTCACCGCTGCAGTTCTCCGTGTTCCGCGCCGACAACACCACCCCCGTCTGGCAGGAGACCCAGCCCACCAGCTGGACCGGCACCCAGACCACCCAGTACCTGGCGCGCGGCGCCGACGAGCAGTTCTACGGAACGGGCCTCCGGCTGGGCGAGTGGGCGCTGCGCGGCAAGACCGTCCCGGTCGCCGTCGACAACAAATGGCGCGAGAACAACAACGCCAGCCCCGCGCCGTTCTACATGTCCACCAACGGCTACGGCGTCATGCGCAACACCTGGGCGCCCGGCTCGTACAGCTTCAACGCCCCCGGCGCCTTCACCCACAACGAGAAGCGCTTCGACGCCTGGTACTTCACCGGCGACTCCCTCAAGCAGGTCCTCGACGCGTACACCGACGTGAGCGGCAAGCCGTTCCTGGCCCCGATGTGGGGCTTCGAACTCGGCAACGCCGACTGTTTCAACGCCTCCAACCCGGAGTACCAGGGCGACCACGACCGGGCCCGCCACCAGACCACCCCCGACGTGGTCGGCTACGCCGCCGACGCCCGCGCCGCCGACATGCCCTCCGGCTGGTTCCTGCCCAACGACGGCTACGGCTGCGGCTACACCGCGCCCCTGAAGTCCACCGTCGACGCCCTGCGCGCCAAGGGCTTCCAGACCGGCCTGTGGACCTCCACCGGCCTGTCCGGCATCGCGGACGAGGTCGGCACCGCCGGCACCCGCGGGGTCAAGACCGACGTCGCCTGGATCGGCAGCGGCTACAAGTACGCCTTCGACGGGGTGCAGCAGGCCGTCGACGGCATCGAGAAGAACTCCGACGCGCGCCGTTACGTCTGGACCGTGGACGGCTGGGCAGGCACCCAGCGCAACGCCGTGGTGTGGACCGGCGACACGTACGGCACCTGGGACGACATGCGCTGGCACGTCCCGGCGATCACCGGCGCGGGCCTGTCCGGCTTCAACTACGCGGCCGGCGACGTCGACGGGATCTTCGGCGGCAGCCCCAAGACGTACGTGCGCGACCTCCAGTGGAAGGCGTTCACCCCGGCCTTCATGACCATGTCCGGCTGGGGCGCCACCAACCCGGCGGCCGGCTACCAGGACAAGCAGCCCTGGCGGTTCGCCGAACCGTACCTGTCCGTCAACCGCAAGTACCTCCAGCTCAAGATGCGGCTGATGCCCTACCTGTACACGATGAGCCGCACCGCCCACGAGACCGGCGTCCCGAGCACCCGGGCCCTCGTCCTGGAGTACCCCGACGACCCGGTGGCCCGCGGCAACCTGACGAGCGGGCAGTTCATGGCCGGGGACGCCTTCCTGGTGGCGCCCGTCACCTCCGACACGACCGTCCGCGACGGCATCTACCTGCCGGCCGGCACCTGGACCGACTACTGGACCGGCCGCACGTACGCGGGCCCGGGCTGGCTGAACGGCTACGCGGCGCCCCTCGACACCCTGCCGCTGTTCGTCAAGGGCGGCTCGGTCGTCCCCATGTGGCCGCAGATGAACCACACCGGTGAGAAGCCGGTCTCCACCCTCACCTACGACATCCACCCGCGCGGCACGTCCTCCTTCAGCCTGTACGAGGACGACGGCCTGACCCGCGCCCACCAGAACGGCGCGTACGCCCGGCAGCGCGTGGACGTCACCGCCCCGGCCGCCGGCAGCGGCGACGTGACCGTGTCCGTCGGCGCCGCCACCGGCAGCTACACCGGCAAGCCCGCCTCCCGCGGCTACGAGTTCACGCTGCACGTCGCGGGCGCCCCCACCACGGTCACCGACGGCGGCGCGGCCCTGCCCGCCCACGGCACGCGGGCCGCGTACGACGCGGCCGCGACCGGCTGGTTCTTCGACCCGGCCGACCGCTCGGGCGTGCTGCGCGTCAAGACGGGCGCCAAGTCGGGGGCGTTCACGGTCACCGCCAACGGGGTCCGGCTGCCCGCGGCCGAGCCGGTGCCGGCCGCCACCCCGATCCCGCAGACCGGCTGGAGCGTCGTCCACGCGGACAGCGAGGAGACCGCGGCCGAGAACGGCGCCGCGGCGAACGCCATCGACGGGAACCCGGCGACCATGTGGCACACCGCCTGGTCCTCGAACAAGCCGGCCGCCCTGCCGCACGAGATCCAGATCGACCTCGGCGCCCGCCACACCCTGGACGGGCTGGGCTACCTGCCCCGCCAGGACGGCGGGTCCAACGGCCGGATCGGCGGCTACGAGGTGTACGTGTCCGACACCACGGCGAACTGGGGCGCCCCGGCCGCCACCGGGACCTTCGCCGACACGGCCGCCGCGAAGACCGTGCCGCTGGCCGGGCGCACCGGCCGCTATCTGCGGCTGAAGGCGACCGGCGAGGCCGGCGGCCGCGGCCCGTGGACCAGCGCGGCCGAGATCACCGCGACCGGCCGGCCCGCCCCGCTGCCCGCGGACGCGACCCTGGTCAACGCCGCGTCCGCGACCTGCGTCGACCTGCCGCACAGCGCCACCACCCCGGGCACCGAGCCGACGCTGTACACCTGCCACGGCGGGCCCAACCAGCGCTGGACCCTGCGGGCCGACGGCCGGCTCACCGGACTCGGCGGCATGTGCCTGGACGGCACGGCCGCGGCCCGCGTCACCCTCCAGACCTGCACCGGCACCGCCGGCCAGACCTGGGAGGCCGGACCGCAGAGCACGCTGCGCAACGGCGGCCAGTGCCTCGCCCCGGCAGGCGGCGCCACGGCCAACGGCACCAAGCTCACCCGCACGCCCTGCGACAACACCACGGCACAACGCTGGACCTTCTCCTAGCGGGCGTCGCCAGGCCCGCAATCCCCACCGGCTGCCGCCCGGACCCCCGGTCCGGGCGGCAGCCGGCTGTCCGGGCCCTCTTGCCTGCGCGGCCCCGGCGCGGCAGCCTGGCCCGCGCACCCGCACCACCCTGAACGGCCACACCCCCACACCGGTCGATGAAAGGTCAAGGTGCCCTGGGAATGAGTGAGTTACGAAGCCGCCGTGCGCTGTCGCTGCTGCTGCCGGCCGCCCTGCTCGCCGCGGGACTGCAGCTCGGCGCCGGGCCCGCCGCGGCCGCACCCGCACCGTCCGGCGCGGCCCGGCCCGCCGTGGGCGCGGCGCTGCCCGACAGCTGGATCGTCGTACTGAAAGAACCTGCGGAGCGGACCGGCCGCGCGCCCGCCGCACCCGTGGCGGACACGGCCCGCGCGCTGCTCGCCGGCGCCGGGGCCGGCGGCGCCCGGCTCGGGCACGTCTACCGGTCCGCGCTCCAGGGGTTCTCGGCCCGGATGAGCCGTGCGCAGGCTGCCAGGATCGCCGCCGACCCGCGGGTCGCCCGCATCGAGCAGGACCGGGTCCTCGCCCTGCCCGCGGCCACCCCCGCGGTACGGCAGGACGCCGCCCCCTGGGGGCTGGACCGGATCGACCAGCGCCGGCTGCCGCTGTCCACCACCTACACGCCGCCGTCCACCGGGGCCGGGGTCCGGGTGTACGTGATCGACACCGGACTGCGCGTCACGCACACGGAGTTCGGCGGCCGGGCCACGGTCGGCACCGACACCGTCGGCGACGGCCGCAACGGCGACGACTGCCACGGCCACGGCACCCATGTCGCGGGCATCGCCACCGGCCGCACGTACGGCGCGGCGAAGGAGGCACGGCCGGTCGCCGTCCGCGTCCTCGACTGCCAGGGCTCCGGCACCACGGCGGGCGTGGTCGCCGGCATCGACTGGGTCTCGGCGCACGCGGTCCGGCCGGCCGTCGCCAACATGAGCCTGGGCGGCGCGGCCAGCTCGGTGCTCGACGCGGCCGTCCGCCGCTCGGTCGCCTCCGGCATCACCTACACCGTCTCGGCGGGCAGTTCGGGCACCGCCGGCGGCGCGTGCAACCAGTCGCCCGCCCGGCTGCCGGAGGTCGTCAGCGTCGGGTCCACCGACCGCACCGACCGCCGGGCCGCCTCCTCCAACTACGGGAACTGCGTGACCCTGTTCGCACCCGGCGTGCAGATCCCGTCGGCGTGGAAGGACGCCGACACCGCCACCGCCGTGCTGAGCGGCACGTCGATGGCCACCGCGCACACGGCCGGCGCCGCCGCCCTCCACCTGTCCCGCCATCCGGCGGACGGCCCGGCCCGGGTCAAGCAGGCGCTCACGGCCAACGCCACCACCGGCGTCCTCCAGGGCAGCCCCCCGCCGGTCCCGGACCGCCTGCTGTACGTCGTCTATCCCTGAACGCGGGCCGCCCGCTGTCAGCGGTGGACGTTCCAGCGCACCTTCGACTTCAGCTGCGCGGTGATCTTCGGGTCGCGCACCGACGGGGTGCGGTCCTCCACGGCCACGCCCAGCTTGTGGGTCTTCCCGTCGGCGAGCCGGCCGGCCAGGTCCGCGACCGCCACCTTCGTCTTGCCGCGCAGCGAGCGCAGCTCCTTGCCGTCGAGGTACCAGCGGATGGTGAACTGGCGGCCGTCCTTGCCGGTCAGGCGCGGCACGGAGATCTTGACCGTCTTGCCCGGGCGCAGCGTGGCGTCGGTCGGGGTGAGCGGCGTGACCGGGTTCGCGTGCCGGTGGAAGCCGGCGATCATCGCCTCCACGCCCGGCAGGTTGAACGGCTTGTCGAGCACCCGCATCATCGAGCTGTCGGTGGGGCGGTAGAGGCCCTTGACGTAGTAGCCGCCGCCCTCGTAGGCGCCGACCTTGCCGCCGTCGGGGGAGGTCTCGCCCAGCCAGCGGTACCACTTGGTCCGCTGCTCGGCGAGCTTGCGGGCGGTCAGGACGCTGACGTTGACGTCGTCGACCTCGGGGCCGTCGTACTTCTCGTAGCCGGGGTAGCCCGGGTAGAAGTACTCGTCGGCGAGCTTGCCGAGGGAGTGGCCGGTCTCGTGGATGGCGACCTGGCCGGACTGCTCGTTGCCCGCCGAGGCGGTGGATATGCCCTCGTAGCCGTACTTGGCGCTGCGCTGGTTGTACCCGGCGCCGCCGTACTTGGTGCTGTTGGCCAGCACGATCACCAGATCGGCGTCGGGGGCCTTCGCCACGTACTTGTCGACCTTGGTCTGGTCGATGCAGAGCAGCCGCTCGATGTCGTCGCACCAGAAGTAGGAGCCGAGGGCGGTGTTGCGGACGACACCCTTCTCCGGGTCGCCCGTGACGCCGGACTGCTTCGAGACCGCGTCGACCGTCCAGACGTTGAACAGGTTCCTGTACGTGGTGTACGGCTCGACGGCGGCGACCTCGGCCCACTTGGCCTTCGCGTCGGCGTGGAACTTGGCCTGCTGGGCGGCGGTGTACCCGTCGCCGATGATGACGACGTCGAGCCGGTCCTTGGTGCGACCGGTGTTGACGAGCTTGCCCAGCTCGCCGTCCTGCGCCGCCTCGGCGGACGACAGCTGACCGGACGGCTTGTTGCGGCCGGCGGCCGGGACTTCGGTGTGTCCGGAACCGGCGACGTTGCCGTGCTCCGGGCCCGGGATCTCGACGGTGACCCCGCCGTGGTCCACGGCGGCCTCCGGCGGAGCGGCGGACGCCCCGCCCGATACGGTGGCCAGGACGGCGGTGGCGGTGGTGGCGACACCGGCCGCGATGACTGCTCTGCGCAGCGCTGAACGCATGAAAACCTCTCCCCGACGGGGCAGTTAAGCAAGCGGATAAGTACGATGAACGAGTTGCTTAACTTAGGTGTGGGCAGGGGTCCTACGCAATGTCACCACGCCGCCGGACACCGGAAGCCGCAATCGTCAGGGGGCTCTGCCATGGATGAACCGGCCGAGATCGGGCGCCGCGTGCAAACGCTGCGCGGGCGTCTGGGCCTGACCCAGCGCCAGCTCGCCGAACCCGCCTACACACCGGCCTACATCTCCACCCTGGAGTCCGGCCGGGTGCGCCCGTCGGAGACCGCGCTGCGCTTCCTCGCCCAGCGGCTCGGCACCACCTTCGAGGAGCTGGCCACCGGCCGCCCCGCCCGCCTCGCCACCGAACTCCGCCTCGGCCTCACCGACGCGCAGCGCCAGCTGGCCACCGGCGCCGCCGACGAGGCCGCGGTCGGCTACCGCCGCCTGCTCACCGACGCCGAGCACCTGGAGCTCGTACCCGAGCAGGCCGAAGCCCTCCTCGGGCTCGGCGACTGCGCCCTGGAGGCGGGGGAACTCGACGACGCCCGGCGCCACTTCGAGGCCGCCGAGCAACTGCTGGCCGGCGAGCCGCTGCCGCGCCGGGCCCGCGCGGTCCGCGGCCGGGCCGTCGCCCACCTCCTCGCCGGGGAACTCCGCTACGCCTGCTACCTCCTGGAAGCCGCCATCGACGAGCTGACCGCCGGCGGCCTGGCCGACCCCGAGGCACTGCTCCTGCTGTACGCGGCGATCATCGGGCCGTACATCGACATGGGCGCCCACGCCCGCGCCGCGCACGCCGCGGAACTCGCCCTCTCCCTCGCCCCGCAGGCCGCCGACCCCGCCCTCGTCGCCGGCATGCACCGGCAGGTGGCCCGCACCTTCCTGGCCGAGGGCCGGACCGCCGACGCCGACGCCTCGCTCGCCAAGGCCCAGTCCATCTACCGGCAGCTCCAGCTGCACACCGACCTCGCGCACTGTCACTGGATGCGCGGCTACGTCCTCGCCCAGAAGGGCGAACTCCTCGGTGCGGAGAAGGAGCTGCGGACCGCGCACACCATGCTGGCGGCCAAGCGGGCCGCCCTCTACACCGCGCAGGTGGAGGTCGAACTCGCCGACGTGCTCCGGAGACTGGGCCGCCGGGACGAAGCCGCCGTCCTGCTGTCGGCACTGCTGGAACTCGACGACCGGCACGGCGCCGTGCACGCGGCCGGCGCGCACCGGCTGCTCGGCCTGATCGCCGAGGAGGACGGCGCGGCCGAGCAGGCCGAAGAGCACTACGTACGGGCCCTCGCCCTGCTGGAGCGCAGCGGTGCCAGCGGCGACCTGGCCGACCTGTGCCGGCTCCTCGGCGACCTGCTGCGCCGCACCGGCCGCACCGAAGCGGCCCTCGACGTGTACCGGACCGGCCTCGGGCACCGGGCCACCCCGGGCACCACCACCCTCGGACCCGCACCGGCCGGACCGCAGCCGGCCTGAGCCGGCCCGCCGCCCGGGAGCCGCCACCGGAGGGACCGCCGCCGAGGAGACCGCTGGCGGGGGAGCCGACCGCCGCTTCTCCACTTCCTGTACAGTTGTCCAGAAAGTAGAGGAGTCCTCATGCATGTCACCGCCCAGATCCTGACCGGCGCCGTCGCCGCGCTGCACGCGTACTTCCTGGTCCTGGAGATGTTCCTGTGGGAGCGGCCGCCGGGCCGCCGGCTCCACGGCCAGGACCCCGAAACGGCCAGCAAGACCGCGGTCCTCGCCGCCAACCAGGGCCTCTACAACGGCTTCCTCGCGGCCGGCCTGGTGTGGTCCCTGATCACCGGAGACCTCGGGGTCCAGGTCTTCTTCCTGGTCTGCGTGATCGTCGCCGGCGTCTACGGGGCCGCGACCGCGAACAAGCGGATCCTCGTCGTCCAGGCCGGCCCCGCCGCGCTCGCGCTCGCTGCCGCCCTGCTCGCCGCATGACCCCGGCCGCCGGGGACCCGCGGACCGCCCGGACCAGGGCCCGGCTGCGCGAGGCGCTGCTCGCCGAGTGCGCCGACCGGCCGCTCGCCGAGGTGAACGTGTCCGCCGTGGTCCGCCGGGCCGGCGTCGGGCGCGCCACCTTCTACCTGCACTACGAGGACCTGACCGGGCTCGCCGTGGACGCCTGCGCCGAGGTGGTGCACGCCGCCGTGGACGCCCTGCACGCCTGGCAGACCGGGCCGGGTTCGGTGCCGCCGGCCCGGCCCCCGGCCGCGCTCGCCGAGTTCCTCGCGGCCACCGCCCACCGCGGCGACCTGCACCGCACCCTGCTCCTGCCCGGTGGATCCGGCCCGCTCGGCGACCGGCTGCACGTCGAATTGCGGGCCCGCGCCCACGCGGAGCGCGAGCGGGCCGGCGCCCCGCACTCCGAACTCGTGGCCTCCGCGGTCGCGGGCACGTTCACCGCGGTGCTCGCCGACTGGCTGCACGGCACCGTCCCGGGCGGCCCGCAGCAGCTCGCCGACCGGCTCTGGCTGCTGCTGATGGGCCTGCACCGGGCGGGCGGCGCCCCGGTCAGCTGACGGCGGCCCCGCCCTCACGGACCCAGCGGAACTCCACCTCGGGGTACCGCACCGACGGCGCCGCCAGCAGGGGAGCCGGCCGGCCGCGCAGGAACCGGTCGAAGAAGGCCCGTGCGTACACCCGGACCAGCTCGGCCGACCGGGCCGCCGCCAGAGTGCCCAGCAGCTCCGCGTACAGGTCCGCCGGCCAGGCCTCGCGCAGCCCGCCGGGCCCGGCGAAGTGCGGCAGGTCGGTGTACGTGAGGTGGCCGGTGCCCGCGATCCGCAGCTGCCGGGCCCAGCCGCGCTGGTGCTCCCGCCAGCGCCGCCAGGTGTCGTGGTCCTCCAGCGCCGTCAGCAGCAGGTACGGGCGGTCCAGCCCGAGCTCCGGGACCGGCGAGCCGAAGAACGCCCCGTCCAGGCCCAGCCCGGCCCGGAACCGCGGGTCCGTGCGCAGCACCTCGGCGGCAGCCGCCCCGCCCATCGAATGGCCGAGCACCCCGATCCGGCGGGGATCGGCGCACGGCCGACCGGGCCCGGCGGCCCCGGTGAGCGCTCCCGCCACGAAGCGCAGGTCGCCCACCCGGGCGGCGATCTCCAGACGCTCCTGGGCCTCCCAGTCGGCCGGCTCCTCGGGCAGAACGCTGCGGACCACCCGGCCGCCGGGGAACTCGACCACCGCGGCGTCGTAGGTGTGGTCGACCGCGGCGACCAGGTAGCCGTGCGCGGCCAGGTCCTCGGCGAGCGCGGTGCCGTTGCCGCGGCCGCCCTTGCGCCCGTGCCCGAACAGCAGCAGGGGGAGCGGGCCGGGCACGGCCGCAGCGCCGTACCGGGCGTGCGGGCGGAGGGCGGCCAGTGTCCCCGGGGCGAGCGGCAGCTCCGCCTCCAGCGCGGCGGCCGCAGCCTCGCCCGTGTACCGGGCCCGCGGGTGCCGCCGGGCGCCGGCCGCGGCCGGGTACCAGAGCTGCACCATCAGCTCGCGGGGCCGCCGGTCCGGGGCGAGCGGGTCGGCGCGGCCGTGGTCCACGAGGTGCAGGTCGAGGGTGCCGACGGGGCGGCGGGCGGTGGGTGCGGGGAGGTCGAAGGGCGGCACCCGGAGGGCCGCGCCCGGTGCCGCGTGCGCGGGGCCCGCGGAGAGGGAGAGTGGGCCGGCGGCACCCAGCCCGGCGAGAAGGACCAACGAACGACGCGAGACCATCAGGCACCCACCCCGGAATCCGGCCGACAGGACGACGGCTCACCCTAGTTGGTCTGGACCAATCTGCCCAGAGGTGCGCGGGAGGCCCAAGGGCCGCCAGAGGGTCGCGCAAGCATTCACCTGTAAATGGCGCCTTCGCGCGAGGATCCACTCAGCCGAAACATTTCGGCATCAAAACTAGCGATCCGATTGCGCGCATGAATCCCTAACATTGCGCGTGTACGCCCGGGACCCCCCAGGGCTGCCACTGCACCCATCAGCACGAACGAAAGGTGGCCCCCGTGGGACGGGTCGTCGTCATCAGCACCGGCGGGACCATAGCCAGCCGCTGGCAGGGCACCGGCTTCGCCGCCGACGCGCGCGGCCAGGAGGTCATGGCCACCGCCTCGGTCCCCGAGGGCGTCACCGTCGAGGTCGTCGACCTCTTCAGCGTGAACAGCCCCCGCCTGACCAGCGCCCACCAGCTCACCCTGCTGCGCACCGTCCACGAGGTGCTCGCCGACCCCGCTGTGACCGGCATCGTCGTCACCCACGGCACGGACACCCTGGAGGAGTCGGCCTTCTTCGTCGACCTCCACCACGACGACCCGCGCCCCGTCGTCTTCACCGGCGCGCAGCGCCCGCTGGACGCGCCCGACGGCGACGGCCCCGCCAACCTGTACGACGCCCTGCTGACCGCCGCGACCGCCCGCGACGTCGGTGTCGTCGTCACCTTCGACGGCCGGGTGCACGCCGCCCGCGGCACCGTGAAGACGCAGACCGTCGCCCACGACGCGTTCGCCAACCCGTCCGGCGACGCCCTCGGCAGCATCGGATTCGGCCGGGTCAGCGTCCCCGTACGCCCCCGCCGGCCCGCTGCGCTCGGCCGGCCCGCCGCCGACGGCCCGCTGCCGCGCGTCGACATGGTGATGCACCACTGCGACGCCGACCCGGTCCTGTTCGAGGCGGCGCTCGCGGCCGGCGCCGAGGGCGTCGTCCTCGTGGCCACCGGCGCGGGCAACGCCACCCCGGAGTTCGTCGAGGCCGTCGCCGCCGCCACCGCCCGCGGGGTGCTCGTCGCCCTCACCACCCGGGTCGCGGCCGGACCCGTCACCGAGATCTACACCGGTGGCGGCGCCGTGGACCTGGTCGCCGCGGGGGCCGTGCCCACCGGCATCCTCCGGGCCGGCCAGGCCCGCATCGCCGTCCTGTCCGCCCTGCTCGCCGCCACCGGCCCGGACGAGCGCCGCCGGATCCTGCGCCACGCCCTCGACGAGCCCGTGGCCACGGGCACCGGCGCCGGCGCACCGGCCGAACCCGCGCCGGAACTCACCCCGGCGTAACCCGGCACGGCACGGGACGGCGCCCGGATCTCACGGCGCCGTCCACTCGTGCGGCCGTTCCACTTCCCAGGTCACCCAGTCCGGATCGTCGAGGACCGCATCGGCGTCCGGCAGCCCGGCCCGCCGCAGGAACTCCAGCAGATCCCCGTCGCTGTACGCGATCCCGAGCAGCGTGTCGTGCCCCTGCTCGTCGCTGACGGACACCCGCCGCCCGCCCTGATCACTCAGTCGGTGCACATGAATCGGCGCAGCTCCCATCACCACAGCCTGACCCAGCCTCCACAGCCCCGCACCCCCACCACCCGGTGAAGGGACAGGACGGTGAACGCCGCAGGGCCCCGGACGAGTCCGGGGCCCTGCGGCGTGTGGGGCGGGGTGCAGGTCAGGCGGTCGTGGCCGCCGGTGCCTTGGCCGGTTCCGCGGGTGCGGGAGAGGCGGCCGGGTCCGACGCGACCGTGTGCATCCGCTGCGGGCGGCGCAGGCCCAGCCGGCCGATCAGGGCGACCAGGGCGAAGGCGACGGCGCCGATGACGAAGGTCAGGGTGAAGCCCGACTCGGCCGGCAGCGGCGGGACGCCCGCGGGCAGGTGCTCGATGGTCTGCGAGGCCAGGATGGTCGTGACCACGGCGCTGCCGATCGCGCTGCCCGTGGAGCGGGAGATCGAGTTGATGCCGTTGGCGATGCCGCTCTGGTGGTGCGGGACGCTCGCCATGATCACGGCCGGCATCGCGGCGTAGCCGAAGCTGACGGCCGCACCGACCACCAGGCCCGCGCCGATCACGGACAGCGTGTGGCCGTGGTCGAGGGCCAGCCAGCCGAAGCCGGCGGCGCCCAGCGCGGCGGCCAGGGCCAGGGCCGTACGCGGGCCGCGGTGCCGGACGATCTGGCCGCCGACCGGCGAGGCCAGCAGCGAGACGATGGCGCCGGGCAGCAGGAACTGGACCGAGGCGCGGAGGATGGACGCGTCGAAGCCGTAGCCGGCGACCGCCTCGGGCATCTGGACGAGGTAGGAGACGCCCAGGAAGTTCGCGAACATGCCGAACCCGACGAGGACGCCGGCCAGGTTGGCCATGAGCACCGGGCGGTGCGCGAACATCCGCATGTCCACGAGCGGTTCGCGGACCTTCAGCTCGGTGAAGACCCAGACGGCGGCCATGACGGCGGCACCGGCGAAGCTGCCCAGCGTACGGCCGGAGGTCCAGCCCCACTCGTTGCCCTGCGAGATAGGCAGCAGGAGCAGCAGGAGGGTGAGGCCCAGGGTGAGGGCGCCGAGGAAGTCGGTGCGGCCGCCGGTCTTGTGGCGGGTGGCGGGGACGAGGGCGACGACCGCGACCAGTGCGAGCACGGCGAAGCCGGTGGCCATCCAGAAGGCGTTGCGGTAGTCGGCGCCGTCACCGGAGGTCAGCAGGCCGGTGGCGACGAGCGCCAGGCCGCTGCCGAACGCGAGGGTGCCGCTCACCAGGGCCATCGCCCCGGGCAGCTTCTGCGGCCGCACCTCCTCGCGCAGCACCGACAGCGCCAGCGGGAAGATCGCGGTCGCGGCGCCCTGCAGGACCCGGCCGAGGATCAGCAGCGGCAGCGAGTTCGCGAGGGCCGCGATCACCGAACCCGCGACCATCACGCCGAGGACCGCCACCAGCGTCGGCTTCTTGCCGTGCTGGTCGCCGAACCGGCCGAGCAGCGGGGTGAAGACCGCCGCGGACAGCAGGGTCGCGGTGGTCACCCAGCTGACCCCGGCGGTCGTGGTGCCCAGGTCGCTGCGGATCAGACCGAGGATCGGGACGGGCAGCGTCTGCATCATCGACACGACCATCGCGGCGAGGCTCAGGGCGAAGACGACGACCGTCTCGTTGCGACTGCGCCCGGCTGCCGGGGCGGCGGGGGACTGGGGACTCATGGCTGGCAGACCTTCTCGGTGGTGGCTCAGGGGCGAGGCGGCACGTGCTTCAGACAGCAGATGTTTGATGACCTCAAGTAACTCGACTGAAGGTAGACGTGGATAGTTAAGGTAGTCAAGTAAACAATTGATAATGTGAAGCAATCCGGTTAGGCTCGTTCCATGAGCACGACCGCACCGCACGCCGCCCCCGCCAAGCTCCAGCTGCTGGAGCTGCTCGCCGCCATCGGAACCGCCCAGTGGCGGGACTTCGCGACCGCCGCGGCGCGGCACGGCCTCACTTCGACCCAGGCCAAGGTGCTCGCTCAGCTGAACGGCCCGCTGCCGATGCGCGGCCTCGCCACCCTGCTGGTCTGTGACGCGTCCAACGTCACCGGGATCGTCGACCGGCTGGAGGCCCGCGGGCTGGTCCGCCGCGAACCGGACCCGGCCGACCGCCGCGTCAAGAACGTCGTCGCCACGGACGAGGGCCGTGAAGTCATCCGCCGGGTGCGCGAGGAGATGCAGGCCACCCACTCGGCGCTCGACACCCTCGACGAAGCCGAGAGCACCGCGCTCTACGGGCTCCTGGAGCGGCTGCGCCCCACGCTGGAGCGGCGCGCCTGACCGGCCCGACACCCGCGGACCCGACGGCTCCGCGGGCTTGCGCACCAGCAGCAGCGCGTAATAGAGGGCCCCGTACATCAGGTCGATGAGGACGTGCGGATCGAGGTCCGGGGCCAGCTCGCCCTGGCCCTGGGCCGCGCGCAGCCGCTCGGCCGCGGCCTCCTCGGCGTCACCTCGCCCCACGGCCGGACCAGACCGAGCGTCAGGAACGCGGCGAGCTCGGACGCCGCGCTCGGCGTGACCATCCAGAGCCTGGCGCCCGGAGTCCGGAACCCCACGAACCCGGCGACGGTGTAGCCGGCCGGGCGTCATTACGCATCGGTAATCGGCGTTCTGCGCGCGGTAATCGACGGTTGAATCCCCGACTGAATTCCCGTCAACAACCATTCCGTGACTATCTCGATTCGGTAACGACATCCTTAAATAGGACTGGACCACTGACGCGTGACGCGCGTAACTCGCCTTGTTTTCAAGGGTATTGATGGTTCATCAAATCCGACCAGCAGGTAACAGGTTGGATTCTCGGGCTCGCCGCCCGTATGTCCGAATTCTCCACCGGATGCGTCTGGCAGGCTTCCGCACTCAATCCCCTGACCAAGGAATTGAGGTGCGCATGTCCAAGCATCGAAGGCTGAAAGAACGTCAGAGAAAGCCGCGCGGACGCTTCATAGGCATCACCGCCGCCATGGCGGTGGCGGCGGTCGTGGCGGCCGGCATCGCGTACGAGGCGGGCCGCGGCGACGCGCAGACGGGGCAGCTCGCACAGGCCGAACCCCAGACCGCCCTCCTCGTGCCGGCCGCCGCGCCGGCCCGCGACGCGGAGCCCGCGCCACTGGAGAAGAAGCCCGGCAACCAACCCGCCCGCGGCATGGTCTACGACGGCCTCAAGCCCGCCGAGAAGGGCGACCGGTGCGCCGGTGTCTACGCCACCGACGCGGGCCACTGCACGCACGGCCCGGACGCCCCGCCCAAGGGCGTCGACATCAAGAAGGACACCCCGCCCGCGGTCAAGTCCGTGGCCCGGGCCGCGGATCCGGCCAAGCCTGCCGGCGACCCGGCGCCCGCGCAGAGCGGCGGACGTGCTCAGGACGCGCCCGCCGTCGACGCGCAGGCCCGGGGCAACGCCGCGGCCGCCCCCACGCCCGGCGCCTCGAAGAGCCCGGCCGGCCGCACCGCCGCCGCCGGCCCGGCCGGTCAGACCGTGCAGTGCGACGGCGACGGCAACACCGGCAACCGGGTCCAGGTCGTCTACGTCCACGGCCCCGGCAAGGACCGCTACTCGCAGTACGTGGCCTCGTTCCGCAAGTGGGCCGCCGACGCCGACGTCATCTACTCGGCCAGCGCCGAGGAGACCGGCGGCGTCCGCCACATCCGCTACGTCACGGCCGCCGACTGCACCCCCACGGTGCTCAACATCGAGCTGCCGGACTCAGCCCTCGCCGAGTTCAGCGCCACCAACCGCGCGCTGGCCGCCAAGGGCCTGGACCGCCGCGACCGCAAGTACATGATCTTCGCGGACGCCCAGGTCTACTGCGGCATCGGCACCTTCAACGGCGACGAGCGACCCCAGCAGAACAACCTCAGCAACTTCGGCCCCTCCTACGGCCGTACCGACAGCGGCTGCTGGGGCGGCCACACCGCCGCCCACGAACTCGGCCACAACCTCGGCGCGGTCAACAACAGCGCCCCCAACACCAGCCGCGGCGCGCACTGCACGGACGAGTGGGACGTCATGTGCTACTCGGACAGCCCGCACTACCCGCAGATGCGCAACATCTGCACCAACCGGGCCTCCGACAACATCCTCGACTGCAACCACGACGACTACTTCCACACCAACCCGCGGGCGGGCAGCTACCTCGCGACGCACTGGAACATCGCCGACAACCAGTTCCTCATGCGCGGCAAGGGCGGGGGCGGCGGCACCGACCCGGATCCGGACCCGAGCCCGACCCCCAAGCCCAGCCCCACCCCGACCACGCCGGAACCCGGCACCGGACCCGACGTCACCGTCGGCCAGATCCAGTCCGACTCCGCCGTCGTGAGCTGGCCGAAGGTCCCGGGCGCCGCCTGGTACCAGGTGTTCCTCGGCGGCAGGCAGCTGACCTGGGTGCAGGGCACGGTGCTGCGCGTCTACCGCCTCCAGCCCGGCACCTCGTACAAGGTGGCCGTCTCGGTGCGCGACGGCCAGGGCCGTGACAGCGGACCCGGCAAGGCGACGCGTTTCACCACCAAGGAAGCCGGCGGCGGCAGCACCAAGCCCAGCAGCCGCTACGTCCTCGGCAACGGCAGCACCGGCATGAACGCCGAACTGTGGGGCGGCCGCAGCGCCGACGGGACGATCCTCGTCGGCTCGGCCGCCAACGGATACGCCCACCAGCAGTGGTACTTCGACGACGCCGGCAACGGCCTGGTGCGGATCCGCTCCGCCGCCTCCGGCAAGTGCCTCCAGCCCGGCGGCGCGCCGTCAGCCGGCATGTGGATCGCCCAGCAGCCCTGCGGCAGCGCCAAGGCCCAGCAGTGGAAGCTGAACCGCAACGGCGCGGCCGTGACCGTCACCGACCGCAGCGGCGACTACGCGCTGAGCATCAGCAACCGCCCGTACTACGGCGCCTGGCTGCTCGACCTCCAGCACACCAACGGGCGTCCGGCACAGGCCTGGACGCTCCAGAAGACCGGCTGACCGGCCCGCACCGGCAGTCGCACCGCCGGGCGGGCGGGCCGTCACGGGGCGGCCCGCCCGCCACGGCGCACACATCCGGCCCCGCCCGCCGGTACGCACCGGCCGCGCCCGCCGGTACCCGCGGAACGCCGCGCCCCGCGCCACCGCGGGGCGCGGCACCCGTACCTCCCCACCCCTCCGCCCACCCGGGAGCACCGCCATGCACCGAAGGAACCTCGCCCTCGCCGCCCTCTCCGGCACCCTGCTGCTCGCCGCACCCGGCACCGCGGCCGCCCACGGCGACACCATCGCGGTCACCCTCACCGGGCAGCGGCAGGGCCACATCACCGCCGACGTCACCTGGGAGAACGACGGAGACCCCGTCGAGGAGCGGGTCGCCGCCACCGTCAACGCGGTGAGCGGGGACGGCTCGCGGACCGCCGGCCCCTGGAAGCTGGTGCGCATCCCGGGCACCGCCGCCGGCTGGACCACCGCCGAGGCGCTGCCCGCCGGACGCTGGCAGATCACCGTGGAGGTCGGCTTCCCCGACCTCGGCCGCGGCGAGGGCACCGTCACCGTGGCGGCACCGGCCGCGAGACCCGCGCCGCCCGCCGCCCGCGCCCCCGGAAACGCTGCCGAGGCGAAGCCCGCCGGCCCCGCCGGCCCCGCCGCCCCGCCGGCCGCCCGGCCCGCGATGGACCCGGGCACTCCGGACCGCGACGCGGTGGACGACTCCGGCCCCGGCCGCGCGACCTGGTTCACCACCGCCGGCGTGGCAGTTGCCGCCCTCGGCGGAGCCGCGGTCGGCATCCTCGTCCGCCGCCGCCGACGCCGCTGACCCCACGGCGACACCAACTGCACGCGGTGCAGGCCGGACTTGGGACCGGGGGCTGTCCCCACCCCGGTCCGGCCGGTTCGCCGGATGGGGCGCCGCGCCGGGCCCGGCCAAGCTGTTCCCCATGACGCAGCAGACGCAGCAGACGACGCAGACGCCCCACCCGACGCAGCCGGCGGACGCACCGCGCCCCACCGCCCCGCGCCTCACCAAGCCCCTGCTCCTCGGCCTCTCCGCCGCCGTCGTCGCGGCCGCCACCCTGACCGGGACCGCAGCCGCCACCGCGGCCACCCCGCCCCGGCCGCCGGCCGCCGCTCCCGCAACTCGACTGGCAGCCCTGCCCCGAGCCGCAGACGCCCGGCGCCCCGCCCCGCCCCGAAGGGCAGCAGTGCGCCACCCTGTCCGTGCCCCTCGACCACGCCGATCCGGCCGGCCGGCAGCTCGACATCGCCGTCACCCGCCTGCCGGCCGCCCAGGGCACCGGGAACGCCCGCCGCGGCACCCTCATCGTCATCCCCGGCGGCCCCGGCGGCTCGGGCGTACAGCGGCTGACCCAGAAGGGCGCGGCGCTGCGGAAGGAACTCGGCGGCGCCTACGACCTCGTGGCCATGGACCCGCGCGGCGTCGGCGGCAGCACCACCGCGAGCTGCGGCCTCGCCCCCGAGGACCGCCACCTCACCTCGCTGCGCTCGTGGCCCGCCGCGGACGGCTCGATCGGCGAGAACATCGCCCGCTCCCGGCGGACCGCCGCCGCCTGCGCCCGCAACGGCGGCCCCGTGCTGCGCAGTTTCACCACCGCCAACCAGGTGCGCGACATGGACCGGTTCCGCGCGGCCCTCGGCGAGGAGAAGCTGTCCGCGTGGGGAGTGTCGTACGGCGCCTACGTCGGCGCCGTGTACGCGCAGAGCTTCCCGGAGCGCACCGACCGGTGGGTGCTCGACAGCAGCGGCGACCCCGACCCGCGGAAGGTGGCCCGCGGCTGGCTGGCGAACATGTCGCGCGGCGCCGACGACCGCTTCCCCGACTTCGCCGCCTGGGCCGCCCACCCCGACCGGGACCGGGAGGGGCTGCGGCTCGCGCAGCGCGCCGAGGACGTCCGCCCGCTGGTCACCGGTCTGGCGGCCGCCCTCGACCGGGCGCCGCGCGCGTCCACCACGCCCGGCATCCCGCTCACCGGGAACGGTCTGCGCCAGGCCCTGCAGAACGCCCTCTACGCCGACGCCGCCTTCCCGGCCCTCGCCCGGCTGGTCAGGACCGCCGACGACCCCGCCGCCGACGTGGCCCTCCCGCCCGAGCTGACCCGGCCGGTCCCCGACACCGACGCCGCGCTCATGGTCGCGGTCGTCTGCAACGACGTCGCCTGGCCGCGCACCTCCATGGGCGACTACCGGCGGGCGGTGGCCGCCGACCGGGCCGCCCACCCGCTGACGGCCGGCATGCCCGTCAACGTGATGCCCTGCTCGTTCTGGAAGCACGACACCACGCCGAAGCCGGTACGGATCACCCCCGCCGGGCCGTCCAACATCCTCATGCTGCAGAGCCGCCGCGACCCGGCCACCCCGCTGTCCGGCGCCCTGAAGATGCGGGCCGCCCTCGGCGACCGGGCCCGCCTGGTCACCGTGGAGCAGGGCGGGCACGGCCTCTACCTGGGCACCGGCAACGCCTGCGGCAACCGGGCGGTCACCACGTTCCTCACGACGGGGAAGCGGCCGGCGCAGGATGCGCACTGCCCGAACTGACCGGCTCCGGCAGTTCGAAGAACCGCAGGAAGAACTGGGCCAGCGGCCCGATCGCCAGCGCGTACACCACGGTGCCGATGCCGGCCGTGCCGCCCAGCAGGAAACCGACCGCCAGGACGGTCAGCTCGATCCCGGTGCGCACCAGCCGGATCGACCGGCCCGTCCGCCGGTGCAGGCCGGTCATCAGCCCGTCCCGCGGGCCCGGGCCGAACCGGGCGGAGATGTACAGACCGGTCGCGATGCCGTTGAGGACCACACCGCCGACCAGCAGCAGCACCTGGACGGCCGGATGGCGGGCGTCCGGCACGAAGGCGAGGGTGGCGTCCATGCTGAGACCGACCGCGAACACGTTCGAGATGGTGCCGAGGCCCGGGCGCTGCCGCAGCGGCCACCACAGCAGCAGCACCAGCGCTCCGACCGCCACGGACACGGTGCCGATGCTCCACCCCAGCCGCTCGGCGAGCCCCTGGTGGAACACGTCCCACGGGTCGAGCCCGAGCCCGGCCCGGACCAGCAGGGCCGAGCTGGCCCCGTACAGGGCGAGCCCCAGGTACAGCTGCACCAGGCGGCGGGTGAGCAGGCCGGGCGGGGCGGCGGGGGAGCCGAGTGGGGAGGGGGGTGACGAGGCGTGCACCGGCGGGGCCTTTCCAGAGATCCAATGGCCGACGTCCCCCACCTTCCGGCACGGCTGGATTACCCAACCAGGGCCAATCCGACCCGAGTGGCCTGGTTTTGGTCAGCCGTGGCAGGGTGTGGACGGCCCCGGCGGATCCCCACGCCCGCCCGGCCGGTCCCGGCGGCCGCTCAGCGGCTCCCGACGGTGGCGACGAAGGAGTCCAGCGCGGCATCGAAGTGGCGCGTGGCCTCGTCGACCCGCCCGACGGGCGCGGAGACCCACAGGTCGTACAGCCGGCTGTTCTCCTCCCAGCAGACGTCGACGGTGTGCCGGGGGCCCTCGGCGGCCGAGAAGCCGTTCCAGGAGAACTCCCAGCGGGCGGCCGGCATGCCGTTGTGTGTGGTCGCCACCACCTGCCCGCCGCGGTAGCCGCGGTTGGTGTCCGGCCCGTCGCGGTGCGCGGCCTGCATGACCTCCAGGGGTCCGCCCGGCACCGGCATCCGGACCTTGACGCCGATCCGGATCGCCGTGTCGGGGGACAGGTAGAAGACCCGCTGGTCGTCGGTGGCCCGCTGGTAGCCCTCCGGGACCGCCAGGCCGAACCCCGCCGCGTCGGGCACGAACCGGTAGCCGGGGGGCACGGCCCGTGCGGACGGGGGGACGGCTCCCGGCGTGGGCGCGGACGCACCGGGCGGGGCGGTGCGCCCCGGCGCCGCCCCGGCCGCCCGCGTGGCGCCCGGCCCGGCGGCCCCCGCCCCCCTGCCGTCGTCGCCGTTCAGCAGCGCCGCCGCGCCGGCTGCCCCCAGGGCCGTACAGGCGACCAGCGCGGCGATCAGCCCCAGCCGCATCCGTCGCCCCGGCCGCTGCGCGTCCCGCTGCGTCGTCCCGTCGGATGCGGGCCCGTCCCCGGCGCCCGGGTCCACGGCCACCGGCCGGGCTTCGGTCGGGGCACCGGAGGCCGCCGCGGGCACCGCCTCCGTCGGGGTGTGGACCACCGGCCGGCCGCCCGGACCCGCCGACTCCGCGCACTCCGTCAGCAGCCGCTCCGCCCCGGCCGCCGTCAGCCGCTGCTCCGGATCCCGCTCCAGCAGCCCCCGTACGGCCGGCAGCAGCGGGCCCAGCTCCTGCGGCGGGCGGATCACGTCGAACACCACGGCGTGCAGGATGCCGCCGAGCGAGTCCCGGCGGAACGGCGATTCGCCGCTGACCGCCGCGCACAGCAGCGCGCCCAGCGACCACAGGTCGGACGCGGGACCGGCCTCGCCGCCCTGCATCCGTTCGGGCGCGGTGTACTCCGGCGAGCCCACGAACGCGCGGCTCTCGCTGATGGTGGTGGCCCCGGCGAGCCGGGCGATCCCGAAGTCGGTCAGCACCACCCGGCCGCTGCCTGCCTCCAGCAGCACGTTCGCCGGCTTCACGTCCCGGTGCAGCACCCCGCCCGCGTGCGCGGCGGTCAGCGCACCCAGCAGCGCGAGCCCGACCCGGGCGGCCTCGCCGGGGTCCAGCGGCCCCCGGGTGGCCAGCCGGTGGGCGAGCGAGCCGCCGTCGACCAGTTCCATCACGATGTACGGGTGCCCGTCGTGCTCCACGACGTCGTGCACGACGACCACGTGCGGATGCCGGAGCCGGGCGACGACCCGGGCCTCCCGCAGCGCGCCCGCCGCGCTCGCCCCGCCCTCGACGTGGAGCTCCTTGACCGCGACCCGGCGGCCCAGCAGCTCGTCGGTGGCCCGCCACACGGTGCCCATCCCGCCGCGGCCCAGCGGCTGCTCCAGGCGGTACCGTCCGCCGATCACCGTGCTGTTGCGCGGAGCCCCCTGCGACACGCCCGCCTCCCCCTCCGTCGGATGCGCACATGATGCCGCACGCGTGCCGACCAGCGCCAAAGGCCCGGAAGCCCCCGCACGAGGAGGGCCTCCGGGCCTTCGTCAGCCCCGCCCGGGAACCTGCCCGGACCGGACGCTTCGGTCGAAGTCCCGCCCGTCCGACGGTACTTCGAAACCGCCCGCTACGACGCCGGCACCGGCGGGATCGCCTCGGTCGGGTTGGCCGGCGGGGTGAGCCGCTGCGGTGCGAGCGTGGTCGGCACCAGGTCCTTGTGGATCACCTTGGCGATGGCCTGGATGGTGGCGACGCCGTACTCCATCGAGCTGTTGTCCTGGGTCAGGACCGACATGTGGTAGTCGTGGCCGCCGCCCTGGAACGCGCCGACGCTGTGGACCCGCCAGCCGTGCGTGGCCCGGGGCAGCCAGCCGTTCTTCACGTGGACCTTCACCGTGGACGGCGCGCCCGCGGGCGTGCCCCAGCGCTGCGAGGCGACGACCTTGTTCATCAGCTTCAGGATGTATGCGCGGGCGTTGTCGCTGAGCACCGTGTTCTTGGCGGTGATCAGCGACAGCAGGCGCTGCTCGTCCTTGACGTTGATCTGAGTGAGGCCCCAGTAGCCGTTGGCGCCCGGCACGGTGGTCGTCATGCCGGCCGCCGTCAGGAAGCCCTTGATCTTGGTCAGGCCGAGCTGCCGCCACAGCGCCGTCGTGGCGTTGTTGTCGGACTTGGTGATCATCGCGGTGGCGAGGTCCGCCTCGCGCTGCGTCAGGTAGCGGTTCGTCTTCTTCGCGTCCCAGAGCAGGGCCGCGAGGACGGTCACCTTGACCACGCTCGCCGAGTCGTAGGCGGAGGTCGCGCGGAAGGTGCAGGTGGTCTTCGTGGTGCGGTCGTACAGTCCGATCGCGATGGCACCCTTGCGGTTCGCCATGGCCGCCGTGATGTCCTTCTGGAGCTTCGCGGCGAGTCCGGCCTTGGCTGACGTGCAGGCGACCGTCGGGGCCGCGGCCGAGGCGGGCGCGGCCGCTGCGAGCGGTACGAGCACCCCGGCGGCCGCCAGGCCGGTGGTCAGCACGCGGGCGCGCCGGGATATCCGGTGAGTCATTGGAGGCTTCCCATCCCCTGTGGAGCGAGCGAGTGCGCTCGCGCGCACTCCTGAGGAGATGACTCGTGGGCCCACTGAAAGGTTGCACCCGAACCGAAAAATTGTTCAAGTCCGCACGGGCGCCACCGGCAGCAGCTCCGGCCGCTTCGCCGTCCGGCCGTCCCCGGAGGACCGGCCGAGCAGCCGCCGGCCCAGCCACGGGCCGAGGAACCCGGCCGCCCAGCGCAGCTCACCGGGTGCGGCGCGCAGCCCGGTGGGGAAGGGGACGGCGGGCGGCGGCAGCGGACGGGTCCACGCGTCGCCGCTGCCCGGCAGTCCCAGCGCCTCGGCGACGGCCGCCGCGATCCGCGCGTGGCCGATCGGGCCGGCGTGCAGCCGGTCCCGGCTCCACAGCCGCGGATCCGTCACGACCGGGTGGTCCGCGGTCTCCGCGACCGCCACGCCGTGCCGCCCGGCCGCCGCCCGGATCCGCGTGTTCAGCGCCGCGACGCGGGAGCCGAGCGGGCGGGCGAGGGCCGAGATGTACGCCGGGTCGGGGAAGGTCACGGTGGCCACCCGGGCGCCCTGCCCGGTCAGCGCCGCGAACATCGCCTCCAGGTGGCCTGCGGTCTCGTCCGCGTCGAACCGCGGCCGCAGCATGTCGTTGACCCCCGCCACCACGGTGGCCAGATCCGGGCGCAGCGCCACCGCGGGCGCCAGCTGCCCGCTGCGGACCTCCCCGGCGAGGCGGCCCCGTACGGCCAGGTTGGCGTACGCCAGAGCGGGCTGCTGCCGGGCCAGCTCCTCCGCGAGCCGGTCGGCCCAGCCGCGCGGGCGGCCGGTGCCGTCCTCGTCGCCGAGCCCTTCGGTCTGGCTGTCGCCGAGGGCCACGTAGCGCAGGAAGCGCGGTTCAGGGGCGGACACGGGCGGCCTCCCGGGCCTTGAGGATGCCGATCGTGCGGAGGCACCAGTCGTGGTTGCCGCGCTCGAAGGCGAGTCCGCGCAGGCAGGTCAGGTACGGGCCGATGCGCGTGCCGTGCCGCAGGAAGTCGTCCTCCTCGGCCGCCCCGCGCATGGTCCGCAGCAGGTTCTCGAACAGGTCGGCCTTGGCCCGGGCGATCTCGGCCCGCTCGGCCAGCTGCCCGATGAGCACCGCGCTGTCGATGTGGTCGGCCGCCTGCACCTTGACGGCCAGGTCGTCGCGCAGGAACGAGGGTTTGGTGGCGGCCGCGGCGAACGCGTCGAGCTCGGCCAGTCCGGCGTCCGTGACGGTGAACAGGCGCTTGTTCGGGCGGGTGTCCTGCACCACCTCCCGGCCCGCGATCAGTCCGTCGCGCTCCAGCCGGGCGAGTTCCGCGTACAGCTGCTGGGGCAGCGCGTGCCAGAAGTTCGCGACGCCCACGCTGAACGCCTTGGCCAGCTGGTACCCGCTGAGTTCCTCGTCGAGCAGTGCCGCCAGGACGGCGTGCCGCAAGGCCATCGGACCCTCTCCTCCCGCCGCCCCGCATCCCGGGAGGTTCCGGGGGCCTCTTGTCGGGGCCGGCCCTGCTGAGCATACTCAACAATCTGACTAGTCACATTGTTGAGTGTCCGTTCTGGGGAGGACCCGTGTCCGCATCCGCCGCACAGCGCTTCCGCACCGCCGTCGAGAAGCGCGACCTCGCCGCGCTCGACGACCTGTTCACCGAGGACGTCCGCCTGTACAGCCCCGTGAAGTTCACCCCGTTCGAAGGCCGCCCCATGGTGCTCGGCCTCTTCGGCGTCCTGCTGCGCACCTTCGAGGACTTCCGCTACGTCGGGGGCTACGAGGGCACCGCGGAGACCGGCGCCGACGGCACCGAGGCCCCGTCCGAGGTCCTGCTCTTCCGGGCGACCGCCGGCGGCCGGGAGATCCACGGCATCGACCTGCTGCACTTCGCGGAGGACGGCCGGATCAAGGAGTTCACGGTCATGGTGCGCCCGAAGTCCGCGGTCCACGCCCTCGGGGAGGCGGTCCTCGCCGGCCTCGTCGAGGACGGCCTCGCGCCCGCGGCCGGCTGACCGTACGGGTGCGGTGCCGCGGTCGGGCATCATCGAGGGATGTCAGATCGCATCATCGCCGCCTGCGACGGGGCGGCCAAGGGAAACCCCGGCCCCGCCGGCTGGGCCTGGGTCATCGCCGACACCGACGGCCGCCCCGAGCGCTGGGAGGCCGGACCGCTGGGCCGCGCCACCAACAACGTCGGTGAACTCACCGCCCTCCAGCGGCTCCTGGAGGCCGTCGAGCCGGGCACGGCCCTCCAGGTGCGGATGGACTCGCAGTACGCCATGAAGGCCGTCACCCAGTGGCTGCCCAACTGGAAGCGCAACGGCTGGAAGACGGCCGGCGGCAAGCCCGTCGCCAACCGCGAGCTCGTCGAGAGCATCGACGCCCTGCTGGCCGACCGCGACGTCGAGTTCCGCTACGTCCCCGCCCACCGCGAGGACGGCGACCACCTCAACGCGATCGCCGACCAGGCCGCCAGCGACGCCGCCGTCAGCCAGGAACCGGCCGGCACCGCCCTGGGCACCGCCACCCTGCCGGTCCCCGCACCGGAACACAGCGCGCCGGCCCGCCGCAAGCCGGCCGCGGCTCCCGCCCGCAAGACCTCCACCGGATCCGGCGGCACCGCGCGCACCCTCAAGGCGAAGTTCAAGGGCACCTGCCCGTGCGGCCGCCAGTACGCCGCCGGCGAGCAGATCGCCAAGGTCGGCACCCGGTGGGGCCACCCCGACTGCCGCACCGCCGCCGCCGGCTGAGACGCGTCCGCCGAGGCGGCCGCGCGGCTGCTCGGGCGGCGGTCAGGCCGAAGCGCGGGGCACCAGGACCGTCGGGGTGACCACCGGCGCCGGCGGCCGGCCCGGCCGGGCGCCCGCCGGCGCCAGCCGGTCCAGCAGCAGCCGGGCCATCGTCCGGCCCATGCCCTCGATGTCCTGGCGTACGGTCGTCAGCGGCGGGTCGGCGGTCCGCGCCACCTCGGCGTCGTCGAAGCCGACCAGTGCCACGTCCGCGGGGACGGACCGGCCGCGCTCGCGCAGCACCCGCAGTGCACCCGTGGCCATCAGGTCGTTCGCCGCGAACACCGCGTCCAGCCCCGGCCGCCGCTCCAGCAGGGCGGCCATCGCCCGGGCCCCGCCCGACGGGGTGAAATCGCCCTCCGCGACCAGCCCCGGATCGCCGTCCGGCAGCACGTCCCGGTAGCCCCCGAGCCGGTCGGCCGCCGAGGTCTGGTCGAGCGGACCCGAGATGTGCGCGACCGACCGCCGGCCACGCGCCAGCAGGTACCGGACGGCGTCCCGGGCCCCACCCCGGTTGTCCGCGTCCACGTAGGTGACGCCCCCGTCCGCCGGTCCGGTGGACGTCCACCCCGGACGTCCGCCGAACACGGTCGGCAGCCCGGCCGCCCGGGTGATCCCCGGCAGCGGATCGTCCGCGTGCAGGGAGAAGGCCAGCGCGCCGTCCACATGGCCCCCGGCCAGATAACGCCCGATCCGCGGGTAGTCCTCCCGGCCCTCGACCAGCATCAGCACCAACTGGGTGTCGTGCGCCGTGAGTTCCCGGCTGATGCCGCGTATCTGACGGGAGAAGAACGGGTCCGCGAAGATCCGCGCCTCCGGCTCCGCGACGACCACCGCGACCGCCCCGGTGCGCCGCGTGACCAGGGTCCGGGCCGCCGGGTTCGGAACGTACCCGAGGTCGCGGATGGCCGTACGGACCTTCTCGGCCAGCGGCGCCCGGACCCCGTCGCCGCCGTTGACCACGCGGGAGACGGTGGCCCGCGACACCCCGGCCCGGGCCGCCACGGCCTCCAGGGTCGGACGGTCACCGGCGAGCGGATCGGGCACGGGCGCTCCTCCCTGCGGGCCGGCCGGCGGCCTGATCGCCACCGGACAGCAGGGTAGTGCGCGGAGCCGGGCCGCCGGGAGCGAATCCGCGGCGGCCCGGGCCCGGGTGCGCATCAGCGCCCGAACGACACCCAGTTGACGTTCACGTAGTCGGCCGGCTGACCGCTGGTGAAGGTCACGTACACGTCGTGCGTGCCGGTGACCGCGGAGATGTTCGCCGGCACCGTCCGCCAGTTCTGCCAGCCGCCGGTGTTCGCCACCGAGAAGCTGCCCACCGGCGCCGCGCCGCGACTGTCCAGCCGCACCTCGACCAGCCCGCTGACCCCGCCGGCCGCCCCGCTCGCCACCCGGCCGAGGAACTGCCGGGCCGCGGCGCCGGAGCCGAAGTCCACGCCCTTGAACAGCACCCAGTCGCCGTTGCCGACCGCCGCGATGTTCTGGCCGCCGCCGCTGTCCGCGGTGGTCTCCTTCACCGTCCCCGCCTGCGCGTCGTACGACTCGGCCTGGATGGCGGCGTACGCGTCCCGGCTGCCGGCCGGCGGTGTGGTGGGCGGGGTGGCCGGGGGAGTGGTCGGCGGGGTGGTGGACCCGCCCTCGGTGCGCAGCACGGCGACGTGGTCCACGACCATCGGGTGGCCCGGCTCGGTACCGGCGTCCGGCCCGCCGCCGAACGCGTCGGGGAAGCCGCCGCCCATGGCCACGTTCAGGATCAGGAAGTAGCCGTGCCGGGTGGCGTTCGCCCACGTCGTCGCGTCGACCTGGTCGGCCCGCACGGTGTGGAAGACCGTCCCGTCGACGGAGAACCGCATCTGCTCCACCGCGGTCGACCGGTCCCACTCCACGGCGTACGTGTGGAAGCCCGCCTGGCAGGTCCCGCCCGGGCAGGTCCGCTGCCCGCCGATGCCGGAGGTCTCGTTGCACGGGCCGCCCGGGGAGGTGCCGCAGTGCATCGTCGCCCACACCGTGTTCAGACCCTGAACGTTCTCCATGATGTCCAGCTCGCCGATGCCCGGCCAGTTCCACCAGTTGCCCCGGTACGGGGTGCCGAGCATCCAGAACGCCGGCCAGTACCCCTTCGCCGCCGGACCGGTGACGTTCGGCATCTGGATGCGGGCCTCGGCGCGCAGCGCCCCGCCCGCCGGGGGTTCGAAATCGCCGCGGCGGGTCTCGATGCGCCCCGAGGTCCAGTTCCCGGCCGCGTCCCGCCGCGGAGTGATGCGCAGGTGTCCGGCGCCGTCGAGGGAGACGTTCGCGGTGCTCGACGTCATGGTCTCGATCTCGCCGGTGCCGAAGCGGTCGGGGCCGCCGGGGTAGCTGGTGCCCGTGGTGTACTGCCACAGCCCGGTGTTCACTCCGGTGCCGGCCGGCCCGTCGAAGTCGTCGCGGAACACCTCGGTCCAGACCGCGGCCGACGGGGCCACGGCCTGCGCGGACACCGTGCCGAAGGCCGCCGCGGCGGCAGCGGCGACGGTCACGGCCGCGGTGGCGAGCGCGGCGAGCAGGGTGCGCCGGGCCGGTGCCCGGGTGCTGCCTGGGGTCTGACGCATGAGTCACCTCTCTGAGGCGCCGCGAGGCGCGGTCCGGGGGCGCACGAGCGCGGTCACCGTTCTGAGAGCGCTCTCAAGCGCGCCGCTGGACACTGTCCTCCGCGGGGTGCCGGGCGTCAAGAGTTGGAGACGTCAACTGCACTGCTGTGCAAGCGAGTTCATTTCATGGCGCCAGTGCGCCCCGGGACCCGCGGCGGTGCGGGGTCCCGGGGCGCGGGTTCGGCGTGGGTTCCGGCGTGGGAAGGACCGGCCGGTCAGGGCGCCAGGCGGCGGCAGAGCAGGGCGTCCGGCAGGCCGCGCGAGCCGACCCGGGTGGTGAAGGCCACCCCGGCCGCGTACTCGTCCGTGCCGCACTGCCCCTTGTAGTGCCCGTACGCGAAGTCCGCCCCGGGCGATCCGGCCGGCCGGTTGTCGCCGCGGTCGAACCACACCGTGCGGCCCGCCGTGCCCAGCTGCTCACGGGCCGGTACGCACAGCGCGGCGGAGGTCCGGTCCCCGCGCCGGCTGTAGCCGATCAGGAACTGCTGCGGCGGGCACTGGAGTTTGGTGTACCCGCCGGCCCAGTCGCCGCCGGCCGGGACGTACCGCTCGTCCCACACCACGGTCTGCGTGTTCCCGGCGGCCCGCAGGTCGCCGAGGGCGGGCGCGTCGGTGCACAGGCCCCGGCCGCCGGAGTGGCTCAGGCCCACGAGCCGCTGCCCGTCGGGGCACACCGCCTTGCGCGCACCGCTGTCCCAGTCGCCCTGGGCGCGGGTGCGCAGCGACTGCACGTGGTCGCGGTGGTCGGTGGTCAGCAGGTCCCAGGACGCGGCCTTGGCCACCGGGCCGGTACGGCCGGCCGTCGTGACGAGGGCGGTCCAGGGCGCGGCCCGCCAGTCCCCTCCGTCCAGGACGCCGCTGCGGGCGCCGGAGGTGTCGTAGCGGAGCAGGGCCCAGCTGTCGTGCCCGGCCCAGCCGACGAGCGGCCAGTACGCGAAGTCCGCGTCGGCGGTGGTCAGGTACGCGGTGAAGCGGGTGAACCAGGAGCGCGGGGCGGTGTTCTGCTCGTCGGATCCGATCCCGAACTCGCTGATCCAGACGGGTGCGCCGAAGTGCGACCCGGTCTCGGCGGACACGAAGAACGCCTGGTCGTACAGGACGCGCTCCAGCTCCGCCGGGGTCAGGTCCTGGTAGCGGGGGTCGTGGGTCTCGCCCATGCCGGTGGCGCCGCTGTGGTTCGGGCCCGTGTAGCCGTAGAAGTGGGCGGAGTAGACGAGCTTGCCCGAGACGGCCAGGGTGTGGGACAGGGTCCGCGCGGGGGTCAGGGTCGGCCGGCCGTGCGGGAAGCCGTCCACCGGGATGCCGGTCCAGTTGATGCCCTCGATGACGACGAGCAGGTCCGGGTTGGCCTCGGTGAGGATCCGGTCGGCGGCCTCCTGGGCGGCCGCGTACCAGTCGTGGTCGTCGCCCAGGCCCCAGTTGGGGTCGTCGAGGACGGTACGGCGGACCTCGTTGTAGAGGTCGGCGCCGGCCACCCTCGGGTTGTCCCGGTAGCGGCGGGCCATGAACACCCAGTCGTCCGCCCAGGCCCGGGTGGTCTGGCCGGTGTTCCAGCGCTCGTTGCCGTCCAGGGCGCAGCACCAACGGGTGGTGATGGTGTGGTTGTTGAGGATCACGGCGAAGCCGTCGGCCGTCAGGGCGGCGACGACCGCGTCGAAGACCTGGAGCGGGGTCTTCCCGCGCAGGGCCGGGTTGGCGGCCACCGCGGCGTCGGGCACCGGGCGGGTGGTGCGGAGCATCTCGTTCGAGAACGGCAGCCGGATGCTGTTGAGGCCGAGCCGGTGCAGATCGGCGATGATCGCCGGCATCGGGGCGCGGTCGAGGCCGAGCGGGATGCCGTGGGCGTTCTGCCCGGCGTGGTGCGAGGCCGCGTCGCCGATGTCCCCGGAGCCGGACCAGGACCCCTGGGCCCCGTCCCAGTTCCCGGACCGCAACCGGAACCGGTTGCCCTGCGCGTCCACGACGTAGCGGCCACGGGTGGACAGGGGCGGCGCCCAGGAGGCGGCGAGGGCCTGGCCGGGTGCGGCGCCGGGTGCGTCCACCGGTGCGGCGGCGGGAGCGGGCCGGGACGCCGCGGGTGATGCGAGGGCCGGCGCGGGTGCGGTGGCACAGGCGGCGGCGAGCAGTGCGGCCACGGCGGCCAGACGGCGCGCCGCAGTCACGGGAGATATCACGGAACCTGCCTCGGTGAGGGGGCCGGAGGACGGGGACGGCCCGGGCTTCGGTGACGAGCCCGCCCAAGTTACCGACGAGTCGCCTCCACCACTACCCACTCGGAGCCCCGAAGTCCATCCTCGTCGGCGTTCGAGGACCGGGGGCGCCGGGGCGGAGCCCCTTCCAAGGGGGCCCGCCCGGCTGGCCGACCCGCCGGGGCAACTCCAGCCCGTCCGGCGTTTGGGGACCGGGGTCCGGGGCGGACCCCCGAAAACAAGCCCCGCCGGCGATTGAGGCGCGGGGTGGGGCGGAGCCCCGCAAAGGGAGGCGCCGCGCGGTCAGGGGCTGGTCTGAAGCAATGAATCGGTGCTTCAATTCTTCCGTGCCCTACCGCCGCCCCCCTTCCGTACAGGCCCGCCTGGACGCCCGCAAGGACACCGTGCTCGACGCCGCCGTCCGCCTGCTCTCCCGCGAGGGCTACGCCGGCTGCTCCGTCGCCGCCATCGCCGCCGAGGCGGGAATCTCCACCGGCAGCGTCTACCAGTGCTTCTCCGGCAAGTCCGAACTGGCCGCCGCCCTCTTCCGCACCCTCGTCGCCCGCGAACTGGAAGCCGTCGCCGCCGCCACCGAAGCCGCCGCCGCCACCGAGGCCGCCGGCGACGGCGCCGGCGCCGGACCGGCCGCGGACAGCGCTCCGGCACCCGGCGCCGCCACCCGCGTCGCCGCCGCCACCCACGTGTTCGCCGCCCGCGCCCTCCAGGCCCCCCGCCGCGCCTTCGCCCTGCTCGCCGAGCCCGCCGACCCCGCCGTCGACACCGAACGGCTCGTCTTCCGCCGGGCGTTCCGCGACCTGTACGCCCGTCAGATCGCCGCGGGCGTGGCCTCCGGTGAACTCCCCGACCAGTCGCCCGACCTGACCGCCGCCGCCCTCGTCGGCGCGATCGCCGAAGCGCTCGTCGGCCCGCTCGCCGACGGCGACGCCGACCCCGCCGAGGTCATCCCCGGCCTGATCACCTTCACCCTGCGTGCCCTTGGAGGACACGATGCCGCAGACGCATGAGGTCACCAACCAGGTGCCCCCGCACCACGGCCACGACGTCGCCGCCGACCCCGCCCTGCTGGCCGCCGTCGCCCGCGAGGGCGCCGACTGGGCCCTGCCCGAGCTGCACGCACTCGGCGTCCTCGCCGGCACCGGGGAAGCCGCCGACTGGGGCCGCCTCGCCAACGAGAACCCGCCCGTCCTGCACACCCACGACCGGTACGGCCACCGCATCGACGAGGTCGAGTTCCACCCGTACTGGCACCGCCTCATGGACACCGCCGTCTCCCACGGCCTGCACGCCGCCCCGTGGGCCGAGGACCGCCCCGGCGCGCACGTCGCCCGCGCCGCCAAGTTCGTCGTCTGGGGACAGGTCGAGGCCGGCCACTCCTGCCCCGTCTCCATGACGTACGCCGCCGTCCCGGCGCTGCGCACCACCCCCGCCCTCGCCGACTGGCTGGAGCCGCTGCTCGCCTCCCGCACGTACGACTTCGGCCTGCGCGCCCCCGCAGGCAAGCGCGGCCTCATCGCCGGAATGTCGATGACCGAGAAGCAGGGCGGCTCCGACGTCCGCGCCAACACCACCACCGCCGTCCCCGCGGGCGACGGCACGTACCGGCTGACCGGCCACAAGTGGTTCACGTCCGCCCCCATGTCGGACGTCTTCCTCACCCTCGCGCAGGCGCCCGGCGGCCTGTCCTGCTTCCTGCTGCCGCGGGTCCTGCCCGACGGCACCCGCAACCGCCTGCACCTCCAGCGCCTCAAGGACAAGCTCGGCAACCACTCCAACGCCTCCGCGGAGATCGAGTACGAGGACGCCTTCGGCTGGCTGGTGGGCGAGGAGGGGCGCGGCGTTTCCACCATCATCGAGATGGTCAACATGACCCGCCTCGACTGCGTCCTCGGCGGCGCCTCCGCCCTGCGCCTCGGGGCCGTCCGCGCGCTGCACCACGCCACCCACCGACGGGCCTTCGGCAAGGCGCTCGTGGACCAGCCGCTCATGCGGAACGTCCTCGCCGACCTCGTCCTCGAATCCGAGGCCGCCACCACCGTGGCCCTGCGCCTCGCGGGCGCCACCGACCGCGTCGCCCGCGGCGACGGGGACGAAGCGCTGCTGCGCCGCCTGGGCCTGGCCGTCACCAAGTACTGGGTGTGCAAGCGCGTCCCCGGCCACGCCGCCGAAGCCCTCGAATGCCTGGGCGGCAACGGCTACATCGAGGACTCCGGCATGCCCCGCCTCTACCGCGAGGCCCCGCTGTCCTCCATCTGGGAGGGCTCGGGCAACGTCGCCGCCCTCGACGCGCTGCGCGCCATGGTCCGGCAGCCCGAGACCGTCGAGGCCTTCTTCGCCGAAGCGGGCCGGGCGGCCGGCACCGACCGGTACCTCGACGAGGCCGTCGCCGGACTGCAGAAGCAGCTCGCCGACCCCGCCGAAGCCGAGTACCGGGCCCGCCGGATCGCCGAGACCATGGCCCTCGTCCTCCAGGGCGCACTGCTCCAGCAGCACGCCCCCGCCGCCGTCGCCGACGCCTTCTGCGCCTCCCGCCTCGGCGCCGGGCACGGCCACGCGTACGGCACCCTGCCCACGGGCATCGACACGGAGGCCATCCTCGACCGCGCCCGCACACAGCCCGCCTGACCCTCCCCCCCCGTCACTGCACCCGCGCCCTCTGGCCGTACCCTTGCCGTGCATCGGAAAGGACCATGTGATGAGTCAGAAGGCACGGAAGCTCTTCGACGCGCTCGACCTGAACCACGACGGCAGCCTCACCCGCGCCGAGGTGATCTCCGCGCTGCGCAGCAAGGGGCCCACCCTCGCGGCCCAGGGGGACCTGCCGTTCTGGGGGCTCGGTGACGCCGATGCGTCCTCGGCGCTGTTCGACGCCGCGAACGCCGACGGCGACGCGGTGCTGACCTTCGAGGAGTTCGAGCGCGAGGTGGACCGCCGCTTCGGCTGGTGACGCCACCCGCCCCACCGGCACCGCGCAGGCGGAGGCGGACCCCACGGTCCGCCTCCGCCTCTGCCTCCGCCTCGGCCGCACCGCCGCCGACGGCGCGGCTCAGCGCGCGGTGAACCCGCCGTCGACCGCGAGCGCCGCACCCGTCACGAACGAGGACTCGTCGCTCAGCAGGAACGCCACCAGCGGGGCGATCTCCTCCGGCTGCGCGATGCGGTTCACCGGGTGCAGCCCGGCGATCTGCGCCGCCGCCTCCTCACTGGTGATCATGGTGCCGCGGGACAGCGGAGTGTCGACGCCGCCCGTGGTGATGGCGTTCACCCGCACCCCCCGCTCCGCGACCTCCAGGGCGGCCGCCCTGGTCAGCCCCACCACCGCGTGCTTGGCGGCCACGTACGGCGCCACCCCGGCGAAGCCGACCACGCCCAGGTTGGACGCGTTGTTCACGATCGAGCCGCGGGTCCGGAGCACCTCCGGCAGCTGGTGCTTGAGGCAGTGGAAGACGCTCGTCGCGTTCTGTGCGATCTCGGCCTCCCAGTCCGCGGTGTCGATGCCGGTCAGCGGGCCGCCGGCGTTGATCCCGCCGGCGTTGTTGAACGCCCCGTCCAGCCGCCCGTACGCGGACACGGCGGCCGCCACCAGCTCCGCCGCCCCGGCCTCCACGGTCACGTCGGCGGCCACGAACAGTGCCCGGCCGCCCCCGGCGCGCAGGCTCTCGGCGGCGGCCTCGCCGACGTCCTTGCGGCGGGCGCCCAGGACGACGGCGGCGCCCTCCGCGACCAGCCGCCGGGCCACCGCCAGTCCGATGCCGGAGGTGCCGCCGGTGATCACGAACACCTTCGATTCCAGCCGTGCGGACATGCGTGCAGACATGCTCGTTCCTCTTCGTCACAGGATGCGGAAGATCCGCGGGACACGGTGACGCGCGCCCGGCCGGGAGTGGCGATCACGGGACTCAGCCTGCGGGATCCGCGGGGCCGGGGCTGGCGGGAATGCGACATCGCGTTTCCGGGCCCGGCACTCCGGGAGGAGGATGGGAAGTGGGCCGTGCGTACCCGCGCACGGCCCGGATCCCCGCGCAGCGGCGCGGGGCGCAGGAGGCGTCGGGGGCGTGAGAGAAGGAGGCCGCGATGCTGGCGGCGAGCAGGGCCTTCAGCGGCTTCTCGGTCGACGACCTGGAAGCGGCGAAGACGTTCTACGGCGACACCCTCGGCCTGTCGGTGTCCGACGACCGGGGCATGCTGTTCCTCCGGCTGGAGGGAGGCGGCACGGTCCTGATGTACCCCAAGGACAACCACGAGCCGGCCACGTTCACCGTGCTGAACTTCCCGGTGGCCGACATAGACGAAGCCGTGGACGCCCTGGTGGCCCAGGGGGTGGCCATCGAGCGTTACGAGGGCTTCGAGCACGATGCGAAGGGCGTCGTCCGCGGCGGCGGTCCGGAGCCCGCCATCGCGTGGTTCAAGGACCCGGCGGGCAACGTCCTCTCGGTCATCCAGGAGGCGTGACCGGCGGATCCGGCCGATCCGGCGGGGACCACGGACCCACGGCGGCGCCCCGTACAGCGCCGCGGGCCCCGTGGCCTCAGCGGATCAGGAAGTCCGCTTGATGGTCCAGGTGTTGGGGTTGAAGTTCGGGACCGAGAAGTAGCGGCAGCCGTCCGAGTAGTACGAGCTGACGATCGTCCAGCCCGCCGGCGGGTACGTGGAGCCGCAGGCGTTCAGCTGGGTGCCGACCGGCAGTCCGGTGAGGTTCTTCATCTGCTTGGCGTTGGGGGAGAGGGTCGGGCCGCAGAGGCCGGTGCTCCACCAGTTGACGTCGACCCAGCCGGCCGGCGTGTAGACGTTGGCGCAGACGTTCTGGGTCTCGCCGGCCGCGGACGCGGGGGCGGAGCCGAGCGCGAGGGCGGTGACGGCCGCCGCCGCGACGGCGGCGATACGGGTGCGGATCACGTGAATTCCCTTTCGGACAGGCCGGTGTACCCGCCGGACCGGCGGGGCGTACCGGGTGATGGGTCATTACTATCCGCCGATGATCGCTGCGGACAGTCAGGTTTTGGGCAGAGCGCGGCGGCGATTTGTGGCCGCACCGTGAAGGTTTCGCGACGACTTCGGCAAGTCTGCTGACCTGTCAATCTGCTTGTGTGAAAGGCGGGTTGAAGCTCGCCCGGTTGGTCGATCCGGTAAGCGGTTCATCCGGCAGCCGAGTGATCGTCAACGCGTCGGGAGCGCCGCCGGCCGGCAGCCGGGCCTTAACTGGAGCCGACCCCTTCCGGCCGGCCGCCGAGCCGCACGGTCCAGGCGGCCGGCCCCGTCGTCTTCCCCTGTGGAGGAACCCACTTGTCTGCATCCCGCTGCACGTCCGCTGCCCTCGTGGTCGCTGCGGTCACCGCGGCCTGCCTGGTCCCGACGGCGCCGGCCCTGGCCGACTCCTCCGGCATCCGGTTCTCGCAGCCGTACGTCCCCTCGATCGCTCCCGGGAAGACCGGCCGTGTCGTCATCGTGGCCGACAACGGGGCCGAACCGGCCTTCAGCCGTACGTTCCGGATCACCGCGCCCGACCAGACGACCTTCCCGGAGGCGCGGTTCTACTGGAACGGCGACCGCGCCGGGGTCCCGTGCGTACGGTCCTCCGACGCACGGCAGTTGACCTGCGAAGCCGGTACCCGTGCCGGCTTCGCCTTCCCGGCCGAGAACCGGGTCCGGCTGGGCGTGGCCGTCACAGTCGCGAAGAGCGCCGCCGAGGGCACCACGCTCGACGGTGGCGAGTGGGCCACGGGTGCGGACCACCCGGCCCTGTTCGCCGTGGCCACGCCGGTGACCGGGCCCAAGGGCGACGACGGCGAGCCGGGCAAGCCCGGGAAGCCCGGCAAGGAGGGCAAGCCGGGGAAGGAAGGCAAGGAGGGCAAGCCCGGCCACCACGGCAAGCCCGGCCGCCCCGGCCCGAAGGGCGACAAGGGCGACCAGGGCGAGAAGGGCGACCAAGGCGAGCGCGGCCCGAAGGGCGACCGCGGCGATACCGGTCCCCAGGGACCCAAGGGCGACACGGGCCCGTCCGGTGGCCCGAAGGGCGACAAGGGCGACAAGGGCGACCGCGGTGAGAAGGGCGACCGCGGTGACCAGGGCAAGCAGGGACGCAAGGGCGACCAGGGCGACACGGGCCTGCGGGGTCCCCAGGGCGAGCGCGGCCCGAAGGGCGACACGGGCCCGGCCGGCGGCCCGAAGGGTGACAAGGGCGACAAGGGCGACCGCGGCGAGAAGGGCGACCGCGGGGAGAAGGGCGACCGCGGCGACAAGGGGCACATGGGCCCGAAGGGCGACAAGGGCTCGCAGGGCGAGAAGGGCGACCGCGGCTCCAAGGGCGAGAAGGGCGACCGGGGTCCGAAGGGCGACAAGGGCCACAAGGGCGACCGGGGCGAGAAGGGTGACAAGGGCCACCGTGGCCCCCAGGGCCCGAAGGGTCACACCGGCCCCCAGGGTCCCAAGGGGCCCAAGGGCCACACCGGTCCCCAGGGCCCGAAGGGCGCCCGCGGCGACACCGGTCCGCAGGGTCCCAAGGGCCCGCAGGGCAAGCCCGGCGACTGCAAGTGCGGCAAGGACCACAAGCCCGGCAAGCCGGCCAAGCCGGGCAAGCCCGGAAAGGACAAGCTCCAGGCCCGCATCGTCGCCAAGGGCCACGGCCTCGGCATCCGCCGGGTCCCCGGCGGTGACAAGCTCAACGGCACGCTCAAGACCGGCGCCGTCGTCGGCGTGATCTGCAAGGTCAACGGCGAAGACGTCAAGGGCAACCCGATCTGGTACAAGCTCGCCGACGGCAGCGGCTGGATCCCCGCCCGCTACGCCGAGAACCTGAACCACATCCCCGCCTGCTGACCCGGGCACACCAGCCGGGTGCACGGCCGGGCGCACTCCCCGCCCGGCCGTCCACCCCCGACAGCCGACCGCCGCCCCGGGGCGATTCCGGCCCGGCAGCCGACCATCGTCCTGGGGCGATTCCGGCCCGGCAGCCGACCGCCGTCCCGAGACGAATCCCAGCCCAGCGGCCGACCGCCACCCCGGGGCGAATTCCAGCCCGATGGCCGGCCCACCGCCCGGGGGCGAATCCAGCCCCGCCGGCGTTTGAGGCGCGGGGTCCGGGGCGGAGCCCCGAGTCGCCCCGCCGGCACCCGGCCCTTCCGCACCCCCCGGCCGGCCGGCCTCCCGTTGCGCCGCGGCCACTCCGCCCGCAGTACCGTTGAACGCCGGACCCGCAGCACCGCGGGCGACAGGAAACGGCGTCCGCGGAGCCACCCGGCATCCGCCCGCCGAGGCCGGTGACGGAGGCAGTGACCGTGGCAGACACCCGTACCGTCGGAGTGCTCGGGACCGGAATCATGGGGGCCGCGATGGCCCGCAACCTGGCCCGCGCCGGGCACACCGTACGCGCCTGGAACCGCACCCGCGCCAAGGCCGAACCCCTCGCCGCCGACGGCATCCACCTCGCCGGCACCCCCGCCGACGCCGTGCGCGACGCGGACGTCGTGCTCACCATGCTCCACGACGGCCCCGCCGCCCTCGACACCATGCGGCAGGCCGCACCCGGCCTGCGCCCCGGCGCCGCGTGGATGCAGTCGACCACCGCCGGCCTCGACGCCCTCCCGGACCTCGCCGGCTTCGCCGCCGCACACGCCCTGGACTTCTTCGACGCGCCCGTCCTCGGCACCCGGGAACCCGCCGAAGCCGGCCGGCTCGTCGTCATCGCCGCCGGCCCGGTCCCGGCCCGGGACACCGTCGCGCCGGTCTTCGACGCGGTGGCCGCCCGGACGGTGTGGACCGGCGAGGACGGTGCCGCCGGCAGTGCCACCCGCCTCAAGCTCGTCACCAACAGCTGGGTCCTCGCCGCCAACAACGCCACCGGCGAAGTCCTGGCCCTCGCCGCCGCGTTGGGCGTGGACCCCCGGGACTTCCTCGGCCTCGTCGCCGACGGCCCCCTCGACATGGGCTACCTCCGCACCAAGGCGGCACTCGTCCTGGAGGACCGGCTGACCCCGGCGAGCTTCACCGCGGCCACCGCCGCCAAGGACGCCGACCTCGTCCTCCGGGCCGCCGACCGCCACGGCATCCGCCTCGACGTGGCCGCCGCCGGCGCCGCCCGGCTGCGGCGCGCCATCGCCCAGGGACACGGCGAAGAGGACATGGCCGCCGCCTACTTCGCCAGCTTCGACACACCCCCCGAAGGCTGACCCCGGCCCGCCCCACCGCCGCCGCGCACGGGAAAATCCGTTCGCCCGCCCGGCGCCCCGCCGCCTACGCTGCGTTCCGACGACGTGTAGCTCAGCAGCAGAGCGCCGGGCTTCCTACCCGGAGGGCGCAGGGGCAGAACCTGCCACGTCGGCTATGAACGAGGACCTGAGCAGTTTCCCGAACGGCGCCCGCGAGGCGACCGGCTACCCGCAGGCCATGCTGGCCCGCGCCTTCCTGACGGGCACCACCCACACCGACGCCGAGACCCGGCGCCGGGCCGGTGAACGCGCCGACCGCTGGCGGCAGGTCCTCGCCGGCATGGCCGACGGCACCCTCCGCATCGGTTCCCGCACCCCCGTCGCCGGCCTGCCCGCCTGGGTCACCCCCGAGGTCGTCCGCGGCGGCTTCGCCACCTCCGCCGCGAGCGCCGAGGGCCCACTCCAGCCGTACGAGCACGACCTCGCGCGCAGCGCCCGCATCCCCGCCGACCGCAGCGCCCTGTTCGCCCACTGCCTCACCGAACCGGGCCTGGCCCGGCTGTACGCACTCCTCGACAGCGGACGCTACGAGATCACCGTGCCCGAAGAGGGCGCCCTGCTGACCGTGGCCTGGCTGGCCCGCGCCGGCGACGTGGCCGCCGCCCTCGAACTCGTCGACGTGCTCGAACCGTTCGCCGGCCGGCTCCGCTTCACCCCGCGCCCCGCCGAACGCCCCGCGCCCGACGCCGAGGCCGTGCACCGGCGGACCGTCGGCGACGCCGCGGCCGCCCTCGGGCGCCGGCGCCCCCACCCCGCCGTCGAGGCGCAGCGCGAAGCGCTCACCGTCTGGCAGCCGTTCGGCGACGCCCTCCTCGGCCACTGGCTGGAGGCGGCGCCCGGCGGCCGCACCCCCGACGCCGGCTGGCACCGGCGCGGCGAGCTGCTGCTCGCCCGCTACCGGGAGCTGGCCGCCGCCCACACCCGCTGCACCAAGCACCTGAGCCCCAAGGAGAACCTCGGCATCCTGCGCGGCGCCCTGGAGGAGACCGTCGCCGGCCGGCGGCTCGACCCGCGCCGGCTCGGCCTGCTGCACCACGCCGTCGACTCCATGGTGCGCCGCCGCGGCCTGCCCGGATCCGAGCGGCACGCCCGGCTGCGGACCCGGCAGGCCGCCGAGGCCGCCCTGCCCTCCCACCACGCCGTCGCCCAGCTCCTGCTGCGCCGCCTGTCCGGCCTCCCGCAGCAGGACGGCGCCGCCGACACGGCGCCGCTGGTCGCCGACGTGACCGCCGACGAGGCCGCCGCCACCGGGCTGCCCGCCGGCACCCGCATCCCCGCGGCCCTGCGGCAGGTCGTGTCGGGCGCCCTCAGCGCACCGCTCGGCACCCTGGTGGAGCGCGGCCTGGTGCCCTCGGCCGAGGTCCTCGCCGAGCTGGTGCCCCAGCTGGTCGCCGCCACCGGCGCCCAGGCCTACCCGGACGACGCCCTGCGCACCCTGGTGGCCGCCCACTACCGGGCGTTCCGCAACCGCCGCTCGCTGCTCCTGCTGAACCTCGCCTCGCAGGTCCGCTTCGAAGAGCTGCCCTGGGTGCGGGCGGTGGCCGGACACCGCCGCGGCCAGGACGCCCACGCCGACGCGGACACAGCGCTGCGCCGGCTCGGCGAACTCGCCGTCCAGGCGTTCCCCGGCACCCTGCTGCCCAACCCGCTCGTCCGCGAACTCGCCGTCCTCGCCCGCCAGGCCGACACCGGTGCGCCGTTCACGGAGGAGCTGGCCGCGGACATCTTCATGGGCACCTTCGCCCCGAAGTTCCTCACCGCGGCCCGGATCGCCGCGGAACTCCTCACCGGCACGCTGTACGAGCGCTACTACGGCATCGACTACCGCGCCGTGCGCAACCTCGCCGTCGCCGAGGCCGGAGACGGCCTGACGCGCGGCCGGCGCCCCCGTACCGCGCCCGGTTTCGCCCGGCTGTGCCAGGAGCGGGCCGGGGACACCGGCGGGCGCTCCTGGTCGGTCGCCGCCAACGGCAAGGTCGTCGAGCAGGCCCAGATCCTCACCACGCACAACCTCGCCACCCTGGTGAGCCGGGTCGGCATCCGCCCCGAGCCCGGCTGGGAGGACCTCGCGCTGCGCTGCTTCGCCACCGTGTGCCGCACGACCGCCCGGATCCCGGCCGCCCCGCGGCCGCTGCCGCTGGTCAAGGACGCCGCGTACGCCTGGCGGCAGATGGTGTTCCACCTGTCGCTGTGCCCGCCGGAGGCGCAGGCCCGGGTGCTCCGCGGGCTGGACGCCGAGGCGGCGCGCACGTCGGCGGAGGCCGCGGCCCTGCTCGCCCCGGCCGTCACCGGTCTGCGGCAGGCGGCCGGCGGCGGCCGCCCGGACACCGGCGCCGGCCGGCTCTTCCTCGGCTGGACCACCGGCCGGCACTGGCTGCTGGGCGAGCGCGCAGGCCGCTGACGGCCGGCGCGGAAGACGGAACCGGGAGCGGGCCGGGGCGCGCGCCTCATGTGCCCGGTATGCCGGGATCGCGACACTGGTGGCGTCATGTCCCACCGGTGCGCGACTCCGGCGCACCCGCTCCCGGGAGGTCCCGATGTCCCTCCGGTACGCCCCCGGCCCGCCGCCCGTCCGTCTTCGCGCCTCAGCCCTCGGGGGAGGGCGCGGGCTGCGGCTGCGCCGGCCCGCCATCCGTCCCCAGCCCCGCGTTCCGCGCCCTTACGATCGCCTGCGCCCGGTCGTTGACCTGGAGCTTGGTGAAGATGTTCGTCACGTGGTTGCGGACGGTCTTGTCCGAGATGGTCAGCCGCCGGGCGATCTGCCGGTACTCCAGCCCCTGGGCCAGCAGGTCCAGGATCTCCAGCTCCCGCGGGGTGAGGTCCGGGAACGCCTGCCGGCCCGGTGCCGCCGCCAGCGACCCGAAGAACGCCTGCAGCCGGGACGCGACGCGCGGGCCGAAGACCGCGCCGCCCGCCGCCACGGTCCGCACCGCCGCGAGGATCTCCGCCCGGTCCGCCCCCTTCACCAGATAGCCGCCCGCCCCGGCCCGCATCGCCGCCAGCACGTTGTCGTCGTCGTCCGACATGCTCAGCACGAGCACCCGGGCCTCCGGCCGGTCGCTCAGCAGCCGCCGGGTGACCTCGATCCCGGAGGCGTCCGGCAGCCCCAGGTCCAGCACCACCACCTGCGGGCGGTGGTCCGCACTCAGGGTGACGGCCTCCGCGGCCGTTGAGGCCTCCGCCACCACCCGGAAGCCCTCCTGCGGAAGGAGGGTCCCGCGCAGCCCCTCCAGGAACATCGGATGGTCGTCGACCAGCAGGACCGTCACCGGGTCCGCCTCGGCCGGAGTTGCGCTCGCGTCCGCCATGACCGGCACTATAAGGGGAACGATGACCACTCTGAGTAAGCTCGTGCGGTCCCGGGCCGGGCGCCTGCCCCTGTCGGCGCAAGGCGAGGGCCGACTGGCCGCCGCCGCCCTGTGCGCGGCCGTGCTGCTGGTCCTCAGCGGACTGTGGATCCTGTACCTGATCGCCAACCGGGGCTCACCCGGCGCCGCGGCCAGCGCCCGCGACCTCACCGTCCTCGTCTACGGCCTGCCCGCCGCGGCCGCCGGCGTACTGATCCAGGCCCACGTGCCGAGCCGCCCGGCCGGCTGGGTGCTCCTCGCGTACGCGGCCGCCGCGATCCTGCCCTCCGTGGCCTCCGCACCCGTGTGGATCGCCGCCCCGGGCCAGGGCGTGCGCACGGCGGTGGCGGTCTTCGCCGGGCTGGCCACCTTCGCCAAGGTCGTGCTCTTCTACTCGCTGCCGCTCTGGGTCCCGTACGGCCGGCTGACCAGCCGCTGGTGGTGGCTCTACCTCGCCGGCGTCGCCCTCTGGTCGGTGCCGATGGTCTTCACGTACACCGTGCTCGCCACCGGCTTCGGCGGCACCGCCCCGCTCGCCCACGGCTGGGCGGCCGACACCGCCGAGGCCCTGCAGAGCCGGCTGGCCACCGCCCAGGAGAGCAGCCACTTCGTGCTCATGGGCGTCGGGATCGCCGCCATGCTCTGGCAGGTCCGCCGCGCCTCCACGCGCTACCGCCGCCCGACCCTCCTGCTGCTGGCGACGTACGCGGTCTGGGCCGGCGCGCAGGTGGTCCGCTACTACCACCAGGCCGACCACTTCTGGGGCACGTTCGTGCTCTTCCTGGCCGCGTCGGCGCTCTGGTGGGTGTCCGTCGGCTACGTCCTCACGTACACCGGCGCCTGGCGGGTCGGCCGGGCCGCCCGCCGGATCCTCGTGGGCCTCGTCGTCACCACCGTCCTCACCTTCGTGTACGTGTCCTGCGCCGCGGCCCTCGCCGCCGGCACCGCGCCCGGCCAGGCCGCTGACGCCCTCGCCGCCCTCGCCTTCCTGCTCGGCGCCGGGCTGCGCCGCACCACCGCCTGGGCCGTGGGCCTCGTGGACCGCCTCTACTACGGCGACCGCGCGCACCCGTACCGGGTCCTGCAGACCCTCGCCCAGCGGCTCAGCCGCGAGGTCAGCCCGCAGGACGTGCCGGCCACCCTGTGCCGCACGGTGGTCGAGATGCTCCGGCTGCCCGGCGCCCGGCTGGCCGTGCACACCCGGGCCGGCGCCCGGGTGCTGGCCTCCGCAGGCTCCGAAGGCGGTCCCGAGCAGCGCTTCGACCTCGTCCACCAGGGCACCGTCATCGGTCACCTGGCCGTCAGCCCGCGGGAGGGCGAGGAGGCCTTCGACACCGAGGACACCGGCATCCTGACCTCGCTGGCCGACCAGGCCGCCCCCGCGCTCGCCTCGCTCCGCCTCCAGGAGGACCTGCGCAGCAGCCGGGAGCAGATCGTCACCGCCCGCGAGGAGGAGCGCCGCAGCCTGCGCCGGGACATCCACGACGGCCTCGGACCGGCCCTGGCGGGCGTCCGGCTGCGGGTCGAGAACGCCGTGTCGCGGCTGCCCGCGGACGAAGCCGTACGGGAGGACCTGGCGGCCGTCTCCGCAGACCTCGGCATGGCGATCAAGGAGGTGCGGCGGATCACCGACCGGCTGGGCCCGGCACCGTTGGGGGAGCTGGGCCTGACCGGGGCGCTGACCCAGTTGGCCGCCGCCTTCGACGGCAGCCGGCTGCGGGTCTCCGCCGCCCTGGTGCCCCACCCGCTGCCCCCGCTGCCGGCCGCCGTCGAGGTGGCCGCGTACCGGATCGCCGCCGAGGCCCTGAACAACGTGCAGCGCCACGCCCGCGCCGAGCACGCCGAGGTCCGGGTCCGCGTCTACGACCACGTCCTCGTGCTCTCGGTCCGCGACGACGGCACGGGCTTCCCCGAGGGCCAGCACTGCCAAGGCGTGGGCATGGGCTCCATGGCCGACCGGGCCGCCGAGATCGGCGGCCGGTTCACCGTGTGCCGGCTGGACCGGGGCACCCGCGTGATGGCCGTCCTGCCCCGGCCGGACACCGCCGCTGACCCGGCGGCCGGAGCGACGTGAGGCGCCCCGGGCGGCGGGAGCCGGCCACGCAGCGGACCGCCGCCTCCGGGGAGGCGGCGGTCGGTTCCTGCGGTGTGACGGGCGGGGGGGCCCGGGTGGTGGTCAGCGCCAGAAGGTGAGTGCCTTCCGGATGCGCTGGCACGGTATGCACCCCGTGCCGCCGTTCCCGCCACGGCCGCCCCGCGGCCCCGGCTTCCTGCCGTCGCGGGCCACGGCCAGCAGCGTCAAGGCGAGTGCTGCTCCCGCCGCAGCCAGTGTGATGACCTTGTGCTTCATGGGGGGTCTCTTCCTTCGGGGGAACTGCTCCGTTTCCTCGCGGGCCGCCCGGAGGCTCCGGCCGGCTCCACCACAGTGGACTCCCGGGCGTCCCGGACGCATGAGGCCCGTGCCCCAATCGTGACTTCCCCCCGGCCGCCCCGCATGCGCCGGCCGGCAGGGGGTTGAACACCCACTTGAACATCGCCGCCCCGGCCCGCCGGCACCCCCGGCAGGCCTTTCGCATCTCAACAGGTGTTCTGGCAAGACCCGACTTGGCGGGGTGGGGCGCTGTCGGCAATCGCCGCAGGAACAAGAGCAACATGGAAGATGTAGCCCCCCGGGGTCATCGCTACTTTGCGAAGTACGGAAAGGCGAAGGAAGGGCTTTTCCGGTCCGACACGTGGAGATCGCGAAGGTTGCGCCAGGCCGGCGGAAAGGCCAATGCCGGCGCCGTGTGAATTTCCGGTCCGATGGATTCTGGGGTAGGGATGCGTGAATTTGTTGTGCGGGCCGAGCGCGGCGCGGTCGGCTTCTTACCGGTGCGAGCCCTGATCAGCACGGGAGCCACGGCGACGTGGCCCCGGCAGGCCCGCGTCGCGCTGAAGCTGGTCGCCCCCGAGGACCCCGCGTGTGCCGAGGCGGCGGACGAGCCGGACGGCGGACCGCCCGCCGGGTCGGTCCAGCCGTACGACCTGTACCGGATGCCGTACCGCGACTGGGTGACCGCGACCCTGCGCGAGGTCGCCCGGGCCTGGCTCGACCAGGTCGGCCCGTGCTGCGTCGACGTCGTCGACGCCGACCTGCTCGACGAGGGCAGCAAGCTGTTCTTCGTCACGCTGGCCGGCCTCGCCGAAGAGCAGATCACCGTGCGCTGCCCCGTCGGCGACGCCACCGGGCCGCCCGGCCCGGCGCCCGCGGTGACCAGCTTCCGCGAGCGGCGGATCGAGCGCCTGGTCGCGGAGGAGGGCGAACTCCGCGGCGAGGAAGCGGACTTCCTGTACGGCCAGGCGGTCGGCTACCTCCTCGCGGGCGACGGCTGGACGGCCGAACGGCTGCTGCGTGCAGTCGTACGGCAGCGCCCCACGCCCGCCGTGTGGGTCAAGCTGCGGGCCGCCTGCGCGCTGCTCGGCCGCCCCGTCGACGCCGGGCAGCCGGCCGGCCCCGGCCCGTCGGGGATCCCCGGGCAGCGGTCCGCACCCGAGGCCGGCGCCCGGGACGGGGAACCGCGGGCCTGGCAGCCGCCGGCCGGCGGCCCCGAGCACGCCACCGGCGGCCCGGCGCGGCCCGCCGACCCGACGGGCCGGCGCCCGCTGCGGCTGCGGTCCGGCTGGGAGCGCCTGCAGGAGTGGTCGGAGACGGCCGGGCAGATCCCGAAGAACGCCGTGCACCGGGCCCTGTTCGCCATCGCCGAACGCACTGTCTTCCACGCCTACGAGACCTACGACGACCCGGCGGACCCGCTCGTCTTCTTCGTCCGGGTAAAAGGCAGTCTGGTACTCAAGATCCGTTTCCGCGATCTCGACACCTTCGAGATCGTGCACGTCGGTACGCTCGGTGAGGCCCCCGGAATCGGCCGGGGAATCGACCGGGCCGCTTGATCCGTCCGCCCGCGGGCCGGTGTTCAACTCCCGTACACCGGCTCGCACAAGTGTGCCTTGACAGGGTGCAGGGCCTGTGAAAATGTCGGTGGCACTTCTGACAACAGGCCTTCCTCCGGCAGGAATTCAGGGAGACGACATGGCGCCGCTCGAAGTTTCCGGATTAGACGTTTCCTCGCGCGTCCGGGCTCGGGACATACAGATGGCGGGCGTCGCGGACATACGCCGGCACGTCCTCATGATTTCCGGCGCCATCGACACCGTCGACCACGACGTCTCGGTGTGCATCAATCTCCCCGAGCCCGGCCGCTGGCAGATCATCAAGTCCGAGACCAACCTCACGGACCGGACCTGGGTGGCCATGCAGGCCACCACCGACGAGGATTCCGTCTTCGTCGACGACGCCGAACACCTCGTGATGTCCCGGCAGTTCTCGAAGTCCTTCATCACGCCCGACCAGCGCCGGCTCACGTTCCACGGCGGCGAGGTCCGGCCCGGCGAGGCCGTCGTGAAGATGTACTCGCTGGAGACCACGAGCCGCCGGCCCGTCTACGCGTACTCCCGCTACAGCCCGGTCGTCACCGACTCGCCGGACATGACCGCCAAGACCGTCGAGCAGCTCGTCGCCGAAGGCCTGCCGCAGCGCCCGGTCATCGAGGTCATCGTCCCGGTGACGGTCATCGGGTGATCACCTTCGTTCCCGGGCCCCACCTGCTGGACTCGCCCCGGGGCCGCGCCTGGCCGCCGGTCCCGGGCGCCGGCCCCCGGAGCCCGCACCTCCAGAGCCCGCCCGCCACCGCCGACGTGGCCGTCGTCGGCGCCGGCCCCGCCGGCCTCGCCGTCGCCTCCGCGCTCTGGCACCTCGGCATCCACGACGTGGTCCTCCTCGACCGCGGCGGCCGGCCCTGCGGCCGCTTCTTCGACCGCGTCGACACCCTCCGGCAGCGCGTCCTGCGCTCGCCCTACGAGCACCACCCCGGGGTGGAGGGCTACCGCGACTGCGAACTCCTCGACTTCGCGCGCCTGCACTGGTCGCAGCTCACCCCCGTCGAGCGCCGCGAGATCCGGATGGCCCAGTCCGGGCACCGCTCGGTCGTGCCCGTCGACGTCTTCGAGGCGTACTGCCGGCACGTCGCCACGCTCCACCACGTCGACGAGCGCACCTGGCAGGCCGACGTCCGCACCGTCACGCCCACCGCCGACGGCGTCACCGTCCGCGGCGACGGCTTCGCCGTGACCGCCGCCACCACCGTGCTCTGCCTCGGCGAGGAACGCCGTACCGCCCCTGCCCACTGGTGGGAGGGCGACAGCGCACCGCGCGGCGTCGGCTACTGGGACGAGCCCGTCCCCGAGGACGCCGATCAGCTCGTCGTCATCGGCGCCGGCCTCAGCGCCGCCCACCTGCTGGCGAACGCCCTGAACGCGGGCAAGCGCGCGCACTGGATCCTGCGCGCCACCGAAGAGCGCTACCAGTGCGCCGACGTCAACGCCTCGTTCTTCCGCGCCGAGGGCCGCGCCCGCTTCGACGGCACCAGCTGGGAGGACCGCACCGCGCTGATGGGCGGCCACCGCCGCGCCTCCGTCATGTTCGAGTTCCGGCCCCTCCTGCAACGCGCGGAGGATGAAGGACGGCTGACGGTCCACCGGGGCCGCGCCGTCACCGCCGTCACACCCGGCCGGGCCGGCCGTACCGCCGTCCGGCTCGAAGACGGCACCGTCGTCCACGGCGACCACGTCGCCCTGGCCCTCGGTACCACGGTCTCCAACGGCGACCGGCTGCTGCCCGACGGCGTCGTGGCGCCCCGCGACGGCTGGCCCGACCTCGACGAGCAGACCCTCGCGTACCGCAACGCCCCCCAGGTGTTCGCGGTCGGCGCCGCCACCTGCATGGTGCTCGGCCCCGCCGCACGGAACATCGACGGCCACCGCGTCGCCACCGCCCGGGTGGCCGGCGCCGTGGCGGCCCGCCTGCATCCGGCGGACCGGCAGCTCGGCGAGGAGAAGGTGACCGCCCGTGTCTGACCGCCCGCACCTGTCCGGACTGCCCGACCCGTCGGACGGCCCGGAGCCGCAGGACTACGACCCCCGGTTCGCCCTGAACCCGGTCGACGAGCCCGCGTTCACCGAGACCGGCGTCATGCTCATGGGCCTGGACGCCGACCGGCTGCTCGCCGGCCTCGGCCTGGCCGCCCTGGCCGACGACCCTGCCCAGGTGGTCCTCGCCGTCGACCGGGCCCGCCACGGGGTCACCGCCGCGCTCGACTTCGACGCCCTCGTCGTCGTCGGCACCCGCCGCTGGCGCGACAGCCGGCCTGCCCTCACCGCCGCCGGGTCCCGCCCGCCGGTCACGGCCCCGCTCCGCCGGGCCTGGGGCCAGACCCTCCGGATGCTCGCCCACTGCGACATCGGCGAGGCCGGCCCGGCCACCACGGCGCACCTGGCCGCCTGCTGGCTGCGCCGGGACGAGATCGACCGGTGCGCCGACCGGGTGCTCGCGTGATCCGGAACGCCGGGGTGGGAGAGTAGGACCATGTGCGGCCGCTACGCCTCCACCCGAGCCCCCCAGGACCTGTCGGGACTCTTCGAAGCCCGCTGGGACGGCACGGAAGCCCTGGCGCCCAGCTGGAACGTCGCCCCCACCGACCCGGTGTGGGCGGTCATCGAGCGCCCCGACCGGGAGACCGGTGAGGTCGAGCGCACCCTCCGCGCCGTCCGCTGGGGCCTGGTGCCCTCCTGGGCCAAGGACCCCGGCGTCGGCTCCCGGATGATCAACGCCCGGGTGGAGACCGTGCACGAGAAGCCGGCCTACCGCCGCGCCTTCGCCAAGCGGCGCTGCCTGCTGCCGGCCGACGGCTTCTACGAGTGGGAGGCCGTGCCCGCCACCGCGGGCGCCAAGGCGTACAAGCAGCCGTACTTCATCCGCCCCGAGGACGACACGCTGATGGCCATGGCGGGACTGTACGAGTTCTGGCGCGACCCGGCCGTCGCGGACGACGACGACCCGGCCGCCTGGCTCACCACGGCCACCGTCATCACCACCGAGGCCACCGACGAGGCCGGCCGCATCCACCCGCGGATGCCCCTGGCCCTCGATCCGGCCGACTACGAGGCCTGGCTCGACCCCGCCCACCAGGACACGGCCGACCTGCGGGCGCTCCTCCACACGCCCGGCGGCGGCCGCCTCGACGTCCGTGCGGTCGGCACCGCGGTGAACAGCGTCCGCAACAACGGCCCGCACCTGCTGGACGCCCCGGCCTGACCCGCCCGCCGCCCGGGCGGGCCGGCCGGCCCGTCAGCCGCCGAACAGGTTCCGGAGCACCGGCCGGGCCACCCCCGCCGGATCCCGGTCGACCAGGTCGGGCATGGCGCCGTTGACCCACAGGGCCGCGAACCCGTGCGCCAGCGACCAGGCCGCGAGCTTCGCCTCGCGCTGCTCGGCCCGCTCGGGCCGGGATGCCGCGAGCGCCGCCGACAGGGCCGCGTCGGCGCGGGCACGGGCCGCCACCAGCCCGGGATCGTCCGGGTGGAGCAGGGCCGGCTGGAACATCACCTCGAAGTGCGAGCGGTGCTCCACCGCGAACCGTACGTACCCCACCCCCGCCTCGACCAGGTCCGGACCGGCCGACCGGACTGCCTCGGCCATCAGGTCGTAGCCCTCGGTGGCGAGTTCGGTCAGGAGGCCGGCCTTGTCGCCGAAGTGGTGCGCCGGGGCTGCGTGCGACACCCCGGCGCGGCGGGCGAGGTCGCGCAGGCTGAGGGCCGCGGGGCCGTGCTGGGCGATCGCCTCGACCGCGGCGGCGAGCAGGGCGTTCTTGAGGTCGCCGTGGTGGTAGGGCCGTTCCGTCATGCCGTCATCGTAACTTGTCATTGACAAGATATGGGGGTGCACCCTTGACTTGACGCTGTCAAGATGTTCTCGGTGCGGCAGCACCCGCAGGGCTGGAGGCAGTGATGGAACCCCTGATCGCTCTCGTCGTCGGATTCCTCGGCGCCCGGCTCGCCGGACTGGCCGGCGTGTCCGCGCTCGACGGCTGGCACCCCGCCCTGCGGGTCGGTCTGGCAGCGATGTTCCTGCTCACCGCCTTCGCCCACTTCTTCCCGCGGCTGCGCGCCGGACTGGTGGCGATGGTCCCGCCGCGGCTGCCCCGGCCGGAGCTGCTGGTCACCGTGACCGGTGTACTGGAAGTGGCGGGCGCGGTGCTCGTCCTGATCCCCGCCGCGGCCCCCTGGGCGGCCGCCGGACTCATCCTGATGATGCTCGCGATGTTCCCGGCGAACGTGTCGGCCGCCCGCCGGCAGCTGCCCGGAGTCACCCCGCTGGGCCTTCGCACCGCCCTCCAGGTGCTGTTCCTGGGGGCGGCGGCGCTGGTCTTCGCGGGCTGAGGGCCAGGGGGTGTTGCGAAGGTCCTGTGCCGTGGGCGCCGTGCGGGACCTTCGCAGCACCCCCTATTCCTCCCGGCGGGTGCGCGGCTTCGCGCGGACGTGCATCCGCTCGCCCTGCCGGCCGAAGAGGCTCAGCACCTCGACGGGCCGGCCGTCCGCGCTGCTGAACCAGTGCGGGAGCCGGGTGTCGAACTCCGCGGCCTCGCCGGGGCCGAGGACCAGGTCGTGGTCCGCCAGCACGAGCCGCAGCCGCCCGTCGAGGACGTACAGCCACTCGTAGCCCTCGTGGGTGCGGAAGTCCGGCTCGGCCCCGCGGTCGGGGATGATCATCTTGTACGCCTGGAGCGGGCCGGGCCCGCGCGACAGCGGCACGGCCGTCCCGCCATTGGCCATCGGGCGCGGCGTGAGGCGCACCCGCGGGTCGCCGACTTCGGGAGCGCCGACCAGGTCGTCCAGCGGCACCCGGTGGGCCGCGGCCAGCGGCAGCAGCAGCTCCAGACTCGGCCGCCGCTGCCCGGACTCCAGCCGGGACAGCGTGCTCTTCGAGATGCCCGTCTCCTCGGCCAGCGCGGCCAGGGTCAGGCCGCGGGCGGTGCGCAGCCGCCGCAGGCGGGGGCCGACGGCATCGAGGACCGACTGGTGGGGCTGGGGCTCGTTCATCCGGTCATTCCACCCCCGCCGTCCCGGAAACGGCAACAGGAATTGCCGGCCCGGGCCCGCGGGTGCACGCTCCCGGCATGACGACGAACCGCACCGACCACCACGACGACCAGGGCCGCGACCGGGAGCCCGCGCACGCGGCGCACGCCCACGGCGCGGGCCGCGGACACGAGCACGACGGGCCGGGACACGGCCGGCCCGAGGGCCACGCCCATGGTCACGGCCACGGCCACGGTCACGGCGACGGCCACGGCGACCGCACCGAGCTGGACTGGGAGGACCTCGCGGACCACCTGGAGAGCAACGCGGAGGTCCACCTGCCGATGCTCCAGGCCACCTCGGTCCGCCTGAAGCAGCTGATCGGACCTGCCCGGGAAGTCCGCCGCATCCTCGACGTCGGCAGCGGCCCGGGCGTGATGACCGCCGTGCTCGCCGAGACCTTCCCGGCCGCCGAGGTCATCGCCGTCGACGGCGCGCGCGGCCTCCTGGACCGGGCACTCGCCCGCGCCGCCCGCCTCGGACTCGGCGACCGGGTGACCGTCCGGCAGGCCGACCTCGAGGCCGGCCCCGGCCTCGGGGACGCGGACCTGATCTGGAGCAGCAAGGCCGTCCACCACCTCGGCGACCAGCAGGCCGCGCTCGCCGGGCTCGCCGGTGCGCTGCGCCCCGGCGGACTGCTCGCCGTCTCGGAAGCCGGCCTGCCGATGCGCTTCCTCCCGCGCGACATCGGCACCGGCCGCCCCGGCCTCCAGGCCCGGCTGGACGCCGTACAGGAGGACTGGTTCGAGGAGATGCGGACCGGCCTGCCCGGCAGCACCGCCGTGGTCGAGGACTGGCCCGCCCTGCTCGCCGCCGCCGGCCTCACCGGCACCGGGAGTTTCACCGAACTCCTCGACCTGCCGGCCCCGCTCGCCCCGCCGGCCCGTGCCTTCCTGCACGCCCAGCTGACCCGGCTGGCCGAGAAGACCTCCGAAGACCTGGACGCCGAGGACCGGAAGACCCTCACCCTCCTGACGGACCCGGACTCCCCCCGGGGCATCCTCCACCGTCCCGACGCCTACCTCCTCTCCGCCGCCACCGTCTTCACGGGCTTCCGCCCGGCGGCCTGACCCGCAGTGGCGCCCCCGTACGCACCGCATGTCGGTGCGAGCCGGGATGATGACCCGATGACGTCGCTGCGGATCATCCAGGGGGACGCGACGAGTCCCCAGGCCAAAGGGCCGAAAATCATCGCGCACGTGTGCAACGACCTCGGGGGCTGGGGCAAGGGCTTCGTCCTGGCGCTGTCGAAGCGCTGGCCGGAGCCCGAGGCCGCCTACCGGGCCTGGCACCGCGGTCGCAGCGGGAACGACTTCGGGCTCGGCGCCGTGCAACTGGTCCGCGTCCGCGAGGACATCCGGGTGGCCAACATGGTCGGGCAGCGCGGCATGCGGACCGGCAGCGGAGGGCCGCCGATCCGGTACGACGCCCTGGAGCGCTGCCTCGACGCCCTGGCCGGGCACGCCCTGGAGCTGGGCGCCTCCGTGCACATGCCGCGGATCGGCTGCGGGCTGGCCGGCGGGAAGTGGTCGCGCGTCGAGCCGCTGATCGCCGGATCCCTGTGCGCGCGGGACGTCGACGTCACGGTGTACGACGTCGGCTGACGCGAAATCGGCCGACGCGAATCGGCCCACGCGAGATCGGCCGGGGACAGGCCGTTACCCCCGTGCTGCCGAATCGTTCTTTCTGTTGTCGCATCCGATGCACACACCACCCGCGTCCCCTGCGGCGTGCGCGACACGAGGCCCCGGAACGGCCAGCCGTTCCGGGGCCTTTCCGCGCCCTACGCCACCCGGCCCCGCCGGCCGGCCGCGCCGCGCCGGCCGCCGCCGGGAACCGCCCGGCCGCGCGCCGCGTTGTCCCCCGCACGGGCGGGGTGCGGGCGGACTGCCGCAGGCGGCGGGTCCGGCCCGCGTATGGTGCTGTGCCGGGTACCGATCATGGGTAGGGATCGGGCGGGTGGCGCCGGTCACGGGCGGCGGGGAACGGGGGAGTCGTATGGGGGGAGAACGCGGGCGGCGGGCGGCAGTGGTCGCGTACTGGCGGGCGGTGGAGCTGTTCAGCCCCCAGAAGGTGCCCGCCGCCGCCCCCAGGGAACGCGTGTACGCCGTCGACGACGACCGGCCCCTGCCCTGGCAGGACGGGCACCCGCTGCGCGGCGCCCCGCTGGAGGACGGCCACGTCTGGCAGCACGTGGTGTACGGCGGCGTGTACGCGCTCACCGCGGTCCGCGACACCCTGCTCGGCGTGTTCGGCGGCAGCGCGGAGGACCACGACGGCCGGATGGACGGCGAGAGCGCCCTGTTCGCCCTCACCGTCTCCGACGAGGGCCGGCCGCTGCGGGACTCCGCCGTGTTCTCGTCCTGTGCCTGGGCCACCGGACGGGCGCTCGCACCCGGACCGGGCAGCCCCGGCTGGCTCGACGGCTTCGGCGAGGCGTGCGCCGCCTGGACGGCCCGCGCGGGCGAACTCCTCGACGAGAAGGCCAAGATGCCCGCCGACGGCACCGGCCCGCTCATCACCGACCCGGCACAGCTCCACGACCTGGTCCGCGAGGTCGCCGAAGACTGGGGTGTCACCGGCGCCCTCGCCCCCCGAGAGGTCCGGATCCGGAGCGTGGCCGTCCGTGCGGACCGCGTCGAGGACGCCGACCACCAGGACTTCCTCAACAGCTTCGTCGCCGCCGACCTCGAACGCGTCGCCGCCGACCTGGCCCGCACCGACCCGGGCCCCGGCCTCACCGCCTACCTCACCCCGCACGCCGCCCTCGACACCGCCCGCCGGACCGACGTACGCGAACACCCGCAGACCGTCCTCGACGGCGTCGCACCCCGCCGCACCCCGCCCGGGCGGTGGCCCGCGCCCGCAGACCATCCGCTGGCGCTGAGCCAGCAGTTCGCCGTCAACGCCATCGCCGAGGCCCTGCCCCCCGGACAGGGCGGCATCTTCGCCGTCAACGGCCCGCCCGGCACCGGCAAGACCACCATGCTCCGCGACTGCTTCGCCGCCGCCGTCGTCGAGCGGGCCCACCGCCTCTCCGCACTCCGGCTGCCCTCCCAGGCCTTCGCCGACCAGCCCCCGTACGTCTGGAAGAGCGGCGACTACACGCGGACCGTCACCGCCCTGCGCCCCGAGTTCACCGGCTTCGAAATGATCGTGGCCTCCGCCAACAACGGCGCCGTCGAGAACATCTCCACCGAGATCCCCGCCCGCGCCGCCCTCGGCGAGGCATGGCGGCACGGCGCCGACTACTTCGCCGAACAGGCCACCCGTCTCCTCAAGGGCGCCCCGGCCTGGGGCGCCGTCGCCGCCCGCCTCGGCAGCCGGCGCAACCGGATCGAGTTCGTCAACCGCTTCTGGCACGGCAAGTACCGCCGTACCGACGCCGGAGCACCCGCCGTCCCTGCCCAGACGGCCCGCCGCGGCGCGCGCGACCGCGGCCGCGACACCTGGCTGGAGAGCGGCAACGGACTCGCCCACATCCTGCGGGAATGGCGCGACACCTCCCAGAGCGGCGTGTGGCGCGAGGCCCGGCAGCGGTTCCAGGAAGCCTGGGACGACGTCGAACGGCTGCGCACCGCACGCGTCGCCGTCGCCGAGGCCCTCGCCGGGCAGGCCGCCGCCGACGAAGCCGTCCTGGCCGCCCGGACCGCGGTCGCCGCGGCCGCCGGCGACCTGCTCACCTCCCGGGAAGTGCTGGCCGCCGCCGAAGCCGCCCTGCCCGGCGTACAGGAGGCGCTCGCGGACACCGAGGAGGAACACGGCGCCCACCTCGCCCGCCGACCCGGCTTCACGGTCAGCCTCTTCACCCTCGGCCGCGCCGCCCGCGACTGGCACGGCGCGGAAGCCGAGCTGATGGACCGGGTCGCCGCCGCCCGCGCCGCCCGCGACGGCGTCCGCCGCCAGATCGACCGGGCGCGCCGCACCATGGCCGAAGCCCAGAACCGGCTGCACGCCGCGGAGGACGCCGGAGCGGCGGCCCGCCGGTACGCCGACGGACTGACCGCCTGCGTGGCCGCCGGCCGGGCCCGCTGGGGCGGGCACGTGCCCGACGCCGCCGACGGCAGTGCCGCCACGGCGGACGCGCGCGAACTCTCCGCACCCTGGGCGGACCCCGAACTGACCCGGGCCCGCAGTGCGTTGTTCCTCGCCGCCCTCGACCTGCACCAGGCCTTCCTGCGCTGCACCGCCCGCACCATGTACCAGAACCTGATGGGTGCCATGGACGCCGTCGCCGGCGCCGTGCCCCCGACCGTTCCCGAAGCCCACCTGCGGGCCGCCTGGCAGGCACTCTTCCTGGTCGTACCGGTCGTCTCGACGACCTTCGCCTCACTGGACCGGGTGTTCACGGGCCTCGGCTCCGAAGCCCTCGGCACCCTGTACGTCGACGAGGCCGGGCAGGCCGCGCCACAGCTGGCCGTGGGCGGCATCTGGCGGGCCCGGCGCACGGTCGTCGTCGGCGACCCGCTCCAGCTGGAGCCCGTGGTGGTGCTCCCGTGGACCGCCCAGCGCGCCCTGCGCGAGGACTTCGCCACCGCCGAGGAATGGTCCCCGGGCCGCACCTCGGTCCAGCAGCTCGCCGACCGCACCACCCGCTACGGCACCCTGCTGCCCGCCGAACTCCCCGACGGCAGCCGGGAGGCGTGGGTCGGCGCGCCGCTGCGGGTGCACCGCCGCTGCGACGACCCGATGTTCGGCATCAGCAACCGGATCGCCTACGACGGCCTGATGGTGCAGGGCACGACGGGCCGCGCCCCCTACCCGTACGGTCCGGCGAGCAGCTGGGTGGACGTGGTCTCGGCACAGGCCGACGGCCACTGGGTGCCCGAGGAGGGGCGCGCCCTGCGCCGGGTGCTGGAGCGGCTGCGCGACGAGGGCGGGGTGGACCTGGCCCGGGACGTGTTCGTCATCAGCCCGTTCCGCGCCGTGGTCGAGGGCGCGAAGCTGCACTGCCGCGACCTGATGCCGGTGGACCGGGTGGGGACCGTGCACACCACGCAGGGCAAGGAGGCGGACGTGGTGGTGCTCGTCCTGGGCACCGATCCGCGCAGTCCGGGCGCCCGCGCCTGGGCGGCCTCCCGGCCCAACCTCCTGAACGTGGCGGTGAGCCGGGCCCGGCGCCGCCTGTTCGTGATCGGGAACCGGGAGGTCTGGCGCGACCAGCGGTTCTTCTCGGAGCTCGCGGACGCCCTGCCCGCCCACACCTGGCAGCTCCAGCACCGGCGGGGCTGACCGGGACCGCGCGCGGCGCTCCGGCCGCCCGGCCTCTGCCCGCGGCGGCCCGGATCCGGTGTGCGAGGCTGCGGTCATGAGCGCCGAACCCGGCGACTTCGTCGAGCGGTTGCCCGTCGGCGAGCGGACCGGCCTGCCCGAGGACGGCATCCCCGGGCGGCCGGCGGCGGCACGGCGCACGGCGGCCGGAGGGACTGACGGGGCGCGGCCTGCGGCGTACGGCGGCGCGGCCGGAAGGACTGACGGGGCGCGGGCCTGCGGCGTACGGCGGGGGCTTCCCGCCGTACGCCGAAATCCGGTTGCCGGGCCGCCCCCGGTGCCGGACAGTGGCGCGGTGGATCAGATCCGGGACATCGTGCAACTGGTCGGCGAGGTACTGGGACCCGAGGCGCTCGGCACCTGCCTCCACGGGTCCGCCGTCCTCGGCGGCCTGAGACCGGCCAGCGACCTGGACCTCCTGGTCGTCGCCCGCCGCACCCTCACCGACTCCGAGCGCCGGGCCCTCCTCGCAGGCCTGCTGCGGATCTCGGACCCCACCGCCGGCGGCCGCCCGGTCGAACTCACCGTGGTCACCCGCTCCGCGGTCCGGCCCTGGCGCTACCCGCCCACCGCCGACTTCCAGTACGGCGAGTGGCTGCGCGCGGACTACGAGGCGGGCCTGGTGCCGCGCCCGGAGCCCGCGCCCGACCTCGCGGTCCTGCTCACCACGGCACGCGCCGACGGCCGCGCGCTGGCCGGCCGGCCGCCGGGCGACCTCCTGGATCCCGTCCCGCGCGCCGACCTGGCCCGGGCGACCGCGGCCGGCGTCCCCGGCCTCCTCGACGACCTCGACGCGGACACCCGCAACGTCCTGCTCACCCTCGCCCGCGTCTGGTGCACCCTGGCCACCGGTGACATCCGGGCGAAGGACACCGCCGCGGACTGGGCGCTGGAGCGCTTGCCGGCCGAGCACCGTCCGGTGCTGGCCCACGCCCGGCGCCTGTACCTGGACTGCCGTTACTCCGAGGAGAGCTGGAGCCCCGGGCTGACGGCACAGGTCCGCCCGCACGCGCAACGGGTGCTCGCCGAGATCGGTCGGCTGCGGCAGGGCCGGACCGGGGGCGCGACGAGCGGGTGACGGGCGGGTGACGGAGCGGAGGCAGGTGGGTGACGGCTCCGCGGGCAGGTTGTCCACAGGCACCCCGCGATGCCGGATCCGTCCCCTAGGGTGGGAGCCAAGGGAACACACAGAGTGAGGAAACGGGATCATGGACGTGGGGAACGGGGCCGTGGACACCCGGCAGGGCGCCGGCTGGCACGGGGAAGAGCTCGATCTGGACGCCTATCTGGACCGCATCGGCTACACAGGTGAGCGGAAGCCGACACTCGACGTGCTGCGGGCCCTGCACCGGGCGCACGTCGTGTCGATCCCGTTCGAGAACATCGCGGCCGTGCTCGGCCTCCCGCTGCCGCTGGACGTCGAGTCGGTGCAGCAGAAGCTCGTCGCGAGCGCCCGCGGCGGTTACTGCTTCGAGCACGTGACGCTTTTCGCCGCCGCGCTGGAACGCCTCGGGTTCGCCTTCTCGGGGATGAGCGGCCGGGTGACGCTCGGCGCGGACAAGATCCTGCCCGCCACCCACGCCCTGCTCGCCGTCCGGCCCGCCGACGACGACCGCACCTGGCTGTGCGACGTGGGCTTCGGCGCCGGACCGCTCGGCCCCGTGGAGCTGGCCGACGGCGCGACCGCCGAGTTCGACGGCTGGAGCTACCGGCTGGAGCGCAGGGACGGCCGTGACGGCTTCGACGACTGGTGGCTGCACCAGTCGGGACCCGTGGGATGGGTGGACCGGCACACCTTCACCCGCAATCCGCAGTACCCGATCGACTACGTGGTCGGCAGCCACTTCGTTGCGACCCACCCGCGGTCGCCGTTCGTGCACCGGCTGTTCGCCCAGCGGTTCGCCTCCGACCTGTACCAGCAGATCGACGGACTGACCTGGACGACCACCCGGCCCGACGGGACCCGCACGGAGACCCGCATAGAACCGGCCGAGCTGCGGGGCGTGCTGTCCAAGGAGTTCGGCATCGACGTGGACGAGGACCAGGCCGCCCGCCTGGCCGCCGCCGCGGGCTGAGCGCCGGAGCCCTGCGCCGGAGCCTGCGTCGGAGGACCGCACGACAGTGGCTCAAGTGTTTTGGCCGCTGGCCGGTTTCGTACGTAGGGTCGGGCTTCATGACGATCAACTGGCATGTTCTCGTCGAGGAGAACCGCACGCACACCCACCTCGTCGGCGAGGCCGTCGGAGCCCTCGGCATGGGGACCGTCGAGGCCGACCGCCTCGTCCTGTACATCAGCGAGCCCGTCGACGGCGGCCGGGACGGTGCGGAGGCCCTCGCCGAGGAACTCGCCCGCACGTTCGTGCCCGACTGGATGGCCACGGGTGACCGCCCCGGTGACGCCCCGCAGCGGACCGCCTACCTCACCACCGGCGGCGGTTGGGTGATCAGCCTCAAGCACCACCGGGGCAGCCAGTACTGCGTGGCCCGCATCACCCCCGCCCGTCTGATGCACCAGAACGACGAGGTCCGCGTCCCCCGCGACGCCCGGGCATCCCGGCAGTCCGCCGACGGAGCGGAGCCGGCGGAGTCCCGCAACCCGCTGATGCGGGGCTTCAGGCGGCTCGTCTCCGGTGGCACCGGCGCCGGGGCGGACGCGGAGCCCGCCCCGCAGCCGGCTCAGGGCTGAACCACCGCGAAGTCGCCCTGCGCCGGGTGAGGTTCGGCCAGGAGGTCCCCCTGCGAGCCGAGACGGGCCCGCAGCCGCAGGACGGCGTCCAGCGGTACGCCGTCCAGCAGGGCCCGCCGGATGCCCAGGGAGATCTGCGGGCCGGTCACGTTCGGCGTGATCAGGTCCGCCAGGCCCGGGACGGGCTCGGTGGCCAGCAGGTCGCCGGTGGCCAGGTCCCAGTCGGCCAGGCGGGGGTGCGCGGTCCGGACGGTCAGCCGGACCGTGACCACGGTGAGGTTCTCGACCACCGGTGCCATGCCGGTCACACCCAGGCCCCGGCGGCCTCGGATGCCCCGGCGGGGGTCCGGTCGCCCGCGAGCAGGCTGACGAGGGCGGCAGCGATCGGCAGGCCGGTGTGTGCTTCGTAGTAGCTGTAGGCGGGCATCGGGTTGACCTCGAAGCACACCCACGCACCGTCGGGAGTGCGCCGCAGGTCGATCCCCGCGAGCGGCAGGCCCAGCGCGGCCGCCAGCTCCACACAGTGCCGGGCCGTGTCCGGGGGCAGGTCGAAGGGCGCCAGCCGGGCCGCGTCACCGTCCCGCCCGGCGTAGCGGTAGTCCACCGCATCGCTGTCCACGGACGCGGCGTACGTCCGGCCGCCGACGACGTGGACACGGACGTCCCGGCCGGGCACGTACGCCTGGAACTGCGTGGGCAGTCCGCGCAGCAGCGGCAGCCGCGCCTCGTCCGCCGGGGTGAACTCGCGCACGATGGAACGGATTCCGCTCACGGACTTGTAGACGATCCGGCCGTGCCGGTCGCGAAAGGCGAGCACCTCGCCGGGGTCGTCGGTGACCAGGGTGTCGGGCACCGGGAACCCGGCCCGGGCGATCAACTGGGCCTGGTAGGGCTTCGAGGAGTTCGACTCCATGGCGCTCGGCCGGCTCACGACGAATGCCGGGGCCGTGTCGAGCCAGCCGACGAACCACTCCTGGAACGCGGCCACCCGCGCCCGGGCGGCCGCGTCCCCGCCCGCCGGCGGCTCCAGCGGGCGGGCGTACACGGCGGCCACCGTGTCGAGCGGGACCCGCATGCCGTCCACGACGAGCAACCCGTCGAGGCCGCCCGTACCGGTCACCAGGTCGTACCGGGCCAGGTGGGCCTGGTCGACGACCAGGTGCCGCAGCCCGGCGTCCCGGGCCGCGCCGACCGCCCGGGCGAGCGGCGGGTCGTCCGTACGGCCGAAGAAGAGGATCACGAGGGCCTCCCGGTGCGCGGGGCGGCGGCCAGGGCCGTCAGCAGGTCGGCCACCGCCTCGACGTGCCGGACGTCGTCGAGCGGCGGGCACAGGTCCACGTCCGTCACGACGGCCGTGTCCGCGGCCGGTGCCAGGCGGAGTTCGAACAACGGGGTGCCGAGCGCGGCCGCCAACTGCCGGCACCGTTCCCCGACGTCCGCCGGCCCGGCCGGGCCGGCGAGCCCCGGGGAGCCGGTGCGCGGGCCGATCACGCGGCCGCCCGCCACCAGAAGCCGGTTCCGCGGCCCGGCCGGCGGCGCTTCGGGCAGCACGTCCACCGGGACCGGCGACCCGGTCCCGCCCGGCCACGCGAGCCGCGGCACATGCCGCTCGGCCGGGCCCGCAGCAGGCGCCAGACCGCCGCGGGTCGCGCCGCCCCGCCGCGCCACCGGCAGCCCGCACCGTTCGGCGTGGACCAGCGCGGCGACCGGCGAGACGGTCCCGTGGACGGTGCCGAACGCGCTGGTCACCCCCACCACCCGGGGCGCCAGCGAGAGCAGCCAACTCGCCAGCAGCGCCTGCCGCTCGGTGTGCGCGTACGCCGCGTCCTTGGCGCGCGCGGCCGCGGCGGCCGCACCGCCGACGGCCCCCCGGGCCGGGGCCGGATACGGCAGCCCCGCCGACCGGTTGAGCACCGCCCCGACCGTCCCGTCGGCCAGGACGGTCCCCGTCGGCAGGACGACCGTGGTGGACGCCTCGCCCCGCGTGTCGATCCGGTGGGTCCAGCGGGCCCGGGCGAGGCCGCCCGGGGTGACGGCGAGGACCCGCGCGCCGCCCACCCGGGCCGCCAGGGCCCGGGTCACCGCGGCCGCACCGCCGTCCCCCGGACCCGCCAGCACCACGAAGGTTCCGCTCACGGCTGCGGCAGGCCGTCGTACGCCCGCTTGGCCTGCGCGTCGCCGTCCTCGACGGCCTCACGCAGCGACTCCTCGCCGGTGTCGTACCGCGGACCGCCGTGCAGGTCCGGCCGCAGCTCGCCGCCGATGAACGGCTCGGCGTCCGGCGGGTACTCCTCCGCCCCGGCCATCGCCCGCTCCAGCGCGGCGAGCCGGTACTGAAGGTCCGCAACGGCCTCGGCCAGCTCCGACGGGTCACCGGCCGCCGCCGGGCCACCGCCCGGCACCGCCCGAGAACCGCCGACCGGACCGCCCGGCCCGGTCGCTCCGGAGGGCGGCTGGAACCCGCCGTCGATGTCGTCCTTGCCCTCCTTGACCGGACTCTTGTCCGGCTGCACGTCCTTCAGGTCCTTGCGCTCCTTGAACGGCTCCTTGAGGTCCTTCCCGCCCTCCTTCCGGTCCTTGACGTCCTTGCGGTCCTTCCGCTCCTTGAAGGGCTCCTTGACGTCCTTCGCACCCTCCTTGCCGTCCTTCAGGTCCTTGCGGTCCTTGAAGTCCTTCTGCTCCTTCGCGCCCTCCTTCACCTCCTTGACCGGCGACTTCCCGCAGGACACCGAGACCTCCGCGGTCATCGTGGCGGCCGGCGGGGAGATCCGGGTGACGGAGACACAGGTGCCGGCGCCCGCATGGGAGTCCGAGTCGGGGGCGCTGGTCGCGGTGAAGGACGTGTTCCCGCTGCTCCCCGGGAAGGGGTCGCCGTCGTCCCCGCGGTTCACGCTCAGCTCGAGTTCGCGCTGGTTGTCCGCCTGCACCAGGCGGACCCGGTAGTGGTTCTCGTCCGTGTTGTCGGGCCGGCTCTCGTCGATGTGCCAGATCAGCAGCCCCTCGCCGGGCAGTTCGGCGTCGTAGCCGGTCCGCTGGCGGTTCTCCAGCAGGAAGTACTCGCTGCCGCCGGCGCCGTTCTTCCAGAGCCGGTGGACGGTGCGGCCGGTCTTGACGTCCGGGAAGGACTCGGTGCCGCCGGCCGTGACCACCTTGGTCGCGGCCCAGCCCTGGTTGACCTTGCACCACGCCGACGGGTGCCCCGGGACGTCCCCGCCGCCGTTCCACGAACCCGCGCCCATCAGGCACCAGCGGCCGACGCCCTCCGAGCTGTCGTCCGTGTCGTACAGGTCGGGGAAGCCGAACAGCAGGTGGCCCAGCTCGTGCGCGCAGACGCCGATCCTCGCCTCCTCGGAGATGGTGAGGTAACCGAAGACGCGGGTGCCGTCCGTGACGTGCACGGCGGGCAGCACGTACTTGTGCGACCAGATGTGGCCCGGATTACCGGTCCGGTCGGCGGCCGGCCCGGCGTGCACCACGATGAACGCGTCCACGTACCCGTTGCCGTCGTTGTCGAACGGCGCGAAGTTCACGGTCGGGTCGGCGGCCTCCACGGCGTGCTGCGCCATGTCCTGGGACCGGACCGTCCCGGTGGGCCGGCCGATGCCGAAGTTCCCGTTCGCGTACCAGGCCATCGTCTCCGGCATGCGGAACGGGCCGACCACCTCGCCGACCAGGTCCACCAGTCCGTTCGTGACCTCGCGGAAGTACTCCCGGACGCTGCCGTGCGGCATCGCACCGAGCGAGAAGAACAGCCTGTCGATGTCGGCCGCCGACTTCTCCATCGGCTGGTCCGAGAAGTCGGCCAGGACGACGATGACGCGGACGGTGCCGCGCAGCGGGGCCCGGTCGGCAGCCGCGGCGGCGATGGTCGAACGGGACGTCCCCGACGGGAACTCGTCGGGCGGGAAGATCGTGCCGTCGTCGAGGCCCAGCGGCCTCGGGGTGCGGGCGAAACCCAGCAGCCCGGCGAGCTCGCCGGGACCGTTGCGCAATTCGTTGAGTTCGACGAGCAGGCGCTGCCTGAGTTCGGGACTCGGCGCGACGGCGCAGAAGGCGGGCGGGACCGTGGGGGTGGCGGAGGCGATCGCGGGCTCGGACATCTCGACCATTCCGACTCCATGGCGTGAGTGATGGTCACGGTACGCGAGGAACGTAGCGGTGGCGGGGGGCCGCGGTGCGGGACCGGCATGCCGGGTGTCCGGGGGCGCCCGGGGGCGGCCGGGGTCACGACGGGGGCGCGGGGCGAACAGCGCGCCGGGCGTGCGCGCCGTCGTACGGGCCGCGCACGGACCTGCACCCTTGACCTCAAGTTTGGTTGAGGTTCTAGCGTGGCGTCATGGACATGGAAGTCACCGCGTGGACCTCGCTCCACAGTGCGATCAACGCCCAGACGGACCGCCGCCCGTTCTCCGCCGCGACCCTGCGCCGCATCGCCGCCTTCGCGAAGCCGCACCGCCGCGGCCTCGCCGGGTTCCTCCTGCTGAGCGTGGTCGCCGCGCTCCTGGCGGTGGCCACCCCCGTGCTCGCCGCCCGCGTCGTGGACGCCATCGTCGACGGCGGCGAGAGCGCCACCGTGGTGCGGCTGGCCCTGCTGATCGCCGTCGTCGCGGTCGCCGAGGCCGCACTCGGGCTCGTCACCCGCAAGCTGTCCGCCACCCTCGGCGAAGGCCTCATCCTCGACCTGCGCACCGCCGTGTTCGACCACGTCCAGCGGATGCCCGTCGCCTTCTTCACCCGCACCCGCACCGGCGCGCTCGTCAGCCGCCTCAACAACGACGTGATCGGCGCCCAGCGCGCCTTCAGCAACACGATCTCCGGGGTGGTCGGCAACGCGGTGACGCTGGTCCTCACCCTCGTCGTGATGCTCGGCATCTCCTGGCAGATCACCCTGCTCGCCCTCCTGCTGCTGCCGGTGTTCGTCCTGCCCGCCCGCCGGATGGGTGCCCGCATGGCCCGGATGCAGCGCGAGGCCGCCCAGCTCAACGCGGCCATGGGCACCCAGATGACCGAACGGTTCTCCGCCCCGGGCGCCACCCTCGTCAAGCTGTTCGGGCGCCCCGCCGACGAGTCCGCGGAGTTCGCCGCCCGCGCCGCTCGGGTCCGCGACATCGGCATCCGCACCGCCATGGCCCAGTCCCTCTTCATCACCGCCCTCACCCTGGTCTCCGCGCTCGCCCTCGCCCTCGTCTACGGACTCGGCGGCTACTACGCCCTGCGCGGCACCCTCGACGCCGGCTCCGTCGTCGCCCTCGCCCTGCTGCTGACCCGGCTGTACGCGCCGCTCACCTCGCTGGCCGGGGCCCGGGTCGAGGTGATGAGCGCCCTCGTCAGCTTCGAGAGGGTCTTCGAGATCCTCGACCTCAAACCCCTGATCGAGGAGCGCCCGGACGCCCGCCGGGTGCCCCCGGGCCCGGTGTCGGTCGAGTTCGACGCGGTCTCCTTCGGCTATCCCGCACCCGACAAGGTGTCCCTGGCCTCGCTGGAGGAGGTCGCCACCCTGGACTCCCGCGGCGGTACGCAGGTCCTCCACGACGTGTCGTTCCGCGCCGAACCCGGCCGGATGATCGCCCTGGTCGGGTCCTCCGGCGCCGGCAAGTCCACCATCGCCCAGCTGCTGCCCCGGCTGTACGACGCCGACGCCGGAGCGGTGCGGCTCAACGGAATCGACGTACGGGACCTCACCGCCGACTCGATCCGCGAGACCCTCGGCATGGTCACCCAGGACGGCCACCTCTTCCACGAATCGGTCCGCGCGAACCTCCTGCTCGCCCGCCCGGACGCCACCGAGGACGACATCTGGGAGGCGCTGCGCCGGGCCCGCCTCGACGGCCTGGTCGCCGCGCTGCCGGACGGCCTCGACACCGTCGTCGGCGAGCGGGGCTACCGCCTGTCGGGCGGCGAACGGCAGCGCCTGACCATCGCCCGGCTGCTGCTGGCCCGCCAGCGCGTCGTCATCCTCGACGAGGCCACCGCGCACCTCGACGCGACCTCCGAAGCCGCCGTCCAGGAAGCCCTGGCCGAGGCCCTGGACGGCCGGACCGCGATCGTGATCGCCCACCGGTTGTCGACCGTCCTCGCGGCCGACCGGATCCTCGTCGTCGAGGGTGGCCGGATCGTGGAACAGGGCACCCACCAGCAGCTGCTGGCCGTAGGCGGACGCTACGAGGAGCTGTACCGGACCCAGTTCGAGGAGTCGGACGCGGACGAAGCCCTGCCGCAGGGGGCCTGACGTACGGTCACGGCGTTGGGGCCCGCCGTACGCCCGGGGCCGTCGCAACCCGGTACCGGACGGACCTCATCCGCCGGTCCGGGCCAGCCGGTAGAAGCAGCCCTCGTGTCCGCCCGGGCCGGTGGCGAGGGCGGAGATCCTGCGGGCCGGCGATCGGACCGTCGCCCGTGACCACCGCGGTGGCCTCCCCGGTGACGTTCAGCGGGGGGTGGTGCCGGCGCCGCCCGTCAGCCACTTCTCGTGGCGCAGGGCGATCCGGCCCTCGGTGCCGGTGCCCGTGGGGCGGGCCCGGCCCAGCAGCTTTTGGCGCGGCTCGGAAGTGTCCTCGTGAGTGAGGGTCGCGGTCAGCGGCTCCACCTCCTCGAACGGGTACGGCGCGTGCTCGGACATCCTGCCGACGGCCGGCTTGATCATGTCGTTCACCAGCCCCCGCACCATCCCGTAAGGCGCGCATCGCGGGCGCGCCCTGCGAATGGCCGCCGAGGGCGAACCGCTGTCGGGACTGCCCGGGCGGCCGCTGCCCGCGCTCCGCCGCGGCGCACTGCGCGGCCCGCCGATCGACGAACCCGGCCGCCGAACCGGTGACCTGGTGACCGACGTGGGCCCGCCGGTCACCAGGACCTGCTGATCGGGCATCCTGGCACCGTGAAAATGATTGATCTTGAGCCCGGTGATCCCCGGCTCGGCACCGATGTACTGCCCGTCCTCCTCGAGCTGCGCCCGCACCTGACCGAGGAGCTGTTCCACGAGATCCACGCCGAGGGCCATCCGCAGGGCCTGCGTTTCACCGCCGCGTTCACCGACGACGGGCGCTGCGCCGGGGTGGCCGGCTGGCGGATCGTCGTCAACACCGCCACCCGGCGCATGCTTTACGTGGACGACCTGGTCACCACGGAGGACACCCGCTCCGAAGGCGTCGGCCGGCAGCTGCTGGCGTACCTCGAAGACCGTGCGCGCAGCGCGGGCTGCCAGTGGATCGAGCTCGACTCAGGGACGCAGCGCACCCGTGCACACCGCTTCTACCTGCGCGAGCGGATGGACATCACGGCCTTCCACTTCGGCAAGGAACTCGACTGACCTGACGGCCGGCGAACTGGCCCGCGGCCGCGTCCACGGGGCGGAAGCTCAGCCGGCGGCCTTGGCGACCAGGGTGGCGATCGCCGCCTCGGTCTCGGGCGTCAGCTCCGTCAGAGCGTACGCCGTGGGCCACATCGCACCGTCGTCGATGAGGGCCTGGTCGCTGAAACCGAGCGTCGCGTAGCGGGACTTGAACTTCTCCGCGCTCTGGAAGAAGCAGACGACCTTGCCGTCCCGGGCGTACGCCGGCATCCCGTACCAGAGCTTCGGCGCCAGCGCCGGCGCGCTCGCCTTGACGATGGCGTGGACCCGCTCGGCGAGGACCCGGTCCGGCTCCGCCATCTCGGCGATCTTCGCGAGGACGTCGGCCTCGGCATCCGCCTTCGGCGCCTTTGCGCCGCGGCGCGCGGTCGTCCGCAGCTCCCTGGCGCGCTCCTTCATGGCGTTGCGCTCTTCGTCGGTGAAGGTGTCGGCCTCGTCGGCGGCGGGGGCGGTGCCGCGCTTTGCGGAAGCGTTCGTGTTCTTCATGAGGGGCCTTCTTTCCCTGCCGGACCGTCGGGGTCGTTCCTCATGCTAGGCAGCCGGCGGGTGCGGCGGCTTCTCCGAAACCGATCGGTTGCCCGGGCGGCCGACCGGCGGCCCGCAGCGGGGACCCCGGTCCCGGAGTTCAAGATCATCGGGTGCAGAATGACCCGTATGTCGATAACGAACACGCCGAAAACGGCCACGCTCGACGACGCCGCAACGATCGGGCACACCCTGGCCCGCGCTTTCGGCGACGACCCGATGATGTGCTGGTTCTTCCCCGACGAGGGCGCGCGCGAGGCGGCGCTGGAGCGCTACTTCACCACCCTGTTCGCCCGCCAGTACGGCCTGCACGCCGTGTGCGAGCGCACCGTGTCCGCCGCCGCGTTCTGGGTGCCGCCGGAAGCCCAGGCGAAGGCCGTTCCCGACGCGGAGACCATCCGCGAACTCCAGAACATCCTCGGCGACCGCGCGCCGGTGTTCGGAGCCGCGGTCGAGGCGGCGGCCGGGCACACGCCGCAGGAGCCGCACTGGTACCTGGCCCTGATCGGCGCCGACCCGGCAGCCCAGGGGCAGGGCCACGGCGCGGCCCTGCTCCGCTCCGGGCTCGCCAAGGCCGACGCCGCCGGGCTGCCCGCGTACCTGGAGTCCTCCAAGCCCGACAACCTGCCCTTCTACGAGCACTTCGGCTTCCGCGTCCGCGGCGAGGTCCGGCTCCCTGGCGGCGGGCCCCTGCTGTGGGGCATGTGGCGCGAACCCGCAACCGTCTGACGGATCCACCCCCGTCGGATCCACCTTCCGTACGCCGACGGCCGCCGGGGCGTCATCTGCCCACGGCGGCCGTCGTGTTGTGCGCCCGCGGGGGAGGGTCAGGAGGCCCGGGGGTGGGGGATGGGCGTCGCGACCGGCTGCGGGAGCGGGCTCGGGCGGTCCAGGAACGCCAGGACGGCGCGCTTCTCCGGGAGGTGGACCTCCGGGAGGTCGATCTCGGGCAGGGTGATCTCGCCCTGGCGGACGAAACCGATGCGGCCCAGCAGCGCCAGCGCCTTCTCGTTGCGGGCGTCGGGCTCGCCGACGGCGCGCAGCACGGCGGGGTCCCGGAAGACGAAGCGGGTCAGCGACCCGATCAGGGTGCGGCTGAAGCCGGGACGCGGGCGGTCCGACGCCGGGGCCAGCATCAGGTGGATGCCGATGTCGCCCTCCTGCACCTCGTAGCACTCGCTGACCCGGTCCTCGGACGGCTGGTACGTCTGGAACAGCGCCACCGGCTCGTCGTCCAGCCGGACCATGAAGGCGTGGTGCGTGTCGCGGCGGTCCACGTCCTCGTATATCTCCTGGACCAGTTCCCGGCTGGCGCCGTTCATGCCCCAGAACTCGGCGCGCTCCTCGACGACCCAGGCGTGCAGCACGGCGGAGTCCGCGGCCGGGTCGACGGGGGTGAAGCGCACCGTGCCGAACCCCTCGACGGTCTCGCTGTAGACGTCGGCGCGGGCAGCGGCGGAGGTGGCGGAGTCGGGTCTCATCGGGTGGCTCGTTCCTTTCGGTGGGCGGGTCCGGCCGTCGGCGGCCGGGGCGGTGTTCTCTCGGGGCGGGTCCGGGCCGCGACAAGGGGACCCGCAGGCGTGTACCGCCCCCCGAGGTGTTAGGTTAGGCTGGCCTAAATATAACGGTCCAGGGAGGGGTCAGGCGCATGGCGGTCGGCAAGGGTTGGGAGGGCGTGGTCCTCAAGCTGCTGCGTGGCAAGGACTTCACGTTCACGGTCACCGGCGCGGAGCAGGTCACCCCGCAGTACCGCCGCATCCGCTTCACCGACGGGGGCCTCCTCGCCGCGGCCGGCGACTCCCTGCACCCCACCATGTGGGTCCGCCTGTGGTTCGCCGACAACGGCAAGCCCCACCAGCGCGCTTACACCCTCGTCGACCCCGATCCGGCGGCCGGCACCTTCGCCCTCGAGTTCGCCCTCCACGACGGCGTGGCCAGCGACTGGGCCCGCAGCGCGGCGGTCGGCGACACCATCGATGCCACCGTCCAGGGCACGGGGTTCACCGCTCCCGCTCCCGCTCCCGAGCGGCTGCTCGTCATCGGCGACCCGGCCTCGCTGCCCGCCATCAACTCGCTGCTGGACGCCTACCCGCAGACCCCCGCGACCATCTGGTTCGAGACCCAGCACGAGGCCGACGCCGACCTGCCGGTCCGGCTCGACCCGGACCGGCACGAGATCCGCCGCGTCCCCCGCACCGGCGCCGGAACCGGTCTGGTCGAGCAGATCCACGCCGAACTGCCCGCCCTGGCCGCCGACCGCGAGGGCGCGTACGTGTGGCTGGCCTGCGACACGGCCACCACCCGCACCCTCACCGGATACCTCCGCAAGGACCTGGGCCTGCCGAAGCAGCGCGTCAACAGCCTGGGTTACTGGCGGCCCACTGCAGCCCAGGTCTGACCCCCAGACGCCCGCCGCGCCACCCATCCCCCGTACGGTCGGCGCGGCGGGTCCCCCATTCCTGCGGTCGCCCTTCCTCTCGTGGTCACTCCCCGTCCCCGGACGCGTGCTCGGCGCGCACTCGGCAGGGGTGGCACCAGCGGAGCGGGATGGCGTCTGCGCGCCGGCGGGCCCGTTCGCAGCGCCCGGGCAGTCGGCCGGTCCGCACGCCGGCTCGGATGCCGGCGCGGTATGGGGGCAGGATGGAAGTACGGGAGCGTCGCGGCGCCCCGGCCGCACCGCTCTCCGGTTCCTCCGGGACGAGGAGGTGGAGCCGTGCTCTTCCAGGACCGTCGTGACGCCGGCCGGCAGCTCGCCGCCCGGCTGGAGCACCTCAAGGGCACCGGCGTGCTGGTGCTGGGCCTCCCGCGCGGGGGCGTGCCCGTGGCCGCGGAGGTCGCCGCTGCGCTGGGCGCCCCGCTGGACATCTGCCTGGTCCGCAAACTGGGTGTGCCGTACCAGCCCGAGCTGGGCATGGGCGCGCTCGGCGAGGACGGCGTACGCGTGATCAACGACGAGGTGGTGCGCGCCGCGGGCATCGGCCCCCGGGAACTGGCCCGCGTGGAGGCCCGCGAACGGGTCGTGCTGGAGACCCGCGCCCGCATCTACCGGGGCGGCCGCCCCCCGGCCCGGCTGGGGGGCCGCACCGTCGTCATCGTCGACGACGGCGTGGCCACCGGCTCGACGGCCCGCGCGGCCTGCCGCATCGTCCGCGCCCGCGGGGCCGCCCGCACCGTGCTCGCCGTACCCGTCGCGCCCGACGACTGGACGGCGAAACTGGGCGCCGACGCCGACGACTTCGTCTGCGTCCACACCCCCCGCCTCTTCGCCGCGGTCGGCCAGTTCTACGCCGACTTCACGCAGACCGAGGACAACGAAGTGATCGCCTGCCTGAACGCGGCCACCACCCGCCAGGCCGCCCGGGCCGCCGGCCCGCCCGGAGACCGCACCGACGACGTACGCACCGGGGGCCAGGGCGACCACGACACCACCGCCCGTGCAGCCGACCGGGCGGACGATCGTGACAGCGCCCGTGCGGAGGCCCGGGACGACGGCGCGAACGCCGGGGGTGCTGCGGGTCGGGACCCCGCCCACGTGGGTGAACGCGACAGTGTCCGACACGGTGCCCTGGACGACGGCGGGGCCGCCGATCGTGCGGCGGGGCGGGAGACCGGTCGGACAGGAGGCCGCGACGACGTTCGTGCGGTGGCCCGGGATGACGGCGGGGCCGCCGATCGTGCGGCGGGGCGGGAGACCAGCCGGGCAGGTGGTCACGACTCCGATGGAGCAGGAGCCCGAGGCGACGGTCGTGAGGTGGACGTCCTGGCGGGTACGGTCCGTCTGCGCGGGGAGTTGGCCGTGCCGGACGGCGCCATCGGCGTGGTGCTGTTCGCCCACGGCAGCGGCAGCAGTCGCCACAGCCCGCGCAACCGGTCCGTCGCCGCCGGACTCCGCCGCGCCGGACTCGGCACCCTCCTGTTCGACCTGCTCACGGAGGACGAAGAGGACGACCGGGCCAATGTGTTCGACACCGTGCTCCTGGCCCGGCGCCTGGCGGACGCCACGGCCTGGCTGCGCACCCGGCCCGAGGCGAACCGGCTGCCCGTCGGCTACTTCGGCGCCAGCACCGGAGCCGCTGCCGCCCTGTGGGCAGCGGCCGAGTCCGACTCCCGGATCGCGGCCGTCGTATCCCGCGGCGGCCGGCCGGACCTCGCCGGGCCGCGCCTGGCGGCCGTGACCGCACCGACCCTGCTCCTCGTCGGCGGCGACGACCGCCTGGTCATCGGCCTCAACCGCACCGCCCAGGCCCGACTGCGCTGCGAGAACCGCCTCGACGTCGTCCCCGGCGCGGGCCACCTCTTTGAGGAACCCGGCACCCTGGACCAGGTCACCGTCCTGGCCCGCGAGTGGTTCGGCACCCACATGGCCCCGGCCACCCACCACCACACCGCAGCCTGAACCGGCCGCACCGGTCACCGGCCTGACCTACCGTCACCCCACCCGCTGCTGTGACACGCGCCTCCCGACGCCCGCCCGCAGGGGCGCACCCCGTGTCCGGGCAGCCTCCGCCGCGACCCGGACCCCGCCGCCCCGCGCTCAGGGGCGCGTCCTAGCCGGCCGTGCCGGCCTCGGCCGGCTGCGGCTGTGCCGTGTCGGCCGGGGCCGCCGGGGGAGCGGTGGTGCGGCCCGCCCACAGGAGGGTGCCGGCCAGGAGGACGGCGCCGCCCACGAGCCAGGGGGCGGGGCCTGTCGGCAGCGCGCCGACGAGCAGGCCGGTGAGGGCTCCCACCAGCTGGAGGGCGAGGGACTGCACGGAGAGCGCCGTGGCACGGCCGGCGTCGGACACCCGCCGGTGCAGGAGGTCGTTCTCGTTCGGACCGGCCGCGCCGAGGCCCACGTAGACCAGCGCGTAGCCGGCCACCGCGACGACCGCAGACACCGTCCCCGCGACGGCGGCCGTCGCGCCGAGTATGAGCAGGCCGGTCGTGCTCGTCCCGAGGGCGAGCAGGACTGCACGCTCCCCTCCGCCCGCGAACCGGGCGGCGAGCGGGGCGAAATGGCTGCCGGCGGCGGAGCACGCGAAGCCGGTGCACGCCAGCCCCGCGAAGAGCACGGCACCCGAGTCCGGGGCCCCGGTGAGCGCGGCAGCCCGTCCCGGAGTGAGGAGTTCGAGCGCGGCCAGCGCACCCCCGGCGGCACCGGCGGTGAGCAGGATCCGCCGCACCAGTGCGTCCCGCCCGCCAAGCCGCAGGCCGTCCGCGATGGTCCCGGGGATCCCCCGGAGCATGGACTGGAGGGCAGCGCTCGGCCGGGGCGGCTCCCGCAGCGCCACGAGGACATAGCCGACGAACACGACTTCCACGGCGGCACCCAGCAGGAGCGGCACGGACAGCGGCAGCACCGTCCCCGAGGTGCCCGCGGTGAGCCGGGCGCCCAGGTCGGGGCCGAGACCGAGCAGCCACGGGAGTGCGCCGCCGAGCAGGGTGCCGGCGGCGAGGGCGGCGGACGTCGTGGCGCTGCCGCGCGCCAGCCCGGCCCGCAGGTCGGCTTCGGGACCGGAATGTGCCTGCACGGTGTCGACGTACCAGGCTTCGGCGGGCCCGCTGGACAGGGCCCGGCCCGCACCCATCAGGGCGGCGCCGACGGTGATGGTCCACACGCTGGTGCCCACGGCCTGGAGGCCGAGCGCGAGCACGTTGCACGCACCTGCCGCGGCCAGGACGGCGCGGCGTCCGATGACGTCGGAGAGCCCGCCGGTGGGCAGTTCGAGTGCGGCGGCGGTCAGGGAGTGGACGGCGACGACTCCGGCGATGGTCGCCACGCTCAGCCCGCGCTCGGTGAGCAGCAGGACGAGCGGGGCGATGGTCAGTCCGAGCGGCAGCCAGAACAGGGCGCAGGCCGTCGCATAGCGGCGGACCGCGGTGCGGGCGTCGAGTGAACCGGTCATGGCCTGCCCCCAGGGGCGTCGGAATCGGAATCGGCGGTGGCGCCGGAGGCTTGCGAGGAACCGTGAGAACGCGTGGCGTCGGCGGATCCGGAAGGCTCCCCGCCGGCCGTGGGCGGTGCCAGCGGCAGCCCGGCGACGACCACGACGACCGGGACGGCCCGAGGATCCTGAGTGTCCCGCTCGGCCAGTTCCGTCACCTTCTCCTCGAAGGCCTCCCACAACTCCGTCAGGGAATCGGGGGTGAGACGGGGCATCAGATCACTGATGCCGGAGGGCTCCACCCAGTCCCGGCCGAGCAGTCCGTCGGCGAGGTCCGCCTCGTGCTGGACGAGGGACTCCTCCAGGTGTGCGATCTGACGCCGACGCGAGAAGGTGACGAAGGCGCGGCTGGCCGGCGACGCCTCCATGTCGGCGTTGCTCCACGAGGTGACGGCGTGCACCGCCTGCCAGCGGCGCTCGCGCCCGTCCCGGTGCTCGGCCTCGGTCACGAACGCGTACTTCGCCAGTACCCGCAGGTGGTAGCTGGTCGACGCGGACGACTCCCCGGTCACCACGGCGAGTTCGCTCGCGGTGGCCGGACCGTTCTGCCGCAGCAGTCCGAGCAGCCGGATGCGCAGCGGGTGCGTGAGGGCCTTGAGGGCTTCGGTGTCCCGGCCGGGGTCGAGTACGCGTTTGCGCGGTTCGTTGACCATGGTGCCGAGCGTAGGGCCTGACGGCTCATTCCCAAAAGGATTTTTGCAAAAAACTTTTGGGAAATCGGGTTCCGGTGCGCACCGAGCGGACATACTCCCCACCAGGGAAGGAGCATGCGAGAGAACGGAGGGACGATGTCGGACCAGGAACAGCAGCAGGACCGAGCCCGGGCGCACCGCCGGAGGGTGCTGGCGGCCACACCCGCCCCGGGGGCCGCCGCACTCACGGCGGTGGCCGCCCTCTACATGGCCGTGGTGGTGATCGGGAACGTCACCGACTTCGGTACGAACCAGCAGTTCGTCCGGCACGTCCTGGCCATGGACACCACGTTCCGCGACCCCGACCTGATGTGGCGGGCCGTCGAAATACCGGCCCTGCAGGACGCCGCCTACGTGGCCGTCATCATCTGGGAGGCCGTGACGGCGGCCGTCCTGCTGTACTCCGCCTGGCTCTGGGGAGCGGGCCTGTGCAGCGGCTCGTACGGAAGGGCCCGGGCTGCCGGCAACACCGGACTCGTGATGATGGTGCTGCTGTTCGGCCTCGGTTTCCTGGTCATCGGCGGCGAGTGGTTCGCGATGTGGCAGTCCGAGCAGTGGAACGGACTCGACGCCGCCACGCGCAGCCTCATCCTGGCCACGGCCACGCTCCTCATAACCAACCTCCCGGCCCGCCTGCCGTCCGGCCGGTAGGACCGCGCCCGGAGCCCGCCCGGCCCCCGGTGGATCAGGCGCCCCGCTCCCGTACGTGCAGGTGACCGTCCTGCGGGTACTCCGGCGGTGCTGCGGGCAAGGTCCCCGACAGGGTGTATCCGCACTTCTCCGCGACCCGGCAGGAGGCCTCGTTGCCCACCTGGTGCAGCAGGGTCAGCCGCGTCAGACCGGCGACCGGACCGCCGTCCCCGGCGAGCGTGGCGAAGGCCCAGTCGGTCAGCCGCTGCACGGCGCGCGGTGCCACGCCCCGGCCGCGGGCCGCCGCCACCGTCCAGTAGCCGACCTCGGCGGACGAGGCGCCGGGGGTCGCTCCCTTGAGGACGACATGGCCCAGCAGCGGGCCCTCGTCGGCACCGGCCCCGCGCTCCACCACGGCGAACGCCAGCCGGTCCCCGGCGGTCCGCTCCGGCTGCTGTTCCCGGATCCACCGGGCCGCCGCGGCTTCGTCGCCGATGCGATGGCTGGTCCAGCGGCTCAGGGCCTCATCGCCTTGGAAGGCGGCGGCGAGGGCGACGCTGTCACCCGGCGCCCAGGGACGGAGCAGGAGCGCCGGGCCCTTGTCGGTGGCGTCCGCCTCAAGCCGTATGTCGATCTTTTCCATCGGCTGAGGGTACGGCGTGCACGGCGGGCGGGAGGAGGTTCAGGCCATGGAGCGTGCCGCGCGCACCAGCCGGTCGTGGCGCATGGACAGGGCGTAGAGCGCCGCCGCGACGGCCATGCCGGCGGGCATGGACAGATCGACGCCGTGCAGGGCGGCCGCGACAGGGCCGGTGTACACGGTGTTCACGCAGAGTGCGGCCGTCGCGACCCCGGCCGTGAGGGCGAGCGCACCCGGGATGTTGACACCGCCGCGGTACCAGAACGGGCTCGACGAGGTCTCGTCCGTCAGGGCAGGCCCGTCGTACCGCCCGCGGCGGAGTGCGACATCGGTCGCATACACGGACATCAGGGGGCCGACGAGGACGACGATCAGCTGGAGGGCGTTGCTCACGGTGTCGAGGAGGCCGGAGAAGAGGAGGCCGTAGAGGGTGAGGGCGACGGCGGCCGCGCCGTCGAACAGCACGCTGACCGACCGGCGGATCCGCAGGCCGACGGCCTGAAGGGCGAGACCGGCGCTGTACGCGGTCAGTGCGTTGATGGCGATCGTGCCGAGGACCAGGGCGAGCAGGAAGAGGGGGTGGAACCAGCCGGGGAGGAGGCCCTCCAGGCCGGTCTGCGGATCGGCCATGTCGACCACCGTCGCGGCGAGCGCCCCGAGGGAGCAGACCGCGATGCTCGGCAGGAACCCGCCCAGCGCCGTCCAGGCGACGACCGCCCGCCGCGAGGACGTACGGGGCAGGTAGCGGGAGAAGTCGGCGCTGGTCGTGTACGACAGCGGGCCCGAGGCGATCAGGGTGGTGCCCGCGATGAGGACTGCCCACAGGTCGAGGCCGGTCAGCGCGACCTCGGGCCGGTACGAGAGGTCCGCGTGCCGGACCACGGCGACGGCGACGACCGCGAACACTGCTGTCAGGGCCAGGGTGACGGGCAGGTACAACTTCATGATCAGGGCGTGCCCGTACACGCTGACGGCCAGCGTGAGGGCTGCTATCACCACGGTGACCAGGACCTTGAGCCCGGTGTCGGGGGCGATCCCGGCCTTCTCGACGAGGGCGAAGGCGGCGGCCGCGGCGGCAGCCAGGTTGAGGGCGAAGTAGCAGACGGAGACGAGCCAGCCGCCGATCGCGTTGTTCACCCGGTTGCCGAGGACGCCGTACAGGGCGCGGGTGATCACCTCGCTCGGGGTACCGGCGGCCGGACCGGAGGTCGCCACGAGGCCGGTGAGCAGCCAGAACATGTTGCCCGCGACGATCACGCCGAACGCCTGCCACAGGCTCAGCCCCATGAGGACCAGGGCGCCGCCGATCACCAGGCTGAGGTAGTTGACGTTGGCCGCCGCCCAGACGGCGAAGAGGTCCCGGGGGCGGCCGTGGCGCTCGGATTCGCCGATGTGGTCGATGCCGTGTGCCTCGATGCGGGTCGCCCGCGCCGGCGGGGGGCCGGCGGCCTCGGGCGCATCGGCCGCACGGCGACAGGGCTCGGGGATGGTCGACGCCACGGGGACCTCCGGGTGCTGGGCGTGCCTGCCTCACTTGCTTATTGGTCGCACACTCAATAGTGTCCGGTGCATGTCGTCAAGCGTTCAGCGCAAGCGAATTCGCAAAACCCCGGAAGCCCGCCGCGCCGAGATCGTCGACGCGGCCGCCGCCGTCGCCCTGGCCGAAGGGCTGGAGAGCCTCACGCTGCGCCGCATCGCCGAGGAGCTCGCCGTACAGCCCGGACTGATCAGCCACTACTTCCCCTCGGTGGAGGAACTGGTGGCCGAGGCGTTCGGTACGGCCGCCGGCGCCGAACTCGACGGACTGCTGCCCGCCGACCGCGGCCCGGGCACGGCCACCGCCCACCTGGCCGCGTTCTTCGCCCGCACCGAGGGGCCCGCGTACGACGCCATCAGTCGGCTGTGGATCAACGCCCGGCACCTCAGCCGCTACCGGCCGCTGCTGCGCGACCGGGTCGCACGGCAGGAAGGAGCGTGGCGCGGCCGACTGGCGGAACTGCTGGGGGAGGGCGCCGAACGGGGCGAATTCCGCACGGACGACCCCGGTGTGACGGCCGTACAGATCCTCGTCGTCCTCGACGGCCTCGCCGTTTACGCCAACACCGACACCACCGACCGGCCCGCAGCGATCAGCCGGATGGCCGTCACCACGGCCGAACGGGAACTCGGCCTGGCCCACGGGGCGCTGACGTCCGGCGCCGCTGCCGGCCGACAGGCCGGCCCCGCCACCTGACGGACCGGCCCCACCCACCGCAGCACCCACCCCGCAGCCCCGGAGGCACCGTGTCCCCCCGTCTCGTCCTGCTCTCCGCCCGCCTCCTCGACCCCGCCACCGGCGCGCTCCTCCCCGAGACCGCACTCGCCGCGACCGGCGGACGGATCACGGCACTCGGCGACGACACCGCCGTCCGGGCGCTCGCCGGCCCCGCCACGACGGTCGTCGACCTCAAGGGGGCCGTCGTCACCCCCGGCCTCGTCGACGGGCACATCCACCCCGTCTCCGGCGCCGAACTCACCCACGGACTCGACCTGTCGGCCTGCACCGACGTCGACCAGGTCCGCGAGGCACTGGCCGCCGAAGTGCGGCGCCTCGCGCCCGGTGACTGGCTGAGCGCCTGGGGGCTGGACCCGAACGTGTTCGGGGAGCGGCCCGTGGAGACGGCCCCGTTCGACGCCGTCCTCGACGGCGTGCCCGCGGTGCTGCTGCTCTTCGACGCGCACTCCATGCTGGCCAGCCGGCGCGCCCTCGAACTCGCCGGCGTCGACGGGCCCCGCCGCTTCGACCAGGCATCCGCCGAAGTGGTCTGCAGCCCCGACGGCCGGCCCACCGGGCTGCTCCTGGAGGACGCCGCCTGCGACCTCGTCGAACGCGTCGCCCCCCGGCCCACCCGCGAGGAGCGCCGCGACCGGCTCGCCGCCGCCCTGCGGAAGATGGCCGCGGCCGGCCTCACCGGCGGCCACGCCATGGACGCCAACGGCGACAGCCTCGCCTTCTACCGCGAGCTCGACGAGACCGGCCGGCTCCCCCTGCGCCTGCGCGTCGCCCCCTGGTGCCAGCCCGGCACCGACACCGACGGGGTAAGGGCCCTCATCACGCAGCAGGGCGAGGGCGGCGCGCTGTGGCGGACCGACGGCGTGAAGATCTTCATGGACGGGACCATCGACAACGGCACCGCCTGGCTGGAACGCCCCGACTGCCACGGTGAGTCCCGGCACGCGTTCTGGCCCGACCCCGAGGTCTACACGCAGACCGTCGCCGCGCTCCACCGGGCCGGCGTGCCCACCGCCACCCACGCGATCGGCGACGCCGCCGTACGGCACGTCCTCGACGCCGTCCGGAAGGCGCAGGGCGGCGGCGGGCCACGCGTGCGGCACCGGGTCGAGCACATCGAGACGGTGCCCGACGACACGCTGGCCCGGTTCGCGGAACTGGGCGTCATCGCCTCGATGCAGCCCACCCACTGCTGCGACTTCACCCGCGCCGACCACACCGACAACTGGTCCCGCCGCCTCGGCGAAGACCGGGCAGCCCGCGCCTGGCGCTGCCGCGACCTGTGGGAATCCGGCGCCACCGTCGTCCTCGGCTCGGACTGGCCGATCGCCCCGTACCCGCCGCTCGGTGTCATGGCCGGCGCCCGGCACCGCCGTCCCAGCCGCGACCTCACCCAGCCCCCGCACGGCCCCGACCAGGCCCTCACCGCCCTACAGGCCCTCCAGGGCATGACCGTCAACGCGGCCTTCGCCGCCGGCGAGGAAGACCGCGCGGGCCGGATCGCCGTCGGCCACCGCGCCGACCTGACGGCCTTCGCCGACAACCCCCTCACGGTGTCCGCCACCGACCTCCCGGACCTGCCCGTCCTGCTCACCGTCCTCGACGGGACGCCGACACACCGTGCCGCGCACGTGTGACCGAAGGCCTGTGACCGAGGGCCTGTGACCGGGGGCGGCGCCCGCCTGCGGGGCGCGTGACCGGCGCCCCCGACCCGGTGTCCCCCGCCTGGCAGGGCCTCGTGAGCCGGATCCCCGACGCGCTCGTCGGCCTCCGGAACCGCCGGATCCGCACCGGCGAACGGACCCCGGATCGCGGAGGGATTTCCTCCACGTCCGGTGTTCGTCACAGCCCCGCGGGCGGCGGGTGGCAGCCGCGGGGCCGGGCAGGAGATCCGTGCCGGATCACATCATCGGAGCATGTGACGGCATCACGGGGGTTCATCATGCGTGCTGTTCGCACGGGACCGAAGACGTACGTGCTCGGAGCCGCGGCGCTGGCCGCGGTGCTGTCGGCCATCGCCTGCCAGGCGGACGGGAAGGACCGCAGGGACGGCGCCCGGCCGCCCGCCGCGCCCTCCGCCTCCCAGCCCGCCGCACCCGGCGGCGCCCCGTCCGGCGCGCCGAAGGCCACCGGATCCGCCGCACCCGGCCGCGGAACGGGCAAGAACGGCGGGACCGGCGACTCCGGCGGCAGCGGCACGACCGCACCCGTCGCCTGCTCCGCCGCGAGCATCGCCCTCACCGGGGAGTTCGAGCGGCAGGACAGCGGCCAGAACATCTTCCTGACGGCGGTCAACACCGGCAGCCGGCCCTGCACGCTCTACTTCTACCCGATCGCCTACTTCGGCCTCCCCGACGAGGTCCCGCCGCCGCCCATGGAGTCCCCGGCGGGCGCGCCCGCGACGATCCGGCCGGGGGAGAAGGCGTACGCGGCCGTCCGGCTGTTCCGCGGCGGCGCCCGGACCGACGCCGTGACCTCGCTGAAGATCGGCTTCCACGGCAAGGTCGCCAACGACGAGGTGGGCCGGCCGATGGCCGTGCGGCTGCCCGAAGGATTCCTGAACATCGACGACCACACCATGGTCACGTTCTGGAACCTGAGCGAGACCGCGGTCAAGAAGTACGCCTTCAAGGCCCGCTGACAGCCGGGCCGGCCGGCCCGGCGCCCCACCGCACCGGCCCTTCCACCGGAAGCCCGCCGCCCGATCGGCCGCTCGTGCCGTGTCGTCGCGCGCCTCGCGGCGCGCGGCGTGGAAACGTCGGTGCATGACCGAAGGCTCCGCACCGCACATCTCGCCCGCCCGCGTCACCGTCATGAACGTCCTGCCGGGCACGCCGCCGTTCCGCATCGTGGAGATCGACGGCGAGATGGTCGGCAAGGCGACATCGATGACGGACGTCCTGGTGATCGCGGCCGAGGCCGGCGTCACCATCCACGACCTCGACGACTCCGACGAAGTCCGCTGGGTCGGCGGCGGCAAGTTCACGTGGAGCGCGTCCTGAACACCCGTTCCCGCCCCCGCTCCGCTGTGGAATCGTGGCATCCGCCCTGATTGGTCTGGACCTGCCATGGAGGATCGATGCGGACCACCACCGTCCTGCCCGGGACACCGTGCGTCGCCCCGCGCACCGGCGAACCGCCGCTGCACCGGCTGGAGCTGGCCGCGCCCGGCGCCGCGCCGTTCGCCGCCGGGTCGTTCGACGAAGTGGGCCCGCTGTCCCGTACCGACCATCCGCACCGGCACACGTTCTACGAGATCGTCCACGTCACCGCCGGCTCCGGCACGCACGTGGTCGACCTCGCCGAATGGCCGGTGCGGCCGCCGCAGCTCGCCGTGGTCCTGCCCGGGCAGATCCACTGCTGGCGGGACCAGCGCGGACTCGACGGCACCCTCGCCCTGTTCACCGAGGACTTCCTCGTCGACCACCCCGGCGACCGGGAGCTGCTGCGGAGGATCGGCCGGACCTGCTGGTTCGACCTGGACCCTGCGGAGCACGCCCGTACCGGACGGCTGATGGCCGAACTCGCCGCCGAGCACCGGCAGCGGGCGCCCGGCCACGAGAGCGTGCTGCGGGCCCTGCTGCACGTCCTCGTCGTCCGTGCGGCCCGGCTCCCGGCCGCCGGCGGCCCCTCGGCCCCGGCCGACCCCGGCGGCCCCGCCGTCGCCGACGCCTTCGTCCGGCTGGCGGCCCGCCGCGAGGCCGCCGCCTGGTCGGTGCGCGAGTGCGCCGAACGGCTCGGCGTGACCGCCGGCCACCTCAGCCAGAGCGTGCGCGCGGCCACCGGCCGCAGCCCCCGCCGCCTGCTGATCGAGGCCCGCGTGCACCAGGCCCAGCGCCTCCTCGCCCACACCGACCTGCCCGTGCGCCAGGTCGCGGCCCGGGTCGGGTACGCAGACCCCGCCTACTTCTGCCGGTTCTTCCGCCGCGAGACCGGGCGCACCCCCGGAGAGTTCCGAAAGCACCACAGTCGCCACCGCCCGTCCATCGAAGCCCCGCAGCTCCGCGCCTAGGTTCGGTGCCGATCCGTCCCCCACGAGGAGCAGGCATGGACCACGAATCCCACCCACCGCAGCCCGACCCGGCCCGGCTCGTGCCCCGCAAGGCCGTGCTGCGGGCCGCGCTCGCGGCCACCGCGGCCGTCCCCGTCGCCCTCATCGGCGGCCCGGCCCTGGCGCGCACCCTCACGGCCGGCGGCGTCGCCGTGCCGCTCACCCCGGCCTGCGACGACGGCGACCACCCGACGCCGCCGCAGACCGAGGGCCCGTACTTCAAGCCCAACTCGCCGATGCGCACCAGTCTGCTGGAGCCCGGCATGGCCGGCACCCGGCTGACGGTCACCGGCTACGTCTTCGGCCGGTCCTGCCTGCCGGTCTCCGGCGTGCTGATGGACTTCTGGCAGGCCGACGCCAACGGCGCGTACGACAACGCGCGGTACCGGCTGCGCGGTCACCAGTTCACCGACTCGCGCGGCTCGTTCGCGCTCACCACCATCGTCCCCGGCCTCTACCCGGGCCGCACCCGGCACATCCACGTCAAACTGCAGGCGCCGGGCCGTCCCGTGCTGACGACGCAGCTGTACTTCCCGAACGAGCCGCGCAACAACACCGACAGCATCTTCGACCCGCGGCTGCTGATGACCGTCCGCGACGCCGGCGGCGCCCGCGAGGCGGCCTTCGACTTCGTCCTCGACGTCCCCCAGGGCCCGGGCCCGACTCCGACGCCGACCGGCAGCACGCCGCCCGGCGGCACCTGGACCGTGGGCACGACGTACCGGGCGGGGGACCGGGTCACCTACGGCGGGCGCGGCTACGTCTGCCTCCAGGCCCACACGGCCAACCCGGGCTGGGAGCCCCCGAACGTCCCCGCCCTGTGGCGGGCCGCCTGACGCTCCCGCCCGAGCAGACCGCCGGCCCCCGTCGAGGAAGCGACGGGGGCCGGCGGCGTGTCGGCGGGTCAGATGCGACCCCACAGCGCCGGCACGTTCGGCGGCTCCCAGCCCGGGTTGGCCGTGTGGCCCTGGATGCACCGGTACCGGACGCCCTCGTACGTCACGACGTCCCCGGCGGCGTACGTGCCGCCGACCTTCCAGGTCGTCTCACCGCCGCCGCCACCGGTCACGGTGAGCGTGTACGTGGTGGTGTGCGTGACCTCGCCGGCACCCGTCAGGGTGAGGGTGTACGTGCCGCCCGCGGTGCCCGCGGCGACCTGCACCGTGGCGGTTGCCGACTGGCCCGAGACCACCTGCGACGGGCTGAACGACACCGTCACGCCGGCCGGCGCGCCCGAGGCGGACAGCCGTACGTTCTGCGCGGTGCCGCTGACGGTGGCGGTGTTCACGGTGACGGTCGCCGAGGAGCCGGGGTCGGCGGTGCCCGCCGACGGGCTCGCGGCGATCGAGAAGTCGTTCACCGGCGTCGGGGTGTCCCCGACCGACGTCTTCCAGATCGTGTACGCGATCCCGTCCGCGCTCCGGTTCAGCGCGGTCGCGTTGATGTTGCTCGTGGTGTCGCACGCGGAGTGGTAGCAGGGGTCGTACGCGCGGCCCGCGGTGCCGCCCCACTTGGCGGCCTCCGCCGCGGACTTCACGGCCGAGGCGCCGGTGGCGTACCCGGAGGTGGGGATGCCGGCCTGCTGGAACGAGTAGTCGTCCGAGCGGCCCTGCCCCTCGACGTTCTCCTGCGGGGCCAGGCCCAGCGAGTCCCAGTACGTCTTCATCGGTGCCGCGGCCGCCGAGTTGAGGTTGTTGACGAAGTAGCCGGCGTTGGTCGAGGCGACCATGTCGAAGTTGTAGTACGCCTTGATCTTCGCGCGCTCGGCGGCGGACAGCGACCGCGTGTAGAAGGCCGAGCCGCGCAGGCCCTGTTCCTCGTCGGTCCACCAGCCGAACCGGACCCGGCTCTTCATCGTCGGGTCGGCCTTCGCCAGCGCGAGCGCCGCCTCCAGGAGCGCGGCGGAGCCGGAACCGTTGTCGTTCATGCCCGGTCCTGCGGCCACCCCGTCGAGGTGGGCGCCGAACATGTACACGCTGTTGGCGTCGCCCTTGGGCCATTCGGCGATCAGGTTGTTGCCCGCGCCCGCGGTGCAGCCGGAGGTGCAGGTCTGCTCGGTGACGGTGAAGCCTGCGGCCTGGAGCCGGCCCTTCACGTAGGTGAGGGAGGCCCGGTAGCCGGCGCCGGTGGAGCGGCGGTTGCCGCCGTTCTGCTGGGCGGCGGCGGACAGCTGTGACAGGTGCGCCTGCACGTTGGCGACGTCGACGTCCGGCGGGGTGGACGGGTTGCCGGTGCCGCCGCCGACCCGCAGCGTGTACTGCGCGCTGTGGGTCCTGGCCCCCGCGGTGCCGGTGATGCCGATGGTGTAGGTGCCGGCGGTCGTGCCGGCCGAGGCCGAGACCGTCATGGCGGAGCTTGCGCCGGAGGTGACGGTCGACGGGCTGAAGGAGACGCTCACCCCGGCGGGCGCGCCGGACGCGGTCAGCGACACCTGCTGGGCGGTGCCGGTGACGGTCGTGGTGTCGACGGTGGTCCGGACCGAGGAGCCGGCCTCGACCTCGCCGGAGGCGGGGCTCACCGCCAGCGAGAAGTCGTTCTGCTGGCCGCCCGTACACGTCGGGTCGGCGGGCTGGGCGGTGACGCTGACCGCGTCCCAGGCCGCCTTCGTGGCGTTGAACAGGCCGCAGTCGGGGTCGAGGTTCTTGGCCGTGGTCAGGGTGGCGGTGCGGTAGCGCTTGTACGTCATGCCGCTGGTCTTGAGCAGCATCGCGCCGTAGAAGATCTTGCCGGCGGTGCGGATGCCGACACCGGTGACGGTGGAGCCGTTGCAGGTGGAGCTGGAGGGCTTGCCGCCGCCCGGGTTGGACCCCTCGGCGAGCAGGTAGAACCAGTGGTTGAGCGGGCCCGCGGCCGCGTGCTCCTCGGTGCCGGGGATGGCGGCGGAGTAGCAGGCGGGGTGGTTCAGGGCCGCCGGGTTGTACATGTTGCGGATCGGGCCGCGGCCCTGGAGGTTGACCATCTCGCCGACGGTGTAGTCGGGCACGTCGAACGGCGCGGACTGGTCGGTGTACGCCTCCGTGAGCGCGCCCATGATGTCGCCGGTGCCCTCGCCCAGACCGCTCTCGTGGTTGGCGCCGCCGGGAGTGTTGGAGTCGAGGCCGTGGCCGAACTCGTGGCCGATCACGTCCATGCCGGCGATCCACTCGTTGGCACTGTTGTGGCCGATGGTGACCGTGGAGCCGTCCCAGTACGCGTTCAGCTGGTTGAGCCCCACCCGCACCGGCCAGCTGCCGCCGTTGCCGTTGTGCCCGTTGCGGCCGAGCCAGTTCTTGAGCATGTCCGACTGCTTCTGCGCGGCGTACATCGAGTCCACGCAGCCGGTCTCGCGGCTCTTCGGGTCGCCGTTGCCCCAGTCGTCGGTGGCCTTGGAGTACACCCCGCCGTTGTAGTCCGAGCAGGCCAGGCCGGTCCGGCCGGGGTCGCGCAGGACGTACGAACTCCCCGAGCGGGAGGTGTCGATGGTCAGCGGGTCGGGGCCGTTCCACTTGCTGTGGCCGGTGCCGGCGCGCACGTCGTCGTAGCTGTCGGCGACCTTGCCGGTGCGGGCGTCGACGAACACGTGCAGCCTGCTGGGCACACCGGCCCGGGTGCGGCCGGTCAGCACGGATTCCCAGGCGAGCACGGGCCGGTCGTCCCGGACCCGGACCACCAGGCGCGGCGCGCCGGCCCGTTCGACCCGTGCCAGCCGGGTCCGGGCGGTGCCGGCGGCGCGGGCGGCCGTCACTTCCGGCTTCGTGGACAGGGCGAGCCGGCGGGTGGTGGCGGAGCGGACCGCGCGCACCCTGCCGTTTCCGTCGGCGAGGACGACGGCGTCGCCGCCGACCACGGGCAGGCCGCGGTAGGTGCGCTCGTAGGCGACGGAGTACAGGCCGTTCACCCACGGGGTGACCAGGTGCCGGTCGTACTGCTCGTCCGGGCCCTTGGCCAGGGTGTCGAGGCCGCTGCGCGCGGCCCGGTCGGCGGCGGTGACGGCGCGGGCGGCCGGCGTCGGCTCCGGGGTGCTCGCCGGGGGTGCGGCCGCGTGCGCCGCGGAGGCGAGGGTGGCGGGTACCGCCACTCCTGTGAGGGTCATGGCCAGGGACACCCCGGCCACCACCATCCTTCTCAGCATCGTGGCTCCTTGTGAGAGGTCGTGAAGCTCCACCCGGCAGGCGGTCATGTGCATGACAGGCCTGCTCGTGGGTGTGCGGACCGGAGGTGTCGCCACCGGCCCGCGGAGAGGCGCGCCATGCCGCCGGGCTGGGCGGAACCCTCACACCGGCCCGCTCGCGGAACAACCGATTCCGGGCCCTCGTCCCGCTCTGTCACAAACTGGCAAGCCGGATTGCGGACCACGGGCCCCGGAATGCGGTCCTGGCCGCCCCTTCGGCACCCGGGCGCGAGGCGCCCGTCAGAAGCGGGCGTCGAGCAGCCGGCTCCGGTACTCGCGCACCTCGGGCACCGCTCCCCAGGCCGGGAACAGCCGCGCGTGGAGCCCGCGCAGCTCGGTGGACACCATCTGCTCCCGGGAGCGTGCCGCCGCACCGAGCACCGGGGCCGCGAGGGCCACCGCCGCGCCGGGATCGCCCGCGCACGCCCAGCAGTCGGCCAGGCGCAGCGTCAGCAGCAGCTGCGTGCCGCGCATCAGCGGCGGCAGCCGGGCGCGCGAGCGCGCCGTGGCATCGACCGCGCGCAGGGCGGTCGCCCGGTCGCCGGTCACCGCCGCGAGATCGCGCAGCGCCCCGCCGACCGCCGACTCCAGCCGCATCTCCCCCTCTGCGCCCGCCAGCCAGGGCGCCTCCAGCAGGTCGCGCGTCCCGAGCCGGGCGAACCTGCGGCGGGCCAGCACGATCTGCCGCCTGCACTCGGCCGCGTCCTGCCCGAGCGCGTGCCCGCGCGCCTGGTAGAGGTGCGACAGGGTCGCCACCCAGTGCCGCCGCGGATCCACCGCGCCGATCGCCTCCGCGTAGCCCACGGTCGCCGCCGCGTCCTCGTCGAGCCGGACCAGGGTGCACATGTCGCTGAGCAGCGTGGCGCGCGCCGAGGCGTCCCGGACGGCGTCCGCCCACCCCAGGCCGTGGCCGAACCACGCCATCCCGATGCTGCTCTGCCCCCGCTGCATCCGCAGCCGCCCGGCCACCTGCGCGTACTGTGCGGCGAGCCGCAGCTGCCCGTACGGCAGCCGGCCGGCGGCGTTCACCTCCTCGGCCCACCGCACCACCGCCCTCAACAGCCCCTCCACCGTGCCCACTCCGTCCGTGGCGTCGCGGTGCAGGGCGTCCCGGATCAGGCAGGCCAGGGCGGCGGTCAGGCCGTGCAGCAGCTCCGCCTCCGGGTACGCGGGCCCGGTGAGGCGGGATCCGGCCGTGGTCAGTCCGCCCAGCAGCGACGCCACTTCCGCCCGTTCGGGTACGGCGCAGCCGGCCGTGCCGTGGAGGGGGCACGGCAGGCCCTCGGCGGGCAGGGCCGCGGGCCACAGCAGGGGGTCCAGGGCGTCCTTGCCGCCCGTGCCGCCGTCGGTCCCGCCGGCCGTGCCGCCGCCGGGCAGCGCGCCGAACAGCCGCGGATCGGCCGGGGCGGGCGCAGGGCCGTACGGCACCTTGCGCGGTGCGGCGGCTATGGCCGCCAGCTCGCCGCCGGCCTCCAGCGTGGTGTCCAGCCGCCGGACCAGGCCGACCGGAGGCTCCCGCAGCCCTGCTTCGAGCCGGCTGATCAGGCTGTGGTGGTAGCCCACCCGCAGGCCGAGCTGCTGCTGGGTGAGACCGGCCTGGCGGCGCCAGGAGCGCAGGTGCCGGCCGAACTCTCCCCAGGCCTTTGCCTCCTGCGCCGACTGGATCGTCATGGCCCCTCCCATCGGAGGCGCACTCGCCTCCGGCAGCGTGACACCGGACTCTGCGCCACTGGTCAGCACAGGGCAGCCGGTGTGCCGCGTCAATCGGCTTGGCCGAAACACGCCGGAATTGGTCTGAACCAAGACCGGTGGCGGGGCCGGTGGGGTGGCGGCCGAGCCTCCCGGGGCTCCGCCCCGGACCCCGCGCCTCAAACGCCGGCGGGGCCGGAACTGCCCGGCGGGGTGCCGGGAGTGTGAAACCAGCCGTGGGTGCCCATGGGGCGGGCGGTCGTGACGGCCGGGCGGTAGTGGGCGAAGTAGAGGAGCCGGACCAGGCGGCCGCGGCTGTTCGTACCCGTCTTGTCGAAGACCTTCTTCAGGTGGTCGCGGACCGTGTGCGGGGAGATCCCGAGGCGCCGGGCCGTTTCCGCGTCCGACAGCCCGTACACGACCAGCTGTGCCACGTCCTGCTCGCGCGCCGTCAGACCGTACGCCGCCATCAGGAGGCCGATCGTGTGCTCGGGCCGCCCGGCCTCGATGATGACCGCGACCCGCCCCGCCGGATCCATCCGGTTCGCGGTCAGCGACACCGGCCGGCCGGCCAGGTCCCGCAGGTGGACGCGGACGTCCCCGCCGGCCCGGGCCCGGCTGCACACGTGCAGCACCGGCTGCGGCAGCACGCCGGGATCCCCGCCGAGCCGGTCGAGCCACGCGTGACCGGACGGCGTGACCGCGTCGATCCCGCCCTCCGCCCCGAAGGTGACCAGCCCGGGTGCGGACGGCTCCGCCGCCTCCGCGCAGAGCGCGTCGTGCCGCAGATAGGCTCCGCGCAGGCCCCGGGCCAGCGGCGCGGCGAGCGCGGACATCGCCTCGATCTCCGCCGCGTCGAACGGCGGCCGGTCACCGCCGCGGTGCAGCACCAGCGCCCCCCACACCGTACGGTCGCTGCGCAGCACCACCCGCAGCTCGTCACCCATGCCGGTCGGGCGGTAGACGTCGCGGTAGCGGCTGCTCGCCGACGGACGCAGCCGGGTGGACTCCCACAGGCCGGCCGCGAGTCGGCCGGATCCGACCAGGTGCGGGAACTGGTTGACGTCCTCCTCGCCGTACTCGATGTCCAGCAGCCGGGGCAGGTGGCTGTGCGGCACGCCCCCGTCGTGGAAGCCGCCGGTGTGCAGCAGCGTCGCCGGGTCGAGGGTCAGCCCGCACACCCCGTCCGCCGCGACCACGGCCGTGACGATGGGTTTCAGGCGGCTGAACAAGGTCATCGGGTCCGGGAGTTCCCGGCACAGCTTCTCGATCTCCACATGGGCACGACGCAGTTCGGCTGCGCCGGGCAAGCCTGACAGCGGTCGGGTCACCCCGGACTGGTACCCCGCCGCCCCGCGCCGCGCAACCCCCACTTCCAGGGATCGAGCCTTACCGGACAGCCGGGTTAACGTCGTCCTGCGCCAGTCCGGAACGGCGGAGCACACCACATCCGACGGGGGACCGGACTGGAAAACACGTGCAGCGCTGCGGACTCCGGGGGGACAACCTCTTGTCCTCCCCGGCTCGGGGTCCGCGGCGCTGCCCGTTTCCGAGGGGCGAGGCATGCCGGTTAAAGCGCTCGACCGCAGCACACCGACCGCACTCCCGACCGCACTCCCGGCCGTGCTCGCCGCCGCCGCCGTGCTCCTGGCCGCCTGCCTCGGCTGCACACCGGCCGCCGGACAAGGCGCGGGCCGGCCGTACCGCGCACCCACAGCAGCCGAACAGGACACGCTGGAGCACGCGGAATCCCTGCTCGTCGGCGCCTGCATGAAGGACCGGGGCTACCGCTACACCGTGGTGCCGCCGGCGCAACAGCCGCCCGTACCACCGGACTTCCCGTACGGGATCGACGACGCGGAGTTCGCCCGCAGCCACGGCTTCGGCACCGACCTCGACCTGCAGGTGACCCGCCGCGCCGCGACGGACCCGAACCGCAGCTACGCCCGGTCCCTCGGCAGCGCCCGCGGGACCGGCTACGCACAGGCCCTCACCGGCACCGCCGGGAAACGCATCACGGTCACCCTGCCGAGCGGCTTCCGCATCGCCACCAACACCACCGGATGCCTCGCCCAGGCGCGCCGCACCCTGTACGGCGACCACCCCGCCTGGTTCGCCGCCACCCGCACTGCCGAGAACCTGAAGGCGGTGTACCAGGCCAGGACCCGGAAGGACCCTGCCTACGCGGCGGCGGTACGCAAGTGGTCGGCGTGCATGTCCGGCCGGGGCTGGCAGGTGAAGGACCTGGAGGCGCTCCGGATGCAGGCCTCGGCCGCCTCGCACCGGGCACCCACCCGCCGGCAGCTGGCGCACGAGCGGGCCGCGGCCGGTGCGGAGGCGGAGTGCGTGCGCGCGACCGGGCTGGTGGCCGTCGCCCTGCGCGTGGAGGAGCCGTACCGGACCCGCCTCGAACAGACGCATGCCGCCGCCGTCCGCACCCGTGACCGGCTCGCCGCCGCCGCGCTGCCGCGGGCCCGCGAACTGGTGGCGGAAGCCGGTACCGGCTCCTGAACCGCCGCCGCCCCCGTACCACCCCCATCCCCGGACCGCCCCACCCCCCACCCCCCCCACGCCCCTCGCCACCGTGCCCGCACCGGGTGCGGTGGGCCGTACGACTCGACTGGAGGACAGCACTGATGCGATCGAAGGTCATCGGCCTGCTCTTCGCCCTGGCCGCCCTCGTGGGCCTCGGCCTCACCACCGCCGCCCCGGCCTCGGCCGGCACCGGCGCCTGCGGAAGCGGCAACTTCTGCGCCTGGTACCTCACCAACTACGAAGGCCCGTCCGCCTCGTGGGCCGGCAACGACGCCAACTGGTCCGACAACTGGCTGTCGAACGGACAGAACATCGACAACGACGACCGGTCGTGGCGCAACAACGGCACCGCGTGCGGCGGTTGCGACCACGTCCGGATCTACGACGGCTCCAACTACACCGGCGGCCAGATCGCCTGCCTGCACTTCGGCGACGAAGGCTGGTACCCGGTGGCCAACCCCATGGACCGCGGTTCGTCCCACCGCTGGGGCGGCGAATGCTGACCCCGGCCTGAACCGGCCGCTGCTCCCGCTCCCGTACCCGGGGCGGGAGCAGCGGCGCGCCCGGCGGCGATCGGGTCGATTCCGGGGCGAAGTCCGGTCAGGGGCGCGGAACCCGGTACGACGGCCCCCCGCGCGGCCCATCATGGCGCGGTACGGGACGGTGCCGGCGGCCGAGGGGGACAGGACGCATGAGCGGGTCGGACAGCGGGGGCGTACGGGGGCTGCGGGCATGGGCCGAGGAGGCGGGGCGGAAGGCCGCGCGGCTGATGTCGTCGGACGGCCCGGCCGCGCCGGTGCCGGCCGACTTCGACGGGCCGATCGCCGAACTGGACCGGATCCTGCCGCTGCTGGACCACGAGCCGGCCCTGCGCCACCGGCTGACGGTGGTCCTGGCCCTGCTGCTCACCCGGCGGCTGCTGGCCGGCGGCGGGACCGAGGACCGGCAGCGGGCCCTGAACCTGGTGGCCGAGGCGCGCGAGCCGCGGGCGGGGGTGACGCTCGCCCCCGAGGAGGAGCAGGTCCTCGCGGCCGCCGCCGCGACGCTGGCCCTGCCGGTGGCGGACCTCGGGGCCGTGGCCGCGGGGAAGGCTCCGAGCGTCACGGAGGTCGCCGCGTGGACCCTGGAGAACCCGGGCGGCCTGGACGCGTTCCTGCAGGCGGTGCGGGCGATGGCGTCGGCACCCGAGGCACTCGTGCCGCTCGGCGACGAACTCCGCCTGCTTGCACAGATGCTCGGCGGACCGGGCCGTGACGGAGTGCCGGCGGACTCTGCCGACCTGCTGCGGATGCTGCCCGACGGGCACCCGCTCGCGGGGCAGCTGAGGGCGGCGCTGAGCATGCTGGACATGCTCGGCGGTGCCGGCGGCTTCGGACCCGGCAGCGGGCAGGGTGCCCCCGCCCCCGCCGACCCCGCCCCGCAGCCCCCCGTACGACCACCGCTCCCGGCCCCGGCACCGCCCGGCGCCCCCGGGACGACGTCAGGCGCGGCGCCGTCCGACCCCTCGACCCCCTCAGAGATCGCCCTGCACGCCCTGCTGCCGGCGGGCCTCGCCCTGATGCAGGTGCTGCAGAGCCGCGAGCCCGAGGAACTCGACCACGCGCTGGCCCTGCTCGACGCGGCCGAGCAGCGGATGCCCGCCGACGACCCGATGACCCGGATGCTGTCGTCCGTGCGCGCCGGGCTGCTCCAGATGGCACCGGCCGCCGGCGGAACCGTCGCGGACGGGGAAGCGGGCCGTGCCCTCGCCGCCCGGCCGGACGTCACGTCCGACCCGCAGGCCGGGGCGTGGACCGGGCCCGGCGCCGTCCCGTTGCAGCTGATGCGGCACGCCTCCGCGGTCTTCGGTGCCCGCGGCGCCGACGACCTGCCCGCCCTCGACACGGCGATCGCGCACCTGACCACGATGGCGGCGGGCCTCGCCCCGGACGGCGAGGACACCGCCCTCGTCCACATCCTCCTCGCCCAGGCCGACATGACGCGCGGCCGCCTGGCCGGGGACACCGGCCGGCAGCTGTCCGGCGCCGACCGCCTGCTGGACCTGACCGCCCACGCGGACCGGGTACCGCCGCACATCCTCCCGTACCTCCCGCGCCTGACGGACGCAGCCCGGCACATCCGGGCCGGGCTGACCGGCGACGCCGGAGGAATCCGCCACCTGGAGCCCCCAGGCCCGGACGCCGCGCCCACCGCATGGGCGGAGTACGGCACGAAGCTGGCCGCCCGGCACGAGATCACGCACGACCCCGACGACCTGGACCGCGCCGTCGACGCGCTCACCCTGGTGCGCCGGGCCGTCGCCGCGGGCCGGTCGGCCGCGATCGCCGCGGACAGCCTGTGGCAGCTCTCCCTGCTCCACCAGAGGCGCTGGCACGGCACCCGGCTCGCCGCGGACGCCGCCGACGCGACCGCCACCGCCCTGGAGGCCCTGCAGGCCCTGGCCGCGGACGTGGCCCTGCAGACCGGGGCCGGGCACGGCCTGCTCGTCGCCCGGGCCGGCTCCCGGCGCGCCGTCGACGCCGCCCGCTGGGCGGGCTCACAGGGCCGGCCGGGCGAGGCGGTCACCGCACTCGAACTCGGCCGGGCCATGGTGCTGCGGGCCGCCGCCACCTCGGCGGGCGTCCCCGAACTCCTGGAGCAGCGCGGCCGCCCCGATCTCGCGGCCGCCTGGCGGCGGCCGGCCGGCGCGTCCGGCCCGGGTGGGCCGGCCACCCTCCCCAGCCGCCTCCGCCGCCAGGCCCTGGAGGCACTCGGCTACCGCGAAGGCCGGCTGTTCCCGGTCCCCACCGTGAGCGAACTGACCGCCGGCGTCGCCGACTGCGACGCCGACGCACTGGTCTACCTGATGCCGGGCAGCGGTCCCGCACCCGGCATGGCGCTGGTGATCGGGCCCGACTGCGGCACCTGCGTGATCGGCCTCCCGCTGCTGACGGAACGCCACAGCGGGCCGCTGCACCGCTACCGGGCCGCCCTGCGGGAGCGGTCCCGCACGCCGGACGGCCCCGAGGCCGAGCGCGCGTGGGAAGCCGCCCTCACCGACGTGTGCGACTGGTCGTTCCGGGCCGCCCTCGGCCCGGTCCTCGCCGGGATGACCGAGCGGATCGCCGCCAACGCCGCTCGCCGGCCCCGCACCGGCACCCCGAGGATCGTCCTCGTCCCGTGCGGCGACCTGGGCATCGTCCCGTGGCACGCCGGCCGGCTGCCCGCCGGGGCGCCCGGGGACTACGTCTGCCAGTTCATGGCGGTCAGCTACGCCGCGTCCGGCGGCCAGTTCCTCAGCGCCCTCACCCGCGACCGGCGGCCCGCGGCCGCCGCACCCGTCCTCCTCGCCGACCCCGGGTTCGACCTCACGTTCGCCGCCCCGGAAGCCCTGGCACTGCACGAGGCCTGCTACCCGGGCGCCCGTCTCCTCGGCGGGTTCTACGACGTGGAACCCGAGGCCGACGGCACCCCGGAGGAGGTCCTGGGTCTCCTCGACCAGCCGCTGTCCGTGCTCCACCTCGCCTGCCACGGTTCCGCGGGCGACGACCCCGCCGTCTCGGCCCTGTGCCTCGCCCCGCCGGAAGGGGCCGGAGCCGGCACCGGTGCCCTGACCGTCACCCGCCTCCTCGCCCACGCCGCGGACTCCGCCGGCCGGGACCGCGCCACCGGCCCGCTCGTCGTGCTGAGCGCCTGCGAGACGGACCTCGGCAAGGGCGACCACGACGAGGCCCTCACCCTGGCGACGGCCTTCGTGGCCGCAGGCGCCCGGGACGTCGTCGGCTCCCGGTGGACCGTGCATGACGGTGCCTCCGCCCTGCTGATGGCCGTCTTCCACCACCACGTCGCCGTCGAGGGCCGCACCCCCGCCGACGCCCTCCGCGCCGCCCAGAACTGGATGCTCGACCCCGACCGCCGCGCCCCCGCCGGCCTGAGCGGCGACCTGCTGCGCGAGCTGGAGCGCCCCGGACTGGACCGGCTGACGCTCTGGGCGGCCTTCACCCACCAGGGCAACCCCGGCCCGGCCGGGGGCGCCGCGGCCCCCGCCCCCGAACCGCCCGCGGAAGCCGGCCCGGCGGCCGCGCCCGTCGCCCCGGAGCAGCGCCTCCTCGACCTGGTGGCCGAGCACCTGGACGGCATCCGCGACGCCCTCGGCGACTCCGGACACGCCCTGCTGCGCGGCCGCCTGGAGGCCCTGGCCGCCGACCCGGGCGACCCCCGGACCCGCCGCAAGGCCCTGTACGGGGTGCGGCTGGCCCTGCTGTCGCTGCCGCCGGGGCACCCCGTACGGCTCGCCCTCGACCTGACCCGCCGTACGCAGGACGCCCCCGGTCCGGACGCCGGCGACGGAACGGACGCGGTCGCCGGAGCCCGCCGGGTGCTGGCCCTGATGGCGGATCCAGCGGCGGAGCAGGTCAGTCCGTGAGGCCGATCGCGGCGCAGTCCGCCCGGTACTGCGCCGTGCAGATCTCCGCGACGGAGTAGACGCCGTCCAGGACCACCGTCTCCTTGACGTTGCTCCTGGTCACGGAGATGCCCGGGATCAGGACCGCCGGGATGCGCCGGTCGGTGGGGCTGTCGACCGTCTGGTTGATGATCTGGCTCACCCGCTCGCCGCGCGCGAGACCGACCGCGATCTCCGCTGCGGCCGCCGCCTCGGGTGCGTACCGCTTGTAGACGGTCATGTACTGGTCGCCCGCCACGATGCGCTGCACCGCGGCGAGTTCGGCGTCCTGCCCGGTGACCGGCGGCAGCTTGGTCACGCCGGCCCGCTTCAGCGCGGAGATGATGCCGCCCGCCAGGCCGTCGTTGGCGGAGTAGACGCCGGCGATCCGGTCCGGGCCGAGGGCCGCCAGGGCGGCCCGCATGTTCTCGGCGGCGTTCTCCGGCTTCCAGTCGACCGTGTCGTACTCCTTGCCGATCTCCGTCTTGCCGTCGAGGACGGAGTGCGCACCCGCCTTGAACAGCTTCGCGTTCGGGTCCGCGGGCGAGCCGTTCATCATGACGATCCGGCCGCTGCCGGCCTTCCCGCCCATCGCCTTGAGCAGCGCCTCGCCCTGGACCATGCCGACGTCCCGGTTGTCGTACGACACGTACGCGTCGATCGGGCCCTCGGCCAGCCGGTCGTACGCCACGACCGGAATCCCGGCCTGCTTGGCCTTGCGCACGGCGCCCGCGATGGCCTTCGAGTCGACCGCGTCGACGACCAGGACGTCGACCTCCTTGTCGATCATCGCCTCGACCTGGGAGCTCTGGGTGGCCGCGTCCTGCTCGGCGTTGGCGTACAGCACCTCGCCCTTGTTGAACGTGAACCGGGCGACGGCCTTCTCGAAGAGCGGCTTGTCGAACTTCTCGTACCGCGCCGTGCCGGTCTCCGGCAGCAGCAGTCCCACCGTGACCGAAGCGCCGGAGCCGCTGCCGTCGTCCCCGCCGCCGCAGCCGGCGAGCGACAGGGCGAGCGCGGCGGCGGCGAAGGCGGCAGTGGCGCGGCCCAGGTGTGTGTTCACGAAGTAAAACCTCTCTGACCAGGCCGTGGGGGTGCGGCCGAGGAGAGGCAGTCAACTGGGCCGTCATGGCACCGTCAAGAAGTGAACTCTTAACGGGATGACAACGATGCCGAGCCTGTGGAACCGCGCCGCTGTTCATTTCGTGAACTGACGAACCATCGGATCGGGCGCCGCCGCTCCCACTGCGGGCGTCACGGTCGTCGCAGAGCGTGACGAAATGGCGTCCGTCTCCGCTCTCGTAGAGTGAAGCCCTCACGTGGCCGGCCGCCCGCCGCGCCAGAGGGCCGGGCCGCGCGCCCGGCCCGCACGGCGGGCGTCCACCCGAACCGGGGGTGTTCCTTGACGCAACGTCATGCAGTGGTCGTCGGCGCCGGGATCGGCGGCCTCACCGCCGCGCTCGCCCTGGACCGCCGCGGCTGGTCCGTCACCGTCTGTGAACGTGCCCCCGAACCCCCGCTCACCGGCGCCGGCATCGGTCTCGCCCCCAACGCCCTGCGCGCCCTCGACGCGATCGGCGTGTCCGCCGCGTACGCCGCCGGCCGGGCGGTGCCCGCCGCCATGGGGCTGCGCCGCGCCGACGGCCGCTGGCTGGTGCGGACCGCCACCGCCGACCTCACCGCCCGCTACGGCCGGCCCCCGATCGCCGTCCCCCGCCCGGCGCTCACCACCGCGCTGGCCGCCGCCCTGCCGGCCGGCACGGTCCGCCACGGCACCACCGTGACCTCCGTCGACGACGCCACCGGACACCGTCCGGTGGTCCGGACCGCCACCGGAAGCGGTCTTCCGGCCGACCTCGTCGTGGCAGCCGACGGCATCCGAAGCCCGCTTCGGCAGGCGTACTTCCCCGCCCACCCGGGCCTGCGCCACACCGGCGAAACCGCCTGGCGGGCCCTCGTCGACGCCCCGGACCTCGGGATGGCCGCCATGAGCGAGACCTGGGGGGACGGCAGCCGGTTCGGCGTGTCCCCGCTCTCCGACGGCCGCTTCTACCTCTACGCCACCGCGGTCCTGCCGCCCGGCACCCGGTCCGCGGACGGGCGGGCCGAGCTGGCCCGCCGGTTCGGCACCTGGCACGACCCGATCCCGGCCCTCCTCGACCGCATCGGCATGCTCGACCCCGCCGACGTCCTCCAGAACGACCTGTACGACCTGGCCGCCCCGCTGCCGCGCCTCCACCACGGCCGGATCGCCTGGCTGGGCGACGCCGCCCACGCCATGACCCCCAACCTCGGACAGGGCGGCTGCCAGGCCATCGAGGACGCGGTGGTCCTGGCCCACCTGCTGCCCCGCGGCGACGACCCGTCCGCCGGCACCGACCCGGTGCCGGCCGCGCTCGCCGCCTACACCGCGGCCCGCCGCGACCGCACCGACGCGGTGCGCCGCCGGGCCCGCCGCGTCGGCCGCCTGGGCGCCGTCCGCAACCCCCTGCTCGCGGCCGTCCGCGACCTCGCGGTCCGCGCCACCCCCACCCGTCTGGCGCTGCGCGGCATGGACGACCTGTTCAACGGGTTCCGGCTGCCGGCGGGAACACCACCTCCGTGAGGCGCTCCGACAGCTCCCACAGGTCAACGTCAACATGAATGTCCCGCGGACGCAGCCGGCCCGGACCCGCAGACGCGGGTCCGGGCCGGTCCAGCGGCACGCGGCAGCGCTCACCTCACGGGGCGAGCCGGTACGCGTTCGTGATCGTCTCGCGGACCGTGTTGCCGGACTTGTCCTTCAGGTCCACCCGGAACGTCGCGGCCTTCGCCGTCGACGGGTGCTGCACGGTCACCGACCGGGCGCCCTTCGCGTCGGTCGTCACCGTGAGCGCCTTCCAGGTCCGGCCGCCGTCGTACGAGACGCTGACCGCCAGCGTGGCCGGTTTCCCGGCCGCCGCGGCCGCCCCGGCCACGTGCAGCGGCACCTTCAGCGTGCCGCCCGCCGGAGCCGTCCCGTTCAGCCGCAGCTTCGGCGCCAGCCGCACGGTCGACAGCGGCAGCTTCACCGCCTGCTCCCCGGACGGCCGGGCCGACGTGAACGTCCAGACCGCGGTCACCTTCGTGCTCGTGGTGGCGTGCGCGGGCGACCGGTTCGCCTCGACGGTCAGCCGGTACGCCGCGGACGCCGCCGGCACCTCGGCGCTCAGCCACCCGGGCGAGGGGTTCGAGGCGATGACCCGGCCGCCGGACTCCAGGCGGGTGTAACCGTCGGCCTGGTAGCCGCCGTCGTGGCCCTCGCCGTCGACGAACATCTGCACGTTGGTCTCGATCGTGTTGCCGTAGCGGCTCGCGCCCTGCTCCGCCGAGGCCCCCAGGTCGGGACCCAGCACACCCGTGTTGAAGTTCAGCGCGTACCGCTTGCCGGCCGTGTACGCCACCGGCCCGGTCGAGTGGCTGCCCGCCTCGTCGCCCCGCGCGTCGAGCTGCGCCGCGCTCCAGTGCCAGTCCACACCGGCGGTGTTGACGTACTGGGTGACGGCCATCGGCAGGCTGCCTTCGAGCGGCGCCTGCGAGCCGACGCTGAACCCGGACGCGCCGTACGGCGTCGCGTACACCCGGCCCTTCGCGGCGACGGAGGCCCCGACGCCCAGCCTGACCTCGGCGACCTGGGCGCGGGTCACGGCCTGGGTGAGGCCGGTGAACCAGCTGCCCGCGCGGTGGAACGCGAACCGGTAGTCGACGTTCCGGCCGGCCGTCCCGGGCACCTTCCAGACACCCTGGTACTGGGCCTGCATCCCGGCGGACACGGGCCCGAGCCCGGCCGTGGTGAGCTTCGTCGACCCGCCGACCGACCAGGAGGTCCCCATCATCATGGCCGGCGCGTCGTACCCGAGGACGGCCGAGGTCAGCTTGGCGGCCGGGTCCGGGGCGGTCACGGCGAACGGCCTGGCCTTGCGGGCGTCGAGCGCCACCGTCGTCTTCCCGGTCACCTTGAGCACCGGCTGGACGAAGATCGCCGTCCGGTTCCCGGTGCCGGGGCTGGTGACCAGGCTCTCCAGCAGGTAGTCGCCCTTCGGCAGCCGCTGCACGGCGGTGCCGTTCGCGTTCACCGGCAGGTCGATCCGCTTCAGTCCGAACCGGCCGCGGTGCAGCACCGACGTGTAGTAGGCCCCTGCGTTCGCGCCCTTGTCGTCCGTGTGCCGGAACGTGACGTCGTACGACTCGACCTCGCGGACCACCGTGACGGCGGTGCGCACCGACTGGCCGCCGCCCGCCGCCACCACGGTGCCGTCGAACGCCCCGTCCGCCGCGCCCTTGCGGGTGTCGACGGTGACGGAGGTCTGCGCGGTCCCGCCCGCGGGCACCGTGACCTGGGTGTGCTTCACCGCGAACATGCCGGCGGGCGCCGGGCCGCCCGCCGGGCCGGTGGCGGCCACGCTCAGCTTCAGCGTGACCGCCTGCGTGCCCAGGTTGCGGTACGTCAGCGTCTTCACGGCCGGCTTGTCGTCGGCGTGCGGCCACAGCTGCGTGCCGAAGTCCAGCGAGCCGGGCTCGGAGACCACGACGGCGGTACGGGCCCGGACCAGGTCCACGCGGCCGGCGCCCTGCTGGTGCGGGCCCAGCCCGGCACGCGGCTTGGCCGAACCGGTCAGCAGCGCCTTGACCCGCGCGCCGCTCCACGTCGGGTGCTGCTGGAGCACCAGAGCGGCGGACCCCGCCACGTGCGGAGCGGCCATCGACGTACCCGACATGGCGACGTATCCGGTGGTGTCCGGGGGAGTGCCCTGCGTGCTCGCAGCGGCCGAGATGTCGACGCCGGGCGCCGTGATGTCCGGCTTGGACACGCCGGCGGCCGTCGGACCCCGGCTGGAGAAGTCGGCCAGCCGGTCCTGCTTGTCGACCGCCCCGACGGTGAGCGCCGCGGGGGAGCTGCCCGGCGAGGCGATCGTGCCCGGCTCGTCGCCCGCGTTGCCGGCGCTCACCACGAACAGCGCCTTGCCCGACAGGCGGGCGATCGCCGCCTCCTTCGGGTCCACCGCGGCCTCGTCGCCCCCGCCGAGGCTCATGTTGACGACCTTCGCACCCTGGTCCACGGCCCACTGCATGCCGCCGACGATGCTGGAGTCGGTGCCCCAGCCGTCGTCACCGAGCACCTTGCCGTCGAGCAGCCGGACGCCCGGCGCGACGCCCTTGCGGCGGCCGGCCGACTTCGCCCCCGAGCCGGCGACGATGGACGCCACGTGCGTGCCGTGGCCGAAGCGGTCGTTGGAGTCACCCGAGTCGGAGAAGTTCTTCTGCGCGACCTCCAGGCCCTTGAGGTCCGGGTGGGTCTGGTCGACACCGGTGTCCAGGACCGCGACCTTGACTCCCTTGCCGGTGTAGCCGGCCCGCCACATCGTGGGCGCGCCGATCTGCGGCACGCTCTGCTCCAGCGAGGCCCGGACCCTGCCGTCCAGCCACAGGTGGGCGACGGGCAGCGCCGCGCCGGCCGTGCGTGCCGCCGGGCGGCCCACCACGGCCGACCAGAGGGCCGCCGTACCGGACTTGGGAGCGGTGAAGGCCTCACCCCCGACGGCGGGCAGCGCGCGGCGGTCCCGGGCGACCCCGTCGAGGGCGCTGCGGAAGGCGGCGAACCCCTCCGGGGTGCCCTGCCGGTAGCCGACGATCAGCGGCAGTGTGCCGCGGTGCGCGTCGTCGTAGCCGTCCGCGACCAGCCGGGTCACGTCGAACAGCCGCCGGTCCACGACGCCGGCCCGGACCGGGCCCAGCGCGTCCTGCGGGATGACGTACGTGTGGCCGGGCTCGCGGCGCACCGAGAAGACGACCCCGTCGCGGCCCGGGCCGCGGTCGATCCGCACGACCCGCCCGTCGCTGCCGACGACCACCTTGTCCCCGGTGACCAGAGTGACGGTCGACCGGGCTTTCGTGTGCTGCCCCCGGGGGCCGTCCTGGACCCCGGAGCGGGCGCCCGGGGCCGGATCGGCGCCGGCCGTCGTCGCCCCCGCGATCAGCGTCCCGGCCACCATGGCCGCGAGCGCCACGGTCCCTGCCTTCGATATGCGTCCCACGCGCGAATCCCCCGTCTGTGTGGGCATGCCAGAGAGTCGTCCCGTACCACGCACACCGGGCGTCCTACGGTTCTCCTCGGCGACAGCGAAATCCGGCCGGATCCGGGGGAGTTGACGGCCGGTTCCGGGCCGGGCGGTCAGCCCCTCGACACTCCGGCGCGGGCCAGCGCGAACACGCCGGCCGCGATCAGGGCCAGCCCCAGCAGCTGCGGGGCCAGCCACCAGCCGGTGCGGACGTGTTCTTCGTACAGCAGCACGCCCAGCAGCAGGCTGACGCAGGCGTCGCCGAGGGTGAGGGCGGGCTGGGAGGCGACCAGCGGGCCGCCCTGCATCGCGTGTTCGAGCAGCAGGAGGGCCGCGATGCCGGTCGCCCCGAACGCGTACGTCTGCCAGGTGGTCAGGAACGCGCCGAGGCCCCGCTCGTCCAGGATGTGCACCGCGGACTTCATCAGGCCCGCGGTCAGGGCGTAGCAGATCGCGGTCGCCGCCCCCAGGCATCCGGCGCGGGCCCGCCCCGGCGGCCGCCGCAGCCCGGTCGCCGCCAGCGCCAGCACGGCTGCAACGCACGCGGCGAGTGCCGGGACCCAGCGGTCGAGCGGCACATGGGTGCGGTTGCCGGCGGGCGCGGCGGCCGCCAGCGCGAGCCCGAGCCCGGCGACGACCGCCGCGACGGCCGGCCACGCCCCGGCGGCCGGCCGCTGCCGGGTCAGGGCAGTGGCGATCAGCAGAGCCAGCGGCAGCTCCAGCACGAACAGCGGCTGTACGAGGGACAGCGGGCCGGTCGCCAGCGCGACGGCCTGCCCCACCCCGGCGGCGATCACCGCAAGCATCCCGACGAGCCAGACCGGCCGCCGCAGCAGGTCCAGGATCAGCCCGGGCCGGAACCCGTCGGACCGCGGCACGCTCAGCGCCGCCTGCTGCTGCAGCACCGTGGCCAGCGCGTTGCTGAGCGCGGCGAACAACGCACAGAGAACCGGCACCACAACACCCATCCCCCGATCCTCACCCTCACCCCCACCCCCGCCGGCCACGACACGCACCGAGCCGCCGGCGGGCTTTCCGGGCCCCGGGCACACCGGCGTGACCGGCGGGTAACCTTGCGCGATCACGCACAAGATCCACTGGGGGGGCCATGAGCGACGTCAACGACTTTGCGGCGCGGCTGAGAGCGGAACAGGAGGACGGCTCCCGGCAGGCCGCCCTGGCACAGGACCGGAAGCGGCGCCGCCGGAAGCAGGTGCTGGCCGGCGCCGCGGGCCTGGCCGTCCTGGGCGGGTTCGCGGCCTGGCTGGTCGGCGCCACCTCGGGGGAGCGGGCGGCCGACGATCCCTTCGGCGCGGCAGCGCTGGAGCAGTCCATGTGGCCGCAGGAGTGGCCGGCGACGGAGGACTTCCCCTACCGCGGGTCCGCCGCGGCAGGCTGGGCCGAGGGGGAGAACGCCGTCGAGCTGCCGCCCGCGCGTGCCCTGGGCGGCATGTCCGAGGCGCAGGTCGAGCAGGCGCTCCTGCAGACGAAGGAGATCCTGGTGGCGGCGAACTTCGAACGGGTTCCGTACGGCGAGGTCTTCGCCCGGTTCGACCCCGGTTCCCCCGCGCTCGCCGCCCTGGCCGGGAACCCGGTCGGGCTCGTCACCCGCTTCGACCGGACGGAGCTCGTGCAGCACCCGTACCGGCAGAAGGCGAGGGGCCGGATCACCTATGCGGCGGCCCCCTCGGGCAAGGGGCTGGTGATCAAGACCGACCACACCTTCGTGCACCCCGTCGCCAGTGCCCGCGACGGCGCGTACGAGGTGGCCCCCGGCATCGCCGAGTGGGCCCGGGTGCTGACGAAGCGCCGGCTGGTGATCGCCGTCCGGCCGGACTCCCCGCTGCCGGTCCTGCAGTCGTACGCGGTCCGTCTGGGCAACGTGCGGTGCGAAGCCGCGGACGGTCTGGTGCACACGTACTTCCGGCTGGAGGCACGGGCCGCGGGCGTGGCCCGGGACACCTTCAACTGCCCGGAGATCGCCGGCTGAGGCCGGGGGCGGGGCCCGGCGGTTCGGCTCAGGGGGTGGTGGGCCAGGTGCGGAGGAGGGTGTCGAGGGCGGTGAGGATCTCGGTCCAGCTTTCCTGCGGGTCGGGGGCGCTGTGGCCGAAGCCGCCGGAGCCCTCCAGGGTCACGTAGCCGCTGAAGACGCTGCCCAGCAGCCGGACGGCGGTGGTCTGGTGGGGTTCGGCCAGGTCGTAGCCGCGCAGTACGGCCCGCATCATCCGGGCGTGCCGGACGCCCGCACTGGCGGCCGCGGTCTCGGGGTCGAGCGGGTGGCGGGCGGCCGTGAAGCGGCCCGGGTGTTCCCGGGCGTAGTCGCGGTAGGCGTTGGCGAAGGCATCGAGGGCGTCCTTGCCGGCCCGGCCGGCCACCGCGGCGGAGACCCGGTCGGCGAGTTCCTCCAGGGCCAGCAGCGCGATCCGGGTCTTCAGGTCGTGGGCGTTCCTGACGTGCGAGTACAGGCTCGCCGTCTTCACCCCGAACCGGCGGGCCAGCTCGGCCGGCGTCGTGTGCTCGAACCCGATCTCGTCGGCCAGCTCCGCCCCGGCCCGCACCAGGCGCTCCGTGGTCAGCCCCACTCGTGACATGGCGGTCCGCCGCCCTCCGCATCGCAATCCGTCGTTCCGCACGTGATCCAACACGCGCCTGAAGCGTTGGGGCAACTGCGCGGCTCGTGCGGGCGGGGAAACTCTGATGCGTACGGGCTTTCGGGCGTGCCAAGATCGCGGGGAAAGCGAGGTCCCGTGGACGAGTTGAGCCAGTTCGGTCCCGCCCTGGTCGCATGGGCGGCCGGTGGGGCGGGGGCGGAGGCGGCCGCCGTGAAGGCGCGGCGGCTGGCCCACGGCGGGGTGCGCAGGGCCGTGCTCGTCGAGGGCACCAGCGACCGGGTCGCGGTCGACGCGCTGGCGGCGCGCGCCGGGCGCGACCTCGCCGCCGAGGGGATCGCCGTCGTCGTGCTCGGCGGGGCGATGAACATCGGCCGGTTCCTGGACGTGTGCGGCCCGCCGGGGCTGGACCTGCCGCTCGCCGGCCTCTGCGACAAGGGTGAGGAACCGTTCTTCCGCCGCCACCTGGAGCGCGTCGGCCACGGCACGGCCCGGACGCCGGGCGGGCTGGACGCGCTCGGGTTCCACGTGTGCGTCGCCGACCTGGAGGACGAGTTCATCCGCGCGCTCGGCGCCGACGGCGTGCAGGAAGTGATCGCCGGCCAGGGCGAACTGCGCCCGTTCCGCACCTTCCAGGGCCAGCCCGCCCAGCGCACCCGCCCCGTCGAACACCAGCTCCGCCGGTTCCTCGGCACCCACAGCGGCCGCAAGGCGCAGTACGCCAAGGCCCTGGTCGACCACCTCGACCCCGCCCGCATCCCCCGCCCGCTGGAACGGCTCCTCGCTCACGTCTAGGGCCTGTTGCGAAGGTCCTGTTGCGCCGTGCGGGACCTTCGCAACACCCCCCAGCGCCCGATCCCGCGGACGGGCCTACTCCGGGACCGGTGGGGAGCCGTCGCCGGCGGGGCCCTCCGTGAGGGCGCGCAGCGCGGCGCGTTCGGAGAGCCAGCCGACCACGCGGATACGGCCGGGATCCAGGACGGGCAGGCCGCCGGTGTCCGCGCCGGCTGCCCCCGACAGCAGGGCCAGGCCCCGGCTCAGCGGCTCGTCGGCCGTCAGCACCGGTGGGAAGGAAGCGGCCTGCGACACGGGCTCCAGCGGGCCGGTCCCGGAACCGAGGGCCGTGGTCGCCGCCAGGGCGCCGACCACGCCGCAGTAGGCGCCCGTACCGTCCGCCAGCGGAAGGCCCGGCCGGCGCGCGGCGGTCAGCGCGGCCACCGCCTCGACGAGCGGGGTGCCGGCCGGCAGGCCCGCCGGCGCGGGCTCCATCACCTCGGCCACCGGCCGCCCGCCCGGGTCCGTGCGTTCCAGGTCGACGCCCCGGCGCCGCAGCTTCGCCGTGTACACGGTGTCCCGGCTCAGCAGCCGGCTGACGCCCGTCGCCACGGCCACGGCCGTCATCAGCGGCAGGATCACCCCGTACTCGCCCGTCAGCTCGAAGACGATCAGCACCGCCGTGATCGGGGCCCGGGCGGAACCGGCGAACACCGCGGCCATGGCGATCACCGCGTACACCGTGGGCGAGCCCACCACGGCCGCCGACGCATGGTGCCAGGCCTGTCCGTACGCACTGCCGAGCATCCCGCCGATGAACAGGCTCGGCGCGAACACCCCGCCGGAGCCGCCGATCCCGATCGTCAGGCTGCAGGCGAACATCTTCCCGGCCAGCAGCACCAGCAGGAATCCGATCGCGTAACCGCCCTCCACGCCCTCCTGCAGCACCGGATAGCCGACCCCGTACATCTGCGGCAGCGCCAGCAGGACCCCGCCCAGCAGCAGCCCGCCCACGGCCGGCCGCAGCCACTCCGGCCCGCGCCACACGGCGTCGCACGCGTCCTCCACCAGGTAGAGCACCTTCGTGAACAGCACGCCCACCGCGCCCGCGATCGCACCCAGCAGCAGGAACAGCCCGTACGCGAACACGTGGTCCACCGTCAGGGGCGGCAGGTCCAGGAACGGACGGTCGCCGAGCACCGACCGGCCGGCCACGCTCGCCGTCACCGACGCCATCGCCACCAGACCGAAACTGCGGACCGTGAAGTCCCGCAGGATGAGCTCCATCGCGAAGAACAGCCCCGCCAGCGGCGCGTTGAAGGTGGCCGCGATGCCGCCCGCGGCACCGCAGGCCACCAGCAGCCGCAGGTGTGCCGCTCCGCAGCGCACCCACCCGCCCAGCGTCGAGCCGAGGGCGGCGCCGATCTGCACGATCGGCCCCTCGCGCCCCACGGAACCGCCGCCGCCGATGCACAGCGCCGAGGCCACGGACTTCACCAGCGCCACCTTCGGCGCGATCCGCCCGCCCTGCCGGGCCACCGCGAACATCACTTCCGGCACACCGTGCCCCCGCGCCTCGCGGGCGAACCGCTGCACCAGCGGCCCGTACGCGAGGCCGGCGACGACCGGGGTGAACAGGACGAACCAGGGTCCGAGCCAGGGCACGTGCGGGTTCGCGGCCCGGCCCGCGTCCGAGTAGTCCTCGTGGCCGGTGAGGACCAGGGTGACCGCCTCGATCATCCAGCGGAACAGCACGGCGCCGTAGCCCGCGCCGACGCCCACCAGCACGGCGAGTACGGCGAGCCCGGCGGGGGAGTCCCGCAGCCGGCGCGCGGAGGCAGCCGCGGTCCGCTCGCGCGCGGGGCGGGCCGGTTTGCCGGCGGGGGCGGGGGTGGGGATCGTCACGGGCACCACTGTGGACGCCCGCCCGGCGCTTCGGCGGCGTAGACACGGCGGCGGGCGGTCCCTCCGGAGCGGCCGGCCCCCTCGTCCGGTCCGCCGCCGGGTCTGCCGTCAGGCCGTCACGAGGTTGTGGTGAGGCCGTCGTGAGGCCGTCGTCAGGCCTTGAGCATCCGGCCCGCCACCGTCAGCGCCACCCGGCGCGGGGCCAGGGCGGACGCCAGCGCCGAGACCCGGTTGCCCAGGCCCGCCACGATGCTCGGCGGGGTGCTGCCCCGCTCCAGGGCCCGGCGGGTGGCCGTCACCACCTGCTCGGCCGTGGCCATCCGGCCCACGGCGGCGTCCTTGCCCGCTACGTCGAAGAACTCGGTGCTGACCGGCCCCGGAGAGACCGCCAGCACCCGCAGCGGCGAGCGGCGCACCTCGTACCCGACGGCCTCGGTGAAGTTCAGCACGAAGGCCTTGGTCGCCCCGTAGACGGCCATCGCGGGGGTCGGCTGGTAGGCCGCCGCACTGGCGACGGTGACCAGGGCACCCCGGCCGTCGGCCAGCAGGCCGGGCAGGAAGGCCCGGGTCAGCTCGGCCACTGCCGTCACGTTGACCTGGATCATCTCGGTGATCTGCGCCGGGTCCTGGTGGGTCAGGTGACCGTGGCTGCCGAAACCGGCGTTGTTGACCAGGGTGTGGACCGTGATCCCGCGGGCGTCCAGCTCCGCGCGCAGGCCGGCCGCCGCGCCCGGAAGGGCCAGGTCGGCGGCGACGGCGTGCGCCTTCACGCCGTACCGCGCCGACAGGTCGGCCGCCAGCTCCTCCAGGCGGTCCAGGCGCCGGGCGACGAGGACGAGGTCCGCGCCGCGCTCGGCCCACTGGCGGGCGAACTCCGCCCCGAGGCCGGAGCTGGCCCCGGTGATCAGTGCCACTGTGTTCCGGTACGTCATGCCCATCGCCCTGCTCCGTTTCCCGCGTCGGAATGCCTCGTCCTCGAATGTAGACAGAGTCATCATTGTAGTCAACGACAACATTGGCAGGATGGGTGTCCGCACATGGTCACCAACGAAGGAGGGGACGTTGACCGACCGGTCGTACCATCACGGAAACCTCAGGTCAGCCCTGCTGGAACGGGCGGAGGAGGTGCTGGCCGCGGCCGGCGCGGAGGGGCTGTCGCTGCGCGCCCTCGCCCGCGACCTCGGCGTCAGCCACGCGGCGCCGTCCCGGCACTTCCGGGACCGGCAGGCCCTGCTGGACGCCCTGGCCGTCGGCGGCTTCACCCGGCTCAACGCCCGCCTCCAGGCCGAGGCCGACGCGCCCGGCCCGGTCGCCGCCCGGCTGGCGGGTCTCGGCCGCGCCTACCTCGACTTCGCCGTCACCCACGCACCGCTGCTGGACCTCATGTTCACGGCGAAGCACGCCGAGGGCTCGAGCGAGGAACTGCGCGAACTCGGCCACCACTCCATGGCGGTCGCCGCCGGACTCCTCGCCGCCGGGCAGCAGGAGGGCGCCGTCCGCGCCGGCGACCCGGCCCGCCTCGCCCAGGTCGCGTTCTCCGCCCTGCACGGCCTCGCCGCGCTCGCGGTCGGCGGGCTCCTGGACGACACCCCGCTGCCGGAGGCCACCGAACTGACCCTCGACGTCCTGCTCGCCGGGCTGACACCCGTGGCCGCCGGGGCCGGTGGATAGCGGCCACCTGCCACGGGTGCCGGCGGGGCGCCGGAGCAGGCGGTCGTGGAGGTGCGGGTCCGGCCGGGGCGGCGGACACTGGCCGTACCTGTTTGCAGCCAGGGGAGAGTGCGCGATGCCCGCTCCGACCGTCCGCCTGACACCCGACGGCTACGTCGTCTCGTGCGAGACGCTGGCCGGCATCGAGGGGCACGGCCCCACCGAGACCGCCGCCTGGACCGACTTCTGGAAGGCCCTCCACACGGCCTGGCAGCCGTCCGACGCCCAGGGCCCGCACGCCCCGCACGACGAGGCACACGGCCTGCGCGCCCACGGGCGACAGGCCCTGCAACGCCTGCGCGAATGACGCCCGTAACGCCTGTGCGAATGCCGCCCGTAGGCCCCCTCACCCCTTCCGTGCGCCGGCCACCCGCGCCCGCCGGCGCGACCGCGGCCGGTCCTGCGGTGCCCCGACGCACAGCGTGAAGGTCACCGAAACCGACGCCCCGCCCAGCGGCCCGCGCGTGATGCGCACCGCGCCCTGCGCCGCGACCGCCGCCCGGCGGGCGATGTCCAGACCCAGCCCGGTGGACCCCGTACTCCCACCGCGCGCCAGCGCCCCGTCCGGGTCGGCGATCCCGGGGCCCGCGTCGTGGACGGCGAACTCCACGGTGTGCGCGGTCCGGCTCACCGCGATCTCCAGAGCCGTGCCCGGCGGCGTGTACCGGAACACGTTCCCCACCAGGGCGTCCACCACGGCCGTGATGTCCGACTCCGGCAGCCCCACCGGCGTCGGCTCGTCGGTGACCTGCACCTGGCACGGCCGCCCCTGCTGCCCCGCCAGCACCGCCCAGAACCCGGCCCGCTGGCCCACGACCTCGGCCACCTCGCAGCGCTCCGCGTCCGCGGGCGGCCCCTCCGGTGCGCCGTCCCCGCGCAGCACCCGCCCCATCGGGCCCACCGCCAGCGGGGTGCGGGCCTCGGCGATGATCGCGCCCAGCTCCCGCTCCAGCTCGTCGACCGCCGCCTGGATCCGGCCGGTCTCGGCGCCCGGCGGAATCCGCTCCACCGCCAGGTGCAGCGCGGTCAGCGGGGTGCGCAGCCGGTGCGACAGGTCGGCGACCAGTTCCCGTTCCACCGCGAGCAGGTCCGTCATCCGGTCGGCCATCGTGTTGAACGCCGTACCGGCCTCCTTCAGCTCTGGCGGCCCCTTCGGCTGCACCCGGGAGTCCAGGTTGCCCGCCCCGAGGCGGCGGGCCGCCTCGGCCAGCCGCTTCGCCGAGGTGACGACCGCCGACCCCAGCCGGTCCGCCACCAGTACGGATCCGCCCAGCAGGACGACGGCCAGCCCGGCCATCACGCTCCACGACAGGGCCACCCCGCGGGTCAGCTCGTCGTCGGGCACGAAGTTCTCCACCACCGCCACCCGGTCCTGCGGCAGGATCACCGGCTGGAGGTAGATCCAGCCGCCGGGCACGTCCCGCGAGATGGACTCGCGTTCCTGCACCGCGCGTTCCAGCACGTCCGGCGGAGCGTGCCCGGGGCCGCCGACGAACCGGCGGTCGGGCAGGTGGATGACCAGGTGCTCGGCCGCACGCAGCCCCGCCCCCGCCTCCTGCAGCTCCGCCGGATCGGTGGTGAGCGCCAGGATCGGCGCCATCGCCGCGGCGCTCTGCTCGGCTGCGGTGATGCTCTGCTCGCGCGCGAGCGACATCACCAGCAGCCCGAGCGGTATGAGGAAGGACAGGGCGACCATCGAGGTGACCGCCAGCGCCACCCCCGCCAGGGACCGCCTCACCGCGGCGCCCCGCGCTCGTCACCGGGTCTTCGGGGCCCTCGGGTCAAGGGAACAGCGCTCCTACGGATGGGCCGTGCCGCGGGCGGGAGCCCTTCAGCCGGCGGTGAACGACAGGTGGTCCGCAGTGGTGTGCACGGTCACGGCCCGGTCGGCCACGGGGATCGTACACCCCTCGGTCGAACTGCAGCTCGCATAGCCGATCAGCAGCCTGGCCTCGCCCGACGCGGTCGCGCGGATCGGCAGCCGGGCCGTCACCGGCCCGTCCGGATACACCGGAACGGCAGCCTCCACCCCCGGCACCCGGATCGTCTTCACCGGCGCGTCCACCGTCAGCTTCCCCGCCGCGGCCACGCCGCCCGAGGCCCGCACCTCGGTGGGCCGCCCCACCCCCTCGACGCCCTCCGCGGGCAGGCTCGTGCTGTACAGGTGGAAGCCGGGCTCGTCGGGGGTGAACGTGGCCTCCACGGTGCCCGCGGACGCGTCCCAGTCGGCGACGCTCAGCCGGACGGTGACCCCGTTCTCGTTGAACTCCGTCACCGCCGCGGGCGGCTTCGCGGCCGCCTCGTCCTGGCCGCAGCCGGTGACCGCCGTGGCCGCCAGCAGCACGGCCGCCGCCACCGCGACCCGGACCGGGCCCGGCCCTCCGGTCCGGCGCCGGGTACCGCGTACGGCCCGGGACGCGTGGGGCTGTGCCTCGGGGGCGTGTCGTCTCATGTCGTTCTTCCGTCTTTCTTCGGTACGGGGGAGGGCGCGCGGCACCACGGCTACAGCGCGGCGCCCGTGTCGGCCAGCCGCAGCTGGAGGACGTACACCAGGTCGGACCAGATGCCGGTGGCCAGCAGCGCTCCCACCAGGACGAGCATCGCGCCGCCGGTCCGCATGACCGTCCGGTGGTGGCTGCGGACCCAGCGGAACGCGCCCAGGGCGCGCCGGAACGCGAGGGCGGTGAGCAGGAACGGCGCCCCCAGCCCGATGCAGTAGCAGACCATCAGCAGCGCGCCCCGCCCGGCGCTCGCCTCGTTCCACGCCAGCGCCTGCACGGCGGCCAGCGTCGGCCCGATGCACGGCGTCCAGCCGACGCCGAACACGACACCCAGCAGCGGCGCCCCCAGCAGTCCGAACGCGGGCCGGTGCCGGCTGCGCAGCTCCCGCTGGGTGAAGCCGGGCAGCCAGCCGGCGAACGCCAGGCCCATGGCGATCGTGAACAGGCCGAGCACCAGCGAGATGGTGTCCTGGTAGGCGATCAGGTTCCGGCCGACGTACCCGAACAGGGCACCGCCGGACACCAGCACGGCACTGAAACCGAGGACGAACAGCGCGGCCCCGGCGAGCATCCGCCCGCGCCGCCCGCCGTCCGCCGCCGTCAGGTCGGCCACCGACAGGCTTGTGACGTAGCTCAGATAGCCCGGCACCAGCGGCAGCACGCACGGCGAGAGGAACGACACCAGACCGGCGAGCACCGCCACCGGCACGGCCAGCACCAGCGTGCCGGACACCGCCCCCGGCTCCAGGGCCGCCGCCAGCGCCGGCCACGCCGGGCCGGTCACACGCCCTCCTCGGCGATGCGCGTCACCAGCGGTTCCAGCTGCGCCCGGGTCACCGGGCCGGACACCGAGGCCGCGATCCGGCCCAGCCGGTCCACGACCAGGGTGGAGGGGATGGACTGCGGGTTGAGCAGCGCCGGCGGGAACGCCAGGAGCAGCTTCCCGTCCGGGTCGTGCAGGCTGGGGAAGCGCAGCCCGTACGTCTTCTCGAACGCCCGGGCGGGTCCGGTCGAGCGGTCCCGGACGTTGATGCCCAGCAGCTGCACCCCGCGCGGCTCCAGACCGCCGCGCAGCTGCTCCAGCTCCCCGGCCTCGGCCCGGCAGGGCGCGCACCAGGAGCCCCACACGTTGAGCACCACGACCTTGCCGCGGTAGGAGCCGAGCGACAGCTCCCGGCCGGCGAGGTCCTTGCCGGCGGTGCCCGGGGCGAGCTGCCGTTCCGCCGCCGGGATGACCGCCGCGGTGGCGGCCGTCCCGGCGGCGGACCGGTCCGTCCCGGACCCGGTCGCCGCCGTGCCCGGTCCGCCGGCCGGGCCGGCCGGAGAGCCGTCCGAAGAGCTGCAGCCGGCCGCCGCCACGGCGAGGAGGAGCAGGGCGGCCGCCGCACGTCCGCGGCGCGCGCGGTGGTGCGCCGCCATCAGGCCCACTTCCGCAGGAACGCGCTCAGACCGTCGGTGGTCAGGCTCGGGTTGCCCGTCGAGTGGGTCTCGGTGACGACGTTGCCGTTGCCGTCCAGGACGACGAGCACCGGCATCTTGTACGCGCCTTCGCCCGAGCAGTAGCTGCGCAGCAGGTCGAAGGCCCCGGAGTTCTGGCTGCCGATGTCCACCTTCACCACGTGGTAGGAGGCGTCGAGCAGCTTGCCCACGGCGCTGGTGCCGAACACCTTGTCCGCGGCCTTGCAGTTGCCGCACCAGTTGGCGCCGAAATCGACGAGCACCCGCTTGCCGTCTGCCTTGGCGGCGGCCACGGCCGCCTTGACGGCCTGCTTGGCGTCCGAGGCCGGGTAGCCGGCGACGAAGCCCGAATCGCCGGACGCGGAACCGCCGCCGCTCTTCGTCGGCGTGACGGCCGGCTTGGCCGCGGGCTTCGCGGGGCGCGGCGCCGCGGAAGGCTTCGCGGCGCTCTTGGCGGCGGGTGCGGCGGCGGATCGTGCGGGGCGGTCCGCCGGCGCGGCCGCGGCCGGCGCGGAAGCGGACGCCTTCGCGGCGGGGGTGGCGGAGGCCGAGGCGGCCGGGTCCGCCGTCGGTTCGGCCTCGCCGCCGTCCGGGGTCTGCGCGGCCGGCACGTCCGGGACGGAGGCTGCCGAGACGCGCTGTGCGTCCTCGTTCTTCGTGTCCGCGGCGCCGCAGGCGGTCGCCAGAGCGGCCGTCGCGACGGTGAGGGAGACGGCGGAGAAGCGGACGAGTCCCGATATGCGGGAGGTGTTCGGGCGCCGGTGTGCGGCCATGGCGGATCAGCCCCTTGGTTCGGTGGGATCCCCGCGGCCGGGCGGTGGCCGGCGCGGAGCGGGGGGTCAGAACACCCTGGCGGCAGGTCCGCCGGACGGAGGTGATCGTTCTGACCGACCGTGAGCCTAGGGGCCGTCAGGCCGCCCGGAGCCGTCCTGAGCGGACCCCTCAGGGAGGCTTAAGGAACTGCTCAGGTTTGCGCCCGGACGTACGTCCCCGCAGGTCGCACCGGGTGGGACGGACCGGTCCGGAACGTCCGCAACCGCTCACAGCCGGGTCTCGCGGACGCTGGCCCGTGCGGTGGGCACCACCGTCGCCGTGATCGTCGAACGGTGGCCGTCGCTGGTGAACACGACCACCAGGGTGTCCGGATCGGTCTGCTGCGTGCTGGTCCGGAACCCGGGGTCGGGCACCGCCGAGACGAAGCACACCCGGGTCCGCCCGTACTGCACGGTGACCTTGCCGCCCTGCGACGGCACCGTGTGGCGGCCCGGTCCGCCGCTGCACTGCGCCGACGGCCGGGGCGCGGGCGACGGCGAGGCCGCCCGGGTGGGGGAGGGCGAGGGGGTCCGCGGCGCCTGCGGCGCCTGCACCGACGGGCGGGCCGGCGAGGCGGTCGGGGTCTGCGGGCCCGCCGACGCCGAGGCCGGGGCGCCCACCAGCACGGACGGCGACGGGAACACGGCCTGCACCGACCGCGCGGCGGGTGGCGTCGGCCGGGTCAGGCCGATGACGAAGTACACCGTGAGCATCACCGCGGTGACGCTGGCCGCGGTGCACGACAGCCATATGAGGAGGTAGCGCGTGAGGCGTGGCACCGCATCAGTGTGGCGGACGGCCGCCGTCCGGATCGCGCTGCCCCCACGCCATCAGCATGCCCGGCCCCAGCTCGGCGAGGCCCGGCGACGCCAGGTACGCCAGCGCCTCCTCGACGGTGGACGCGTCCACCCGGCCGGTCGCCGTCAGTTCGGGCCGCATCCGCTGCCAGGTCTGCGACCAGAAGCCGGCGAGCGGACTGCCCGCGGTCAGCGGCGGGCAGTACAGCTCCGCGGCCACGCCCGTCAGGCCCTCCGCCCGCAGCACGTGCGGGTACGCCGGGACGGCCGAGATGTCGGTGCCGATCGTCGTGTGCAGGGCCTCCCACATGGCGTCCATGGTCCGCCGGTACGCGGAACCCGCGTCGAGCGGGTCGGGCAGCTCCACGGCGTCGCCCAGCAGCAGCCGCCCGCCGGGGTTCAGCCAGCCGGCCAGCCGGGACACGATGCGGCGGCGCTGCGGCAGGTGCATGAGCACGAACCGGGCGTGGACCAGGTCGTACGAGCCCGGTTCCAGGGCCTCGTCCGTGAGGTCGGCGGTGACCACCCGCAGCCGCGGGCCGGCCGGTCCCGCCAGGGCGCTCGTGTCGCGGTCGACGGCGACCACCTCGTCGACGCCCGCCTCCTCCAGCAGCCAGCGCGCGATCGTGCCGGTGCCGGCCCCCACCTCCAGGCAGCGCATGCCCGGACCGGCGCCCAGGGCCCGCAGCCGCCGGGTGGTGACGGGGTCGTACGCCGCCGCCCCCGCATCGATGCGCTCCGCCTCGCGGGGGTGGCCGGGCTCGAACAGGTCCCGGCCGTACCGGCCCGTGTGGTCGTCCGTCATGGCTCACTCACCTTCCGCGAGGCCGCCAGGCAAGCCGGCACGGCGACGGCCGCGCCGATGTACAGCAGCGCCGGGTAGCCCAGGCCGTGCACGACGGCACCGCCGACGGCGCCGGCCACCGACAGGCCCACGAACAGGGCGCTGTTGTTCCACGACAGCACGGCCGTCGCCCGCTCCGGGAACAGGTCGACCAGGTGTCGCTGCTGCGCCGGGAAGAACGCGTACCCGGCCAGCGCGAACAGGCCCAGCGCCCCGGCCAGCGCCCAAGTCACCGGATAGGCGAGGGCCACGGCAACTTCCAGCGCGGCCGTCAGCGCCAGCGCGGCCCGGGTCACGCGCACCGCCCCCACCCGGTCCGCGAACCGTCCGCCGACCTGCCCGCCGATCACGGCACCCACCCCGTACACCACCAGCAGCCAGGTCACCGACGATCCCCGCCCGTCGTCGTGCAGCGCCACGGCGAGGAACGTGTACAGGCTGTACACCGCGAACGCCCACAGCGCGGTGGCGGCGACGGCCGCCACGGCGTGCCGGCGCGGGGCCGATCCGGCGGCCGGGCCGGGGCCGCCCGTGGGGCCGGCGGCGCCCGCCGGCGGGCGGGTGCGCCAGACGAAGGCGTGGGGGAGGGCCAGCAGGAGGGTGCCGGCGGCCAGGATCACGAAGGCCGCCTGCCAGCCGACGTGCCGGCCCAGCAGCGAGCCCGCCGGGGCGCCCACCCAGAGGGCGGTCAGCAGTCCCGAGCCGACCACGGCCAGCACCTGGGCCCGTGCCTGCGGCCGGGCCCGCGTACTGACCAGGGCGTACACGGTGGGCCCGGTGGCGGCCGCCGCGATGCCGGCCACCACCCGCATCAGCAGCAGCAGGCCGTAGTCCCGCGCGAGCGCGGTGCCCACGTTGGCCGCGGAGAACAGCACCAGCGCCCACACGAGGACCGTGGCGCGGTCCCTGCGGTCGGAGAGCCGGCCGGCGAACGGCGAGGCCACCACGTACGCCACCGAGAAGGCCGTGACCAGCAGGCCGGTGCTGGTGGCGGACACGTCCAGGGACGCGGCGATCGCGGGCAGCAGCGGCGCCACCACGAACAGGTCGGTCCCCACCAGGAACTGCGTCAGCCAGGCCAGCGCCACCGGTCCGGCAGACAGGCCGGGCGCCGTCTCCTCGACCGCCTCGCCATGCGCCGAGTCCATCCTTCGACGCTATGCCGCCCCCGGACCTCCCGCCACAGCGCGCCCCGGTGGGACCCGGCCGGGCGGGCGGGGCGCCGGGACCGGCCGTACGGTGACGGGGTGGACAGAGTGACGGCGTCCGCGGTGCGGGCGCGGGTGGTGCGGCAGGTCCGGGAGCAGGGGCCGGTGGCCGCCCGGGTCCTCGTCGTCGCGGCGGTCGCCTGGCAGGTGACGCTGTGGGCGGGAGCCCGGCACCCGCCGGTGTACGCCGTCTTCGCCCCGCTCATGGCCCTGCGGAGCGACCCGTTCACCTCGATGACGGCCGTCCTGATGCGCATCCTCGGCGTGCTGGCGGGCGTAGCGCTCGGGCTGTCCCTGGTGACCCTGCTCAGTCCGTCGTTCGCCGCGCTGGTGGTGCTGCTGGCCCTGGCCCTGTTCCTGGGCCTCTTCGTCGGACCGGGGAACGCGTTCAACCCGCAGATCGGCCTGTCGTCGCTGCTGGTGCTCTCGAATCCGACGCCCGACGCGTACGGGCTCGCCCGCGTGTGGGAGACCGCGATGGGCGGCCTGGTCACGATCGTGCTGGCCCCACTGCTGTGGCCGCCGAACCCGCGGCGCGAGCTGGAGTCGCTGGCCCGGGACTGTGCCGAGCGGCTGACGGCGGCGCTCGCGGCCAGTGTCACCGTGCTGGGCGACCCGGCCGCGGCCCGGGCGAACCGGGTGCTCGTCGAGGCCGAGGCGGAACGGCTGGCCGCCTTCCGCGACCGGGCGGCCGAGGCGCAGCGGGCGATGCGGTTCAACCCGTTGCGGCGGCGGGACCGGGGGAGGGTGGCGGAGCTCGCCGGGCATCTGGCCGTGGTCGCCGGGTCGGCGCAGTACGCGGCGCTGCTGGCGGTCGAGGCGGATGCGCTGAGTGGGCGGGGGGCGGCGGTGAGCCCGGGGAGGACCGCGCTGCCGTCCGTCGTGGACGCGACCGGGCGTACCGTGTCTGCGCTGCTGGCCGGGGCGGATCCGGCCGGGCCTGCCGATGAGGCGCGCCGGCTGCTGGACGCGTACCGCCGCGCCGATCCGCAGCCCACTGCGGTGGCCCTCCGCCGCCCCTTCCTCAAACTCCTGGACACGTGCGTCCCGTGACCCCGCTCGTCCTCAAACGCCGGAGGGTCCGGGCGCGCGGCCTCGCCCCGCTGCAGGGGCTCCGCCCCCACACCCCCGGTCGTCAATCGCCGGACGGGCTGGAGTCTGCCCCCGCCCGGAGCTTCGCCTGCGGACTGGATGCCGCGGGACAAATCCAACCTCGCCGGCCACCTCCAACCTCGCCGGCACCAGCCAGCCCGTCCGGCACCCTCCAGCCCGCCCGGCGCTCGCGGCACGGGTCTGGGCTCCGCGGCAAAATCCAGCCCGTCCGGCGTTTGAGGACCGGGGTCTGGGGCGGAGCCCCAGTTCGGGAAGGGGCGG
>NZ_JAJAUZ010000150.1 GCF_020532645.1 Streptomyces bambusae
GCCGACAGGTTCTGGATCATCTCCGGGGTGTGGCGGTGCCCGCCGCCGACCCCGTACGGGCTCATCGAACCCATCACCTCGGAGCCCAGCAGGTGCGTCTTGGCCGCCTTGCCCGCGCCCGAGGTGCCGGAAGCGGCGACGATCACGGCCTCCGGCTCGGCGAGGCGGGCGGCGTACGCGGGGAACAGGCCGAGGGTGACCGCGGTCGGGTAGCAGCCCGGCACCGCGACGCGCTTGGACCCCTCCAGCGCGGCGCGGGCGCCCGGGAGTTCGGGGAGGCCGTAGGGCCAGGTGCCGGCGTGCGGGGAGCCGTAGAACCGCTCCCAGTCGGCGGCGTCCTTCAGCCGGAAGTCCGCACCCATGTCCACGACGAGCACGTCGTCGCCGAGCTGCTCGGCGACGGCGGCCGACTGGCCGTGGGGCAGCGCGAGGAAGACCACGTCGTGCCCGGCCAGCACCCCGGCCGTGGTCGGCTCCAGCACCCGGTCCGCCAGCGGCAGCAGGTGCGGCTGGAGGCCGCCGA
>NZ_JAJAUZ010000151.1 GCF_020532645.1 Streptomyces bambusae
ACCGATGAGAAGAGGATGAAGGTGGTGAGGGTGGTGAGGTGTTGGGTGGCGTGGTGGAGGTGGTGGGCGGCGTCGGTTTTGGGGTGGAGGACGGTGCTGGTGCGGTGGGGGGTGAGGGCGGTGAAGATGCCGTCGTCGAGGGTGCCGGCGGCGTGGATGATGCCGGTGAGGGGGTGTTGGGTGGGGATTTGGTTGAGGATTTGGGTGATGTGGTGGGGGTTGGTGACGTCGGCTGCGGTGAGGGTGATGTGGGCGCCGAGTGCGGTGAGTTCTTGGTGGAGTTGGGTGGCTCCGGGTGCGTTGGGTCCGCGTCGGCTGACGAGGTGGAGGTGGGTGATGTGGTGGTGGGTGATGAGGTGGTGGGCGATGAGTTTGCCGAGGGCTCCGGTGGCGCCGGTGATGAGGATGGTGCCGTTGGGGTTGAGGGTGGTGGTGGGGTTGGTGGGTGTGGTGGTGCGGGTGAGGCGGGGGGTGTGGAGGGTGTTGTTGCGGAGGGCGAGTTGGGGTTCGCGGGTG
>NZ_JAJAUZ010000152.1 GCF_020532645.1 Streptomyces bambusae
CCAGGGGATCGCGGGTGGCGCCGGCCAGGCCAACTACGCTGCCGCGAACAGCTACTTGGACGCGCTCGCGCAGCACCGGCGGGCCCAGGGCCTCCCGGCCCTGTCCCTGGCGTGGGGGCCGTGGGCGGAAGGCGGCATGGCCGCCGAGCTGAGCGAGGCGGACCGGAACCGCTTCGCCCGCACCGGCATGAAGCCGATCACTCCAAAGCACGGCCTGGCGCTGTTCGACACCGCGCTGGCCCTCGGCGTGAGCACCGCGGTTCCACTGCCGCTCGACCCGCAGGCTCTGGCCACCCGCGGTGACGACGTCCCGGCGATCATGCGCGGCCTGGTACGCGGCCGGGTCCGCAGGGCCACCGCCGCGGCCGCGGGCGGCGGCGGGGCGGCTGCGGCGGGTCCCGCGCTCGGCCTGCGGCTGGCGGGACTGGACGCCGACGAGCAGGCGGAGCTGCTGCTCGAGGTGGTGCGCGGCGAGGTCGCGGCAACCCTGGACTACGGGAGCGTGGGCGCG
>NZ_JAJAUZ010000153.1 GCF_020532645.1 Streptomyces bambusae
TCGGGTGCTTGTTCGAGGATGATGTGGGCGTTGGTGCCGCTGATGCCGAAGGAGGAGACGGCGGCGCGGCGGGGTTTGCCGGTGGTGGGCCAGGGTTGTTCTTGGGTGAGGAGTCGGACGGTGCCGTCTTCCCAGTCGATGTAGGGGGAGGGGTTGTCGGCGTGGAGGGTGCGGGGGAGGGTTGCGTGTTGGATGGCTTTGATCATTTTGATGACGCCGCCGACGCCTGCGGCGGCTTGGGTGTGGCCGATGTTGGATTTGAGGGAGCCGAGCCAGAGGGGTTGGTCGGTGGTGTGGGCTTTGCCGTAGGTGTTGATGAGGGCGGTTGCTTCGATGGGGTCGCCGAGGCGGGTTCCGGTGCCGTGTGCTTCGACTGCGTCGATGTCGGCGGGGGTGAGGCGGGCTGCTGTGAGTGCGTTGTGGATGACGCGTTGTTGTGAGGGGCCGTTGGGTGCGGTGAGTCCGTTGCTTGCGCCGTCCTGGTTGACGGCGGTGCCGCGGAT
>NZ_JAJAUZ010000154.1 GCF_020532645.1 Streptomyces bambusae
CCGATCTGGAGTGCTTCGCGTACTTCTTCGGGGGTGTAGGGCTGGTGTCCGTCGAAGCCGTTGAGGGCGATGACGAAGGGGAGGCCGCTGTTTTCGAAGTAGTCGACGGCGGGGAAGCAGTCGGCGAGGCGGCGGGTGTCGACGAGGACGACGGCGCCGATGGCGCCGCGGACGAGGTCGTCCCACATGAACCAGAAGCGGTCCTGTCCGGGGGTGCCGAAGAGGTAGAGGATGAGGTCCTGGTCGAGGGTGATGCGGCCGAAGTCCATGGCGACCGTGGTGGTCGTCTTGTCACCGGTGTGGGTGAGGTCGTCGATGCCGGCGGAGGCGCTGGTCATGACGGCTTCGGTGCGCAGGGGGTTGATCTCGGAGACCGCGCCGACGAACGTGGTCTTGCCCACGCCGAAGCCGCCCGCCACCACGATCTTCGCGGAGGTGGTGGAGCGAGCCGCTCCGCCGTTAGAGCTTGCGAAGTCCACTGAGCACCCTTTCGAG
>NZ_JAJAUZ010000155.1 GCF_020532645.1 Streptomyces bambusae
GGACTCGGCACCCGCGTAGTTCAACGCGGCCGCCACTTCACGGCGTACCAGGTCGAGCAGGAACTCCTCCTGCTGCTCCGGTGCCAGGCCGGCCAGCCGGCCGGCCGTGGCTCCGGCCGCCGCCGCACCCGCCTGCGCCGCCCGCCGGCCCGCCTGCCGCACCAGGCCGCGCATCAGGTGCGGGACGTCGTCGCCGCGCGCGGCCAGGGCCTGGGTGTCGAGGACCATCGGAACCACGTGCGGGAGGTCGAGGGCCAAGGCCGCGTCGAAGGCGGCCAGGCCGGCGGCGGGGTCCAGCTCACCGATGCCGGTGCGGGCCAGCCGGGCCAGGTCCGTGGCCGACAGGGCCGCCGCCATGCCGTCGTCCGCCCAGGCACCCCAGCCCATCGAAACGGCCGGCAGGCCGAGCGAGCGACGGTGCTGGGCGAGGGCGTCGAGGGACGCGTTCGCGGCCGCGTAGCTGCCCTGCCCGGCGGTGCCGTACGTACCGGCC
>NZ_JAJAUZ010000156.1 GCF_020532645.1 Streptomyces bambusae
GCCAGTAGTGCTGGTGTTGGAAGGGGTAGGTGGGGAGGTGGTGGGGGTGGGTGGGGTGGTCGCCGAGGAGGGTGTGCCAGTGGGGGGTGGTGCCTCGGGTCCAGAGGTGGGCGAGGGCGGTGGTGAGGGTGTGGGTTTCGGTGCGGTCTTTGCGGAGGAGGGGGATGAATTCGGTGGTGGGGGTGGTGTCGTCGTCGGGGAGGCTGGTGCGGCCGAGGGTGGTGAGGGTGCCGTCGGGTCCGAGTTCGAGGTAGGTGGTGGTGCCCTGGTGGTGGAGGGTGGTGATGGCGTCGTGGAAGCGGACGGCTTCGCGGACGTGGCGGACCCAGTAGTCGGGGGAGGTGAGTTCGGCGGCCGAGGCGACCGCACCCGTCAGCGTCGACACCACCGTGATCCTGGGGGCGTGGTAGGCCAGCCCGGCGGCGATGGTCCGGAACTCCTCCAGCATGGGATCCATGTGGGGGGAGTGGAACGCATGGCTGACC
>NZ_JAJAUZ010000157.1 GCF_020532645.1 Streptomyces bambusae
TGTCGGAGATGCTGGTGCTGGTCAACAAGGCCGCGTCGGATCCGGGAGAGGTGGCGTGACGCCGGGGCGCCCGCTGACGCGGGCCCAGAAGGTCGTGCTCGCTCTCGCGTTCGTGCCGATGCTGGCCACGGGTGTCGCGGGCGGATACGGCACCTATTCGAACGTCCAGGCCGTGTATGGGGTGGGGACGGCGGCGGGTGCGGTGGCGGCCGGTGAAGGCGCCACCGCGGTGCTTGCGCTGGTCCTGCTCGGGTTGACGATGCTGGGGCAGTCGTCGCCGCTGGCGGTGCGGGCGGGTCTGTGGCTGCTGCCGGCCGCTGCTTCCGCCATGGCGGCGGTGGCTGCGCCGGATGCGGGCCGGACCGTTGTCTACGCCCTGACCCCGATGGGCATGACCGCGGCCGCCGAGGGCATGGCGTTCCTGGCCCGGCGGATCGTCGTCCACACCGACGGCCGCGACGCCGAAGCCGAGGC
>NZ_JAJAUZ010000158.1 GCF_020532645.1 Streptomyces bambusae
CATCGCCACCCAGCGCAGGCTGAGCACCTACGCCAACGCGCGCCTCTTCGCCCTCGTCTCGATCGCCATGGCGGACGCCGGCATCGCCGTACGGGACGTGAAGTTCCTGACCCCCGTCGACCTGTGGCGACCCGTCTCCGCCATCCGCGAGGGCGGACTCGACCCGGAGTGGAAGCCCCTCCTCAAGAACAAGGCCGGCGTCAACTTCAACCCCTGCTTCCCCGCCTGGGCCTCCGGCCACGCCACCTTCGGCGCCGCCTGGGCAGGTGTGATGAAGCGCTACTTCAACAGCGACCGGATCGCGTTCACCATGACCACCGACGACCCCCGCTCACCCGTCAAGTCCCGCTCCTTCACCAGCTTCAGCCAGGCCGCCCGCGAGGACGCCGAAAGCCGGATCTGGCTCGGGGTCCACTTCCCGTGGGACGCCGAGGACGG
>NZ_JAJAUZ010000159.1 GCF_020532645.1 Streptomyces bambusae
CCGGCCGGTGAAACAACCTGCCGCGAACGCGCCGCCCATGGCACTTCCGAGCGCGGCGGACTGGTCCGGCGCCGGAGGACGTACGTGGCCCCCGTCGGCCGTGCCTGTGCTGCGCCCTCCGTGCGTTCGATCACCCGCCGGCAGGCAGTGTGGAACGCAAGCGTGTGATCGTCCGCAGGATCGCGGTCCTGTTCTTCGCGACTTTCAGCCAGGTGGGGAGCCTCTCGACCAGACTCGTCGGGGCCCAGGGGACAAGCTCTCCGCGTTCACGGAGCCGGGCCCCGACGTATGACTCCAGCAGATCGAGATGGCGCACGTTGTAAGCCCACAGGACGTGTCCGCAGCAGCTCGCCTGCAGCCACACCGGTCGCCGGAAGTACGGATCGACAGGGCTGC
>NZ_JAJAUZ010000016.1 GCF_020532645.1 Streptomyces bambusae
CCCGCACCCTCCGGAGAGGATGCGGGCCCGCGGTGTGTGCGCGGATGCGCGGAGACTCAGGCGCCGAGGATCTCGCGCGCCAGCTTGGCGGTCTCGGTCGGCGTCTTGCCGACCTTGACGCCGGCGGCCTCCAGGGCCTCCTTCTTGGCCTGCGCGGTGCCGGAGGAGCCGGAGACGATGGCGCCGGCGTGGCCCATGGTCTTGCCCTCGGGGGCGGTGAAGCCCGCGACGTAGCCGACGACCGGCTTGGTGACGTTCTTCGCGATGAAGTCCGCCGCACGCTCCTCGGCGTCGCCGCCGATCTCGCCGATCATGACGATGAGCTCGGTCTCCGGGTCGGCCTCGAAGGCCTCCAGGGCGTCGATGTGCGTGGTGCCGATGACCGGGTCGCCACCGATGCCGACGGCGGAGGTGAAGCCGATGTCACGCAGCTCGTACATCATCTGGTAGGTCAGCGTGCCGGACTTGGACACGAGACCGATCTTGCCGGGCTTGGTGATGTCGCCCGGGATGATGCCGGCGTTGGACTGGCCGGGGGTGATCAGGCCGGGGCAGTTCGGACCGATGATCCGGGTCTTGTTGCCCTTGGCGGTGGCGTACGCCCAGAAGGCGGCGGAGTCGTGCACCGCGATGCCCTCGGTGATGACGACGGCCAGCGGGATCTCGGCGTCGACGGCCTCGACGACGGCGGCCTTCGCGAAGGCCGGCGGCACGAAGAGGACGGAGACGTTGGCGCCCGTCTTCTCCATCGCCTCGGCGACCGAGCCGAAGACCGGGACCTCGGTGCCGTCGAAGTCGACGGTGGTGCCGGCCTTGCGCGGGTTCACGCCACCGACGATGTTCGTGCCGTCGGCGAGCATCAGCTTGGTGTGCTTCATGCCCGTGGCACCGGTCATGCCCTGGACGATGACCTTGCTGTCCTTGTTGAGGAAGATAGCCATGGTGAGTCTGTGACCTCGTCCCTTTACTTCGCAGCCGCGAGCTCGGCGGCCTTGTCGGCCGCACCGTCCATGGTGTCCACGCGCTGGACCAGCGGGTGGTTGGCGTCCGACAGGATCTTGCGACCCAGCTCCGCGTTGTTGCCGTCGAGACGGACGACCAGCGGCTTGGTGACCGCCTCGCCCTTCTTCTCGAGCAGCTCCAGGGCCTGGACGATGCCCTTGGCGACCTCGTCACACGCGGTGATGCCACCGAAGACGTTGACGAACACGGACTTGACGTCGGCGTCACCGAGGATGATCTCGAGGCCGTTCGCCATGACCTCGGCGGAGGCGCCGCCACCGATGTCGAGGAAGTTGGCGGGCTTGACGCCACCGTGGTTCTCACCGGCGTACGCGACGACGTCGAGGGTGCTCATGACGAGACCCGCGCCGTTGCCGATGATGCCGACCTCGCCCTCGAGCTTGACGTAGTTCAGGCCCTTGGCCTTGGCCGCCGCCTCCAGCGGGTTGGCCGCGGCGTGGTCCACGAACTCCTCGTGGCCCGGCTGGCGGAACTCGGCGTTCTCGTCCAGGGAGACCTTGCCGTCGAGGGCGATGACCTCGCCGGACGCGACCTTCGCGAGCGGGTTGACCTCGACGAGGAGCGCGTCCTCGGCGATGAAGGTGGACCACAGGGTCACCATGACCTCGGCGACCTTCTCGGCGACCTCGGCCGGGAACTTCGCCAGGGCGACGATCTCGCGGGCCTTCTCGATGGTCACGCCCTCGTTGGCGTTCACCGGGACCTTGGCGAGCTTCTCCGGGGTCTCCTCGGCGACCTGCTCGATGTCCATGCCGCCCGCGACCGAGGCCATGGCCAGGAAGGTGCGGTTGGTGCGGTCGAGGAGGTAGGAGACGTAGTACTCCTCCACGATCTCCGGCGCGGTCTCGGCGATCATCACCTTGTGGACCGTGTGGCCCTTGATGTCCATGCCGAGGATGTCCGTCGCGCGGGCGACGGCCTCGTCCGGGGTGGCGGCCAGCTTGACGCCGCCGGCCTTGCCGCGGCCTCCGACCTTCACCTGCGCCTTGACGACCGACTTGCCGCCCAGCCGCTCGGTGGCCTCGCGAGCCGCCTCAGGCGTGTCGATCACTTCACCGGCCAGCACCGGTACACCGTGCTTGGCGAAGAGGTCCCTCGCCTGGTACTCGAACAGGTCCACGCGCGTCCGTCCCTTGTCTTAAAGATTCGCAGTGTTCGCGGTTGTCTGCGTGGGCGTGCCGCGGAGGGCAACGTGACGGCGCTGTCACAGGGGATGCGCACACGGTGACCGTGGACGCGGCATGTCCGTCCGGCAGGTTATCCCCGGAGGCCGTAGGACCCTAAATCACAGATCACACCCGCGCGGTGATTCCCCTCACAGATCGCCTCACGGGTGAGCTGCAAGTTCGTGTGATCCGACCATGTGACGCCGGCCGCCGGCCGCCCTCACGGGACCGCCCCGCCGGGGGTGAGCGGCCGGCCCGAACCTGCGATACGTGCAATGAGCAGGCATTTCACGGTACGGGCAGCGGGCGCTTCTCGATCGCGGCGGCCATCACCTCCGGGAACAGGTCGGGCGTGCAGGCGAACGCGGGGGCGCCTAGCGCCGCCAGCGCGGCGGCGTGCTCCCGGTCGTAGGCGGGGGCGCCCTCGTCGGACAGTGCGAGCAGCGCCACGAACTGCACGCCGGCCGCCTTCATCGCCGCCACCCGCTTGAGCATCTCGTCCCGGATGCCGCCCTCGTACAGGTCGCTGATGAGCACGACGACGGTGTCCGCAGGACGGGTGATCTTCGACTGGCAGTACGCGAGGGCCCGGTTGATGTCGGTGCCGCCGCCGAGCTGGGTGCCGAACAGCACGTCCACCGGGTCGTCGAGCTGGTCGGTGAGGTCGACGACCGCCGTGTCGAACACGACCAGACGGGTGGCTATGGACCGCATCGAGGCGAGCACCGCCCCGAACACCGACGCGTAGACCACCGACGCCGCCATCGAACCGGACTGGTCGATGCAGAGCACCACCTCCTTCTTCGCCGACTGCGCGGCCCGCCCGTAGCCGATGAGCCGCTCGGGGACGACCGTGCGGTACTCGGGCAGGTAGTTCTTCAGGTTCGCCCGGATGGTGCGGTCCCAGTCGATGTCCCGGTGGCGCGGCCGGCTGATCCGGGCGGAACGGTCGAGCGCGCCGGTGAGGGTGGCCCGGGTGCGGGTCGCGAGCTTCTTCTCCAGCTGCCCGACGACCTTGCGGACGACGGCCCGGGCCGTCTCCTTCGTGGTCTCGGGCATCGCCTTGTTCAGCGAGAGCAGGGTGCCGACCAGGTGGACGTCCGGCTCGACGGCCTCCAGCATCTCCGGCTCCAGCAGCAGCGAGGAGAGTCCCAGCCGGTCGATGGCGTCCCGCTGCATGACCTGCACCACCGAGCCGGGGAAGTACGTGCGGATGTCCCCGAGCCAGCGCGCCACGCTCGGCGCGGACGCACCGAGCCCCGCCGACCGCTCCCCCGACCGCCGCCGTCCCCCGTCGCCGCGGCCGGACCCGTACAGCGCGGCGAGCGCCGCGTCCATGGCCGCGTCCCGCCCCGAGGGCTCGTACCCCGTCCCATCCCCGCCTTCCGCGCCGAGCACCATCCGCCACCGCCGCAGCCGCTCGGTCGCGCCTGCGCCGGTCGCCCCTGGCAACTCAGCCGCCCCTGCCGTCTCCGCAGACCCCGCTGTCCCCGTGTTCCCCACTGTCTCCGTGTTCCTCGCTGTCTCCGTGTTCCTCGCTGTCTCCGTGTTCCCCGCTCTCCCTCTTGTCCCTGCAACCACCTTGTTCCCCGCGGCCCCCGCCATCCCTGTGTCCCCCGCCATGTCCGTCCTCCCCGCCTGCTCGGCCGTTCCCGTCACCCCTGCCGTCCCCGCCCGCTCGTCCCCGTCACTGCGCCGCCCCCGTCATCGCCTCCGTCCCCCGTTCCCGCGTGCCGGTCAGGCCCAGCAGCATCCGGACCAGCGGCACCACCGCGTCCGCCCGGTCCGGGTCGAGGTCCGGGGCGAAGCCGGTGGGGGCCGACCCGGGCGCGGCCGCCGCGGGCCCGGCGCCCGGGCCGCGGCGGACCAGCTCGCCGAGGGTGCGCCGGACCCCCGGCTCGTACCCCCCGAACGTCCGCCGCAGCAGCGGCAGTACGTCGGTGAAGGCGTCGGCGGGTACGCCCGTGAGCCAGTCGTCGACCAGGCCCAGCAGCCGGTCGTCGTGCACCAGCAGGGTGCCGCCGCCCGGGCCGCCGACGAAGCCCTCGATCCACGCCGCCGCATCGGCCGGTGCGGCGGCGCGCGAGAGCGCCAGCCCCATCAGCCGCGCGGTGTCACCGCCCGACAGCCGTCCCTCGTCCAGCAGCAGCCGGGCCGCCCGGCCGCGGATCGCCCCCGGCACGGTGTCCCGCCCGGCGAGCGCCCGCAGCACCGCGGACCACCGCTCGCGCAGCCCGGCGTCCGCCAGCAGGCCGATCGCCGTGTGCACCCCGTCCACATGGCCGCGCACCTCAGCCGCCGCGTCCGCGTCCAGCCCCGTGCACGCGGGCGGCAGCGCCACGCATATCCGCTCGGCGAGCCCGGCCGCCACCTCCGCGAGCGCCGCGGTGTCGGTGCCGCGCACGTCGCCGTAGCGCAGCGCGCGGGCCAGGGCGGGCAGGGCCCGGGCCAGCTGGGCCACGTCGGCGCCGAGCGCCGCCCGGTCGGCGAGCACCCGCATCACGGTGGGCAGCGCGTCGGAGAGCCCGGCGAGCAGGCACCGCTCGGCCAGCGCGGTGACGTCGCCGAGCTGCCCGGCGGCCTCGGCGTCGGCCTCGGCGCGGGCGGTGGCGGCGCCGAGCACGGTGGTGCCCCACACGGCCGCCTCGGCGACCCGGACCGACAGCTCCGGCTCCCAGCGCAGCCGCCAGGTCTCCCGGAAGGTACCGGTGCTGCCGCGGGACGCGGCCGGTTCGCCCCAGCCGATGCCGAGCAGCCCCAGCCGGTGCAGCAGCAGACTGCGGGCCGCGTCCGTGTCCTTGCGGAGGTCCAGTTCCAGTTCGCGTTCCGCCGCCTCCGGTTTGAGCCGCAGCGAGCGCTGCTGCCGGGTGAGGTCCCGCTGGAGCGGTACCACCGGGGCGTGCTCGGGCACCTCGCCGAGCTCGTCGCCGACGACCAGCCGGTCCTCGACGAGCGCGAGCGGCACGTCGGAGCCGTCGCACATCACGGCGCGGACCGCGTCGAGGGTCTCGGACAGTCCGGCCAGCGGGCGGCCGCGCATCGCGGCGAGGGTGTCGGCGAGCCGCACGGCCTCGATGACGTGCGCGGAGGAGACCCGGAAATCCTCGTCGCGGAGGAGTCCCGCGACCCGGGTGAGCCAGCGGGCCACCGGCCGGTCGGGGGCGGTGAACAAGTGCCGGTACCAACCCGGCGAGGCGATGCCCGCCCCGTACCCGGAGGCCCGGGTGAGCCGGCGGTGGGTCCACGGCACCCAGGCCGTCTCGGTCTTCACCCTGGGCAGTCCGGTGAGCAGCGACCGGTCGGCGGTGGCGGTGGTCTTCATCCGCAGGGCCGGCACGTGCCAGGCCCCGCACACGACGGCGTACTCGTCGCCGAACTCCCGGCGGGCGGCCCGCATCTTCTGCCGCATGTGGGCCTCGCGGACCAGGTCCCGGTGATGACCGCCGGCACCGTGCTCCTCTCGCAGGACCCCCATGGCCTCGCCGACGGCCTCGAAAGCGGCCAGGGCGTCACCGCCGCCGCGGTGCTCGACGACGTCCTCCCACCACCGCTCGGGATCCTCGTACCCGGCGGCCGCCGCGAGCGCGGCCAGCGGATCGTGCCGGAGGTCCGCCCCGTCGGCCGGGCCCTCCGGCGGGTCGCCGGAGGCCGTCCCCGGGCCACCGTCGGCGTCGGGGCCCGGGACGGCCACGGGCTCCGGCTCCGGGCCCGCCGCGGCGGCCTGCGACGGTTCCTCTCCGGCGCCGGCGAGCGTGTGCGCCGCCGGGAGGTCCACGAAGCGGACCGGGACCCCGTGGGAGAGGGCCCAGCGGATCGCGACCCATTCCGGCGAGAACTCGGCGAGCGGCCAGAACGCGGCGCGGCCGGGGTCGTCGGCGACGTGCGCGAGGAGTGCGACGGGCGGCCGCATGCCGGGGTCGGCGGCCAGCGGCAGCAGGGCGTCGGCCTCGGGCGGGCCCTCGACGAGCACGGCGCGGGGCCGGGCCGCGTCGAGGGCGGCCCGCACGGCGCGGGCGGATCCCGGGCCGTGGTGGCGGATGCCCAGGAGCAGCGGACCGGTCATACCGTCACCTCCCGGCAGGCCCGGTAGAAGTCCTTCCAGCCGTCCCGCTCGCGCACCACGGCCTCCAGGTACTCCTGCCAGACGACGCGGTCCGCCGCCGGGTCGCGGACCACGGCGCCGAGGATGCCGGCCGCCACGTCCGACGGGCGCAGCACGCCGTCGCCGAAGTGGGCGGCGAGGGCGAGGCCGCCCGTGACCACGGAGATGGCCTCGGCGGTGGACAGGGTGCCGCTCGGCGACTTCACCTTGGTCCGCCCGTCGGTGGTGACGCCGTCGCGGAGTTCGCGGAAGACGGTGACGACGCGGCGGATCTCGTCGAGCCCGTCGGGCGCGGCCGGCAGGTCCAGCGAGCGCCCGATCTGGTCCACGCGGCGGGCCACGATGTCGACCTCCGCCTCGGGGTCGGCGGGCAGCGGCAGCACCACGGTGTTGAAGCGGCGGCGCAGGGCGCTGGACAGCTCGTTGACCCCGCGGTCGCGGTCGTTGGCGGTGGCGATGAGGTTGAAGCCGCGGACGGCCTGCACCTCTTCGCCGAGTTCCGGTATCGGCAGGGTCTTCTCGGACAGGACGGTGATCAGGGTGTCCTGGACGTCCGCGGGGATGCGGGTGAGTTCCTCGACCCGGGCGGTCGTGCCCTCGGCCATGGCCCGCATCACCGGGCTGGGCACGAGGGCGTCGCGGCTGGGTCCGTGGGCGAGCAGCCGGGCGTAGTTCCAGCCGTACCGGATGGCCTCCTCGGGGGTGCCGGCGGTGCCCTGGACGAGGAGGGTGGAGTCGCCGCTGACGGCTGCCGCGAGGTGTTCCGACACCCAGGTCTTGGCGGTGCCGGGGACGCCGAGGAGCAGGAGCGCGCGGTCGGTGGCGAGGGTGGTGACGGCCACCTCCACGATGCGGCGGGGGCCCACGTACTTCGGGGTGATCACGGTGCCGTCGGGCAGCGTGCCGCCCAGCAGGTACGTGGCCACCGCCCAGGGCGACAGCTTCCAGCGGGCCGGGCGCGGGCGGTCGTCGGCGGCGGCCAGGGCCTTCAGTTCGTCGGCGAACGCGTCTTCCGCATGCGGCCTCAGTGCCTCGCCGCCCGTGCCGTTTCCGGACATGGTCATGGGTCCCCCTCCACGTGTCTGCCTGTCTCACCGCCGGGTGGTGCGGCGGCGATTTCCACGGTGCACCACGGCACTGACATCGCCCTCCCAACCGTCCACAGCAGCAGTGTCGTTGCAGGTCAGACGGATTGTCAGTGGGCACCTCTACCTTCGGAGCCATGACTGATCAGGCGGTGCGCTGGACTGCCGAGCAGGTGCTGTCGCTGGCGCCTGACGACACGTCGCGCAAGGCGGGGACCAAGCTCGGCAGTGCCGGGCCGTGGTCGGGAGCGGGGCATTCCGGTTCGGGTGCGGTGTGGGGGTTGTGCAAGGGCAGCGGGAGCCGGCCGTACCAGACGGTCGTGGACCTGACGGGTCCGGCGTACAAGTGCTCCTGCCCCAGCCGGAAGTTCCCCTGCAAGCACGCACTGGGGCTGCTGCTGCTCTGGGCCGCGGACGAGGGGACGGTGCCCGCGGGGGAGGCACCGGAGTGGGCCGGCGGGTGGCTCGGGGACCGCGCGCAGCGGAGCGAGCGGAAGAAGGAGGGGGGTGGTGCGGGTGGGGGGAAGCCCGTGGACGAGGCGGCGGCCAGGCGCCGGGCGGAGCGGCGGGCCGGCCGGATCGACGCGGGTGTCGCCGAGCTGGAGCAGCGGCTGGCCGATCTGCTGCGCGGGGGGCTCGCCGGGCAGGAGCAGGCGGGGTACCGGGCCTGGGAGGAGACCGCCGCGCGGATGGTCGACGCGCAGGCACCGGGACTGGCGGCCAGGGTGCGGGAGTTGGGGACGCTGACGGCGTCCGGGCCGGGCTGGCCGGTGCGGATGCTGGAGGAGTGCGCGCTGCTGCACCTGCTGGACCGGGCGTGGCAGGGGGTGGCGGAGCTGCCGGCTCCGCTGGCCGCGACGGTGCGGACGCGGGTGGGGCTGCCGGGGGCCGTGGAGGGGGCGCCGGTGGCCGACCGGTGGCTGGTGCTCGCGCAGTACGACACGGTCTCGCCGGACGGGCGGCTGACCACGCGGCGGGTCTGGCTGCAGGGGGAGGAGACCGGCCGGCCGGCCCTGGTCCTGGACTTCGGTCCGCCGGGCCGGGCGCCGCAACTCGCCCTGCCGGTGGGGCTGGTGGTCCGGGGGGAGGCCGCGTTCCACGCAGGGGCGGTCCCGCTGCGCGCGGACCTGGTCGGGCGGGACGACCCGCCCGGGCCGCCGGCGGGGCCACCGCCGGGGGTGGACACGGGGGCGGCGCTGGACCAGTACGGGGCGGCTCTGCGGCGGGATCCGTGGCTGGACTCCTGGCCGGTGGTCCTGGCGGGAGTCATACCCGTGCCCGCCGACGACGGGAACTGGCAACTGGCGGACGCGGACGGGACGTACGCGCTCCCGCTGAGCCCGGGGGGCCGGGCCGCGGCGAGCCGCTGGCAGCTCGCCGCGCTCTCGGGCGGCGCACCGCTGACGGTGTTCGGGGAGTGCGGCCACACGGGGTTCACGCCCCTGACCGCCTGGCAGCCGGACTCCCCCGCGGCCGTCCCCCTCGTCTGACCCCCGACCGGCCCGGCAGGCACCAGGCCGGGCCCGCTGCCCCGGCCCCGCGGAGGGGGCGGGACCGGGGCAGCCCGCCCCTGACGCCGGACCCGCACCGGGCCGGGGCCGGGGGGCCACACCCGCACCACCGCTTGCTCCGGCCCCGCGCAGGGGACGGGACCGGAGCACGGCGGCAGGTGTACGGGGCGGCGTGTGTGCGGGCGGTCGCTCGCGCCCCGGTCCCGCGGAGGGGGCGGGACCGGGGCGCGGCAAGCCCGAGCGGCTCTGCGGGCCTACGGGAAGGGCCGCTTGCGGTCCGGTGCCGCGGGGAGCGGGGCGAGGGCCGTGCGGGGGTCGGGAGCGGGATGGGGTGTGCGGGAGGGGGCTTCCTGTCGCGGTGCCGCGGAGGGAGGGGTGTGCGGCTGCGGGGGCGGTCAGGCCGTGCGCCCGAGTGGTCGGGGCGCTTGCAGCCGGTCCCGCAGAGGGTCGGGGTGGAGCGGGGTGCGGGTGCGGTTCGGGAATTCGGGAGGGGTGGGCACGGTGGTGGAGACGGGAGTGGCGGTGCGGGACGTGGCGGGGCCGGGTGGGGACGCCGGGTGGCAGGGCCTGGAGTGGGAAGGGCTGGTGACGGCGGCGTTGCTCGGGACCGAGCGGCGGGGCGGGGCGCCGGTGGGGCTGCTGGACGCGGCGGCGGTGCAGACGGTGCGGCGGCGGGCCGGGCTGCGGGCCGCGCCGGCGGCGGCGCTGCCGGAGCCGGCACCGCGGGATCCGCGGCCGGAGCTGCCGGAGCCGGCGCGGCAGCGGCTGGCGCAGTTGCTGGCCGGCCGGGCCGCGGGGGGCTCGGCCGGCCGCGGGGCGGCGCCCGATCTGGCGGAGCTGCTGCCGCAGTGGCTGGCGGCGGCCAACGCCCGCGGCTACCAGGCCCCGCACGCCCTGCTGCCGGACCTGCTGGACGCAGCCCGGGCGCGGACCGACCTGCGGCCGCACGCGCTGGCGCTGGCGGGAGTGCGCGGGCTGTGGCTGGCACGGCTCAACCCGGACTGGCGGTTCGCCCTGCGCAGCGGCAGCGGCGGGACCGGGCTGCCGGATCCCGCGGACCGGCAGGCGGTCGACACGCTCTGGCAGGAGGGACTGTTCGCGGAACGGGTCGCGCTCCTCGCGCTGATACGGGAGCACGACCCGGCGGCGGCCCGGGAGCTGCTGGCCGGGACCTGGGGCAGCGAGCGGGCCGAGGACCGGCTGATGTTCCTCGACTCGCTGCGCAGCGGGCTGTCCGGGGCGGACGAGGCGTTCCTGGAGGCGGCGCTGGCGGACCGCAGCCGGAACGTCCGGGCGACCGCGGCCGAACTCCTCTCGGCCCTGCCGCAGTCGGCGCTGGCCGCGCGGATGGCGGAACGGGCCCTGGCCTGCGTCGGGCCGGAAGGGGTGGAGGCGCCGTCCGAGTGCGATGCGGGGATGCAGCGGGACGGGGTGGTGAAGCGGCCGCCGGCCGGCCGCGGCGAGCGGTCCTGGTGGCTGGGGCAGATCGTGGAGGCGGCGCCGCTGTCGTGCTGGCGCGAGCGGTTCGGGGGGCTGGGGCCGGCGGAGATCGTCGCGCTGCCGGTGGCCGAGGGCTGGGCGGAGGACCTGCACGCGGCCTGGTGCCGGGCGGCGGTGCGGCAGCGGGACGGGGCCTGGGCGACGGCCCTGCTGGGGTCGGCGGCCGCGCCGCCCGCGGCAGGGCCGGGGACGGCCTCGCTGGCGGAACGGGCCAAGCTGCTGGAGACGCTGCCGCCGGCGGAGCGGGCGCAGTGGGTCGCGGAGTTCATCGCGGCGCACGGATTGTCCGAGGCGTTCCAGCTTCTGGGGGTGTGTGCGGTGCCGTGGGCCGCGCCGCTGGGGCGGGCCGTGGTGGACGCGCTCGACATCGCGCGGGACGCGGGGAGCTACCCGTGGAGTTTCAGCGGGGTGATGGGGCTGGCCGAGCGGTGCCTGGATCCTGCGGAGGCGGGGCGGCTGGAAGTGCTGGCCGCGGCGTACGAGGAATCCCCGGACGCGGGGACGGTGTCGGTGTCCGGGGCGGTGGGGTACTGGGGCGAGGCGTTCCGTCGGCTGGTGGCGACGCTGTGCCTGAGGGCGGCGATGCACCGGGAACTGGGCGGGGGGTGACGCCGCCGGGGCCGTGCCCCTGCCGGTGCCTGCCACGGGACCCCGCCCCGGACCCCGCGCCTCACACGCCGGCGAGGCTGAAAAACCCGGGGGGCTCCGCCCCCGCACCCCCGGTCCTCAAACGCCGGACGGGCTGGAATTTTCACGCCGAGCCGGATCCGATGGCCCGGATGGGCTTGTTTCCCGCCCAGCCCGACTCGATGGGCCGGACCGGCCGGAATTTCCCGCCCAGCCGGATCCGATGGCCCGGGCGGGCTGGATTTGCGCCCAGCCCGGCCCAGCCCGGTCCGGTCCGGCAGGGCCCGGTCCGGTCCGGCAGGGCCGTTACGCCTCCGCGTGGTGGCGGATGTTCGCCCGGACCCAGTCGACGATGGCGGTGGTGGTGGCGCCGGGGGTGAAGATCTCGGCCACGCCCTTTTCCTTCAGCGGGGGGATGTCCGCCTCGGGGATGATGCCGCCGCCGAAGACCTTGATGTCCTCCGCGTCGCGCTCCTTCAGGAGCTCGATGACCTTCACGAAGAGGGTGTTGTGAGCGCCGGAGAGGATCGAGAGGCCGATCGCGTCGGCGTCTTCCTGGATCGCGGTGTCGACGATCTGCTCGGGGGTCTGGTGGAGACCGGTGTAGATGACCTCCATGCCCGCGTCGCGCAGAGCGCGCGCGATCACCTTGGCACCACGGTCGTGGCCGTCGAGACCCGGCTTGGCGACCACCACACGGATCGGACCGGTCACACCCATCACTACCTCCAGGTGAACGAACGTTAAGCACAGCATCCCGCAAGCCGCCGTTTCACGGTGGACGGCATGGGGGAAATCACACCTGACACGTTTTCGTCATTGACAGAGCCGCTCGCAAGGGGAGCCGGGACGAGGTCGCCCCGCCACCGTGCCGCCAGCCGCACGGCACGGTGGCGAGGCCCACCGGACGACGGCGTTGCCGCCTCCGGAACCACTGGGAGGCAGGCATGGGCTTGTCACTGAAAGTGCCCGGAGTGAAGGTACCCGGCGCCTCCGGCCTGTCGGCCGACGCCCTGCGCGCCGGCGTTCTGGAACTCGTGATCCTCGCCGCCCACCTACTCGTCTACCCCGTGGGCATCCGCCCCGAGCGCCCCGCGCCCGGCCCGGACACCGCGCCGCGGCCGCCCGTACTGCTGCTGCACGGGTTCACGGACAACCGCTCCGTGTTCCTGCTGCTGCGGCCGCTGCTGGCCGCGCACGGGCAGCGCCGGGTGGAGGCCGTGAACTACTCCCCGCTCACCACCGACCTGCGCACCGCGGCGGCCGCCCTCGCGCAGCGGGTCGAGGACGTGTGCGCGCGGACCGGGCAGGACCGGGTCGACCTGGTCGGGCACAGCCTGGGCGGGCTGGTCGCCCGTTATTACGTACAGCGCATGGGCGGCGACACGCGGGTGCGGACGCTGGTCTGCCTCGGCACGCCGCACGGGGGCACCCGGGTGGCCCCGCTGATGGACGCGCACCCGCTGGTGCGGCAGATGCGGCCGGATTCCGACGTGATCCGGGAGCTCCGGCTGCCCGCGCCGGGCTGCCGGACCCGGTTCGTCAGCTTCTGGAGCGACCTGGACCAGCTGATGGTGCCCGCCGAGACGGCCCGGCTCGACCACCCGGACCTCGCCACCGAGAACGTGCAGGTAACGGGGATCGGCCACCTCGCCCTGCCGGTGCATCCGGCGGTCACGGCGGGCATCAGGCAGGCCCTCGACGGCCTGGCCGGACACCGGGCCGCACCGGCCGACAGCACCTCCGCCGCCTGACCCCGTACCCGCCCGTCGCCCGGCACCGGGGCGCGGCCGCCGGAACCCCCACCCGCATGACCGTTTCTTCGAACACTCTTCGAACGCAGCGCCAAGGCTCCGTCAGCAGTCGGCCGAAAGGCGGCTGAATGCCCGGTTCCTGAAGGCACAAAACACTCCGAAGATTGTCCGCGCCACGAACCGCCGGGTACAGTCACGCCACTGCTCTCCTCCGGGGAACCTCTCATTCCCCGGCCACCCAGGCCCCCACTGCCGAGGCGAAAGAGAAGTTGGTGAACGACCGCCCCTCGTCGGGCCCGTACCCGGATGCCGGGTATGACGGCCTTTCCACCACCACCTTCGCCGGTGATCCGTACGGCGGTCCGCTCCAGGGGGGCTTCGAGGGGACCTACGAGAACCAGCACCAGACGCAGGGCTACGGCTTCGCCTACGACCCGTACGGCACGTACGGGACGCAGCAGACGTACGACACCGGCGCCTACGACTCCTCGGCCTGGAGCCAGAGTTCCCAGGAGGCCTACCTCGCGGCCATTCCGGCGCAGACGGCGTCCGAGGACACCACCGGCCAGTGGGACGCGAGCGCCTGGAACGCCGGCGCCGCCCACCAGAGCGACGCGTTCGGCTACGGCACCGCCGGCCAGGACGCCTCCGGCCACTGGGAGATGCCCTCCTTCGCCACCGGCACGGAGACCGGCAGCTACGACGCGACCGCCTGGAACGGCGCCGTCGCCGAGGAACTCCCGCAGCAGTACGTCCCCTCCTCCTACGGCTACGACGACCTGTCGGCCCCCGAGGCGCAGACCCCGTACGGCCACTCCGCCGACCCGTACGAGACGTACCACCCGGGACACGGCGGCCTCGCCGGCCACACCGTCCCCGGACAGGCCGTCTCCTACGAGGAGTACGCCGAGGACCACGCCGGTCCGGACACCGGCGGCACCGCGGTGTTCGAAGACGTCACCGACGACGCGCCCGGCGGCCACGACGACCCGGCCGCCCCCGAGGCGCACCCGGCCGAGGCGGGCGAGACCGCCCCGCACCCGGCCCCCCGCAGCTCCCGCTCCGCCCGCCGCGGCGCCCCCGCCGCGCCCGCCGCCGGCGGCCGCGCGGCCAGCCGCCGCAACCGCACCCCCGCCAAGCGTTCGGCCCTGCTGACCGTGGCCGTGCCCTCCGCGTGCGTCATGGGCGTGGCCGGCGTCGCCGCCGCCTCCGTCGGCGGGCTCACCGGCGGCCAGCAGCCCGCCGAGGACACCACCACGCTCGCCGCGCCCGACCCGGCCTCGGTGAAGCCGGTCGCCGCGAACAGCAAGCTCGACACCCAGCTCGCCGCGCTCAGTGCGGACGCCGGCGACTTCGCCGACCGCGCCAGCCGCACCCAGGAGCGCATCGACCTGCGCGCCCGCCAGGAGGCCGAGCGCAAGAAGCGCGCGGAGGAGGCGGCCCGCAAGGAGGCGATGCGCCCCAAGTTCGCGCTGCCCGTCGCCCAGCACGGCCTGAGCGCCGGCTACGGCCAGTCCGGCGTCAACTGGATGTCCCTGCACACCGGAATCGACTTCCCTGTCTCCTACGGCACGCCGGTCATGGCCGCCACCGACGGCACCGTGCGCACCCAGTGGAACAGCGCCTACGGCAACATGGCCATAGTCACCGCCCCCGACGGCACCGAGACCTGGTACTGCCATCTCAGCAGCACCAAGCTCCGGTCCGGGTCGGTCAAGGCCGGCGACGTCATCGCGTACTCCGGCAATTCGGGCAACTCCACCGGCCCGCACCTGCACTTCGAGGTCCGCCCCGGCGGCGGCTCGGCGATCAACCCGCTGACCTGGCTGCGCTCGCACGGTCTGGACCCGATGTAGCCGGCGGCCGAAGACGTACGGGAGAGGGGCCGGGCGATGTCGCCCGGCCCCTCTCCCGTTTGCGTGTGCCGGCCCGCCGTCAGAGCTTCTGGACCGGCGCGTACCGCAGCAGCAGCCGCTTCGGCTTGGCGTCCCCGAAGTCGATCGTGGCCTGCGCGTCCGCGCCCGCCCCGGTGACCTCCATGACCGTGCCCAGGCCGAACTGGTCGTGCGTCACCCGGTCCCCGACCACCAGCGCGATCACCGGCTTGTCCGCGGTGCGCCGGGTGGCGAAGCCCGACGGCCCCGAACGGGACCGCGACGAAGACAGCCCGCCGGCCAGGAACGACTCCGGCGAGGTCCCGAACGACGCCCGCCCGCCGGTGCCGCCCGTACCGCGCGATCCGCCGGAGCCGCGCACCGGACCGGCCGGCTTCTGCGCCCCGGTCCGCTTCCACTGGAGGTACTGCTCCGGGATCTCCTCCAGGAACCGCGACGGCGGGTTGTACGAAGGGGTGCCCCAGGCGCTGCGCATCGACGAGCGCGTCAGGTAGAGCCGCTCGCGGGCGCGGGTGATGCCCACGTACGCCAGCCGGCGCTCCTCCTCCAGTTCCTTCGTCTGGCCCAGCGCACGCATGTGCGGGAAGACCCCGTCCTCCATGCCGGTCAGGAAGACCACCGGGAACTCGAGGCCCTTGGCGGTGTGCAGGGTCATCAGGGTGATGACGCCGGAGCCGTCCGTGTCCTCGTCGGGGATCTGGTCGGAGTCGGCGACCAGCGCGACCTTCTCCAGGAACTCGGCGAGGGTGCCGGCACCCTCGCCCTCCTCGCGCTCCTGCTCGAACTCCAGCGCCACGGCGGCGAGTTCCTGGAGGTTCTCGATGCGGGTCTCGTCCTGGGGGTCGGTGGAGGCCTGGAGTTCGGCCAGGTAGCCGGTGCGCTCCAGGACGGCTTCGAGCACCACCGCGGGCCCGGCACCGGACTCGGCGATCGTACGGAGCTCCTCCATCAGCGTGTTGAACCGCTTGACGGCGTTGGTGGAGCGGGCGGCCATCCCGTACGCCTCGTCCACCCGCTTGAGGGCCTGCGGGAACGTGATCCGCTCGCGCAGCGACAGGGCGTCGATCATCGCCTCGGCGCGCTCGCCGATGCCGCGCTTGGGGACGTTCAGGATCCGGCGCAGCGGGACGGTGTCCTCCGGGTTCGCGAGGACCCGCAGGTAGGCGAGGACGTCCCGGACCTCCTTGCGCTCGTAGAACCGGACGCCGCCGACGACCTTGTACGGCAGGCCGACGCGGATGAAGATCTCCTCGAACACGCGGGACTGCGCGTTGGTCCGGTAGAAGACGGCGACGTCGCCGGCCTTCGCGTCGCCGTTGTCGGTCAGCCGGTCGATCTCGTCGGCGACGAACTGTGCCTCGTCGTGCTCGGTGTCCGCGACGTAGCCGGTGATGCCGGCGCCGGAGCCAGCGTCCGTCCACAGGTTCTTGGGGCGGCGGTTCTCGTTGCGCTCGATGACCGCGTTGGCGGCGGACAGGATGGTCTGCGTGGAGCGGTAGTTCTGCTCCAGCAGGATCGTCGTCGCGTCCTTGTAGTCCTCCTCGAACTGGAGGATGTTGCGGATCGTCGCGCCGCGGAAGGCGTAGATCGACTGGTCGGCGTCGCCCACCACGCACAGCTCGGCCGGCGGCAGGTCCTCGTACCCGGCGCCGACCAGCTCGCGGACCAGGGTGTACTGGGCGTGGTTGGTGTCCTGGTACTCGTCGACGAGGACGTGCCGGAACCGGCGGCGGTAGTGCTCGGCCACGTCCGGGAACGCCTGGAGCAGGTGGACCGTGGTCATGATGATGTCGTCGAAGTCGAGGGCGTTGGCCTCGCGCAGCCGCGACTGGTACATCGCGTACGCCTGCGCGAGCGTCTTCTCGAAACCGTCGGCCGCCTGCGCGGCGAACGCCTCGTCGTCGATCAGCTCGTTCTTCAGGTTGGAGATCTTGGCGTTGAAGGACTTCGGCGGGAACTTCTTCGGGTCCAGGTCGAGGTCCCGGCAGACGAGCGCCATCAGGCGCTTCGAGTCCGCCGCGTCGTAGATCGAGAACGAGGAGGTGAAGCCGAGCCGCTTCGACTCGCGGCGCAGGATCCGCACGCACGCGCTGTGGAAGGTGGAGACCCACATCGCGTTCGCGCGCGGGCCGACGAGGCTCTCGACGCGCTCTTTCATCTCGCCGGCGGCCTTGTTGGTGAAGGTGATCGCGAGGATCTGGCCCGGGTGGACTTTCCGCGCGGCCAGCAGGTGGCCGATGCGGTGGGTGAGCACGCGGGTCTTGCCGGAGCCGGCGCCGGCGACGATCAGCAGCGGTGATCCGGCGTGCACGACGGCGGCCCGCTGCTGCTCGTTCAGCCCGTCGAGCAGGGCGGCCGGGTCGATGACCGGCTTGGGCGCCCCGTCGCGGTAGTAGGCGTCCCCGCTCCCCCCTGTGTCGACGGGCATGTCGAACTTCCCGCCGAACAGGTCGTCCGCGGGCTCCTCGGGGCCGTAGTCGTCCGGGGGCGGCGGGGGCTCCTCGCCGGAGGGGGCCAGGTCCGTCAGGAAGCTGTCGTCAAAGAGGCTGCTCATCGCCTTCCGAGTTTAGAGGCCGGGACCGACAGGGCCGGGCCGCGTACGGAAAATCACAGCCGCCCCCGTCCACGCGGAGCCCCCGCAGCCCGCACCGGGCCGCATATGCGCCCGGACCCTTCCCAGCCCCCGCGGGCGGCGCTAGCGTGCTCCGCCAAGCCGGCGCGCAGTCCTTGCACACTCCCGCGCATCCGCCCGCGCACCGGCGTGCACCTCGTGTCCCCCCACGGAAGGAGGTGCCGGCCGTGACCACCCACCGCAGACCGCGCACCGGATTACGGATGAACGCCCAGGCGCTGGGCGTGACCTCGGCGGCGCTGGCGTCCGTCAGCCTGTTCACCGCGCCCGGGGCGGCCGCCGTGCCGCGGCCCCGGCCCGCGCCGGCGGACGTGCGGGCGCAGGTGGACGGGCTGTACCGGCAGGCCGGGACGGCCGTCCAGCACTACGACGCGGCGAAGGAGCGCCGGGACGCGCAGCAGGCGGCGCTGTCCCGGCTGATGGCGCAGATGGCGGTGACCAGGGAGAGGCTGAACACGGCGCGGCGGCTGCTGGGCAGCCATGCGGCCGCGCAGTACCGGGCGGGCGGGCCGGTCGGGGCCACCGCGACCCTGCTGCTGGCCCGGGACCCGCAGGACTACGCGGCCCGCAGCCATGTGCTGGCGCGGCTGGGCAGCGGGCAGCAGGAGGTGCTGGTGGAGCTGCGCGGGCGGCAGGCGGAGGCCGCCCGGACCAGGCGGGCGGCGGTGACCCGGCTGGCGGCGCTGGACGACGCGCAGCGGGAGCTGGGCCGCCGCAAGGCGCAGGTGCAGCGGAAGCTGGCCGAGGCGCGGTCCCTGCTGGCGGGGCTGACGGCCCGGGAGCGGGAACGAATCGCCGAGCCGGAGCGGTCCGGCCCGCCCCGGCGGGAGCCGGAGCAGCCGGGTCCCGCCGGGCCCGGCCGGCCGGTGCCGGGGCGGGCCGCTGCGGCCGTCGCCTTCGCCCGGGCCCAGCTGGGCAAGCCGTACGTGTGGGGTGCCGCGGGTCCGCACGCGTACGACTGCTCGGGGCTGACGCGGGCGGCCTGGCACGCGGCGGGGGTGGAGCTGCCGCGCACCACGTGGCAGCAGGTGAAGGCGGGCCCGCGGGTCACGGTGGCCGACCTGCTCCCCGGCGACCTGGTGTTCTTCTACGGCGACATCAGCCACGTCGGGCTGTACGTCGGCGCCGGCCGGATGATCCACGCACCGCGGCCGGGGGCGTACGTACGGGAGGACTCGATCCACTACCAGCCGATGTACGGGCGGGTCCGGCCGGGCGGCTGACCCGGACCGCAGCCGGTCTGCCCGCCGGCGGGCAGGGGCTCAGGTCCAGAGGACCGCGATGAAGACGTTCGCGAGGGTCAGGCCGCCGACCGCGGCGAACATGCCCTTCGGGACCTGCTCCTCGTCGCGCTTGACGTACACCAGCGCCAGGATCACGAAGAGGACCGCGAGCTTCACGCCGATCTTGATGTTGTTGACCGCGTCGTCCTGCATCTCGTGGAAGCCCACCAGGGCCATGCCGGTGATCAGCATGGTCAGCGCGCCGTGCAGCATGCCGGGCACGAAGCGGGCCGTACCGGCGCCCATCGCCTTCATCTGCATGAGGAAACCGCCCAGCAGCGAGGCGATGCCGACGATGTGGAGGCCGACGAAGACATTGATGAGTACGTCCATGGCGTCGAGCGTAGCCAGCGGGCAGAGAGCCACCCGACACCGGCCCCGACGGGACAGTTCCGATCATCAACCGGAACGAAAAGGCAATTTTCCGGTCATTCCGATATCCGGCCGTTACCTGCCCCCCTAGCGTCCTCCCCCATGAAGCATCGAAAGCCGAGGCAGCGCCCGCTCTCCGGTGGCACGGTCCGCACCGCGGCCACCACCCTCGCCCTTGCGGGCGCTGCCACCGCCACCGCGTTCGAAGGCTCCTCCACCGCAGAGCCCCGCCTCACCCCGGCCCAGGTCAAGGCCAAGGTGGACACGCTCTACCAGGAGGCGGAAGCCGCCACCGAGAAGTACAACGGGGCGAAGGAGCGGACCGACCGGGCGCAGCGCCGGCTCGACGCCCTGCGCGACGAGGCCGCCCGCAAGACCGAGAAGCTCAACACCGCGCGCGGCGCGCTCGGTTCGCTGGCCGCCTCCCAGTACCGCACCGGCAGCCTGGGCCCGGCCCTGCAGCTGGCGATGGCCGACGACCCGCAGGAGTACCTGGAGCGGGCCGCGCTGATCGAGCGCGCCGGCGACCGCAGCGCCGCCGGGATCGCCGCCGTCCGGCAGCGGATCGGCGAGGTGCGCGCCCTGCGGGAGAAGGCCGACGGCACCCTCGCCGAGCTGCGCGCCCAGCAGGACGCCGCGGCCCGCCACAAGAAGACCGTCGAGGGCAAGCTCACGGCGGCCCGGCAGCTGCTGGCCAGGCTGACGGCGGAGGAGCGGGCCCGGTACGCAGCGCAGAAGCAGGCCGGCGAGGGCACGGGCACGCCCGGCCGGAACACCGGCACCGCCCGGCCCGACCGCGGCGCCCCGCCCGCCGGCCGGCCGGCCGTTCCCGGCTCCCGCGCCGCCCAGGCCGTGGCCTTCGCGTACGGTGCGATCGGCCGCCCGTACGTGTGGGGCGCGACCGGGCCCCGGGCCTTCGACTGCTCGGGCCTGACCCAGGCCGCCTGGCGCGCGGCCGGGGTGTCGCTGCCCCGGACCACGTACACGCAGATCAACGCGGGCCGCCGGATCTCCCGCTCCCAGCTCGCCCCCGGCGACCTGGTGTTCTTCTACTCCGGCATCAGCCACGTCGGCCTGTACATCGGCGGCGGCAAGATGATCCACGCGCCCCGCCCCGGCTCGACGGTGCGCATCGCCCCCATCGACGAGATGCCCTGGGCCGGCGCCACCCGGCCGGTGTGACCGGTCCGGGCCGCGCACCCGGTCGCGACTGCGGCCGCGACCGCGGCCGCGAAAAGGAGTCAGACCAGGCGGCGGGCCGTCGCCCAGCGGGTCAGCTCGTGCCGGTTGGACAGCTGGAGCTTCCTGAGCACCGCCGAGACGTGCGATTCGACCGTCTTCACCGAGATGAACAGCTGCTTCGCGATCTCCTTGTACGCGTATCCCCGCGCGATCAGCCGCAGCACCTCGCGCTCGCGCTGGGTGAGCCGGTCCAGGTCCTCGTCGACCGGCGGCGCGTCCGTCGAGGCGAACGCGTCCAGCACGAAGCCGGCCAGCCGCGGCGAGAACACCGCGTCGCCCTCCTGCACCCGGAACACCGAGGCGACCAGGTCGGCCCCGGTGATCGTCTTGGTGACGTAGCCGCGGGCGCCGCCGCGGATCACCCCGATGACGTCCTCCGCCGCGTCCGACACCGACAGCGCGAGGAACCGTACGGGCTGCTCGGCCGCCGCCATCAGCGGGGCGCACCGGCGCAGCACCTCGACGCCGCCGCCACCGGGCAGGTGGACGTCGAGCAGCACGACCTCGGGCCGGGTCGCGGTGATCACGGTGACGGCCTGGTCCACGTCGGCGGCCTCGCCGACCACCTCGACGCCGGTCCGCCCGGTCTCGCCGATCTCGGCCTGGACCCCGGCCCGGAACATGCGGTGGTCGTCGACGAGCACCACCCGCACCCGCCGGTCCGCCGGCAGGGTCGTGTTCTCCTCGGTCATGCCGTCCTCGCCCTCTCCATCTCCAGCTCGACTTCCGTGCCGCCGTCGGGCACGGCCCGCAGCCGTGCGGTCCCGCCGTTCCGCTGCATCCGGCCGATGATCGATTCTCGTACGCCCATTCGGTCGTCCGGTACCGCATCGAGGTCGAAACCGGGTCCGCGGTCGCGCACCGACACGAACACCACCGCCCCCTCGACTTCGGCGTAGACCTGCACCGGGCCGCCCTCGCCACCGTACTTGGCGGCGTTGACCATCGCCTCGCGCGCGGCCTGCATCTGTGCGCCCAGCCGTTCGTCGAGCGGGCAGTCGCCGACGACGACCACCTCGATGGGGACGCCGTGGTGGTCCTCGACCTCGGCCGCCGCCTTCTTCACGGCCTCCGCGAGGGTGTCCGGCTCCTCGGCCTCGTCCTTGCCGGTGCCCTCCGGCTTGTACAGCCAGTTGCGCAGCTCCCGTTCCTGCGCCCGGGCCAGCCGGCGGACCTCGCCCGCGTCCTCCGCGTTGCGCTGGATCAGGGTGAGGGTGTGCAGGACGGAGTCGTGGACGTGTGCGGCGACCTCGGCGCGCTCCTGGGCGCGGATGCGCATCAGCCGCTCCTCGGACAGGTCCTGGGTCATGCGGATCAGCCAGGGGCCGGCGAGCAGCGCGATGCCGGCGAGGACGGCGAGCGCGGCGGTCAGGACGTTGCCGAGCTGGGCGGCGGAGCCGCGCACCACGATGAACACGGTGATCCCGACGCCGACCAGGACCACGCCCGCCAGCGCCCGGCCCAGATTCAGCAGCCGGCCGTGGCGGCGGGAGACGGTGGTCCAGTTCGCCCGGCGGGCGTTGTCGGCCTGCCGCCACACCAGCACCACGCCGGCGCCGACGAGCAGCAGCGGCCACACGTACCGCCCGGACTCGCCGCCGAGCCGCAGCCGGTTGATGAACAGCACCAGGCCGGCGAACAGCGCGAGGATCGCGACGAGTTCCTGCTTGCTGGGCTTGCGCAGCTTCGGCGAGCCGGCGAGGAACGACTCCAGCACCGACCGGTCCTCGGCCCGCCCGCCGACCCCCAGCGGTACGAAGACCCAGAACGCCGCGTACAGCAGCACGCCGAGCCCGTCGCCGAGCATGAACAGCGCGAAGAACGCCAGCCGGACCCAGACGACGGGCAGCCCCAGGTGCCCGGCCAGCCCGCGGGCCACACCGCCGAGCATCCGGCCGTCGGCGCTCCGGTACAGCTTGCGCATCGGCTCCTCGGCCTCGGGGGCCGCGGGACCGCGGGGGTGTCTGGGATGGTGCACTGCTGCCGGCATGTCATCGATGGTCACATGCCCGCCGGGGGCGGGGCATCAGGGACAACCCCCGGTTCCGGACTGCGGATATCAGGGTCGGGCCAGGGTGGGGCCGGATACCGGCGGCGCGGAGGGCCCGCCACCATGGACCCATGACCGAAGCACACGACGCGACCGCGGCGGCCCCCGCCGGCCCACCGGAACCCGATCCGGCCGAGCGGCCCGCGCTGACCCGCAGCCGGCGCAGCCATGTGGTCGCGGGCGTGTGCGGCGGGCTGGGCCGGTTCTTCGGCGTGGACCCGGTGATCTTCCGGGTGGTGGTGGCCGTGCTCACCGTCACGGGCGGCCTGGGCCTGGTCGGGTACGGGATCGCCTGGCTGGTGATGCCGCTGGAGGGCGACGAGGACAACGAGGCGAAGCGGCTGCTCACGGGCCGGATCGAGGGCTCGACGCTGGCCGCGGTGCTGCTCGCGCTGGTCGGCTGCGCCCTGTTCCTGTCCATGGTGGACAACGGGGGCACCCTGACGTTCACCGTGCTGGTGATCGCGGCCGTGGGCGCGGCGGCGCACCGGGCGCGGCGCCGCCGGGACGCCCCGGGGCCCGACGCCGAGCCGTTCCGGGCGGTCGTACCGCCGCGGACCGAGGCGCCGCCGGAGACCCAGGCCCCGCCGGCCCCCGGCGTCGTCTCCTGGTGGCGGGATCCGCTGGTCAAGGACGGTACGACGGGTCCGCCGGGCTCCGGTCAGGGCTACCTGTGGGGGCCGGATCCGGAGGCGCACACCGCGGCGGAGCCGTCGGCGGCGCACCCGCCCGCGCGGCAGGACGCCGGCGGCAAGGGCTGCGAACCGGCCGGCCGCGGTCAGGGCATCGGCGGCCGGACCTTCGTCCTCGCACTGCTCGCGGGCGCCGTCGGCACCGCCGCGGCCTGGCACGGCAACCCGCTCGGCCAGGCCCTCCAGACCGGCCTCGCGGCGGCGCTCGGGGTCTTCGGAACCGGCCTCGCGGTCAGTGCGTTCAGGGGCCGCACCGGTTTCGGCACCCTGCTGCTGTCCGTGCTCACCGCCGCCCTGCTGATGGGCGCCACCGTCCTGCCCCGGGAGATCGGCACGGACTGGCGGAGCACGGTCTGGCGGCCGGCTTCGGTCGCCGAGGTCCGGCCCGGCTACACGGCCGGCACAGGCCTGGCCACCCTGGACCTGAGCCGCCTCGACGTCCCGAAGGGCACGACGGTCACCGTCCGGGCGGCCATGGACGCCGGCCGGCTGCGGGTGGTCCTGCCGCCGGAGGCGGCAGCGACGGGCGCGGTCGAGATCCGGCTGGGCGACCTGATGCTGCCCGGCGAGCGGCGCGACCACGTCCGCGTACAGAACGACCGGACGCACCGTCCGGAGCTGGCCCCCGCACCGGGCGCGGTGCCCGGCGGCACGATCGACCTGCAGCTGCGGATGGCTGTGGGACAGGTGGAGGTGACCCGTGCGGCGTCATGAGTTCCTGCCGGGCCGGCTGCTCGCCGGCCTGGTCCTGCTGACCACGGGCGTGCTGTACCTGGTGGACGCGAGCGGCGGGCTGGACCTGCCGTGGTTCCTGATCGTCCCCATGGTGACGGGCGGCTTCGCGCTGGCGGCCCTGGTGGGGCTGACGACCTACGCGGTACGGCGCGACCGGCGGGAGTGAAACCGCCCGCGCAGCCGCTGGTCGAGGGAGAGGTACGGGGCGCCGGCGAGGATCAGCGGCAGCCAGGCCATCAGGTAGACCAGGTCGTTGCCGTAGTAGTACGGGGAGGCCTGCCAGCTGACGGTGAGCCACAGGCTGAGCGAGATCAGGGCACCGCCGGCGGCCGCGAACCGGGCGAACAGCCCGGCGAGGGTGCCGAGGCCCACGAGGACCTCCCCGATGGCCAGAAGCACGGCGAACGCGACCGGGCCCTTGAGGGCGAGGTCCACCAGGGCGGGGATCGCGGAGCCGTCGCGCACCCCGCGCATCAGGTCCCCGATGGAGCCGGCGCCGGAGGCCTGCAGGAAGGCGGAGTCGGTCAGCTTGTCGAGTCCGGCGTACACGAACGTCACGCCGAGGAAGATCCGCAGTGGCAGCAGCGCGTGCCGGGCGGCCAGGTCCCGCAGGCCGGCGGGCGCGGAAGCGGCGGAACCGGTGGTGGCAGCGGAGGTCGCGGCCGGGGCCGGCGGACCGGCCGGGCCGGCGGGCGCGGCGGACGCCGGGTCGGGGGTGTCGTCGGGCGCGGGGAACTGGTTGCCGGTCACCCGCCCATCATCGCCCCGATCAGTCGGCGACGTCGATGGTGCAGCGGTTGGACTCCACGCCGGCGGCCGTCACCACCTGCACCTCGGTGATCCCGGGCTCCACCTCGGCGGGCACCGGCACGATCAGCACCTGGTCGCAGGGGCTGCTGAAACCGCCCGGCACCGGCACCAGCGGCACGTGCACGTGCACGGTGCCGATCCGCACCACCAGCCGGGCCAGCATCTCGGGCGTCTGCGCGCCGGGCGGCACGAAACCCACCCCGCGGATCTCGATGTCGTCACCCGTGCGGATCGCCGAGTCCAGCTCGCCGGGTTCGCGGGTGCGGACCACCGACAGCACCAGCGGCCGGCTGCCCTCCGCGTACTTCGCCGCCAGGTAGACGGCGGCCGACAGCGCCGTCAGCACCGCCAGCGACCAGGGCAGCTGCGGCAGCCGGTCGGGGTAGCGGGCCAGCGAGACCGCCACGAACGCCAGGGTGACCGTGGCCACCAGCACGTACTGCGCGTCGGGCAGGCTGCCGCGGCCCGCGTCGTCGGTCAGCAGGTCCGCGCCGCGCGGCCGGTCGGCGGGCAGCTTCTGCAGCCGCTGGCCCATGATCCGCACCGCGACCACCCGCCGGACCAGCACCGCGACCCCGGAGGTGACCGCCAGGACGGTCAGCAGCGGCAGCGCCCGCGGCAGCCCCAGCCCCTCGTACAGCGCCGCCCGCTCGGCCCCCGACGGGGTCGCGGCCAGCCGCAGCGCGGGCAGCAGGGCGGCGAACGCGGTCAGCACCAGCCAGGCGCACGGCACCGCCCGCGAGGTCGACAGCCGGTTGTCCTCCCCGACCAGCGGCGCCAGCAGCCCGCCCCGTACGGTCTGGGCCCGCGCGGCGACGGTCAGCAGGGCCGCGAGCAGCAGCGCGGACAGCAGCCCCGCGGTACGGGCGGCGCTCCAGCCGGTGCCCAGCGCGGTCGCCACCTGCACCACGAGCAGCACACCGGCGGCGATCCACACGGCGAGCACGGCCCGCCGGGACAGCAGGTACAGCCAGGAGTGCCCGGCCTCCCGGCCCCGGTCGGCGACGGTACGGGCGGACTGGGTCAGCTCGTCCGACACCCACTGGCGGGAGGCGCCGGCCGAGCGGGCGACGGCGGCGGGCAGCCCGTAACCGGCGGCCAGACCGTCCCGCTTCTCCACGAACGCGGCGACCGCCCGGCGGTGGCCCTCGCGGGCGCCGTGCGGGCAGTCGTCGCAGGTACAGGTGCCGGCGTGGGTACTTCGGTGCAATTCCTGGACAGCCACGAGCGTGCCGCCTCTCTAACTACCGTGCAGTGCCTGCGAATTGTGCACCACTGCGGCAGTGCTCCGGATCGCCGCCGACGTCAGAGCGGGTGATTCCCCGGCTGCCGGGTTGACGCGATGCGCTGCCACAGCGGCTGGTAGCTGATCCATCCGACGAGGTCGGAGCCGAGCTGCTCGCGGGTGGCGAGGGCGCTGCGGTGGTCGATCGGCCGGGGCTTCCCGGCCGCCCGGGCGGCCAGCTGGACCCCGCAGGCCCGCTCCATCGACACGAACCACCAGGCGGCCGCGTCCACCGAGCCGCCGACGGTCAGCAGCCCGCGGTTGCGCAGGATCAGCGCCTTGCGCGGGCCGAGCGCGGCGGCGACCAGCCGGCCTTCGGCCGCGTCCACGGCGGCCCCGGTGTAGCGGTCGAGCAGGGCGTGGTCCTCGTAGAAGGCGCAGGCCTCCTGGGTGAGCGGGTCGAGGAGCTCCCCGAGGGCGGCGAGGGCGCGGCCGTGGCCGGAGGGCGCGTGCGCGACGGCGACCACGTCGGGGCGGGCCCTGTGGACGGCCGCGTGCAGGGTGAACGCCGCCTGGTTGACGTGCCGGGCGCCCTCCACGACCCGGCCCTCGCCGTCGACGAGCAGCAGGTCCTCGGCGGCGGTGAGGGCGAGGGACCGCCCGAACGGGTTGACCCAGAAGCAGTCTTCGTACTCCGGGTCGCGGGCGGTGATGTGCCCCGACACCCCGTCCTCGAAGCCGAGTCCGCCGAACAGCCGCAGCGCCCCGGCCAGCCGCTCCTTGCGGTACGCGCGCTCCTCGGCGGGGTCCTCGTGCTCCGGCGGCATCGCGAACAGCAGTTGCTCGGACGGTACGGGGGCGGGCTGTCCGGCCATGGGGCGGGGCTCCTTCGCTCGGCTGGCGCGCAAGGTACCGAGACCCGCCCGAGGAGACCAGAGCCGGCGCTTTCGGCCGGGGGAAACGGCGAGGCCGCCGCTCCGGCGGGGAGCGGCGGCCTCGGCAGGGCTCGGGGGAGTCCTACTCCCACTCGATGGTGCCCGGGGGCTTGCTGGTGCAGTCCAGGACGACCCGGTTGACGTCCTTGACCTCGTTGGTGATGCGGGTGGAGATGCGGGCGAGCACCTCGTACGGCATCCGGGTCCAGTCGGCCGTCATGGCGTCCTCGGACGACACGGGGCGCAGCACGATCGGGTGACCGTAGGTGCGGCCGTCGCCCTGGACGCCGACGCTGCGGACGTCGGCGAGGAGCACGACCGGGCACTGCCAGATCTCGCGGTCGAGACCGGCGGCGGTCAGCTCGTGGCGGGCGATGGCGTCGGCCTCGCGCAGCAGGTCCAGGCGCTCCTTGGTGACCTCGCCGACGATGCGGATGCCGAGGCCGGGGCCCGGGAAGGGCTGGCGCTGGACGATCTCCTCGGGCAGGCCGAGGTCCTGTCCGACCATGCGGACCTCGTCCTTGAACAGCTGGCGCAGCGGCTCGACGAGCTGGAACTCCAGGTCCTCGGGGAGGCCGCCGACGTTGTGGTGCGACTTGATGTTCGCGGTGCCGGTGCCGCCGCCGGACTCGACGATGTCCGGGTACAGGGTGCCCTGGACCAGGAACTCGACGGGCTGGTCGTTCGGGGCCTCGGCGACGATCTCGGCCTGGGCCTGCTCGAAGACGCGGATGAACTCGCGGCCGATGATCTTCCGCTTCTCCTCGGGGTCGGAGACCCCGGCGAGGGCGGTGAGGAAGCGCTCCTGCGCGTCGACGACCTTCAGGCGGACGCCGGTGGCGGCGACGAAGTCCTTCTCGACCTGCTCGGTCTCACCCTTGCGCATCAGGCCGTGGTCGACGTAGACGCAGGTCAGACGGTCGCCGATGGCCTTCTGGACGAGAGCCGCGGCGACCGCGGAGTCCACGCCGCCGGACAGGCCGCAGATGGCGCGCTTGTCGCCGACCTGGGCGCGGATCGCGGCGATCTGCTCCTCGATGACGTTGCCGGTGGTCCAGTTGGGCTCGATGCCGGCGCCGCGGTAGAGGAAGTGCTCCAGGATCTGCTGGCCGTGCGTGGAGTGCAGCACCTCGGGGTGGTACTGGACGCCGTACAGCTTCTTCTCGTCGTTCTCGAAGGCGGCGACGGGCACGACGTTCGTGGACGCGGTGACCGTGAAGCCCTCGGGGGCGGCGGAGCAGGCGTCGCCGTGGGACATCCACACCGACTGGTGCTCGGGGGTGCCCTCGAAGAGGGTGGAGCCGGCCTTGGAGACGGTCAGCGGGGTGCGGCCGTACTCGCGGGCGCCGGTGTTGTCGACGGTGCCGCCGAGGGTGACGGCCATCAGCTGGAAGCCGTAGCACATGCCGAAGACCGGGACGCCGGCCTCGAACAGCGCGCGGTCGAGCTGCGGGGCACCCTCTTCGTACACGGAGGACGGGCCGCCGGAGAGGATGATCGCCTTGGGGTTCTTGGCCAGCATCTCGGCCACGGGCATCGTGCTCGGCACGATCTCGCTGTAGACCCGGGCCTCACGGACGCGGCGGGCGATGAGCTGGGCGTACTGCGCGCCGAAGTCGACAACGAGGACGACGTCCGGTGCGGCGGAGGGTGCTTCTGGCACGGGGCGGCCTTCCGGCGGGGAAAGGGTGTTGTTTTGTCGATTCTAACGGGGATCGCACACCCGTCTTCGTCTCACCATCCGAACCCGTTTGTCTTCGCGGCCGCCCCGTGGCAATAATCCGTTTCATGCGCAAGCAGGCGAGCTTCCTCTTTACCTATGGCACCGGCCGGTCCGGTCGCCACGGGTCTGAGTGCTGCTCCGCTTGAGCCACTGACTTCCCAGAGCGCCCCGGTCCGGAAGGACCGGGGCGCTCTGGCGTTCCCGCTCCTGCCGGCACGACCCATCAGGAGAGAACATGACCGCCACCACGCTGACCCCGGCCGCCGCCGCCGAGCTGATCGCCGGTTCCCGCGAGCGGATCGACGCGATCGACGACCGGATCATCGGACTGATCCAGGAGCGGATGGCCGTCTCGGCCGTGATCCAGGAGGCCCGGATCGGCACGGGCGGCCGCCGGGTGCACCTGTCCCGCGAGATGGAGGTGCTGGCGCACTTCAGCGACGCCCTCGGCACCAAGCCCGGCACGGCGCTCGCCATGACGCTGCTGGAGCTGTGCCGGGGCCGCATCTGAGGCCGCGTGGCCCGGGCGCGGCGGGCTCGCCCTGCCGTTCGTCACCCGTCCGGACCGTGACCGGCCCCGGGGGCCTTCGTTGGTGAGGTTGTCCGTGCCAGCCAGGCGCGGGACCGCACCAACCACGCGTGGCTCCGCTGGAGCGATGAGACGTACGGCCCGTGGAGCCGTACGTCGTGGGACCTCGCTCCGGCGTGTGACCGGACGGCAGGGGACAGCAGCCCGGTCACCGTAGGACGGCCGGCACCGGGGACGCCCGGTGCCGGCCGGTCCGTTTTCCGGGGCCGGAGGTTTTCCGGGCCTCCCGGTGCGGTCGTACGGGCGCTACGCGCGGGCCGCGCGGCGCCGGAAGACCAGGACCAGCACACCGCCGGCCAGGACGGCCCCGCCCGCGAGCGCGGCGAGGGGGCCCGCGCCGCCGCTGCCGGTGTTGGCGAGGTTGCCGCCGGTGCCACCGGTGCTGCCGGTGCTGCCGGGCGTCGGGGAGGCGGTGGCGGTCGGGGTGGGGCCGGCCGTGGCGGTCGCCGAAGCGGTGGGCGTCGGGGACGGGCTGCGGGTCGGGGTGGGGCTCGGGGTGGGCGTGCTCAGCGGGTTCAGGAAGATCCTGGCGGTGTCGTTGGCCCGGTTGCGGTCGGCCGGCTTGAGCCGCCAGGTGCCGCCGGAGGTGGCGAAGGACCTGCCGACGGTGATGGAACCCGTGGCGTCCGGGACGTAGCGGTCGACGGCCACCTCGAACGGGTAGCTGACGGCGGCCCCGTCGAGGAACACCCGCGCGGCGCCGGTGCAGAAGTAGCGGGGTGCGCCGAGCTGCTCGGTGCGCGGGGCGCCGCCGGCGGTCCGGGCGTGGCAGCCCTGCGGCTTGCGGGTGACCCGGGCGCCCTGCGGGATGCGGATGTCGGCGGCGCCGAACGCCTCGCCGTCGGCGCGCTCGATCCACGCCGGGCCCTGGTTGCGGAGGGCGACGCGGAGGGCGGCGGTGCTGCCCCGGTCGCCCTTGAGGGTGGCGCCGAAGGCGGCGAAGTCGGCGCTGTTCGCGGTCTTGAAGCTGAAGTCCTGGCCGTTGTCCGCGGGATGCAGGTCGGCGGTCATCGGCGCGGCCGGCCGGGGCCGCTGGGCGGTGAGCCCCAGGGTCTTGCCCTTGCCGCCGGCCCTGCCACTGCCCTTTCGGGCAAGGGGGGTGCGCTCGCGGATCCCGGCCGCCGCGGTCTCGGCCTCCGGGTCGGGGGTGAGGACGTACGAGAAGGTGTCGGCGAGGGCGTGCCGGTTCGCCAGCAGGGTCAGCGGGCTGTCCAGCTCGTACGTGGCCTTCGCCTCGAACGGGCCGGTGAAGTGGCAGCGGACGCTGCCCTCCCGGACCGGGCGGCGCGGGTCGGGGTAGGTGCAGTTGTCGTAGCGCTCGACGAACTCCAGGCCCCGGGTCGTGGTGAGGTCCAGCACCAGCTCCCCGGCGTCCTCGGTGCCGGTGTTCTCGAACGCCAGCGGGACCTGCTGGCGCTGGCCCACGGCGGTGGTGGCGTCGAGGTCGAAGGGGATCACCCGGAGGTCGGTGCCGCCGACGGCGACCGTGGTCGTGAGGCTCCGGTACCTGGCGCCCGGCCCGTGGGCGGTCACCGTCAGGTCGCCGCTCTGCCCTGGCCGGCTGCCCCGCACCGCGGTGAGGCGGAGGTCGACGGCGGGCGCGGTGCCGGGCTGCGCACCGGTGCGCTCGCAGACCAGCGTGGTGGCGGTGGCCGTGCAGCCGTCGCCGGGGCGGCCGGTGACCCGGGCGATCCCGCCGAGACCGCGGAAGTCCACGGTGAGGGTGTAGGCCCCGGTGGCCGCCCGGCCCGGATTGCGCGTGTCGACCTTCAGCTTGGTCTGGCGCGGCTCACCGGTCTCGGGGAACGGCCGCAGGTGCACCGCGGACGGACCGCTCAGGGTGACCTCGGCGCGGTCGGCCGGGTGGGCGGGCGCCGCCGTGCCCAGGGTCGCCAGGCCTGCGGCAGCCAGCAGGGAAAGAAGCCTCATGACCGCTTCGACCTGCGGAGATCGGTTCCGGTTGCCCGTTTTCAGATCACGAAATGAGGACGATCACCGGAACTCCGGCCTCAGGTGACGCGCGTCACACGGATTATCGCCGGTTTCCGTACAACCCCGGGCGCCTCCGGGCTGTCACCTATGCGGAACCAACGCTCCGGCGTGAGGGGCTGCACGTGGAGGGGGCGTGCAGCCCCTTTCGCTGTCCGGGAGCGGAACGGATCCCGTACGCCGGGTCACTCCGCCTTCTTGGGCACCTCCGGCACCGCCAGGAAGGGCAGCTTCAGTGCCCCGAAGGCCTCCTTCGGAACCGCCGGAGCGACCGGTTCGACCGCGGACAGCCGCCGGTAGCCCTCGCCCTGCGCGGGCCGCGGATCGGCCTCGCCCTTGTTCGGCCAGTACGACATGGCCCGTTCCGCCTGCGCCGTGATCGTCAGGGACGGGTTGACGCCGAGGTTCGCGGACACCGCCGAGCCGTCCACCACCGAGATCCCCGGGTGCCCGTACAGCCGGTGGTACGGGTCCACCACGCCCTGTTCGGGCGAGGCGCCGATCGGGCAGCCGCCGAGGAAGTGGGCGGTCAGCGGGGTGCCCATCAGCTCGCCGACGTTGCTGCCGGCGAAGCCGTTGATCTCCTCGGCCAGCAGGGTCGCGGCCTCGGTGGCCTCGGCGATCTGCACCGGGTTCGGGGCGCCGTGGCCCTGCCGGGCGGTCAGCAGCCCCTTCCCGATGCCGCCGGGCTTGCGGTACGTGGTCAGCGAGTTGTCCAGGGACTGCATGACCAGGCCGATGATGGTCCGCTCGGACCAGCGCCGGTTGGACAGCGACCGCAGCATCTGCACCGGGTGCCTGGCGGTCCGCCCGAACCAGGCCCGGACCCGGTGCTGGTGGTAGGGCACCTGGAGGATGGTCATCGCGCCCATCGCGTTCGAGCCCTTGCCGTAGCGGACCGGCTCGATGTGGGTGTCCGCGTTGGGGTGCACCGACGAGGTGATGGCCACGCCCTTGGTGAAGTCGGCGCGCGCCTGCTGCCCGTGCTTGCGGCGGTAGCGGCGGTCGTCGGTCTGGGCGCCGACGATCCCCTCGGAATTGGTGCGGGTCAGGTCGCCGAGCCGGGCCGAGATCCGGGGCAGCAGCCCGTTGTCCTTCATGGTGTGCAGCAGGGTCTGGGTGCCGTAGGTGCCGGCCGCGACGACCACGTGCCGGGCGCGCAGTTCCCGGCTGACGCCCTTGCGGCGGGCGTCGGTGGGGACCGTGCGGACGCGGTAGCCGCCGTCGGGGTGCTCGGCGAGGGCGGTGACGGTGGTCATGGGGTGGATGACGGCGCCCGCCTGCTCGGCGAGGTGCAGGTAGTTCTCGGCGAGGGTGTTCTTCGCGCCGTGCCGGCAGCCGGTCATGCACTCGCCGCACTCGGTGCAGGCGCGCCGGGCCGGGCCGGCGCCGCCGAAGTACGGGTCGGGGACCTCGCCACCGGGGCGGGCGGTGCAGCCGCCGTCGGCGTCGTCGCCGTCGCCGAAGAACACGCCGACGGGCGCCATGTGGAAGCTGTCGCCGACGCCCATCTTCTCGGCGGCCGCCTTCAGGTGGACGTCGGAGGGGGTCATGGTCGGGTTGAGCCGGACGCCCAGCATCCGCTTGGCCTGGTCGTAGTACGGGGCGAGCTCGTCGTGCCAGTCGGTGATGTCCGCCCACTGCCGGTCCTGGAAGAAGGCGGCCGGCGGCACGTACAGGGTGTTGGCGTAGTTCAGCGAGCCGCCGCCCACGCCGGCCCCGGCGAGCACCATCACGTTGCCGAGCAGGTGGATCCGCTGGATCCCGTACAGGCCGAGGGCCGGGGCCCACAGGTAGTTGCGCAGGTCCCAGCTGTTCTTGGGGAGGGTCTCCCGGGTGAAACGCCGGCCCGCCTCCAGGACCCCGACCCGGTAGCCCTTCTCGGTGAGCCGCAGCGCCGAGACCGAACCGCCGAAGCCGGAGCCGATGACGAGGACGTCGTAGTCGAGACCGTCGAGGTCGTGTGCCACTTCCGTGCCTTCCTGGTGGGGGGTGTCAGCGGAGCCGGAGGGCCTTCATGACCTTGAGGCTGGTCGTCATGAACGCGGCGTACTTGTCGTCGTCCATGCCCAGCGAGGGCGCCATGGGGAGCAGCCGCTGGTGCGCGACGGTCTGGGCCTCGGTGTACTTGAGGATGCCCTCGGAGCCGTGCCGGCGGCCGAGGCCGGAGTCCTTCATGCCGCCCATCGGGGCCTGCACGCTGCCGTAGGCGGGGGCGTACCCCTCGTTGATGTTGACGGTGCCGGTGCGCAGCCGGGCGGCGACGGCGTGGCCGCGGCGGGCGTCCCTGGTCCAGACGCTCGCGTTGAGGCCGTACGGGGTGGCGTTGGCGGCGGCGATCGCCTCGTCCTCGTCGGTGAACCGGTAGACGGAGACGACCGGACCGAAGGTCTCCTCGGCGCAGACGGCCATCGGGGCCTCGACGCCGTCGAGGATGGTGGGCTCGTAGAAGAGCGGGCCGATGTCGGGGCGGGCGGTGCCGCCGGCGACGACGGTCGCGCCCTTGGCGACGGCCTCGTCGACGTGCCGCTGCACGGTCTCCAGCTGGCGTTCGCCGACGAGGGAGCCCATGTCGGCGCCGTACGCGAGGGAGCTGCCCAGCCGCATGGCCCTGGTGCGGGCGGCGAACCGCTCGACGAAGGCGTCGGCGACGGAGGCGTGGACGTACAGCCGCTCGATGGAGATGCAGAGCTGGCCGGCGGAGGAGAAGCAGGCGCGGACGGCGCCGGCGGCGGCCTTCTCGATGTCGGCGTCGTGGAGCACCAGCATGGCGTTCTTGCCGCCGAGTTCGAGGGTGACGCCGACGAGCCGCTCGGCGGCGCCGCGGGCGACCTCGCGGCCGGTGCGGGTGGAGCCGGTGAAGGAGACGTAGTCGGCGTGCCGGACCACCTCGGGGCCGACGACCGGGCCCTCGCCGAGCACGACCTGGAAGACCTCGGCGGGCAGGCCCGCCTCGATCAGGAGGTCTCGGGCCCACAGGGCGGTCAGCGCGGTCTCGGTGTCGGGCTTCATCACGACGGCGTTGCCGGCGACGAAGGCGGGCAGGGCGTCGCCGACGGAGAGTTCGAGGGGGTAGTTCCAGGGGGCGATCTGGCCGACGACGCCGCGCGGCTGGCGCAGTTCGGTGACCTTGGTGAGGGTCGGCATGGCGCCCGCGTGGCCCTTGGGGCGCAGGTAGGCGGGGGCCTTGCGGCCGTAGTGGCGGGCCGCGACCGCAACCGCCTGGACTTCCTCGTGGGCGTGCAGCCGGGCCTTGCCGGTCTCCAGCTGGATCAGGTCGAGGATCTCGGCCTGCCGGTCGAGCAGCAGGTCGTGGAAGCGGAGCAGGACGGCGGCGCGGCGGCGGACGGGCCAGGCGGCCCAGCCGGACTGGGCGGCGCGGGCGGCCGCGAAGGCGCTCTCGACCTCTTCGGGCGTGGCCTCGGGCAGGTCGGCGAGCTTGTCCCCGGTGAAGGGGGTGTGGTTCGCGGTCCGGCCGGAGCCGGTGATGCCGCGGGTGAGCCGCCGGACCAGGGCGGGCGTCACCACGTCGGCGGCGGTCCGCGCGCCGGCCGGGGCCGCGGCCACCGGGTTGGTCGTGACAGGGACGCTGCGGAGGGTGGTGGCCGGGGCCTGCGAGTCCGTCATGGCGGTGAGCGTATGACGTTACGGGCGGCTTGGGTACCCGTCGGTAACCGATTTTTGGACATCGCGCCAGTGATCACTGGCAGATGTGTCCTGATCTGCGCAGACCCCGTGGACCCCGACCTGTCGTCACGGCGCCTGCCAGCCCCGCAGCACGGTGTCGAACTGCGCCCGGGTGGTGTCCCAGTCCGCCGCCGGGCCGGTCATGTAGATCGCGTACTCGGTGCCGCCGGAGGACACGTACATCTGGTCGACGGCCCGCCGCTTGCCCGGGAAGTCCTTCTTCTCGGTCCACGTGAACTCCCAGATCCCGGCCTCGGACAGGCCGCGGAAGGTGTTCGCGTTCAGGGCCCGCCGCTCGTACTGGGGCAGCCGCTTGCGGACGCTCTTCTCGACGTCGAGCAGGTGTGCGTAAGGGGTCGGGAAGTCGGGGGTGCGGTCGACGCTGATCCGGAGCCGGTGGCGGCCGTCGTCCGGGGTGTAGTCGATCTGGCCCTTGTCGGTCCGGCGCTGCCAGCCGTCGGGCAGCCACAGGCTGAAGCCGGCCGGGTCCTGGACCTGGCGCCAGCCGGCCGGGACGGCGCCGGCGGCCCGGCCGGTGCTGCCGCCCGCGGCGGTGCGTCCGCCGTCGCCGCCGTCCTTGCCGTCGCCGTTGCCGTAGTACTTGAGGAAGCCGAAGGCGATGCCGCCGCCGACCAGGGCGGCCACCACGGCGACCGCCGCGGCCCGCCGGATCCGGCCGGCCGAGCGGTGCGGGGCGGCCTGCTGGTAGGGCGGCGCGGGGTGCGGGCCGGGCTGCGCGGGTATGCCGTGCGGGACCTGGCCGGGGTGGTGGGCGGGGTGCCCGGAGTGCCCCGGGTGCCCGGCGTGGTGCGGCGCGCCCTGGGCGGCGGGGACTCCGCCGCCGTGGCCGGCGGCCACCGCGTGCTCGGGGCCGAACCGGCGGGTGGGCACGAAGGCGTGGGCGGAGCGCGGCTCGCGGCCCTCCATCGCCTCGATCAGCATCTGCTCGGCCTCGGCGGCCGACGGCCGGTCCGCCGGGTCCTTGCGCAGCAGCGCCGTGATCACCGCGCCGAGTGCGCCGGCCTGCCGCGGCGGCGGCGGGTCCTCGTGGACGACGGCCTGCAGGCTGGAGATCGGCGAGGTGCGCCGGAACGGCGAGCGGGCCTCGACGGCCGTGTACAGGGTGGCGCCGAGCGACCACAGGTCGGACGCCGGGGCGGGTGCGCCGCCGGTGACCCGCTCGGGGGCCAGGTAGTCGATGGAGCCGACGAGTTCGCCGGTGCGGGTGATGGAGGTGTCGCCCTCGATGGCCGCGATGCCGAAGTCGGTGAGCAGCACCCGGCCGTCCTTGGCCAGCAGCACGTTGCCCGGCTTCACGTCGCGGTGGAACACGCCCACCGCGTGCGCGGCCCGCAGCGCGCGCAGCACGTGCAGTCCGATCCGGGCGGCCTCCCGCGGTTCGATCCGGCCGGCCGCCTTGGCGGCGTCCGCGAGCGAGGGGCCGTCGATGTACTCCATGACGATCCACGGCCGGTCGTCGTGTTCGAGCACGTCGTGGACGGTGACCACGGCGGGGTGCGCGATCCGGGCGGCCGCCCGGGCCTCCTTCTGGGTCCGGGCGTGCAGCACGGCCCGGTCGGCCTCGGCGACGTACAGACCCGCCGTCAGCTCCTTGACGGCGACGGTGCGGTGCAGCACCTCGTCATGCGCGCGCCACACCTTGCCCATGCCGCCGCTGCCGATGGACTCGCCGAGCCGGTAACGCCCCGCAAGCACCGCGCCCGCGCCTGTCCTCTGATTCACGAATTCCTGCCGCTTCTGTGCTCCGGACGGCCAGACTAAAGAGCGGTTGTGCATCCCAGGTACCACGAACCGCCTGCGAGACCGCACTGTGACGCAACTGTCGGTTTCGACCGCCCCGTCCGGGGCGTTCTCCCCTGGTCAGCCGCCCGACTGGTAACTGGCCGTGGCCCGTTGGTAGATCTCGGTGACCTTGTCGCGGGCGTCGTCCGGGCCCACCGCCATGACCACGTGGTAGCGGCCGCCGAGGGCCATGACACGGTTGCGGACGAAGACGTTCCGGCCGCTGGCGTCGGTCCACGTGTACTCGCCCTCGGCCATGACCTTCTGACCCACGGTGAGGGAACGGACGCCGCGGGCGGTGGCCCAGCTGGAGGAGCGGTACGGGTTCAGCTCGCGCTCCTTGTCGCGCTGGTAGCCCAGCGGGTCGGGGTTGCCCTGCACGGCGTCCCGGCCCGGCACGACGATGAGTTCGTAGTCGCCGTCGGTGTAGCGGACCTGGCCGGAGTCGTTGAGGGGCCGCCGGTCCCAGCCCTCGGGCACGGCGAGCTGGAAGCCCTCCGCGTCCCGGGCCAGGGTGTAGCCCTTGCCGACGTCGGGGTTCGCGGTGGCGGGGGGCCGGGTCGCGGGGGCCTCGGTGCGGGGCGCCTGCGTCGGCTGCGGAGCCCGGGTCGGCGGCCGCGTCGGGGCCGGCTGCGGCGCGGGGGACGAAGCCGTGGCCACGGGCGTGCGCCGCTCGGTCTCCGGCAGGAAGACCATCGCGTACGCGACCGCCCCGGCGAGCGCGACGAACACGCCGATCAGCAGGTTCCGGCCGAGCGAACCGGGAGCGCGGCCGGCGCGCTTGGGCGGCGCGGACCGCGGGCTCGGGCTGGGGCGCGGGCTCGGCGAGGGCTTGGGCCGGGGCGCCTGGCGGTGCCGGCCGTGCCCGCGGTCCTCGCCGGACGGACGCCGCTTGCGCACGAGTTCGCCGCGGCGCCGCTTGATCGGCAGCCGCGTCGCGTCCGGTTCGGGCTCCGGTACGGGCGGCACCGGGACGGCGGCGTCCGGCTCCGGGGCGGACCGTACGAGCGACCGCAGCCAGCCGCGCAGCTCCTCGAAGTCAGGTCGCTCGGTGGGGTCCTGGCGCAGCAGCGACTCGACGACCGGCCGCAGCGGCCCGCACTCCTCCGCGTACGCGGGCGGCTCGGAGCACACCATCTCGACCAGCTCGACGGCACTGTCCTCGGGGTACGGGGCGTGCCCCTGCACCGCCCGGTACAGCAACGCACCGAGCGCCCACAGGTCCGCGGCGGGTCCGACGGGCGCGGCCAACTGCCAGTTCTCGTGCACCGGATGCGCCTGCTCCGGCGCCCAGCGCTCGGTGACGGCGCCCACCACGGCGATCCGTGTCTGCCGCGCCCGCTCGGCGGCGAGCGGCGATCCCGGCCCCCGGCCGCCGCCGTCCCACCCGGAAGCCCGGGCGGCCTGCACGGGCACGTGCCCCTCACCGGTTTCCGGCGCCCCCGACCCGGCGTGCCCCGGCTCGTACCCGGGCTGCGCCCCATAGCCCGCGGCGGCCGCGGGGTGTGTGCCGGGCACGGCGGCCGCAGGCTGCGCGCCGGGCCCGGGAAGGCCGGCGTGCACGGCCGGGCCGGTCAGCCCCGCATGCCCGAGCGGCACCGGACCGTCCTTGGCACCGAAGTACGCCCGCTCCCCCGGCCCGCCGGGCTGCACGGGCACCGCCACCGCCCCGCCGTGGCCTTGCTGCACGGGCGCGGACGGCCCGCCATGGCCGGGCTGCACGGGACCGGGGTGGAGCTCGTGCCCCGGAGCGCCGGGTTGCGCCGGAACCGGCACGGATCCGGCGGGCCCGGGAGCCGAGGGCTCCGGACCGGCGTACGGGGGCTGACCGGACGGGGCCGGTTCGGGGGCGGGGGCCGGGGGCCCTGCGGGTGTGTAGCCGGCGGGCAGGGCGGGGGTGCGGGGCGTGGCCCCGTGCCACGGCGTGCCGGCCTCGGGGCCCCCGCCGTACGGGTACGAGTAGCCCTGCGGGAGGTTGGACCCCTTCGGCCGGGCCTCCGGCGGTGCGGCGGCCCGCCGCTCCTCGGCGGCCCGGGCGGCTGCCTGGGCACCGGCCCGGTAGGCGGCGATGGCCCCGGCGCGCGCCGCCGCGGCGAGGTCGGAGGCCGCCCCGGCACCGGGCACCTGCCCGGCCGGCGCGCCCCCGGTCCGGCCGGCGGCGGCCTCGTGGTCCCGCGCCGCCTCGGGGGCGATGTGGTCCTTGTACGGCGACCGGTGGGCAAGGGGCTGCCCGCCTGCCTCCGCCGGACCCTCCTGGTCCGCACCGCCGTACGCCTGCGGCCCCCCGAGGGGGTCATCCTGCCCGTGGACCGGCCCGTACGAGCCCTGTGGTGCAGCCCCGTTGGCCCGACCGGGCAGTGTCGGCTGCCCTTCCGGCCCGGTTCCCGCACCCTGCGGGGCAGCGCCCGGCGCGCCCGTGGGTCCGTACTGCCCACCCGGCGGGCCCGCCGAGCCGGGCGCGGGGGCCATGGCGGCGGGCCCGTACCCCGCGCCCGGCGGGATGGGGGGCAGTGCCGGCTTCCCCGCGGGGCGCGGGTCGGTGCCCTGGGCTCCGTACGGCCGGGCGGCGGGGGGCGGTTCCGGTGGGCTGCCGTCGTCTTCGGAAGGGGGGACCACGTCGTAGCCGCAGAGGGCTTCCTCCGCGGCGCCGGCGGCCAGGCCGGTGAGGACGACGCGGCCGTCCTCGCAGACCAGGACCGTGCGGATGGTGATGTTCCGGTGGGTCCAGCCGTGTGCGTGCAGGACGCGGAGGGCGGTGAGGACGTCCGAGGCGACCTCCGCGGCCCGGTACGGACCCAGCGGACGGTCGGCGAGCAGCGCGGCCAGCGGACGCGCCCGCACCAGCTCGCTCACTATCCACAGCGACCCGCCCTCGGCGAAGACGTCGAAGACCTGGTCGAGCCGCGGATGGTCGGGGATCCGCGCGGCTGCCTGCGCCGCCTCGATCGCCCGCCGCACCGCGGGGTCCGCCGGCCGCCGGGTCGCCCCGCCCGCCGCCCGCCGGGCGGCCGGCGCCGGACCTCCCGGCCCGTCGTCGAGCAGTTCGGCGTCCACGATCTCCGGCAGCAGCACCTGCCGGACCAGGACCTCCTGCCCGCTGCGCGTGTCGAAGGCTCGGGTCTCGACCAGCTCGAACTCGTCGGACGGCGGCAGCGGCAGACGGTAGCGGTCGGCGAGAACCCTCCCCGCGTACTCCTCCACGACCCCTCCCCCTGAGCGTTCCCCCGTCACGAGCAGCCACGCCCGCACCGCCGCAAACAGGCCAATTCCGGTCGATTACCGGCCCGTTGCGGCTGCGTACGGTCCGCGGACTCTCACGATACGTCGCAGGGGCCACCCGCGTCGCGGGTCCGGCGAGGTCAGGCCCGGTCGGGCGATTCCGGGGCGACCGGGAGGATCCGGGGCACGGCGACGGCCGCCGCGCCCCGGGGCGGGCCGGGGGTCAGTCCTTCGGCTGGAAGGTCGCGAACGCGGTCTCGCGGAGCGTCTTGCACTCCGCCGCGTCCCATTCGGACACCTTGCAGCTGATCATGATCGCGTAGCCGTGGTCGGCGTCCACCTTGAAGCCGCGGTTGAGGACCCGGATCCGCGCCCCGCCCTGGTTCCGCTCGAACTCCCAGTCGGCGACCGTCGGGTAGCCGCGGTAGTCCCGCTCCGCGATGCCGAGGTGCTTGTACCCGCTGCTGCTGCGCGCGACGACCACGGCGAGCTGGGACCAGGCCAGCCTGGCGTCGTCGAGCGGGCTGTCGTTGAAGTCGACCTGGACCCGCGGGAAGCCGCCGTCACGGTTGTAGATGCCGCCGGAGTTCTCGCCCGCTATGTCGTTGCGGCGGAAGTCCTTCGGCAGCGCCATCGTGAAGTGGAACCGGTCGTCGGTCACGGTCGCGTACCCCGCGGGCAGCGCGCCGCCCTTGGTGCCGTCCTTGCCCTGACCGCCGGTGGCGCCCTGCGCGGTGCCCTTGCCGTCGGTGCCGCCCTGCGACTGGCCGGTCTGGCCCTTGCCCTGGCCCTGGCCCTGCGCCTGGCCGCCCTGCGCGGAACCGCCGTTGCCGGAACCGCCCGCCGCCGCAGGCTTCGCCGACGCGGACGAGGAACCGCCGGCCTTGCCGCCGTTCTTGCTGTCCCGGTCCGGCTCGTCGTTCCCGCTGAAGGCGTACGCGATGACCCCGCCGATGGCGGCGAGCACGGCCACGAACGCCACCACGGCCAGCGCGATCGTGCGGCGCGGCAGCACGTCCGTGAGCGGGGCCGCCGGCGCGGTCCGCGGGCCGCCGGTGCCCTGCGCGGGGACGGCCGGGCCGGGCTCGGCGTGCTGCACGGCGGCCGCGGCCCGCGCCGACTTCAGCGCAGCCTTGGCCCGTTCGCGGTTCTCCCGCTCCTTCTCCTTGGCTGCCTTGGCCGCCCGCGCGGCCTCCTTGGCCGCCTCCCGCGCCGCGTCCTTCTCCGTCTTCTCCGGCAGCGGCGGCAGGGCGATCATGCGGGTCTCGTCGACCGGCGGCTCCGGCTCGGGCTCCGGCGCGTTGACGATCGCCGTGAGCATCGCGCGGGCGCCCGCGTCGTCGAGCCGCTGCGCCGGGTCCTTGGCGAGCAGCCCGTAGATGACGTCGGTCAGCGGACCGGCGTTCCGCGGCGGGTCCACCGGCTCGGTCATGACGGCCGTCAGGGTGGCGAGCGCCGAACCCTTGTCGTACGGCGGCACGCCCTCGACGCAGGCGTAGATCAGACCGCCGAGGGACCACAGGTCGGCCGGCGGTCCCGGCTTGTAGCCGCGGGCGCGTTCCGGGGAAATGTACGAGGGGGCACCGACGAGCATGCCGGTGGACGTGACCGAGGGGTCGCCCTCGACCTGCGCGATGCCGAAGTCGGTGAGGACCACCCGGCCGCTGTCGGACATCAGCACGTTGGACGGCTTCACGTCGCGGTGCAGGATGCCCTCGCGGTGCGCGGCGCGCAGGACGTCGAGGACGGCGAGGCCGACCTCGGCGGCGCGCCGCGGGGTGAGGGTGCCCCTCTCGCGGATGAACTCGGCGAGCGAGGAACCCTCGACGAGTTCCATGACGATCCACGGCCGGTCGTCCTCGTGGACCACGTCGAAGACGGTGACCGCCCCGCCGCTGCGGATCCGGGCGATGGCCTTGGCCTCGCGCAGGGTGCGGGTGATCAGGCGGCGCTTCTCGTCGGCGTCGATCCCGGAGGGGAACCGGAGTTCCTTGACCGCGACGGTGCGGCCGAGGGTCTCGTCGACGGCCCGCCAGACCGTGCCCATGCCGCCCTTGCCGAGGACCCGCCCCAGCCGGTACCGCCCGGCCAGCAGCTGCCCCTCGTGCTCCCCGGTGTCCGACGACGCCCCGTCAGCTCCCTTCCGGGGCTGCCCGTCCCGCTCCGCCTCCGGTTCCGCTTTCTCCTTGTCGGCGGGCCCGGATGCAGGCACGGGAGCAGGTTCGGCCGCAGTGGCGGGCGCCGCCGCAGCCTCCCCCGGCGCCTTCGCCAGGGCCACCGGCGCAGGCTCCGCCTTCGTCACCGACACCGGCTCGGGCTCGCCTTCCGGCTCCGTCTCGCCCGCACCGGCAGGCCCGGCAGCATCCTCAGCCCCGGCCTCAGCCGAGGTCTCGGCGGCAACCCCGTCTCCGGCAGCCGCATCTGCCGCAGCCTCAGACCCGGCCCCGGCCCCCTTGGCCAGGACGACCCCGCCCGCGGTCGGCTCCGCTTCCGAACCGGACGCGGTGGCGGCGTCCTTCGCAAGGGAACCGGCGGCGCCATCCGCGAGGTCCTGCGCCTTGCGCGTGTGCTCCGGCTTCGACATGCGTCCCCTCTGCGATCGCGGTTCACCCCCGCCTCGGCAGGGAGCGTGGCAACCCGCCCCGGCAGAACCCTCATTGTTCCTCACTCCGGCACGGACGGGAGCCCGGGGTCCGCGGTTCCCCACAACCTCAGAGCGACCTCAAGATCGTTAAAGCGGAACGATGTCCGGAGCCCCCAGCCGCGCCGCGTCCGCCGTCTGGTCGTCCGGCTGACGCTGCGACTCCCGCTCCGCCTGCACCCGCTTCTCGTAGTGCTCCACCTCCTTGTCGATCTGCTGTTCGTCCCAGCCGAGCACCGGAGCCATCAGCTCGGCGCACTCCCGCGCACACCGCGTCCCGCGGTCGAACGTCTCGATGGAGATCCGGGTCCGCCGCGTGAGGACGTCGTCCAGGTGCCGGGCCCCCTCGTGCGACGCCGCGTAGACCACCTCCGCCCGCAGGTAGTCGTCCGCCCCGCCGAGCGGCACGCCGAGCCCCGGATCGGCCGCGATCAGGTCGAGGATCTGCTCCGTCAGAGAGCCGTACCGGTTCAGGAGATGTTCGATCCGCGCCACGTGCAGCCCGGTCCGCGCCGCCGTGCGGGCGCGCGCGTTCCACAGCGCCCGGTACCCCTCGGCGCCCAGCAGCGGCACGTCCTCCGTCACGCAGGCCGCGACCCGCTGGTCGAGCCCGTGCACGGCCTCGTCCACCGCGTCCTTCGCCATCACCCGGTAGGTCGTGTACTTGCCGCCCGCCACCACCACCAGCCCGGGCGCAGGATGGGCGACGGTGTGCTCGCGGGAGAGCTTGCTCGTGGCGTCCGACTCGCCGGCCAGCAGCGGCCGCAGGCCCGCGTACACCCCCTGCACGTCCTCCCGGGTGAGCGGCACCGCGAGCACCGAGTTCACGTGCTCCAGCAGGTAGTCGATGTCGGCGCTGGAGGCCGCCGGGTGCGCCTTGTCGAGGTCCCAGTCGGTGTCCGTGGTGCCGACGATCCAGTGCCGTCCCCACGGGATGACGAACAGCACCGACTTCTCCGTGCGCAGGATCAGCCCGGTGGTCGAATGGATCCGGTCCTTGGGTACGACCAGATGGATGCCCTTCGACGCCCGTACGTGGAACTGTCCGCGCTCCCCGATGAGCGCCTGCGTGTCGTCCGTCCACACCCCGGTGGCGTTGACGATCTGCTTCGCGCGGATCTCGTACGTCCCGCCGCCCTCGACGTCCTGGACCTTCGCGCCGACCACCCGCTCGCCCTCGCGCAGGAAGCCCACCACCCGGGCCCGGTTGGCGGCCAGCGCGCCGTACGCCGCCGCCGTCCGCACCAGGGTGGCCACGAACCGGGCGTCGTCCATCTGGGCGTCGTAGTACTGCAGGGCCCCGACCAGCGCGTCCTTGCGCAGGCAGGGCGCCACCCGCAGGGCCCGCCGGCGCGAGAGGTGGCGGTGCACGGGCAGGCCGCGGCCGTGCCCGCTGGAGACGGACATCGCGTCGTAGAGCGCCACGCCCGAGCCCGCGTACAGCCGCTCCCAGCCCTTGTGCTGGAGCGGATAGAGGAACGGCACCGGTTTGACCAGGTGCGGGGCGAGCCGCTCCAGCAGCAGGCCGCGCTCCTTCAGCGCCTCGCGGACCAGCGCGAAGTCGAGCATCTCCAGGTAGCGCAGCCCGCCGTGGATGAGTTTGCTCGATCTGCTCGACGTGCCCGACGCCCAGTCGCGCGCCTCCACCAGCCCGGTGGACAGCCCGCGCGTGACCGCGTCCAGCGCGGTGCCCGCGCCGACCACCCCCGCGCCCACCACCAGCACGTCCAGCTCCCGCTCGGCCATCCGGGCGAGCGCCTCGGTGCGCTGCGCGGGCCCCAGTTCCGCTGTCCTCACTGCTGCCTCCCGTCGGTGCGGCCGCCCCTGCGGGCGCACAAGCTCCGCCCGGCGTGAGTGACCCCGCTCACATCCCCCTCACCACGATTCTGACCGGGCGCACCCACATCAGCCACCGGCTGTGGACAACACAACGGTGGCCGCCGTCCCACAATGCCGCAGATCGGTCATATATACGCCTAGTCTGACATAGCGCCAGCTCGTGTCATCCACAGGACTTGCGCGCCCAGCCCCCTCCGGTTAGGGAAGGACGGCCACCTCCATGCCCGCAGACCTCGCCGTCATCGGCCTCGGCCACCTCGGCCTCCCCCTCGCCCAGGCCGCCGTAGCCGCGGGCATCGAGACCGTCGGCTACGACGCCGGCCCGGTCACCGACAGCACCCTGACGGCCGCCGAGATCCGCCGGATGTCGGCAGCCGGCTTCCGCGTCACCACCAATCCGGCCGAACTCGGCCGGGTGCGGACCGCGGTCATCTGCGCCCCCACCTCGCTCGGCGCCGACCGCGCCCTCGACCTGTCGGCGGTCGGCGAGGCCGCCCGGGCGCTCGCCGCCCGGCTGCGGCCGCACACCACCGTCATCCTCGAATCGGCCGCCCACCCCGGGGTCACCGAGGACTACCTCCGCCCGATCCTGGAGTCCGGCTCGCGGCTGCGCGCCGGGCGCGACTTCCACCTCGCGTACTCGCCCAGCCGGCTGGACCCGGGCAACCGCACCCACGGCTTCGCCAACACCCCCAAGGTGATCGGCGGGCTCACCCCGGCCTGCACCGAGTCCGCCGCCGCGTTCTACGCCCGGCTGACCGACAAGGTGGTGCGGGCCCGCGGGCTGCGCGAGGCCGAGGCGGTCCAGCTGCTCGAAACGACGTACCGGCACGTCAACATCGCCCTCGCCAACGAGATGGCCGTGCTCTGCCACGACCTCGGCGTGGACGTCTGGGACGTGATCCGCTGCGCGGAGACCAAGCCCTACGGCTTCCAGGCCTTCCGCCCGGGTCCGGGCGTCGGCGGCCACGGCGTCCCGCTCGACCCCAACTACCTCCCGCACACCCCCCGCACCCCCGGCCACCCGCTGCGCATGATGGGCCTGGCCCAGGAGGTGAACGGCCGGATGCCGCAGTACGTCATCCAGCGCTGCGCCGGCCTGCTGAACGAGCACGGCAAGTCCGCCCGCGGCGCCCGCGTGCTGCTCCTCGGCGTCACGTACAAGCCCGACCTCGCCGACCAGGAGGGCTCCCCCGCCCGCGAGATCGCCAGCCGCCTCCTCGACCTGGGCGCACAGATCAGCTACCACGACCCGTACATCGCCTCCTGGCGGGTCCGCGACCAGCCCGTCCCCCGCGCCGAGTCCCTGTACGAGGCCGCCGCCGGCGCCGACCTCACCGTCCTCCTCCAGCACCACCGCACCTACGACATGCAGGGCCTGGCGGTGAAGGCGCAGCTCCTCCTCGACACCCGCGGCGCCAGCCCCGCGGGCGCCGCCCACCGCCTCTGAATCCGGCCCGCAACCGCGGTCGTCTGATCTGCGCGTGTCCGATTGGTCCGGCCGGGGCGCTGAGGCACGTACACCGGAGGGCCGGCATCCCGGGTGGGATGCCGGCCCTGGCGTGCGAACGGGTGCCCGGTGCGGTGACCGGAACGGGTCAGCGGCGGTGCTGCGAGTCCGCGACGGTGACCTCGACGCGCTGGAACTCCTTCAGCTCGCTGTAGCCGGTGGTGGCCATCGAGCGGCGGAGGGCGCCGAAGAGGTTCATGGAACCGTCGGGGGTGTGGGACGGGCCGGTGAGGATCTCCTCGGTGGTGCCGACCGTGCCCAGGTCCACCTTCTTGCCGCGCGGCACGTCCTCGTGGACGGCCTCCATGCCCCAGTGGTGGCCCTTGCCGGGCGCGTCGGTGGCACGGGCCAGCGGGGAGCCCATCATCACGGCGTCGGCGCCGCAGGCGATGGCCTTGGGCAGGTCGCCGGACCAGCCCACGCCGCCGTCGGCGATGACGTGCACGTAGCGACCGCCGGACTCGTCCATGTAGTCGCGTCGGGCCGCGGCCACGTCGGCGACCGCGGTCGCCATCGGGACCTGGATGCCCAGCACGTTGCGGGTGGTGTGGGCCGCGCCGCCGCCGAAGCCGACGAGCACGCCCGCCGCACCGGTGCGCATCAGGTGCAGGGCCGCGGTGTACGTGGCGCAGCCGCCGACGATGACCGGGACGTCGAGCTCGTAGATGAACTGCTTCAGGTTCAGCGGCTCGGCGGCGCCGGAGACGTGCTCGGCGGAGACGGTGGTGCCGCGGATCACGAAGATGTCCACGCCGGCGTCGACGACGGCCTTCGAGAACTGCGCGGTGCGCTGCGGGGAGAGCGCGGCGGCGGTGACGACGCCGGAGTCGCGCACCTCCTTGATGCGCCGGCCGATCAGGTCGGCCTGGATCGGGGCCGCGTAGATCTCCTGCAGGCGGCGGGTGGCGGCCTCCTCGGAGAGCTCGGTGACCTCGTCGAGGAGCGGCTGCGGGTCCTCGTAGCGGGTCCACAGGCCTTCGAGGTTCAGGACGCCGAGGCCGCCGAGCTCGCCGATGCGGATGGCGGTCTGCGGGGAGACGACCGAGTCCATGGGGGCGGCCAGGAACGGCAGCTCGAAGCGGTAGGCGTCGATCTGCCAGGCGATCGAGACCTCCTTCGGGTCCCGGGTGCGCCGGCTCGGGACGATGGCGATGTCGTCGAACGCGTACGCCCTGCGGCCGCGCTTGCCGCGCCCGATCTCGATCTCAGTCACGTGTGGTGGCCTTTCCCTCTTGGCTACTGCGTGTCCAGTATCCCCGAAGGCCGGACGGCCGCGTTCCCGCGACCGCCGAGCGGGACGGGCGCAACCCCGGGCCGGTGCGGAAACGGCGAGGGGCGGGCCCGGTCACCCGGGCCCGCCCCTGTGCGATCGCCTCAGCCCTTGCGGGAGTAGTTCGGCGCCTCGACCGTCATCTGGATGTCGTGCGGGTGGCTCTCCTTGAGGCCCGCGGACGTGATGCGGACGAACCGGCCGCGGTCCTGGAGCTCCGGCACCGTGCGCCCGCCGACGTAGAACATCGACTGGCGCAGGCCGCCCACCAGCTGGTGGACGACGGCCGACAGCGGACCGCGGTAGGGCACCTGGCCCTCGATGCCCTCGGGGATGAGCTTGTCGTCGCCGCCCACGCCCTCCTGGAAGTAGCGGTCCTTGGAGAACGACTTGCGGTCGCCGCGGGACTGCATGGCGCCGAGCGAGCCCATGCCGCGGTACGACTTGAACTGCTTGCCGTTGATGAAGAGCAGCTCGCCCGGGGACTCCTCGCAGCCCGCGAGCAGCGAGCCGAGCATCACCGTGTCGGCACCCGCGACCAGCGCCTTGGCGATGTCGCCGGAGTACTGGAGGCCGCCGTCGCCGATGACCGGCACGCCCGCCGCCTTCGCCGCGAGGGAGGCCTCGTAGATGGCGGTGACCTGCGGGACGCCGATGCCGGCGACCACGCGGGTGGTGCAGATCGAGCCGGGGCCGACGCCGACCTTGATGCCGTCGCAGCCGGCGTCGACGAGCGCCTGGGCGCCGTCGCGGGTGGCGACGTTGCCGCCGATGACGTCCACCGAGGAGTTCGACTTGATCTTGGCGACCATGTCGCCGACCAGCCGGGAGTGGCCGTGCGCGGTGTCGACGACGATGAAGTCGGCGCCCGCCTCGATGAGCGCCTGGGCGCGCTCGTAGGCGTCGCCGGCGACGCCGACGGCGGCGCCGACCAGCAGGCGGCCGTCCTTGTCCTTGGCGGCGTTCGGGTACTGCTCCGCCTTGACGAAGTCCTTGACGGTGATCAGGCCCTTGAGGGTGCCCGCGTCGTCGACCAGCGGAAGCTTCTCGATCTTGTGGCGGCGCAGCAGCTCCATGGCGTCCACGCCGGAGATGCCGACGTGGCCCGTGACCAGCGGCATCGGGGTCATCACCTCGCGCACCTGGCGGCTGCGGTCCGACTCGAAGGCCATGTCGCGGTTGGTGACGATGCCGAGCAGCTTGCCGGCGGGGTCGGTGACCGGGACGCCGGAGATGCGGAACTTCGCGCACAGCTCGTCGGCCTCGCGCAGGGTCGCGTCCGGGTGCACGGTGATCGGGTCGGTGACCATGCCGGACTCGGAGCGCTTGACCAGGTCGACCTGGTTGGCCTGGTCGACGATGGAGAGGTTGCGGTGGAGCACGCCGACGCCGCCCTGGCGGGCCATGGCGATGGCCATCCGGGCCTCGGTGACCTTGTCCATCGCCGCGGACAGCAGCGGAACGTTCACGCGGACGTTCCGCGAGATCAGGGAGGAGGTGTCGATCTCGTCGGGTGCCATGTCGGACGAGCCCGGCAGCAGCAGGACGTCGTCGTAGGTCAGCCCGAGCGAGGCGAATTTGTCGGGCACTCCGTCACCGTTGGCAGTCATGACACCTTCCCAGATGGTCTTGCTTAGCGCGGATAACGATGCTAACGGGAACCCGGGGCGTCTCATTCCACGATCAAGATCGATCGCGATTTTCGTGGAATCCTACGAGTTTCAACCCGCGTTGATCGAATTACTGTTCGGCCAACGCGCGCAAGCGGGACAGCGCCCGGTGCTGCGCCACGCGCACCGCACCCGGCGACATCCCCAGCATCTGCCCGGTCTCCTCCGCCGTCAGCCCGACGGCGACCCGCAGCACGAGCAGCTCACGCTGGTTCTCCGGCAGGTTGGCGAGCAGCTTCTTGGCCCAGGCCGCGTCACTGCTGAGCAGCGCCCGCTCCTCGGGTCCCAGCGAGTCGTCGGGGCGTTCCGGCATCTCGTCGGAGGGCACCGCAGTGCTGCCGGGGTGCCGCATCGCGGCGCGCTGGAGGTCGGCGACCTTGTGGGCGGCGATGGCGAAGACGAACGCCTCGAACGGGCGGCCCGTGTCCCGGTAGCGCGGCAGGGCCATCAGCACCGCGACGCAGACCTCCTGCGCCAGGTCCTCCACGAAGTGCCGGGCGTCCCCCGGCAGCCGCGACAGCCTGGTCCGGCAGTACCGGAGGGCGAGCGGGTGGACGTGGGCGAGCAGGTCGTGGGTGGCCTGCTCGTCGCCCTCGACCGCACGACGGACCAGGGCACCGACTGCGCCGGCGCCGCTGTTCTTGGGGGGCCCCGCAGGGCCCGTGGCCGTGGGGGATCCCAGGGCCTCGTCGTCGCGCATCAATCCATGGTGCCTTGACGCCGGACGTTCCGCGGCACCGCGGCCCGTGTTGTGCACCGAAGCGTTATGAGCAGGCGCGCCGGAACTCATCGTCAACGCCCTCCCCTCCCGCTCGGCCGAATGGTCCCCGAGGCAGCAGCGCCTGCGCCGGCGTCCGCCCCTGGGTGGTGTCCCACCCTCAAGGATGCGGCATCGCGCGCGAAGCGACACGTCCCCCGGATTCTGCCCCGCCAACCCCCTCGCGCACACCGGATACGGCAAGACTCGCGGAGACTCCCGGGCCTTCGGCAGGGATCCGCGGCCGGCCGCCGGGTGCGACCGCCACGCGCCGCCCCGCCCGCACGGTGGCGGACGGGGACCGCAACGCGATCAGCGGACGAGGCCCCAGCGGAACCCCAGCGCCACGGCGTGCGCCCGGTCGGACGCACCCAGCTTCTTGAAGAGCCGGCGGGCGTGGGTCTTGACCGTGTCCTCGGAGAGGAACAGCTCGCGCCCGATCTCGGCGTTGGACCGGCCGTGGCTCATGCCCTCCAGCACCTGGATCTCCCGGGCGGTGAGGGTGGGCGCGGCGCCCATCTCGGCGGACCGCAGCCGGCGCGGGGCGAGCCGCCAGGTCGGGTCGGCGAGCGCCTGCGTCACCGTCGCGCGCAGCTCGGCGCGCGAGGCGTCCTTGTGCAGGTAGCCGCGGGCCCCGGCGGCGACCGCGAGCGCGACGCCGTCGAGGTCCTCGGCTACGGTCAGCATGATGATGCGGGCGCCCGGATCGGCCGAGAGCAGCCGGCGCACGGTCTCGACACCGCCGAGGCCGGGCATCCGTACGTCCATCAGGATGAGGTCGGAGCGGTCGGCGCCCCAGCGGCGGAGGACTTCCTCGCCGTTGGCAGCCGTGGTCACGCGCTCGACGCCGGGCACGGTGGCCACCGCGCGACGGAGCGCCTCTCGGGCAAGCGGGGAGTCGTCACAGACGAGGACGGATGTCATGGCCGCCCTCCGCAGCTACTGATGCGCGTCACCTTGAGCCTCCAGGCTGGTACGTATCGTCACCTGTGCGGTCGATGCTCTCGGACACCTGTCCGGGAACTTCTTCGTTCAACCGCCTTCGCACTCTCAACGATGGTCACTCGAAAGAGTTACGGGTCGGACGGACACCTTCGGCACTCTACGTGAGGACGCCGACACAACACGGGCGCCACAACCGGTCTGTCCTCCATCTGGAGCTATGCCCTATTTGGCGGCTTTCCTTCCGGTTGGCTGGTGTCTGAGGCTAGATTCCCAATGAGTCATATTTACATCTACTCGGATAGTAGATATGACTGGTTGGGCCGTATCCGTCTCAGTACCGGCCTCAAGAGGACTACCCATGGCAGATTTCTCCCGCCTCCCCGGACCGAACGCCGACCTCTGGGACTGGCAGCTGATGGCAGCCTGCCGAGGGGTCGACAGCTCCCTCTTCTTCCACCCGGAAGGCGAGCGGGGCGCGGCCCGGAGCGCGCGCGAGGCCTCGGCTAAAGAGGTCTGCATGCGATGCCCGGTGCGCGCGGAGTGCGCCGCACACGCCCTCGCCGTACGCGAGCCCTACGGGGTCTGGGGAGGGCTGACCGAGGACGAGCGCGAGGAGCTGATGGGCCGCGCCCGCCACCGCCTGATCTCCGCATCGAGCGTGAGCAGCACGCCCGCGCACTGAACCGGTGCACGAAAGGCACCGTCAGCAGGAACGTTTCCCCTGAGCCGCCGCGCGGCGCCGGCCCCGGCTACCGCGCGGCGGCACGCTCCAGCTCGTCGAGGGTGGCCGCCACGGCGGGCACCCGCGCCAGGTCGGGCAGCGTCAGCGCGACCACCTCGCGGTGCACCGCCGGCTCGACCGCCAGCGTCCGCGCCCCCTTGGTCCGTACGGACTCCACCGCCAGCTCCGGCAGCACCGCCACGCCCAGGCCCGCCCCGACCAGCCCGACCACGGCCGGGTAGTCGTCGGTGGCGAAGTCGATGCGCGGGGTGAAGCCGGCCTCCTCGCACACGTCGACCAGGTGCCGGCGGCAGCGCGGGCAGCCCGCGATCCACGGCTCGCCGGCCAGGTCGGCCATCGCCACCCGCTCCGCCCCGGCCAGCGGGTGCCCCTCCGGGACCAGGCCGACCAGCTTGTCGGTGAGCACCGGCCGGACCACCAGGTCCGCCCACTCCGCCGGGTCCGCCGCGCCCGTGTAACGGAAGGCGAGGGCCACGTCGCAGTCGCCCTCGCGGAGCATCTCCACCGAGCGCGGCGGCTCGGCCTCGACCAGCGAGATGCGGGTGCCCGGGTGGGCGGCGCGCATCGCGGCCAGCGCGGTCGGCACCAGGGTGGAGCTGCCGCTGGGGAAGGACACGAGCCGCACCCGGCCGGCCCGCAGCCCGGCGATGGCGGCGACCTCCTCCTCGGCGGCCGTCAGCCCGGCGAGGATCCCGGCGGCGTGCCGCACCAGCGCCTCGCCGGCCTGGGTCAGGCGCATCTCGCGGCCGGTGCGGATGAGCAGCGGGGTGCCGGCGCCCTGCTCCAGGGCCTTCATCTGCTGGCTGACGGCGGGCTGGGTGCAGCCCAGTTCGCGGGCGGCGGCCGAGAAGGACCCGGTCGCGGCCACGGCGCGCAGGACGCGGAGATGACGTGCCTCGATCACCCTCCGAGCATAAGGGGCCCTTTGATGGTGGCGCCAATTATGGTTGTCCGCTTTGAGACGGCTGGGCTACGGTGCCGCCATGCATCTGATCTCCGTGAACCTGGGACGCGCGACCGCCGTCGACTACACCGACGCGCCGGGCGGGCGCACCGGCATCGGCAAGTACCCGACCCCCGGTCCGGTACGCGTCGACGCCCCCGGTCCGCGGGGCACCGGAGGCAGCGGACTGGCCGGGGACGCCATCTGCGACCTGCGCCACCACGGCGGGCACGACCAGGCGGTGTACGCGTACGCCCGCGAGGACCTGGACTGGTGGGAGGCCGAGCTGGGCCGCGAACTGCCCGGCGGCCGGTTCGGCGAGAACCTCACCACCGCGGGCCTGGACGTGAACGGCGCGCTGGTCGGCGAGCGTTGGCGGGTCGGCCGGGAGCTGGTGCTGGAGGTGTCCGCGGCCCGGATCCCGTGCCGCACCTTCCAGGGCGCGCTGGGCGAGGCCGGCTGGGTGAAGCGGTTCACCCGGGCGGGGCGGCCCGGCGCGTACCTGCGGGTGGTCGAGCCGGGCGAGATCGCGCCCGGCGATCCGGTCGAGGTGCTGCACCGGCCGGACCACGAGGTCACGGTGGGCTTCTGGTTCCGCGCCCACACCACCGAACGGGACCTGCTGCCGCGCCTGCTGGCCGCGGGCGACGCCCTGTCGGCCGCCGCCCGGGAGAAGGCGCGGGCCCATCTGGAGAAGTACGGCAGCGACGCGCGGGCCTGACATCCGCGGCAGCTAGGTTTCGCGTATGACGACTGCTCTGATTACGGGATCCACGGCGGGCATCGGTGCCGCCTTCGCCCGGCGGCTCGCCGCCGACGGGAACGACCTGGTGCTGGTGGCCCGGGACACCAAGCGGCTGCGGGAGCAGGCGACCGAGCTGCACGACCGGCACGGCATCGAGGCCGAGGTGCTCACCGCGGACCTGTCGACGGAGGAGGGCATCGCCGGCGTCGAGGCCCGGCTGGGCGACCGCCGCAGCCCGGTGGACCTGCTGGTCAACAACGCCGGGTTCGGCAACAAGGGCCGCTACCTCGACGTGTCGATGACCGACGAGCTGGCCATGCTGAAGGTGCACGTCGAGGCGGTGCTGCGGCTGACCTCGGCGGCCACGTCGGGCATGCGCGAGCGCGGCCGCGGCGGGGTCGTCAACGTGGCCTCGGTCGCGGCGTTCGTCCCGCGCGGCACGTACGGCGCGAGCAAGGCGTGGGTCGTGCAGTTCACCCAGGGCGCGGCCCGGGACCTGGCCGGGTCGGGGGTGCGGATGATGGCGCTGTGCCCGGGGTTCGTGCGGACGGAGTTCCACGAGCGGGCCGGCATGGGCACCGACAACATCCCGAACTGGATGTGGCTGGACGCCGACAAGCTGGTCGCGGCGGCGCTGACGGACCTGTCGCGCGGGCGCACGGTCTCGATCCCGGACCCGCGGTACAAGGCGCTGATGGGCATCGTGAAGCTGACCCCGCGCGGTCTGCTGGGCGGGGTGTCCTCGCGCACGGGCCGCAAGTACGGGCCGCAGTGAGCCCCGCCCGGTGACCCGCGAGTAACCCGGCCGAACGGGTGAATCCTCCCTAAACTGGACATGTCCCACCCAGCCCGGGAGCCACCATGACATTCGTACAACTGGTCGATTACAGAACTCACCAGCCCGAGGCGATGAGCGATCTGCTGGACAAGTACGTCGCCCAGAGCCAGGGCAAGCGCACGGTCACCCACAGCATCGTGGGCAAGGACCGCGACCAAACGGACCACTACGTGAACTTCGTCGAGTTCCCGTCGTACGAGGAGGCCATGAAGAACTCCAACCTCCCGGAGACGGACCGGATGTTCCACGAGATGGTGTCCCTGTGCGACGGCATGCCGACGTTCACCAATCTGGACGCGGTCCGCGACGAACACCTCAACACCCTGCTGGCGAACCGGATGTACGACGACATCGCGGTGAAGGGCGACCTGTCCGTCATCGAGGAGATCTTCGCCTCGGACTACCGGGACCACGACGTCTCCAACCCCGTGGACAAGACCGGATACGCCGCGGTCCGCGAGGACGTCGAGATGTGGCGCAGCGCCTTCGACTTCACCTTCACCCGTGACGCCCAGATGGCGCAGGACGACTACGTCACCACGCTGTGGACCTGGACCGGGACGCACAAGGGCGAGTTCATGGGCATCGCCCCCACCGGCAAGTCCTGCACGATGACCGGCACCACGGTCTTCCGATGTCAGGACGGCATGATCAAGGAAGGCTGGTGGCACTACGACGCCATGGCCCTGATGCGGCAGCTGGGCGTCATGGAGTGACGCCCGCTCAGGCGGCCGCAGCAGAACGGGAAGGCCCCCGCCCCGCCGGGTGACCGGCGGGACGGGGGCCTTCCGTCAGAAGCGCGGGGACGCGTCAGTGGCTGTGGCCGTGACCGTGGCCGTGACCGGCGTCGGCCTCCTCCTCGGCCGGCTTCTCGACGACCAGGGTCTCGGTCGTGAGCAGCAGCGAGGCGATGGAGGCGGCATTCTCCAGGGCGGAACGGGTGACCTTGACCGGGTCGATGACGCCGGCCTTGACCAGGTCGCCGTACTCGCCGGTGGCCGCGTTGAAGCCCTGGCCCTTCTCCAGCTCCGCCACCTTCGAGGTGATGACGTAGCCCTCGAGGCCGGCGTTCTCGGCGATCCAGCGCAGCGGCTCGACCACGGCGCGGCGGACGACCGCGACACCGGTGGCCTCGTCGCCGTCCTTGCCGAGGTTGCCCTCGAGGACCTTGGCGGCGTGGACCAGAGCGGAGCCACCACCGGAGACGATGCCCTCCTCGACCGCGGCGCGGGTCGCGGAGATGGCGTCCTCCAGACGGTGCTTCTTCTCCTTCAGCTCCACCTCGGTGGCGGCGCCGACCTTGATCACGCACACGCCGCCGGCCAGCTTCGCGAGGCGCTCCTGGAGCTTCTCGCGGTCCCAGTCGGAGTCCGTGGCCTCGATCTCGGCCTTGATCTGGTTGACGCGGCCGAGGACGTCCTCGGAGGAGCCGGCGCCGTCCACGATCGTGGTGTCGTCCTTGGAGACGGTCACGCGGCGGGCGGTGCCCAGCACGTCCAGACCGGCCTGGTCGAGCTTGAGGCCGACCTCCTCGGCGATGACGGTGGCACCGGTGAGGGTGGCCATGTCCTGCAGCATCGCCTTGCGGCGGTCGCCGAAGCCCGGGGCCTTGACGGCCACCGCGTTGAAGGTGCCGCGGATCTTGTTCACGACCAGGGTGGAGAGCGCCTCGCCCTCGACGTCCTCGGCGATGATCAGCAGCGGCTTGGAGCCACCCGCCTGGATGACCTTCTCCAGCAGCGGCAGGAGGTCCTGGATGGAGGCGATCTTGCCCTGGTTGATCAGGATGTACGGGTCGTCGAGGACGGCCTCCATACGCTCCTGGTCGGAGACCATGTACGGCGAGAGGTAGCCCTTGTCGAAGGCCATGCCCTCGGTGAACTCCAGCTCCAGGCCGAAGGTGTTGGACTCCTCGACGGTGATGACACCGTCCTTGCCGACCTTGTCCATCGCCTCGGCGATGAGCTCGCCGACCTGCTGGTCCTGCGCGGAGAGCGCGGCCACGGCGGCGATGTCGGTCTTGTCCTCGATCGGGCGGGCGGTCGCGAGGAGGTCCTCGGAGACCGCCTTGACCGCGGCGTCGATGCCCTTCTTCAGGGAGGCCGGGGAGGCGCCGGCGGCGACGTTGCGCAGGCCCTCGCGGACCAGCGCCTGGGCCAGGACGGTCGCGGTGGTGGTGCCGTCACCCGCGATGTCGTTGGTCTTGGTCGCCACCTCCTTCACGAGCTGGGCGCCCAGGTTCTCGTACGGGTCGTCGAGCTCGACCTCGCGGGCGATCGTGACACCGTCGTTGGTGATGGTGGGGGCGCCAAACTTCTTGTCGATGACGACGTTGCGGCCCTTGGGGCCGATCGTCACCTTCACCGTGTCGGCAAGCTTGTTGACGCCGCGCTCAAGGGCGCGACGGGCGTCCTCGTCGAACTTCAGGATCTTCGCCATGGGAGCGGTTCAGCCCTCTCGAAAAATCTGGGGGTTCCAAACGAACTGCGCCCCTCGCCGCCCGGCTTCAGCGGGGTGGCCAGGGGCGCAGCTCAAAGCACTTCTGCTTCGGGGTGAATTACTTCTCGACGATCGCGAGCACGTCGCGAGCCGAGAGGACGAGGTACTCCTCGCCGCTGTACTTCACCTCGGTGCCGCCGTACTTGCTGTACAGCACGATGTCGCCGACGTTGACGTCCAGCGGGAGACGCTGGCCGTCCTCGAAGCGGCCCGGGCCCACGGCGAGGACGACGCCCTCCTGGGGCTTCTCCTTCGCGGTGTCCGGGATGACCAGGCCAGAGGCCGTGGTCTGCTCGGCGTCGAGCGGCTGGACCACGATGCGGTCCTCGAGCGGCTTGATGGCAACCTTGGAGCTGGCGGTCGTCACGATCCGACCTCCCCCTTCGGAGATCTCACGGGGTTAACTGTCTGAGGTGGCGACCAGGTCGATCCGTCGTCGCGGGTGCCGGACCTGCCCGTCGCTGTGTTGGCACTCACCAGGGGCGAGTGCCAGGCCCGAGACTATTCCGGCGATTAGCACTCGGTCAAGCGGAGTGCCAATTCACGCCCCTCGCGGCCGAGCGGGACCCCCTCCGGGAACCTCGTACCGGACATCAGCGTCCTAGACGATATGAAGATAAAGCGCCTCATTGCAGAGCAGAACGGACCCGGGGCTTCCGGGCGTACCGCCGCACCGTCCGGGCCGGGCCGCCGCTGCGGCGCGTCCGACGGCGGCGGCGTCCCGTGCGCGGACTGACCCTGCACGCCCGGACGGCGGCCGGGGCGCGCCGCCGTACCGAAGCCCTGCTGCTGGCCTTCGTGGTCGTGATCACGGTGGGCGGGCACGCGAGCGTGGGGCTGGCGATGAACGGCGCCCTGCCGCCGAACCTGTCCGGCTTCGCCGTCAGCATGTCCCTGCTGGCCCTGGTCGGGCACCTGGGCGTACGGAGGTTCGCGGCGTACGCGGACCCGCTGATCCTGCCGCTGTCGCTGCTGCTGACCGGGATCGGGCTGGTGCTGCTGGCCCGGCTGGACCAGACGTACACGCAGCAGTTCAAGAACGCGGCGGCGAACGCGCCCGGGCAGCTGCTGTGGACCGTGATCGGTGTGGCGATCTGCCTGGGGATGCTGGCGCTGCTGCGCGACCACCGGCTGCTCCAGCGGTACATCTACCTGACGATGGCCGTGGCACTGGTGCTGCTGATCGCACCCGCCTTCATGCCCGCCGACACGTACGGCGCGAAGCGGTGGATCTACCTGGGCGGGATGTCGCTCCAGCCCGGCGAGTTCGTGAAGATCATGATCGCGGTGTTCTTCGCCGGCTACCTCGTCGTGCACCGGGACTCGCTGGCCCTGACCGGCCGCAGGTTCCTGGGGATGCGGCTGCCGCCGGGCCGCCAGCTCGGGCCGCTCGTGACGGTGTGGGTCATCTCGCTGCTGGTGCTGGTCTTCGAGCGCGACCTAGGCACCTCGCTGATCTTCTTCGGCGTCTTCGTGGTCCTGCTGTACGTGGCGACCGAGCGCACCAGCTGGATCGTGTGCGGTCTGCTCATGGCGGCGGTGGGCGCGTTCGCGGTGGGCTCGACCGAGCCGCACGTGAAGGGGCGCATCGCGGCCTGGCTGGAGCCGATGGCGATCTTCCTGCCGCCGGAGCAGCGGCCGCCCGGCATCGTCTCGGACCAGTCGGCACAGGCCCTGTTCAGCTTCGGCAGCGGCGGGATCACCGGCACCGGACTGGGCCAGGGGCACCCGGAGCTGATCGGCTTCGCGGCCCGCTCGGACTTCATCCTCACCACGGTGGGCGAGGAACTGGGGCTGGCCGGCGTGATGGCCGTCCTGCTGCTCTACGGGCTGCTGGTGCAGCGGGGTCTGCGGATGGCGCTGGGCGCCCGCGACCCGTTCGGCAAGCTGCTCGCGGTGGGGCTGGCCTCGGCGCTGGCGCTCCAGGTGTTCGTGGTCGCGGGCGGGGTCACCGGCCTGATCCCGCTCACCGGCAAGGCGCTGCCGTTCCTGGCGAAGGGCGGCTCGTCCCTGGTGGCCAACTGGATCATGATCGCGCTACTGCTGCGGATCAGCGACAGCGCGGAGCGGCAGCGGGAGGCGGACGCGCGGGCGGCGGATCCGGATCAGGACCGGGGGCCGGACCGGGGGCCGGATCAGGGACCGGATCAGGGTCGGGATCCGGTCACAGGTAGTCCTCCAGCACCCCTATCCGGTAGCCCTGCTCCTGTATCCGGCGGAGCATCCGGGTGGTCATCTCGGTGAGCGTCGCGCCCTTCAGCTCGCTCGGGCCGCGGAAGTGGGCGAGGACGATGTCACCGGGCCGGAGGGCGTCGCCCTCGGCGTAGCGCAGGTCGTTGATCTGCATGGAGGCCCGCCACAGGACCACGGAGGAGAGTCCGCAGTCCTTCGCGGCCCGCAGGGTGTCGTCGTTGTAGTTGCCGAACGGCGGGCGGAGCAGCCTGGGCCGTTCCCCGAAGCGCTTCTGCAGCTGCTCCTGCTGGCCGCATATCTCCGCCTTCTGGGCGGCGTACGGCAGGGTCCGCAGGTTCGGGTGGGTCAGCGAGTGGTTCTGTATCGCGCTGCCCGTGCCCAGGTCGCGGAGCCTGCCGAAGTGGTCGTAGCCGGGGCCGGCGACGCTGTGCGTGAGGAACATGCTGATCGGCAGCCGCAGGTCGGCGGCCATCTTCAGGAACTGCGGGTCGCGTTCGGCGCCGTCGTCGAAGGTGAGGAAGACCGTCTTCTCCCCCGCCGGCACGGGTATCCGGTCCACCACCGGCACCCGGCCGGGCGCGGCCGCGGGCAGGGCCGGCCGGCCGGCCGGCTTCGGCGCGAACTCCAGCGGCCGGTCCAGGCCCCAGGCCTTGTGCGCGCCGGGCCTGGGCGCGGACGGCGAGGGGGAGGCGTGCGGGCGGGCGGCCTTCGGGCCGCCGCCGTCGTTGCCGTTCTTGCCGCCCCTGCCGTCCTGGCCGTCCGTCACGTCGGCCGTGGCCTTGCGTCCCAGCCGCTCGATCGGGTCCACGCTCTGGGCGCAGCCCGTGACCGCGAGGGTGAGCGCGAGTGCGCCGGCCGCCAGCGTCCCTGCCGTCAACCGGCGCGCGTGCTTCACAAGTAGTCCTCCAGGCGGGCCACGGCGTACCCCTTCGCCGTGACGGTCTTCATGACCTGACGGATCATGTCAGGCATCGACCCCTTCCAGTCCTCGCGGCCCCGGAAGTGGGTGAGGACGATGTCGCCGGGGTGCAGGTCGCGGTCCCATTCCCGCCAGTCCATCCGGTCCGGGAAGGCCTCGGAGTTCCACAGCGGCACGGCCTTCACCCCGCAGGACCCGGCGGCGCGCAGGGTGTCGCCGTTGTAGTTGCCGTACGGCGGCCGGAAGAGCGTGGGGCGCTTGCCGAACTGCTTCTGGATGGTGTCCTGCTGGCCGCAGATCTCCTGCCGCTGCTTCTCGTACGAGAGGGCCGGCAGGTAGCGGTGGTTCAGCGTGTGGTTGCTGAGCGTGACGCCGTGGGACTGCATCTTCTTGAAGTACGCGTAGTCGTCGCGCACCAGGTAGTCGCTGAGGAAGGCGCTGTACGGGATCTGGAGCTCCTGCATCATGCGCAGGAACTCGGGGTCCTTCTCGGCGCCGTCGTCGATGGTCAGGAAGACGACCTTGTCCTTGGTGGGGACGGTCGTGAACACCGGTGGCAGCGAGGCCGCGTCCTCGGCGCCGTCGATCTCGAAGCCCTTGCGGGTGGTGAGTTCGGGCTTCTCCTTCGGCGGAGCCGGCGGCTTCAGCGGGACCTGGGCCAGACCCCACCGTTTCACGGCCGCGAGCCGGGCAGCCTCGGCCTGCCGGGCCTTAGCGGCGGCGTCGACGGCGCCCGCCGGGCCGCCGAGGGCCTTGGCGCGGGCGGCCTTGTCGGCCGCGGAGTCCTCGCCGCCGGCGCCGCAGGCCGTGGCGAGGGTGGCGACGAGCAGGGCGGCCAGGGCCGCCGCGCACCGGCTGCGGGCCCGGACGGGCGCCGGGCCGAGGGAAATCTTCTGTCCCTTTTGTCGTACTAGCTGCATGGCGCGGATGCTGCCACCCGGGGGCGCCCCCGCTGCGGCGACACCCTGACGGGAGGCCCGCCGGGCGCACAGCTTCCACCGGCTGGCCGACAATGAGCGGGTGAACGCCGACCCGTACTCCCCCTCCGCGACCGATGCCTTCGCCGCCCTGCGCACCGACGAGGGCCGGAGCCTGCTCGCCGGACTCCGCGACCACGATCCGGCGCAGGAGCTGGCGACCGCGACCCGGCTGCGCCGCGAGCATCCCGCCGCGCTGGTGTCCGCCGCGCTGGGCATGGCCCGGCTGCGGCAGCGCGCCGCCGCGAAGTTCGGCGCGGAGGACGCGTACCGGATGTACTTCACGCCCAACGGGGTCGAGCAAGCGACGCGGGCGTCGGTGGCCGCCTACCGGGCCGGGCGGCTCGCCGCGCTCGGCGTGCGCAGCGTGGCCGACCTGTGCTGCGGGATCGGCGGCGACGCGCTGGCGCTGGCCCGGGCCGGGATCCGGGTGCTGGCCGTGGACCGCGATCCGCTGACGGCCGCGGTGGCGCGGGCCAATGCGGAGGAGCTGGGTCTGGAGGGGCTGATCGAGGTCCGCGAGGCGGATGTCGCGTCGGTGGACACGAGTGGGTACGACGCGGTGTTCCTGGATCCGGCGCGGCGTGGCGGCAGGCAAGGAAGTGCCGCGCGTAGCGCGTCGGTGAGGGGTGGCGGCCGGGCGACGGGCGGGCGCATCTTCGATCCGGAGGCGTATTCGCCGCCGCTGTCCTGGGCGGTTTCCGCCGCCCGTACGGCGAAGTACGCGGCGATCAAGATCGCGCCGGGGATTCCGCACGAGGCGGTGCCGGGCGAGGCCGAGGCGGAGTGGATCTCGGACGGCGGGGACGTGAAGGAGGCCGTGCTGTGGTTCGGGACGGCACCGGGGACGATGCGGGCGACGCTGCTGCCCGCGGGCGACTCGCTGGCCACGGCCTCGCCACTGCCGGATCCCGCGGCGGGGCCGGTGGGACGGTGGCTCTACGAGCCGGACGGGGCGGTGATCCGGGCGCATCTGGTGGCGGAGGTGGCGGCGGCGGTGTCCGGGCGGCTGATCGACCCGACGATCGCGTACGTCACGTCCGACGAGCTGGTGGCCACGCCGTATGCCACGGCGTACGAGATCACTGATGTCATGCCGTTCAACTTGAAGCGGTTGAAGGCGCTGCTCCGGGAGCGGGAGGTCGGCATCCTGACGGTCAAGAAGCGGGGGTCGGCCGTCGAACCGGAGGAGCTCCGCCGCAAGGTCAAACCGCAGGGGCCTCACTCGGCCACGGTCTTCCTCACCCGCGCCGCCGGCGCCCCCACGATGCTCCTGGGCCACCCGGCCCGCGTCTGACCCGGCGGGGCGAATTCCCGCTTCGCCGGCGCCCGAGACCCGGCCGGGCAAAATCCAGCCCCGCCGGCGTTCGAGACCCCGCCGGGCAAAATCCAGCCCCGCCGACGTGCGAGACCCCGCCGGGCAAAATCCAGCCCCGCCGGCGTTTGAGGCGCGGGTCCGGGCGGAGCCCGGGGGACGGCGCAGCCGGACCTGCCTTGGCGCTCCGCCCCAAGCTTCGCCCCCGCCCGGCGGGCAGCCGACCCGAGGAGTCGCGCAGCCCAGCGGGCAGCCGGCCGTGGTGGGTCAGGTGGTTTCGAGGGATTCGAAGCGCCAGCGGTGGGGCGGTCGGGTGATCAGGTCCGGGGCGGGATCCGGCAGCTCCGGAAGCTCGGCGGCGAGCTCCGCCGCCTGCCACCAGGTGATGACCAGCACCCGGTCCTGCGGAGCCCGGAACGTCTCGCGCCGGAGCGGGTCACGCGCCAGGACCTGCGCCCGTGCCCACTCCAGCAGCTCGGCCCCCCGCCCGTCCGCGGCCCGGGCCTCCCACATCAGCGCGACCGTGATCGTCATGAGTACAGGTTGTCCTTGCTCAGCTCGTGCACGTGGTCGTGATCGTGCGCATGCCCGTGCCCGTGCGCATGCCCGTGGCCGTGCCCGTGGCCCGCACCATGCCCGTGCCCGCCGGACCCCGGCACGTGCGGATCGGTCACCGGCAGCGACGAGTCCGCCGACAGGTCCCAGTCCGAAGCCGGCCGGTTGCGGGCGACCATCTCCGCGCCGAGCGCGGCGACCATCGCCCCGTTGTCGGTGCACAGCTTGGGCCGCGGCACGCGCAGGACGATGCCGGCGTCGTCGCACCGTTCCTGCGCCAGCGCCCGCAGCCGCGAGTTCGCCGCGACCCCGCCGCCGATCATCAGGTGGTCGACACCCTCGTCCTTGCAGGCCCGGATCGCCTTGCGGGTCAGGACGTCCACCACGGCCTCCTGGAAGGACGCCGCCACGTCCCGCACCGGCACCTCCTCGCCCGCGTTCCGCTTTGCCTCGATCCACCGCGCCACGGCCGTCTTGAGCCCGGAGAACGAGAAGTCGTACACGGGGTCCTTCGCCCCGGTCAGCCCGCGCGGGAAGTGGATCGCCTTCGGGTCGCCCTCCTTGGCGAGCCGGTCGATCACCGGACCGCCGGGGAACCCGAGGTTCAGCACCCGCGCGATCTTGTCGAACGCCTCGCCCGCCGCGTCGTCGATGGTCGCGCCGAGCGGCCGTACGTCACTGGTGATGTCCGGTGCGAGCAGCAGCGAGGAGTGCCCGCCGGACACCAGCAGGGCCATCGTCGGCTCCGGCAGCGGCCCGTGCTCCAGCTGGTCCACGCAGATGTGCGAGGCGAGGTGGTTGACCCCGTACAGCGGCTTGCCGAGCGCGTACGCGTACGCCTTCGCGGCGGAGGTGCCCACCAGCAGCGCCCCGGCGAGGCCCGGACCGGCCGTCACCGCGATGCCGTCGAGGTCCTTCGCGCTGACCCCGGCCTCCTTCAGGGCCCGCTCGATGGTCGGGACCATCGCCTCCAGGTGCGCGCGGGAGGCGACTTCGGGGACCACGCCGCCGAACCGGGCGTGCTCGTCGACGCTGGACGCGACCGCGTCCGCGAGCAGCGTGGTGCCGCGGACGATGCCGACGCCGGTCTCGTCGCAGGAGGTCTCGATGCCGAGGACGAGGGGTTCGTCAGCCATGGGTCTCAGTTCCTTGTACGGGGCCGGGGGTGCTTGCGGGGTCGGCACGGCGCATCACGAGGGCGTCCACGTTGCCGGGCTGGTAGTAGCCGCGCCGGAAGCCGATCGGCTCGAATCCGAACCGCTCGTAGAGGCGCTGCGCGCGGGTGTTGTCCACCCGCACCTCCAGCAGCACCTCGGCGCACTCGAAGTCGGTGGCGGCCTGGAGGAGGTCGGTGAGCAGCCGGGCGCCGAGCCCGCTGCCCCAGGTGTCGCGGGCGGCCGCGATGGTCTGCACGTCCGCCAGGTCGGCCGAGGCGGCCAGGCCGGCGTAGCCGACGAGCCGGCCGTCGGGGTCCTCCGCGACGACGTAGTGCCGGGCGGCCCGCGGGCCGCGGGCGTGGGCGAGTTCGGACCAGAACATGCCGGCCGACCAGGCGTCCTCGGGGAAGAGGTCGTGCTCCAGTTCCAGCACCGGCTGAATGTCCCACCAGCGCATCTCGCGGAGCTGTACGTCCGTCACCGGGGGGTGACCACCTTGTAGTTCTTGGGCACCTGCGCGTCGGGCCGGCGCAGGTACATCGGCTGCGGCGGCAGGAAGGGGGTGCCGGCGGCCAGCATCTCGGCGGCGAGGCCCGCGAGGGCGGCGGCCGACTGGTGCTCGGGGCCGCGGCCGTCGGTGAAGACGTCCGGGTACAGCAGCGCGCCGGCGCCGACGGCGGGAATGCCGGCGACCTGGTCGGCGATGTCCGCCGGGCGGTCCACGGCGGCGTCGGTGAGGCGGGTGCGCGGGTCGGCGTAGCGGGCCCAGTACACCTCCTTGCGGCGGGCGTCGGTGGCCACGGTGAAGGGGCCTTCGATCCCGGCGTCCTGCGCGGCGTACGCGAGTCCGTCGAGGGTGCACAGTCCGTGGACGGGCACGCCGAGCGCGGAGGCGAAGGCGGCGGCCGTCACGAGACCGACCCGCAGGCCGGTGTAGGGGCCGGGGCCGACGCCGACGACGATGCCGGTCAGCTCGTCGAGGGTGCGGCCGGCCTCGGCGAGCACCTTGTCCACGGCGGGGAGGAGCAGTTCGCCGTGGCGGCGGGCGTCGACCTGGTCCGCCTCGGCGAGGACGGACGTGCCGTCGTGGAGGGCGACGGTGACGGCGGGCGTGGCGGTATCCATTGCGAGCAAGAGCACGCGAACAGCCTACGTCTCCGGGGGCGCGCGCAATGGCGGCCCCGGCGGGCCGGGGCCCGGCTGCTACCGTCAGCCCAGCGGGTCCCAGGGGACCGGCGGAGGGCGACGCGAGAGGCGGGAAACAAGGTGGGACGCAACAGCTCGGGAATCGTGGCCGGGCTTACCGCCGCGGCCCTCGGCGTGGTGGGCTTCCTCGCCTACCAGGCGTCGGCGAGCGCCCCCGAGCGGCCGGCCGAGGCGCAGCCGCCGGCGCAGTCCGTCCCCCGCGTCCCGGCCGGGAAGCCCGCGAAGGGGCAGGTCCCGCAGGTTCCTGCGAACTCGGGCACCGGCGTGCGCGTCGTGTACTCGCTCAGCGCCAAGCAGGTCTGGCTGATCGGCGGGGCGGGCAAGAAGACCCGTACGTTCGCCGTGGTGCCCAGCACGGTGAGCCCGGAGCCCGGCTCGTACCTGGTCGGCTCGCGCACCGGGCGGACCACCGGCTCGGACGGGGTGCCGATCGAGCACGTGGTCCGGTTCACCAGCGTCAAGGGCGTGACCATCGGGTTCAGCGCCCGCGCGGACGGCTCGATGCCGGAGCCCGACACGAGGAAGAAGACCGGCGGCATCCGCATGACGCGCGCCGACGGCGACGCGATGTGGACCTTCGCGACGATCAACTCGAAGATCGTCGTCGTCCCGTAGCGGGGCGCCGCCCGGAGCCTCCCGCCCCGGCCGTCCCTGCCGCCCCTGCCGTCCCGGCCCGGCTCCGAAACGACCCGTACGGGTGACGGACCGCGCGTGACGTGACGTCAGGCGCCCTCCCCCGGCCCGTGTGGGCCGGGGCCGTGTCATGCCGCCTCGGCGCCCGGGGTCCCGTCCTCGGCGGGCAGGGTGCGGGCGGCGGCCCGCGGCGGGGTGGAGACCGCGGTGGCCGCGGCGCACGAGGCCAGCAGGTCGCGGACGGAGACCGCAGAGAGTCCTGCGAGGCCGGACGGGCCGGCCGCCGGACGCACGGGCGGGGCCGCGGGGGCGGCGGGGACTTCAGCGCGCTCTGGTGCCGGCATGGCAACCTCCTGGCCCGGGAAGCCGTACTTAGGTAGACCTAACCAGGTCTCGCTACCATGTGACCACGTCCCGCGCCGCCGGCGCAACAGCTTGCCGACAACTTGTCGGAACCAGGTGCCGGAGCCGGCGGACCCTACGGAATCCGGAGCTCCGCCAGGCCGGCGTCCGCCCAGCGCCCGCCGAGCCCGCGGACCTCGACCGTGCGCACGTCGTCGAGCACCTCCTCGTGCCCGACCGCCCGCGAGATCACCACGTGCAGCCGGTCCTCGGACAGCTCCTCGACCTTGCCATCGCCCCACTCCACGACGACGACCGAGTCCGGCAGCGAGACGTCGAGGTCCAGGTCCTCCATCTCGTCGAGGCCGCCGCCGAGCCGGTACGCGTCCACGTGCACCAGCGGCGGGCCGTCCACCAGCGAGGGGTGCACGCGGGCGATGACGAACGTCGGCGAGGTGACGGCGCCGCGGACGCCCAGGCCCTCGCCGAGGCCGCGGGTCAGGGTCGTCTTGCCGGCGCCCAGCTCGCCGGTCAGCAGGACGAGGTCGCCCGCACGCAGCAGCCCGGCGATCCTCCGCCCGAGGTCCTGCATCCGCTGCGGGGAGTCGACGGTGATCTGCGTGGTGCTCGCGGGGCTCTGCGCGTCGGCCTCAAGGGGCCGGGTGTGCGGTGCTGCTTCCATACCGGCCAACGGTAGCCGCTGCCGCTCCCGCCCCGGCGCGCCCGAGGAGGTCCGCCAGCCGCCCGTTGACCTCCTCGGGACGCTCCAGCATCAGCAGGTGCCCGGCGTCCGGCAGCACGAGGAGGTCGGCGTCCGGCAGCTGCTCGGCGATGGTCACGCCGTGCGCGGCCGGGGTGATCAGGTCCCTGCCGCCGGCCACCACCAGGGTCGGCAGCTGCGCGAACACGGCCAGCTCGGCGGTCTTGTCGTGCTGCTCGAACGCCGGGTAGAACTCGGCGACCACGTCGATCGGGGTGGCCTCGATCAGCCGCTCCGCGAACCGGGCCACCCCCGGGTCCACGTCCCTCGACCCGAACGAGTAGCGCTTGACCATGCCCGCGAACAGGTCCGCGGTGGCCCGGCGGCCGCGCTCGACCAGCTCCGCCTCGGAGCCCAGCGCCCGCAGCACCCCCGGCAGCACCCGGCGCACCAGGCCCATCCCGGCGGCCGGCAGCCCGTACGTGACCTCGCCGAGCCGGCCGCTCGACGTGCCGATGAAGGCCGCGCCGGCCACCCGGTCCCGGACCAGGGCCGGGTCGATCGCACCCAGGGCCATGATCGTCATGCCGCCCATGGAATGGCCGACGAGGATCAGCGGGCCCTCGGGGGCGGCGGCGTCGAGGACGGCCTTCAGGTCGCGGCCGAGGCGCTCGATGGTGACGGGCTCGCCGTCGGCCTGCGCCAGGCCGCGGCCGGAGCGGCCGTGGCTGCGCTGGTCCCAGTAGACGGCCCGGACGGCGCCGCGCAGCGCGGCCCGCTGGAAGTGCCAGGAGTCCTGGGAGAGGCAGTAGCCGTGGCAGAAGACCACGGTGGGGACGACGGGCTCGGGGGCGCGGCGCAGCCGGGGCCGCTTGCCGGGGGCGACCAGGGGCCGCTCCGGCTCGTCCACCTCGTAGTACAGCTCGGTGCCGTCGTCGGCGCGGACGGTCCCCGGGGTGCCGCGCAGCGAGCCGTACGGGCCGGCCGCGTCGAGGGCGAGGCGGGCCTTCTTGCGTATGCCGCGGCCCACGGTGACGCGTTCCACCGCGACGCCCGCGGCCGCGCCGGCGGCGAGGACGCCGATCGCGGCACCGGCCCAGCCGGCCTTGCGCCAGTTCTCGCTCACGGCACCTCACTCGCTGCGGGGTCGGGTGTCACGTACGGGGCCCGGCCGGACGGTACGGGACCGGCGGTACGGGCGTCACGCGTTCAGGTGGACGCGGGGCACCCGGCTGCCGATGCGGGTCACGATCTCGTACGCGATGGTGCCGGCGGCCTGCGCCCAGTCCTCGGCGGTGGGCTCGCCGGCGTCGCCGGGGCCGAACAGCACGGCCTCGTCGCCGGTGCGGACCGGGTCGGTGCCGATGTCGACGACGAACTGGTCCATGGCGACCCGGCCGGCCACCGTGCGGACCTTGCCGCCGACGAGGACCGGGCCGCGGCCGGAGGCGTGCCGGGGGATGCCGTCCGCGTAGCCGGCGGGGATCAGGGCGAGGCCGGTGGCGGCGTCCGTCACGTAGTGGTGGCCGTAGCTGACGCCGTGGCCCGGCGGCACTTCCTTGACCAGAGCGACCGCGGCGCGGAGCGTCATCGCGGGGCGCAGGCCGAGCTGGGCGGGGGTGCCGAGTTCGGGGGCCGGGGAGACGCCGTAGATGCCGATGCCGGTGCGGACGAGGTCGAAGTGGGTCTCGGGGAGGGTGAGGGTGGCCGGGGTGTTGGCGATGTGCCGGACCTCGGGGTCCAGGCCCTCCTTCTCGGCGTAGCCGGTCATCTCGCGGAAGACGGCGAGCTGCGCGGCGATGGAGGGGTGGCCGGGCTCGTCGGCGCAGGCGAAGTGCGACCACAGGCCGGTGACCTGCACGGTGCCCTCGGCCTGGGCGGCGACGGCCGCGCCGACCAGGGCGGGCCAGTCGGCGGGCTGGCAGCCGTTGCGGCCGAGGCCGGTGTCGGCCTTGAGCTGGATGCGGGCGGGGCGGCCGGCGGCCCGGGCCGCGGCGCGTACCTCGTCGAGGGCCCACATGCCGCTGATGCCGACGTCGATGCCCTCGTCGACGGCGCGGCGCCAGGGGCCGCCGGGGGTCCACAGCCAGCACATGATGCGGGCGTCGATGCCGGCGTCCCGGAGGGCGAAGGCCTCTTCGGGGGTGGCGGTGCCGAGCCATCGGGCGCCGGCCTGGAGGGCGGCGCGGGCGCACGGGACCGCGCCGTGTCCGTAGGCGTCGGACTTCACCACCGCCATGAGCTGCGAACGGGGGGCGCGGTCGCGCAGGGCGCGTACGTTGTGGCGTACGGCGGCCAGGTCGATCTCGGCGCGTACGCGCGGCAGCGGTGTCTCGTTCATCCCCCCCAGTCTCTCAGTCCCCGTCCCCTCCCCGGTGCTCCGCCCCGAACCCCGCGCCTCGATCGCCGGCGAGGCCCAGGATCGGGGCTCCGCCCCGGCCCCCGGTCCTCAAACGCCGGACGGGCCGGAAGCCCCGGGGGCGGAGCGCCCGCCGGCTCAGGCGGCGAAGGTTTCGCGCCAGGCGGCGGGGAGTGCGAGGGCGACCTCGTGCGCCGTGGCAGGGGCCCCGCGGGCCGCAAGACGGCCGGCCAGGCCGTGCAGGTAGGCCGCGACGGACCCGGCATCCAGCGCAGGCAGGCCCGCGGCTAGCAGAGCCCCCGCAAGACCGGACAGCACGTCCCCGCTGCCCGCGGTGGCCAGCCACGAAGACCCCGTCGCATTCACCCGCACCGCCCCCGCCCCCGCCCCGCACACCAAGGTCGTGGCCCCCTTCAGCAGCACGGTCGCCCCGAACCGCCCCGCCAGCTCCCGCACCGCGGACAGCCGCCCCGCCTCGACCTCCGCCCGCGGCACCCCCAGCAGCGCCGCCGCCTCCCCCGCATGCGGCGTCAGCAGCGTCGGCGCCGACCGCGCCCGCAGCGCCGAGGGATCCAGCCCCCGAAGCCCGTCGGCATCGATCAGCAGCGGTACGTCCGCCTCCAGCAGCTCCGCGACCTCGCCGCGCCCCTCCCCCAGCCCCGGCCCGACCACCCACGCCTGCACCCGCCCCGCCTTCGCCGGCGGCCCCCCGTGCACCAGTGCCTCGGGGTACCGTGCCAGCACCTCGTCCCCGGCCGTGCCCACGTACCGCACCGCCCCCGCACCCCCGCGCACCGCCCCCGCGACCGCGAGCACCGCCGCCCCGGGATACCGGGCCGACCCCGCGGCCACCCCCACCACCCCGCGCCGGTACTTGTCACTCGCCGAAGACGGCACCGGCAGCCGTGCCGCCACGTCCGCGTGCTGCAACGCCTCCAGCACCGGCGGCTCCGGAAGCGACAGCCCGATGTCCACCAGCCGCAGCGCCCCCGCGTGCCCGGCCCCCGGGTCGATCAGCAGCCCCGGCTTGTACGCGCCGAACACCACCGTCGCGTCCGCCGTCACCACCGGCCCGGCCGCCTCGCCGGTGTCCGCGTCCACCCCGCTCGGCAGGTCCACCGCGACCACCCGCGCCCCGGCCGCCCGGGCCGCCGCCGCCTGCGCGGCGAGTTCCGCCGCCGCCGGCCGCAGCCCGCCGCGGCCCCCGATGCCCAGCAGCCCGTCGACCACCAGGTCCACCCGGCCGGCCGGCAGCCGTTCGCCCACCCGCCCGCCGGCGGCCCGCAGTGCCCGCAGCCCGCCCGGATGCATCCGGTCCGGGTCCATCGGCACGGCCGTCACCCCGGCCCCCCGCCGGGCCAGCCGCGCCCCCGCGTACAGGGCGTCGCCCCCGTTGTCCCCGGGCCCCACGAGCAGCACCACCCGGGCCCCGTAGACCCGGCCGAGCAGCCCGGCGCAGGCGGCGGCCAGCCCGGCCGCGGCCCGCTGCATCAGGGCGCCCTCGGGCAGCTGCGCCATCAGTTCGGCCTCGGCGGCCCGTACGGTCTCCACGCTCTGGGCAGTACGCATGCGCTCAGCCTTCCGCGATCACCACCGCCGACGCCACCCCGGCGTCGTGGCTCAGCGAGATGTGCCAGGACCGCACGCCCAGCGCCGCCGCCCGGTCCGCCACCGTGCCGGACACCCGCAGCCGCGGCTGCCCGCTGTCCTCGACGTACACCTCGGCGTCCGTCCACAGCAGCCCGGCCGGCGCGCCGAGCGCCTTCGCCAGCGCTTCCTTGGCCGCGAACCGGGCGGCGAGCGAGGCGATACCGCGCCGCTCGCCGCTCGGCAGGAGCAGTTCGGCGTCGACGAACAGCCGCTTCGCCATGCCGGGCGTGCGCTCCAGCGCGGCCTCGAACCGGTCGATCTCGGCGACGTCGATACCCACTCCGATGATCACTTCGCTGACACCCCTCGCTCGTCCACGGCCTGCCGGCCCACGCCCCGCGGGCTACTCCACGGTCACCGACTTCGCGAGGTTACGCGGCTGGTCGACCTCGTTGCCGCGCGCCGTGGCCAGCTCGCACGCGAACACCTGCAACGGCACCGTCGCCACCAGCGGCTGGAGCAGGGTGGGCGTGGCCGGGATCCGGATCAGGTGGTCGGCGTACGGGACCACCGCCTCGTCGCCGGTCTCCGCGATCACGATGGTGCGCGCCCCGCGGGCCCGGATCTCCTGGATGTTCGACACGATCTTGTCGTGCAGCACCGACCGGCCGCGCGGCGACGGCACGACCACCACCACGGGCAGGTCGTCCTCGATCAGCGCGATCGGCCCGTGCTTCAGCTCGCCCGCCGCGAACCCCTCGGCGTGCATGTACGCGAGCTCCTTCAGCTTGAGCGCGCCCTCCAGGGCCACCGGGTAGCCCACGTGCCGGCCGAGGAACAGCACGGTGTCCTTGTGCGCCAGGGACCGCGCCAGCTCCCGCACCGGCTCCATGGTCTCCAGGACCACGTCCACGGCCGCCGCGATGTCGGACAGCTCGCGGATCACCGCGAGGATCTCGTCGCCCCACTTGGTGCCGCGGACCTGCCCCAGGTAGAGGGCCACCAGGTAGCAGGCGACCAGCTGGGTCAGGAAGGCCTTGGTGGAGGCGACCGCCACCTCCGGACCGGCGTGCGTGTAGAGCACGGCGTCCGACTCGCGCGGGATGGTGGATCCGTTCGTGTTGCAGACCGCGAGCACCCGGGCGCCCTGCTCGCGGGCGTGCCGCAGCGCCATGAGGGTGTCCATCGTCTCGCCGGACTGCGAGATCGCGATGACGAGGGTGCGCTGGTCGAGGATCGGGTCGCGGTAGCGGAACTCGCTGGCCAGCTCGGTCTCGCAGGGGATCCGCGTCCAGTGCTCGATGGCCAGCTTGGCGATCATCCCGGCGTGGTACGCGGTCCCGCAGGCCACGATGACGACCTTGTCGACCTCGCGCAGCACCGCGTCGGGGATCCGGACCTCGTCGAGGGTCAGCAGCCCGCTGCCGTCGATCCGGCCGAGCAGCGTGTCGGCGACCGCCTTGGGCTGCTCGGCGATCTCCTTCAGCATGAAGTAGTCGTAGCCGCCCTTCTCGGCCGCCGACGCGTCCCAGTCCACGTGGTAGGCCCGCACCTCGGCCGGCGCGCCGAAGAAGTCGGTGACCGTCACCCCGTCCCGGCGCAGCTCCACGACCTGGTCCTGGCCGAGTTCGAGCGCGGACCGGGTGTGGGCGATGAACGCGGCGACGTCGGAGGCGAGGAACGCCTCGCCCTCGCCGACGCCCACCACCAGCGGCGAGTTCCGGCGGGCCCCGACGACCGTGTCCGGCTCGTCGGCGTGTACGGCCACCAGGGTGAACGCGCCGTCCAGGCGCCGGCAGACCTGCCGCATGGCCTCGGCGAGGTCCCCCGTGGAGGAGAACGCCTCGGCGAGCAGGTGCGAGACCACCTCGGTGTCGGTGTCGGAGTCCAGCCGGTGCCCGCGCCCGGCCAGTTCGTCGCGCAGGGCCGCGAAGTTCTCGATGATGCCGTTGTGGACGACGGCGACCCGGCCCGCGTTGTCGAGGTGGGGGTGGGCGTTGGCGTCGGTGGGCCCGCCGTGGGTGGCCCAGCGGGTGTGCCCGATCCCGGTGGAGCCGGTCGGCAACGGCCGTCCCACCAGCTCCTTTTCGAGGTTGACGAGTTTGCCGGCCTTCTTGGCGGCGGCGAGTCCGCCGTCCGCGAGCACGGCCACGCCGGCCGAGTCGTAGCCCCGGTACTCCAGTCGCTTCAGCCCGGCGATGACCACATCGAGCGCAGACTGCGCTCCTACGTAACCCACGATTCCGCACATGGGCGGCAGGGTACGCCCGTACCGCCCGGCCGCAAGGGATGCGGACACGCCGAAAACCCCGCCCCGGCACGGCTGCCGGAGCGGGGTTGCCGCCCGTTCGGGTGAAAGCGCGTCAGCCGAGCTTCTTGGCCTGCGCCTCGATGACCTTGGCCGGCAGCTCCTTGACGGCACCGCCGAGGCTGAACGTGAAGAAGCTGGACAGCGTGCCGCCCTGACGGGTCACGGCGACGTTGTACACGATCGTCATGCCCTCGCCGTCCACGGTGATTTCGAAGGCGGTGGCCTCCTCGCCGGCGGTGAGCGGCAGCGGCGCCACCTTCGTGATCTTCGACTTCTCGCCGTCCTGCGTCACGGTGAACCCGCCGGCGCAGTCCGTACCCGCCTTCTTGACGGCGGCGAGCTGCTCGGCCGCCGCGCCGCCCGCGTACGAGCCGAGGACCACGCGGGTCGCGGGCGACTTCAGCGCGTTCAGGCCGGCCAGCGCCTTCTGCTCCGGGGTCTGGGCCTTGCCGCCTTCGGCCGGGATCAGCACGGCGGAGCGCATGACCTTCGCGGCCGGGCTGCCCAGCGGCCCGCTGACGGCGTCGGCGAGCGCCTGGCACTCGGTCTTGTCGGAGGCGGCCTTGCCGGCGGCGGCGAGCTTGCCCGACGGGTTCTTCTCGACCTTGTACTCCGGCAGGTCGGCCTGCTCGACGGCCGCCTTCTCCAGCTCGGCGGCGGTGAGGACCTTGGCGGGCGCGCTGCTCGCGGCACCCTTGTCCGCGGCCTTGCCGTCCTTCTTCTCCTCCGCCTTGTCGGAGGAGCCGCAGGCCGAGACGAGCAGGGCCAGCGACACGGCGGAGACGGTCATCGCACCACGGCGAACAAAAGCAGAGCGCACGGAAGGATCCCCCGGTGAGAAAGCGAAAACAGCAGGACCCCGGCGACCGGGGCCGACAGAAAACCTACGGCCGGCGCGCCCGGGCCCTCCACCCAATATCAAGATCGTTGCGCGCGTGAGACCGGGCCAGTCCCCAATCGAGACCAAGATCAGCACAACCCCCCGGCCCTTCACCGGCCCTCCACACCGCGGCCACGGACCGGCCCGCACAGGGCCACGTGACCGACCCCACGGCCCACAACCACCCGCAGGCGACGACAATGGCGTTGTGATCACTTCGCCGCCACGAAGCGGAACCGACCGGCGCCGGACCGAGGCGTCGCCGTACGTAGACCTCACCCGGGCCGAGTGGAGCGCGCTGCGCGAGCGCACCCCGCTGCCGCTGACCGCCGAGGAGGTCGAGCGCCTCCGGGGACTCGGGGACGTCATCGACCTCGACGAGGTCCGCGACGTCTACCTGCCGCTCTCCCGCCTGCTCAACCTGTACGTCGGCGCGACGAGCAACCTGCGCGGCGCCCTCAACACCTTCCTCGGGGACGCCGGGAACGGGCACGGTGCCCAGCGCGGCACCCCGTTCGTCATAGGTGTCGCCGGCAGCGTGGCCGTGGGCAAGTCCACCGTCGCACGCCTCCTCCAGGCCCTGCTCGCCCGCTGGCCCGAGCACCCGCGCGTCGAACTGGTCACCACCGACGGGTTCCTGTACCCGATGCAGGAGCTGCGCGAGCGCGGCCTGACGTCCCGCAAGGGCTTCCCCGAGTCGTACGACCGGCGCGCACTGACCCGGTTCGTGGCCGACATCAAGGCGGGCAAGGACGAGGTCACCGCGCCCGTCTACTCGCACCTGATCTACGACATCGTGCCCGGCGAGCGGCTGGTCGTGCGCCGCCCGGACATCCTCATCGTCGAGGGCCTGAACGTGCTCCAGCCGGCCCTGCCCGGCAAGGACGGCCGCACCCGGGTCGGCCTCGCCGACTTCTTCGACTTCAGCGTGTACGTCGACGCCCGGGCCGAGGACATCGAGCGCTGGTACCTCAACCGGTTCGCCAAGCTCCGCGAGACCGCGTTCCAGAATCCTTTCTCCTACTTCCGGAAGTACACCCAGGTCTCCGAGGAGGAGGCGATGGACTACGCCCGCACGATGTGGCGCACCATCAACCGCCCCAACCTCCTGGAGAACGTGGCCCCCACCCGCGGCCGCGCCAACCTGATCATCCGCAAGGGGCCCGACCACAAGGTGCAGCGGCTCAGCCTCCGCAAGCTCTAGGGCCGTGTGGTTAGGGTGCGGGCATGCTGCACCTGCGGATCATCAGTCCGGCCGATCGCACCGAGGCCGTCCTCGCGGCCATCGGCGCGACGGTCGGGACCACCCATCTGGCCGTCCTGCCCGGGGCGGCCCGCGAGCCGCACGGCGACCTGGTCCTGTGCGACGTGGCCCGCGAGGCCGGTGACGAGCTCCTGAACGAGCTGCGGGCGCTCGGCATCGACCGGGACGGCTCGGTCGCGGTCGAGAACATCGACCTGTCCCTGTCGGCACGCGCCGACCGGGCCGAGGAGGAGGCCCCCGGCGAGGCCGCCGACGCGGTGATCTGGGAGCAGTTGTCGGAGGCCACCCACGAGGAGTCCACCCTCACCATCACCTACGCCGCCTTCATGATCGTCGCCACGATGATCGCGGCCTGCGGTGTGGCCCTCGACAACGCCATCCTGATCGTGGGCGCGATGGCGGTGGGCCCGGAGTTCGGGCCACTGGCCGGCATCTGCACCGGACTGGTGCAGCGCGCGCCGCGGCTGGCGCTGCGTTCGCTGGTCGCCCTGCTGATCGGGTTCGCCGCGGCGATCGTGGGGACCACGGTGTTCAGCCTGGTGATGGACGCGCTCGGGATGTTCGAGCCGGGGATGCTCGACGCGGCGCGGCCGAACACCAGCTTCATCTGGCAGCCCGACCCGTTCTCGTTCGTGGTGGCGCTGCTGGCCGGCGTGGCCGGGGTGCTGTCGCTGACCTCCGCGAAGGCCGGCGCGCTGGTGGGCGTGGCGATCTCGGTGACCACGATCCCGGCCGCCGCCAACGCGGCGCTCGCCCTCAGCTACGGCGACCTGGCGCAGATGTGGGGCTCGGCCGAGCAGCTGATGCTGAACCTGCTCGGCATCATCCTGGCCGGCTGCCTGACCCTCGTCGGCTGGAAACTGCTGTGGCGCACCCAGCAGGGCCGGATGAGCCGGCGGCCGGGTGCGCCACGAGGCACACGGAAGTGAGGGTCAGGCAGGATCCGGAAGAGACGGCCTAGCCGAGCGCGGACTTGACGGCGTCGGCCAGGCGGCCGGCGACGGCGTGCGCCTGCTCGATGTCGGCGGCCTCGACCATCACGCGGACCAGCGGCTCGGTGCCCGACGGGCGCAGCAGGACGCGGCCGGTGGAGCCCAGTTCCCGCTCGGCCTCGGCGACGGCGGCGGCCAGCTCGCCGGAGGTGGTGACGCGGGACTTGTCGACGTCCGGCACGTTGATCAGGATCTGCGGCAGCCGGTTCATGACGGCCGCCAGCTCGGCGAGGGTGCTGCCGGTCGCGGCCACCCGGGCGGCGAGCATCAGACCGGTCAGGGTGCCGTCGCCGGTGGTCGCGTGGTCGAGGATGATCACGTGGCCGGACTGCTCGCCGCCGAGGGCGTAGCCGTGCTCCTTCATCGACTCCAGCACGTAGCGGTCGCCGACGCCGGTCTGGACGAGGGAGATGCCGCGCTCCTCCATGGCCAGCTTGAAACCGAGGTTCGACATCACGGTCGCGACGACGGTGTCGCCGCGCAGGGTGCCGGCCTCGCGCATGGCGAGCGCCAGCACGGTGAGGATCTGGTCGCCGTCGATCTCGTTGCCGAAGGCGTCCACGGCCAGGCAGCGGTCGGCGTCGCCGTCGTGGGCGATGCCCAGGTCGGCGCCGTGCTCGACGACGGCCGCCTTGAGCAGGCCCAGGTGGGTGGAGCCGCAGCCGTCGTTGATGTTCAGGCCGTCCGGCTCGGCGCCGATGGTGACGACCTCGGCCCCGGCCCGGGCGAACGCCTCGGGGGACACGAACGCGGCCGCGCCGTGCGCCTCGTCCAGGACGACCTTCAGGCCGTCGAGGCGGTTGGGCAGGGCGCCGATCAGGTGGGCGACGTACTTCTCGAAGCCCTCGGTGTAGTCGGAGACCCGGCCCACGCCGGCGCCGGTCGGGCGGTCCCAGGGGGCACCGGTGCGGTGCTCCTCGTAGACGGCCTCGATCTTGTCCTCGAGGTCGTCGGCGAGCTTGTGGCCGCCGCGGGCGAAGAACTTGATGCCGTTGTCCGGCATGGCGTTGTGGCTCGCGGAGAGCATGACGCCGAGGTCGGCGCCCAGCACACCGGTGAGATACGCCACCGCGGGGGTGGGCAGCACACCGACACGCAGAACGTCCACGCCGGCACTCGCGAGGCCGGCCACCACGGCCGCTTCCAGGAACTCGCCGGAGGCGCGGGGGTCGCGGCCGACCACGGCGGTCGGGCGGTGCCCTTCGAAGGTGCCCGCCTCGGCGAGCACGTGTGCGGCCGCCACGGACAGGCCGAGAGCGAGCTCAGCCGTCAGATCCGCGTTCGCGACGCCGCGTACACCGTCCGTACCGAAGAGTCGTCCCACTGTTGTCCTCCGAGTTACCGAGTTCTGGTGCTTTCAGATATACGTCGCTTGTGGCGATAAACGAACCGCCCCGGCAGCACAGAGTGTGCCGCCGGGGCGGATTCGTGCAGAGCAGCAGGCGGAGATTAGCGCTTGCTGTACTGCGGAGCCTTGCGGGCCTTCTTGAGACCGGCCTTCTTGCGCTCGACCGCACGGTCGTCGCGGGAGAGGAAGCCGGCCTTCTTCAGCGGGCCGCGGTTGTTCTCCACGTCCGCCTCGTTGAGGGCGCGGGCCACGCCGAGGCGCAGAGCGCCGGCCTGACCGGAGACGCCGCCACCCGCGATGCGGGCGATGACGTCGTAGCGGCCGTCAAGCTCGAGCACCTTGAAGGGCTCGTTGACTTCCTGCTGGTGCACCTTGTTCGGGAAGTAGTCCTCGAGGGTGCGACCGTTGATCTTCCACTTGCCGGTGCCCGGAACGATCCGGACGCGGGCGATGGCGTTCTTGCGACGGCCCAGGCCGGCGGCCGGCTGCGGGTCGCCGAAGCGCGAGGCGAGGGACTCGGAGGTGTAGTCACCCTCCGGGGCCTCGGACTCGAAGGTGGTCACAGCGTCGTAGGTCTCGTCGCCCTCGATGGGGGTCTCGACGGTGGTCTCGGCCACGATTCTCCTCAGAATTCTCTACGTCTTAGGGGGTGGCCGGAATTACTGCGCGACCTGGGTGATCTCGAACGGCACCGGCTGCTGGGCAGCGTGGGGGTGCTGGTCGCCCGAGTAGACCTTCAGCTTCGAGAGCATCTGACGGCCCAGGGAGTTCTTCGGGAGCATGCCCTTGACGGCCTTCTCGACGGCCTTCTCCGGGTTGTTCGTCAGCAGGTCGTCGTAACGGACGCTGCGGAGACCGCCCGGGAAGCCGGAGTGGCGGTACGCCATCTTCTGCTCGCGCTTGTTGCCGGACAGGTGGACCTTGTCGGCGTTGACGATGATGACGAAGTCGCCCATGTCCATGTGAGGCGCATAGGTCGGCTTGTGCTTGCCGCGCAGGAGGGCAGCGGCCTGGGTCGCCAGACGGCCGAGGACGACGTCCTGGGCGTCAATGACGAGCCACTGGCGCGAGATGTCGCCGGGCTTGGGGCTGAACGTACGCACGCGTATGCCTTCGCTTCTTCAGTGGTGGGTCATCCCAGAGGGCGCTAGCCCCACGGGACGGGTCCTGACAGGGTCACCACGGACGATCACGACAGCCTTCGTTCGCATCGGGGACGCAACCCTTGCGAACGGTTCGAACTGCTGGTCATCGGTCCGGTGGACCGGCGCAAGGCCCAATCACGTGAGAATGAGAAAGCCCATACGCATAACAAACCAGCAGGATACCCAAGAGGACCCAATCGGGTCAAAACGCGGTCCGCGATGCCGATGGATCCGGCGTCGCGGCGCACTCCGGTTCGGTCCTGGGTGGGGACCCCGCAGTTGTTACGGGCTCCAGAGTAACCCGACGCGAGCGCAGCGCACGACCCGCCAGCAGACCGGCGAGCGAGCAAAGCGTCGCCATGTCCCGGAACGCCCGGTTCCTTCCCTCCCACTCCGAGGGCCAGGGAACGCCCGCCGTCTGGGGCACCAGGGCCAGCCAGAACCAAGGGGAGCGCGGCATCGAGCCGTCCCGGACCCCCGAGGCCAGCAGCAGCGGGAGCACCACCAGGAGGTAGTGGTCGAAGGACGGCCGCGAGACCAGGAATGCGGCGAGCATCACCATGCAGGCCGTCTCCACCAGCCGCTCGGGCCCCTCGTCCGCGCGCCGCCAGCGCCGCCACGCGCACCAGAGCCCCGCAGCCGCCAGCAGCCCGGCGACGGCCACCGCCGCCGGCTGGGGCACACCGAGCCGCGGCAGGACCGCGACCGGCGAGGCGTCCCAGGGCAGCGCGAAGGAGTCCTGGCCCCGGAGCAGGAACGGCAGCGTCCTGGTGAAGAACAGCGAGGGCCGCGGCATCAGGGCCGCGCCCAGCAGCGAGGACCCCAGCGGCACCAGCACCACGGCGGCCAGCCCGCGCCACCGGCGGGCGAAGACGAACAGCAGCGCCACCGGCACCAGCATCGGCTTCGCCGCGACGGCCGCACCGACGATCAGCCCGGCCCGCACCCACCGCCCCCGGTGCGCGGCCAGCAGGGCCAGCGGCAGGGCGGCGGCGGAGAAGGAGGTCCAGTTCCCCAGCAGCACCAGATTGGCGTACGGCTCGTACGCGAGCGCCAGTACGGCGAGGCCCAGCACCCCGAACCGGCTGCGCAGCGGCACCGAGAAGATCCGCAGCGCCGCCCACCAGCCGACGGCCGGCAGCGCCGACGTCCCCAGCGGAACCAGGATCCGCCGGACACCCGCCGGCACCAGCGCCTCCGGCACGGCCACGAGCACCGCGCTCGGGAAGTACAGGAAGCGCTTGTCGGCGTACGGGGACCTGCCGTCCAGCAGCGCGTCCGCCGCCCGGACCACGAAGGCGTTGTCCATGCCCCCGGCGGCGGTGCGCACCGAAACCGACACGGCCACCGCCACCAGCACGCCCGCAGCGGCCGGCCGCCAGAGCCGCGGAGCGGGCCCCAGCAACCACGCCCAGAAGGCGCCCTCGCCCCTCGTCTCCCAGCGCATGGGTCAGAGACTAGGGCGCCCCGGGGTCACCGCTTGCGTTCGACCCGGCGCTCGTCCCAGACCGGCTCCGGGGTCTCGCGTACGACACCGTCCGAGCCGAAGACGAGGTAGCGGTCGAAGGAGCGCGCGAACCAGCGGTCGTGCGTCACGCACAGCACCGTGCCCTCGTACGCCTCCAGCCCGTCCTGGAGGGCCTCCGCCGACTCCAGGTCCAGGTTGTCCGTCGGCTCGTCGAGCAGCAGCGCCGTGGTGCCCGACAGCTCCAGCAGCAGGATCTGGAACCGGGCCTGCTGGCCGCCCGACAGCTTCTCGAACGGCTGGTCGCCCTGCCGCTCCAGCTCGTACCGGCGCAGCACCGACATCGCCCCGCCGCGGTCCTTCGCGTGCTCCGTCCACAGGATGTCGACGAGGCTCCGGCCGAACAGCTCCGGATGCGCGTGCGTCTGCGCGAAGTGGCCGGGCACCACCCGCGCGCCCAGCTTCCAGCTGCCCGTGTGCGACACGTCCTCGCCGGCCAGCAGCCGCAGGAAGTGCGACTTGCCCGACCCGTTCGAGCCGAGCACCGCCACCCGCTCGCCGTAGAAGACCTCCAGGTCGAAGGGCTTCATCAGGCCGGTCAGCTCCAGCCGCTCCGCGGTCACCGCGCGCACCCCGGTACGGCCGCCGCGCAGCCGCATCGTGATCTCCTGCTCCCGCGGCGGCTCCGGCGGCGGGCCGGCCTCCTCGAACTTCCTCAGCCGGGTCTGCGCGGCCGCGTACCGGGAGGCCAGCTCGTGGCTGACCGCGGCCGCCTGCCGGAGCGTGACGACCAGCTTCTTCAGCTGGGCGTGCTTCTCCTCCCAGCGCCGCTTCAGCTCCTCGAACCGGGCGAAGCGCTCCTTGCGGGCCTCGTGGAAGGTGGCGAACCCGGCGCCGTGCACCCACACGTCCGAGCCGTCCACCCCCGGCTCCACGCTGACGATCTTCTCGGCGGACCGGGACAGCAGCTCCCGGTCGTGGGAGACGAACAGCACGGTCTTGCGGGTGGCCTTCAGCTGGTCCTCCAGCCACCGCTTGCCGGGCACGTCGAGGTAGTTGTCCGGCTCGTCGAGCAGCAGCACCTCGTCCGGCCCGCGCAGCAGCGCCTCCAGCACCAGCCGCTTCTGCTCACCGCCCGACAGCGTCCGCACCTCGCGGAACTGCGCCTTGTCGTACGGGATTCCGAGCGCGGCCGTCGTGCAGACGTCCCACAGCGTCTCCGCCTCGTACCCCTGCACGTCGGCCCAGTCGCTCAGCGCCTGCGCGTACGCCATCTGCGCGGCCTCGTCGTCGACCGTCATGATCAGGTGCTCGGCCCGGTCCACCGCCTTCGCGGCCTCCCGGATCCGCGGCTGCGCCACCGAAACCAGCAGGTCGCGTACGGTGCGCTCGTCCCGGACCGAGCCCACGAACTGCGGCATCACGCCCAGCCCGCCGCTCACCGTGACCTGCCCGCCGTGCGGCTGCAGCTCGCCGGAGATCAGCCGCAGGAGCGTGGTCTTGCCCGCTCCGTTCGCGCCGACCAGCGCCACCACGGACCCCTCCCCCACCCGGAAGGAGGCGTCGGCCAGCAGCACGCGACCGTCCGGCAGGTAGTAGTCCAGGTGCCCGGCCTCAAGATGTCCCATGCCCCGCATTGTCGCGGTCGCCCCCACGGACACCCAAGCGGGTTTCCTCCCGCCCGGCCTAGGATGCCCGGCATGAGTTTTGGGGAGGAACCGTTTCCGCAGCATCCGCAGACGCCCGACTGGGAGGCGCTGGCCGACGCCCACGCCGCCCGCAGGCGCCGCCGGCGGCTGCTCGGCGCGGGGGCCGCGGCGCTCACCGCGGTGGTGCTCGCCGGTGTCGTGGCCGGCGCGCTGTACCTCGGCCGCTCCGGCGGACGTGACGCATCCGACACTCCCGGGGCCGGGCCGACGGCCTCCGAGCCGGTGTTCTCCGCCGCCCCGGATGCGAGCCCGCACCCGCTGGACCACCTCGCCGACGCCAAGCGCGACGGCCTGCCGTTCAACGCGACGGAGTTCTTCCCCGGCAAGAGCACCGAGATCAGCGGCCGCAAGTACGCACAGACCGCCGGTGACACCAAGACCGACTGCCGCAAGGCCGCCCCGGAGGCGGTGGCGAAGGTCCTCGCCCGGCACGGCTGCCGCAAGCTGGTCCGCGGCACCTACCAGCGCGACGGCGTCGCCACCACCGTCGGCGTCGCCGCCTTCGACACCACCGACCAGGCCGCGAAGGCCAAGGACGGCCTGCCCGGCGCGGTGACCGCCCTCCAGCCCTCGAAGGGCCGGAAGGCGTGCGCCAAGCCCAGGGCCTGCCTCCGCACCGTCCACGCCTACGGCCGCTTCCTGTACGTCACCCTGTCCGGCTTCCAGTCCGGCAAGGCGGCCAAGAAGCAGGACCTGGCCGTCGGGACCGCGGGCGACGACCTCGCCGAGTACGCGTTCCAGCGGATCGTGAAGCGCGGCCGCACCCTCGCCGAGGCCGCGGCCGGCCACTGACGGCCGGATCCGGGCCTCAGCAGCAGCCCGCGCCCGTGGCCCCGCCCGGCAGCGTCCGCATGTTGCGCGCCTCCTTGCTGCGCGCGGCCAGCAGCTCGTCCGCCGGGTAGCCGACCTCTTCGAGGGTCAGCCCGTGCGGCCGCACCACGTGCACCGCGGAGTCCCGTACGCCGGCCGCCAGCACCCGCCCCGGCCACTCCACCGGCCGGTGCCCGTCGCCGACGTGCAGCAGGGCGCCCACCAGCGAGCGCACCATGTTGTGGCAGAACGCGTCGGCCCGCACGGTCGCCGTGACGATGCCCTCGGCGTCCCGCTCCCAGCTCAGCCGCTGGAGCGTGCGGATCGTCGTCGCACCCTCGCGCTTCTTGCAGTACGCGGCGAAGTCGTGCTCGCCGAGCAGCGCCTTCGCCGCCTCGTTCATCGCGGCCACGTCCAGCGGCCGGTCGTGCCACAGCACGTGCCCGCGGCGCAGCGGGTCCACCCCGGCCCGGTGGTCCCCCACCCGGTACGCGTACCGCCGCCAGACGGCCGAGAACCGCGCGTTGAACCCGGCCGGCGCCTCGGCCACCGTCCACACCCGCACGTCCTGCGGCAGCCGCCCGGCGAGCCGCCGCAGCAGCACGTCCCGGTGCTCGGCCCACACCTCGGCCGCCAGGTCCAGGTGCGCCACCTGCCCGCGGGCGTGCACCCCGGCGTCGGTACGGCCGGCCACCGTCAGCTCCACCGGCTCCTTGAGCCGCATCACGGTCTGGAGAGCGGACTCCAGCTCGCCCTGCACGGTCCGCCGCGTCCGCTGCTTCGCCCAGCCGGAGAAGTCCTTGCCGTCGTACGACAGGTCCAGCCGCACCCGGACAAAGCCGGGCTCCACCTCGTCACTCACCCCTGCATCCTCTCAGTACAAGCAGAACGGGCCCGCCCCCGCGAGGGGACGGACCCGTTCAAGGCCTTACGGCACCAAAGAAGCCTCAGGCCTCCTTGGTCTCCTCAGCGGGGGTCTCGGCGGCCGCGTCGGCCTCCTTGACGGCGCGCTTGGTGGCGGCCTCGGCCTCGGCGACGGTCGCCTTCTTGGCGATCTCGCCCTCGACCAGCTCGATCACGGCCATCGGGGCGTTGTCGCCACGACGGTTGCCGATCTTGGTGATGCGGGTGTAGCCACCCGGGCGCTCGGAGTAGCGCGGGGCGATCTCGGTGAAGAGCGTGTGGACGACGCCCTTGTCCGTGATCGTCTGCAGCACCAGGCGACGGTTGTGGATGTCGCCCTTCTTCGCCTTGGTGATCAGGCGCTCGGCGACCGGACGCAGGCGGCGGGCCTTGGCCTCGGTCGTGGTGATGCGGCCGTGCTCGAAGAGCGACTTCGCGAGGTTCGCGAGGAGCAGCTTCTCGTGCGCGGCGCTGCCGCCCAGACGGGCACCCTTGGTGGGACGCGGCATGGTGTTTCTCCTTGGGGTCTGCCCTGGCCGTACGAGGTACCGGGGTCAGTATCCGAGCAGGCGGTCGCCTGTCGGAGACCCCGCGCCCCGTGAGGGGCGCGGGGAACTGCGCGGCCAGCCGGAGCCGGCCGGCAGACGTCTACGAGACCGTGGTCCCGAGCTCTCAGTACTGCTCGGTCTCGACGAAACCGGCGTCCGCGTCGTCGTCCGCACCGAAGGCGTCGGCGGCGGCGGTCGGGTCGAATCCGGGCGGGCTGTCCTTGAGGGCCAGGCCCATGCCGGCCAGCTTCGCCTTGACCTCGTCGATCGACTTCGCACCGAAGTTGCGGATGTCGAGCAGGTCGGCCTCGGAGCGGGCGACGAGCTCACCCACGGAGTGGATGCCCTCACGCTTGAGGCAGTTGTACGACCGAACGGTGAGCTCCAGCTCCTCGATCGGCAGCGCCAGGTCGGCGGCCAGGGCGGCGTCCGTCGGGGACGGGCCCATGTCGATGCCCTCGGCGTCGATGTTGAGCTCGCGGGCCAGACCGAACAGCTCGACCAGGGTCTTGCCGGCGGACGCCATGGCGTCACGCGGGCGCATGGCCTGCTTGGTCTCGACGTCGACGATCAGCTTGTCGAAGTCGGTGCGCTGCTCGACTCGGGTCGCCTCGACCTTGTAGGTGACCTTGAGGACCGGGCTGTAGATGGAGTCGACCGGGATGCGGCCGATCTCCTGGCCCAGCTGCTTGTTCTGGACGGCGGAGACGTAGCCGCGACCGCGCTCGACGGTCAGCTCCATCTCCAGCTTGCCCTTGCCGTTCAGCGTGGCGAGGACGAGGTCCGGGTTGTGCACCTCGACACCGGCCGGGGGCGCGATGTCGGCAGCGGTGACCAGGCCGGGACCCTGCTTGCGCAGGTACATCACGACCGGCTCGTCGTGCTCCGAGGAGACGACCAGCTGCTTGATGTTGAGGATGAGGTCGGTCACGTCCTCCTTGACGCCGGGCACGGTGGTGAACTCGTGCAGGACGCCGTCGATGCGGATGCTGGTGACAGCGGCACCCGGGATCGAGGACAGGAGGGTACGGCGCAGGGAGTTGCCGAGGGTGTAGCCGAAGCCCGGCTCCAGCGGCTCGATCACGAACCGGGAGCGGTACTCGTCGACGACCTCTTCGGTCAGCGAAGGACGCTGAGCGATAAGCATGTCTTTTCCTTCAGTCGTGGACGCCCACTATTTGACGCCCGACGGGTGCGGCACGCCGTGTGGCGATGCCGCGGTACTGCAAGCGTACGGGCGGCACGCCCCCCGGAGGGGCCGTACCGCCCGGACACTCAGCTCAGTGCGTCGAAACGCGCTGGTCCGACCCGAGGGTCAGACGCGGCGGCGCTTCGGCGGACGGCAGCCGTTGTGCGGGGTGGGGGTGACGTCCTGGATCGAACCGACCTCGAGGCCCGTGGCCTGGAGGGAGCGGATCGCGGTCTCACGGCCGGAGCCGGGACCCTTGACGAAGACGTCGACCTTGCGCATGCCGTGCTCCTGCGCGCGGCGGGCGGCCGACTCGGCGGCCATCTGCGCGGCGAAGGGGGTGGACTTGCGCGAGCCCTTGAAGCCGACGTGGCCGGCGGAGGCCCAGGAGATCACGTTGCCGGTCGGGTCCGTGATGGACACGATCGTGTTGTTGAACGTGCTCTTGATGTGCGCGTGGCCGTGAGCGACGTTCTTCTTTTCCTTGCGGCGCACCTTCTTGGCAGCGCCCTGACGACCCTTGGGGGGCATCTCTTACTCCTACAGGGAGGTGGTCGGTCCTACAGCGCAAGACCGCTGGAAAGCGTGTCCGCTGAGGACTACTTCTTGCCCGGCTTCTTCTTACCGGCGATGGCGCGACGCGGGCCCTTGCGGGTACGGGCGTTCGTGCTGGTGCGCTGACCGTGCACGGGCAGGCCACGACGGTGGCGGATGCCCTGGTAGCACTGGATCTCGATCTTGCGGCGGATGTCGCCCTGGATCTCGCGGCGGAGGTCACCCTCGGTGCGGAGGTTGGCGTCCACGTACTCGCGGATCTTGACGAGGTCCTCTTCGGCCAGGTCACGAACGCGGGTGTTCGGGTTCACGCCGGTGGAGGCGAGGATCTCCTTGGACCGGGTGCGCCCGATACCGAAGACGTAGGTGAGTGCGATCTCCACGCGCTTTTCGCGCGGGATGTCGACACCGGAAACGCGTGCCATTCAATGGCTCCTGTGTGCTCGGGGGTCTTCCGCAAAGCCGCTCCCGGTCCGCCGTATGAGGTACAGACCGGGTCCCCGGCCCCCGCCGGAGGTGCCGCCGGCCCGGTTACGGGCTGGGCGGGCTCTGCGTATTTACGTGTGTTGCGTCGCGCGAAGAACTGCGAAATTGCAGGTCGGTCGGCGTGCGTCAGCCCTGGCGCTGCTTGTGGCGCAGGTTGTCGCAGATGACCATGACCCGGCCGTGACGGCGGATCACCTTGCACTTGTCGCAGATCTTCTTGACGCTCGGCTTGACCTTCATGTGGGTGAGGTTCTCCGGGTCAGTGCCACCACCCGCGCAGGCGCGGGCGTGCAGGCAAGATCTACTTGTACCGGTAGACGATCCGGCCACGCGTCAGGTCGTAGGGAGAGAGCTCCACGACGACCCGGTCATCCGGGAGGATACGGATGTAGTGCATCCGCATCTTTCCGCTGATGTGCGCGAGGACCTTGTGACCGTTCTGGAGCTCCACCTTGAACATGGCGTTCGGGAGGGACTCGATCACGGTGCCCTCGATCTCGATGGCACCTTGCTTCTTGGCCACGCTTCGCCTTTCGAATCGGCTACCTTGATCGACTCCCCGCCCACGCATGCGGACATGCGGATGCAAAGGAGCCGACGAGTCAGTCTACGTCAGGGCACCCAGAAAGACGAATCCGGAAAGTTTGCCCCACAGAGTAGATCATTAAGCCGCGTCCTACCCCAGTGGGTCGGGCGCGGTGGTCACTCCGTACTCGGCCAGCTTCGCCTTGCCGCAGTCCGGGGCGGTCAGCACGATCGGGCCCTCTTCGGTCAGGGCGATCGAGTGCTCCCAGTGCGAGGACCAGGTGCCGTCCGTCGTGATGACGGTCCAGTCGTCGGCGAGCACCTCGGTCTGCGGGGTGCCGAGGCTCACCATCGGCTCGATGGCCAGGCAGACGCCCGGGACCAGCTTGATGCCCTTGCCGCGCTTGCGGGAGACGTAGTTCAGCAGGTGCGGGTCCATGTGCATCTCGGAACCGATGCCGTGGCCGCCGTAGTCCTCGATGATCCCGAACTTGCCGCGGCTGTGCTCGCCCACCGCCGGGCGCGGCTGCCGCTTGATGTACGACTCGATGGCCTTGGAGATGTCCACGAGGCGGTTGCCGAGCTTCATGGCCGCGATGCCGGCCCACATCGACTCCTCGGTCACCCGCGACAGCTCCACGAGCTCCGGCGCGTGCCCGGTGCCCACGAAGACCGTGAACGCGGCGTCGCCGTGCCAGCCGTCGATGATGGCGCCGGCGTCGATCGAGATGATGTCGCCGTCCTTGAGGACGGTCTTCTCGTCCGGGATGCCGTGGACGACGACCTCGTTCACGGAGGTGCAGATCGTCGCGGGGAAGCCGCCGTAGCCGAGGAAGTTCGACTTGGCACCGTGGTCGGCGATGACCTTGCGGGCCACCATGTCCAGATCCAGCGTGGTGGCGCCGGGCACGGCCGCCTCCCGGGTCGCCGCGTGGATGGCGGCGACGACCAGCCCCGCCTCGCGCATCTTCGCGATCTGCTCCGGGGTCTTGATCTGGACCATGCCTGCTGCCTCTCGTACGAACGTCTCTGCTCAACAGTACGGCCGCGGCGTCCAGTGGACACCGCGGCCGTACGGGGGTACTGCGGTACTACTTCTGCAGCGCGTCCATCGCGCGCTGGGTGATCTCGTTGACCTCGCCCAGCGCCGAGATCGTCACCACGAGGCCCTGGGCCTTGTAGTAGTCGATGATCGGCTCGGTCTGGGTGTGGTAGACGTCCAGCCGGTTGCGGACCGTGTCCTCGGTGTCGTCGCCGCGCTGGTACAGCTCGCCGCCGCACTTGTCGCAGACGCCCTCGGTCTTCGGCGCGGCGTACGACACGTGGAAGACGTGCGAGGAGTCGTTGCGGCAGATCCTGCGGCCCGCGATCCGCTTGACGACCTCGTCCTCCTCGACCTCCAGGTCCAGGACGGCGTCCAGCTTCATGCCGGCGGCCTTGAGCATCACGTCGAGCGCCTCGGCCTGCGAGACGTTGCGCGGGAAGCCGTCCAGCAGGAAGCCGCCCTCTGCGTCGGACTGCTCCATCCGGTCCTTGGCCATCCCGATGGTGACCTCGTCCGGGACGAGCTCGCCGCGGTCCATGTACCCCTTGGCCTCCACGCCGAGCGCGGTGCCCTGGCTGATGTTGGCCCGGAAGAGGTCGCCCGTGGAGATGTGCGGGATCGACAGGTTCTTGGCGAGGAACGCGGCCTGCGTTCCCTTGCCCGCCCCGGGAGGACCGACGAGGACGATACGCATCAGCGGAGGAACCCTTCGTAATTGCGCTGCTGGAGCTGGCTCTCGATCTGCTTCACGGTCTCCAGGCCCACACCCACGATGATGAGGATGCTCGTCCCGCCGAAGGGGAAGTTCTGGTTCGCGCCGAAGCCAGCCAACGCCATTGTCGGCACAAGAGCGATGAGACCCAGGTACAGCGACCCCGGCCAGGTGATCCGGTTGAGCACGTAGCTCAGGTACTCGGCAGTAGGTCGACCGGCCCGGATGCCCGGGATGAACCCACCATACTTCTTCATGTTGTCGGCGACTTCCTCCGGGTTGAACGAGATCGCCACGTAGAAGAAGGCGAAGAACACGATCAGGAGGAAGTAGGCGGCGATGTAGTACGGGTGGTCACCCTTGACGAAGTACTTCTGGATCCAGACGGCCCAGCCCGAGGTGGAGCCGGAGAACTGGACGATCAGCGCCGGGATGTAGAGCAGCGACGAGGCGAAGATGACCGGGATCACGCCCGCCTGGTTCACCTTGAGCGGGATGTACGTCGACGTACCCCCGTAGGCGCGGCGTCCGATCATGCGCTTCGCGTACTGGACCGGGATCCGCCGCTGGGCCTGCTCGACGAAGACCACGAGGGCCACCATCGCGAGGCCGACCAGGATCACCACACCGAACTCGACCCAGCCGTCCGCGATCTTGCCCTGGAGCTTGATGGCCCACAGGGAGCCGACGAAGCCGGCGGCGATCGAGATGAACATGAGGATGGACATGCCGTTGCCGATGCCGCGGTCGGTGATCAGCTCACCGAGCCACATGACGACACAGGTGCCGGCGGTCATGGTGAGGACCATCACGATGATGGTGAAGATCGACTGGTCCGGCACGATCTGGTTGGCCACGGGGCAGCCGGAACCCTGGAACAGCGCGCCGCTCTTGGCCGTCGCCACGAGGCCGGTGCCCTGCAGGATGGCGAGGGCGACCGTCAGATAACGCGTGTACTGCGTGATCTTGGCGGTGCCGGCCTGGCCTTCCTTCTTCAGGTTCTCCAGCCGGGGGATGACCACGGTCAGCAGCTGCAGGATGATGCTCGCCGTGATGTACGGCATGATGCCGAGCGCGAAGATGGTGATCTGGAGCAGTGCACCACCGCTGAACATCTGCATCAGGCCCATGAGGCCCTGCCCCGAGCCTGCCTGGTCAAGGCAGATCTGGACGTTCTTGTAGCTGACGCCCGGAATCGGGATCTGCGACCCGAGCCGGTAGATCACGATGATCCCGAGCGTGAACAGCAGCTTCTTGCGCAGGTCGGGTGTCTTGAACGCCCGGGCGAACGCGGTGAGCACGGTGCCTCCTGCGACCCCCGCGTGAGCCGCGTGAGGTGACGGTTTGGTAAGTCGGCGGTGACAGAGAGGCAGCCGCACACTGGTCGAGGGTGCAGGCTGCCCGGAGATTAGCAACGCCACCTTACCCGGCAGCCACCAAACCGTGAAACATCCAGTCTGCGCCAAGGGGGAGCTTGCCCCGGACCGGGTGGCTTTCGGCGGATACGACCGACGGGAATCACAGCCCGGAACGGCGACGTCCGCGACCGCCGGGCAACGGCGGCCGGCAGCGGTCCCGCTCTGGGAAGGCAGCGTGCGGAAAAGGCGGAAGCCCGCCCGGTTCCCCTCGAAAGGGGGACCGGGCGGGCTTCACACTGGCTTGCCAGCCGAGGCGTCCGGAATCAGACGAGCTCGGTGACGGTGCCGCCGGCGGCGGCAATCTTCTCCTTGGCGGAGCCGGAGACGGCGTCAACCGAAACCTGCAGCGCCACGGAGATCTCGCCCTGGCCCAGGACCTTGACGAGGCTGTTCTTGCGCACGGCACCGCGCTCGACGAGACCGGCCACGGTGACCTCTCCACCCTCGGGGTAGAGCTCGGCCAGCTTGGCCAGGTTCACGACCTGGTACTCCGTACGGAACGGGTTCTTGAAGCCCTTCAGCTTCGGGAGACGCATGTGGAGGGGCATCTGCCCACCCTCGAAGCGCTCCGGAACCTGGTAACGAGCCTTGGTGCCCTTGGTACCACGACCGGCCGTCTTACCCTTGGACGCCTCACCACGACCCACACGGGTCTTGGCGGTCTTGGCGCCCGGGGCGGGACGGAGGTTGTGGATCTTGAGCGGGTTGTTCTCCGCCATGATCAGTCGACCTCCTCAACCGTCACGAGGTGGCGGACGGTGTGCACCATTCCGCGGAACTCGGGGCGGTCCTCCTTGACGACCACGTCGTTCAGGCGCTTGAGCCCGAGCGAACGAAGGGTGTCGCGGTGGTTCTGCTTGCTGCCGATGTACGACTTCGTCTGCGTGATCTTGAGGCGAGCCATTACGCACCCGCTCCCGCACGCGCACGAAGCAGAGCCGCGGGGGCGACGTCCTCGAGGGGCAGACCACGGCGAGCCGCGATCTCCTCGGGACGCTGCAGGCCCTTCAGGGCCTCCACGGTCGCGTGCACGATGTTGATCGCGTTGTCGGAGCCGAGCGACTTCGACAGGATGTCGTGAACGCCGGCGCACTCCAGGACGGCGCGCACCGGGCCACCGGCGATAACACCGGTACCGGGGGAAGCAGGCTTCAGCAGGACGACGCCCGCAGCCTTCTCACCCTGGATCGGGTGGGGGATGGTGCCCTGGATGCGCGGGACCTTGAAGAAGTTCTTCTTGGCCTCTTCAACACCCTTGGCGATGGCCGCGGGAACTTCCTTGGCCTTGCCGTAACCGACACCTACGGTGCCGTCACCGTCGCCCACCACGACCAGCGCGGTGAAGCTGAAGCGGCGACCACCCTTGACAACCTTGGCAACGCGGTTGATCGCGACAACGCGCTCAACGTAGGCGGTCTTCTCGGCGGCAGCGCCACCGTCGCGACCCTTCCGGTCCCGCCGCTCGCCGCCACCGGCACCGCTTCCGCGGCGCTGGGGTCCAGCCATTGGATTACCTCTCTCTGTTACGTCCGTTAGTCCCGGAACCGGGGCTTAGAACTTCAGCCCGGCTTCGCGGGCGGCGTCAGCCAGAGCGGCAATGCGCCCGGCGTACCTGTTGCCACCACGGTCGAACACGACGGCCTCGACACCGGCGGCCTTGGCGCGCTCGGCGACCAGGGCGCCGACCTGCTGGGCCTGCGAGGACTTCGAGCCCTCGCCACCGCGGATCGAAGCGTCCAGGTGGGACGCCGACGCCAGGGTGTGGCCCTTGAGGTCGTCGATGACCTGCGCGGTGATGCCGCGGTTCGAACGCGTCACGACGAGGCGCGGACGCTCCGCCGTACCCGACATGTTCTTGCGGATGCGGATGTGGCGGCGCGCCTTCGCAGCGCGCTTGTAAGCGTCACCCTTGGCGATCTTCACACCGTATGCCATGGCTTACTTACCAGCCTTTCCGACCTTGCGGCGGATGACCTCGCCGGCGTACTTGACGCCCTTGGCCTTGTACGGGTCGGGCTTGCGCAGCTTGCGGATGTTCGCCGCAACCTCGCCGACCTTCTGCTTGTCGATGCCCTCGACCGAGAACTTGGTCGGCGACTCGACCTTGAAGGAGATGCCCTCGGGCGCCTCCACCAGGATCGGGTGGCTGTAGCCGAGCTGGAACTCCAGGTCGGAGCCCTTCGCGGCGACACGGTAACCGACACCGCTGATCTCGAGAGCCTTCACGTATCCCGTGGTCACACCGGTGATCATGTTGGCCACCAGCGTGCGGGACAGGCCGTGGAGGGCCTTGTTCTGACGCTCGTCGTTCGGACGGGTGACGTTCAGAACGCCGTCCTCGCCCTTAACGATCTCGATGGGGGCGGCAACGGTGTGCGTCAGCGAGCCCTTCGAGCCCTTGACGGTGACCGTGCGGCCATCGATGGTGACGTCCACGCCGGCGGGAACCGGGATGGGGAGCTTGCCGATACGAGACATAGCTATTCCTCCGTTCCCGACTACCAGACGTAGGCGAGGACTTCCCCACCCACGCCCTTCTTCTGCGCCTGCTGGCCGGTCAGGAGACCGTGGGACGTGGAGATGATCGCCACGCCCAGGCCGCCGAGGACCTTCGGCAGGTTGGTGGACTTCGCGTACACGCGCAGGCCCGGCTTCGAGATGCGCTTGATGCCGGCGATCGAGCGCTCGCGGTTCGGACCGAACTTCAGCTCGAGGACGAGGTTCTTGCCAACCTCGGCGTCCTCGACCTTCCAGCCGGTGATGAAACCCTCCTGCTTGAGGATCTCCGCGATGTGCGACTTGATCTTGCTGTGCGGCATCACGACCTGGTCGTGGTACGCCGAGTTAGCGTTGCGCAGACGAGTCAGCATGTCTGCGATCGGGTCAGTCATGGTCATGAATTGGCCTTCGGCCTCTCTCGCCGGGGTTTCCTGTATGCGCCATCCCTCTCCCCACTCAGAGGCGGGACGGGTGCGGTGCGGGGACCTACGGCGTAGTAAGTCGATAGGGCGGCGGGCGCCCAACCCCACAAGCCTACGGCATGCGGGATGAGCGGTCCGCCGACCTGATGCTTACCGAGAGCGTCTGGAAAACCTCATCACCCGAGGGTGAAGGGGTTTTACCAGGAGCTCTTGGTCACGCCCGGCAGCTCGCCACGGTGAGCCATCTCACGAAGGCACACGCGGCACAGGCCGAACTTGCGGTACACGGAGTGGGGACGACCGCAGCGCTGGCAGCGGGTGTACGCACGCACACCGAACTTGGGCTTGCGGGCAGCCTTCGCGATGAGAGCCTTCTTCGCCATCTCGCTTACGCCTCCTTGAAGGGGAAGCCGAGGTGACGAAGGAGGGCACGGCCCTCGTCGTCGTTGGTCGCCGTGGTGACCACGGTGATGTCCATACCCCGGGTACGGTCGATCTTGTCCTGGTCGATCTCGTGGAACATGACCTGCTCCGTGAGACCGAAGGTGTAGTTGCCACGGCCGTCGAACTGCTTCGGCGACAGGCCGCGGAAGTCACGGATACGCGGCAGCGCGAGCGACAGCGTACGGTCCAGGAACTCCCACATGCGGTCACCACGGAGGGTGACGTGGCAACCGATCGGCTGACCCTCACGCAGCTTGAACTGCGCGATGGACTTGCGGGCCTTGGTGACGGCCGGCTTCTGACCGGTGATCGTGGTGAGGTCCTTGATGGCGCCCTCGATCAGCTTGGAGTCGCGGGCGGCGTCGCCCACACCCATGTTGACCACGATCTTCACGAGGCCGGGGATCTGCATGACGTTCTCGTAGGAGAACTCCTCACGCAGCTTGCCCGCGATCTCCTCGCGGTACTTCGTCTTCAGACGCGGAGTGGTAGCCATCAGATGTCCTCACCCGTGCGCTTGGCAACGCGGATCTTGTTGCCCTCGTCGTCGAAGCGGTAACCGACGCGGGTGACGACCTTCTTGCCGTCCTTCTCCACGACCAGCTGAACGTTGCTGACGTGGATGGGGGCCTCGGTGATCACGATGCCACCGGCCTGGTTCTGCGCGGCCTTGGTGTGCTTCTTGACCCGGTTGACACCCTCGACGAGGACACGGTTCTCAGCGGGCATGGCCTGGATGACCTTGCCCTGCTTGCCCTTGTCCTTACCGGTGATGACCTGGACCAGGTCGCCCTTCTTGATCTTCATGCTTACAGCACCTCCGGCGCGAGCGAGATGATCTTCATGAACTTCTTCTCGCGCAGCTCACGACCCACCGGGCCGAAGATACGGGTGCCACGAGGGTCGCCGTCGTTCTTGAGAATGACAGCGGCGTTCTCGTCGAAGCGGATGTACGAGCCGTCCTGACGACGACGCTCCTTGACGGTGCGAACGATGACAGCCTTGACGACGTCACCCTTCTTCACGTTGCCGCCCGGGATCGCGTCCTTGACAGTGGCGACGATGACGTCACCGATGCCCGCGTAGCGGCGACCCGAGCCACCGAGAACACGGATGCAAAGGATCTCCTTGGCACCAGTGTTGTCGGCGACACGCAGTCGCGACTCCTGCTGGATCACGTCTATCTCCTGTTTGTCTGCCGGTTCCCGGCCGGGGCCCACCCCTTACGAGGTGGGGCCCCGGCCGAGCCTGGCGGAACGAATCCGGGGGAAACCCCCCGGACTAATTACTTGGCCTTCTCGAGGATCTCGACGACACGCCACCGCTTGGTCGCGGACAGCGGACGCGTCTCCATGAGGAGAACGCGGTCGCCGATGCCCGCGGCGTTGGCCTCGTCGTGCGCCTTGAGCTTGTTCGTACGGCGGATGACCTTGCCGTACAGCGCGTGCTTGACGCGGTCCTCGACAGCGACGACGACGGTCTTGTCCATCTTGTCGCTGACGACCAGACCCTCACGGGTCTTGCGGAAACCGCGGTCGTTGGTCTCAGTCACGTTGTTCTCGCTCATCAGGCGTTCTCCACCGTCTCGATACCGAGCTCACGCTCGTGCATCAGGGTGTAGATGCGAGCGATGTCCTTACGGACGGACTTGAGCCGGCCGTTGTTCTCCAGCTGGCCCGTGGCCGCCTGGAAGCGCAGCTTGAACAGCTCTTCCTTGGCCTCGCGCAGCTTGCCAACGAGCTCCTCGTTACCGAGCTCACGCAGCTCGGACGCCTTGGTTCCCGTCGCCATCACGACTCACCTGCCTCGCGCCGAACAATCCGGCACTTCATCGGAAGCTTGTGAGCAGCGCGGGTGAGCGCCTCACGAGCAATCTTCTCGTTCGGGTAGGACAGCTCGAACATGACCCGGCCCGGGTGCACGTTCGCGATCCACCACTCGGGAGAACCCTTACCGGAACCCATGCGGGTCTCGGCCGGCTTCTTCGTCAGGGGACGGTCCGGGTAGATGTTGATCCAGACCTTGCCGCCACGCTTGATGTGACGGGTCATCGCGATACGAGCCGCCTCGATCTGGCGGTTCGTCACGTAGGCCGGGGTCAGCGCCTGGATGCCGTACTCGCCGAACGAGACCTCAGTACCGCCCTTGGCCATACCGCGGCGCTTCGGGTGGTGCTGCTTGCGGTGCTTGACCCTACGAGGGATCAGCATGTCGGTCAGGCCTCCGTTCCGGTGCTCTCAGCCGGAGCGGCGGCAGCGGCCTCGGCCTTGGGGGCCTCGACGGCAGCAGCCTGCTGCGGCTTGCGGCCGCCACGGCCGCCACGCTCTCCACCACGGCCGCCACGGCCCGCGGGGCGGTCGGCGCCGGCGCCACCGCGAGCCGGGCGGTTACCCGCACGGGCCGCAGCGTTCTCGGCACGGACCTCGGCGATGTTCTTGACGTCGCCCTTGTAGATCCAGACCTTCACGCCGATACGGCCGAAGGTGGTCTTGGCCTCGAAGAAGCCGTAGTCCACGTTCGCGCGCAGCGTGTGCAGCGGCACACGACCCTCGCGGTAGAACTCGGACCGGGACATCTCGGCGCCGCCGAGACGACCGCCACACTGGATCTTGATGCCCTTGGCGCCGGCCTTCATCGTGCCCTGCATGCTCTTACGCATGGCGCGACGGAAGGAGACGCGGGAGGAGAGCTGCTCGGCAACGGCCTGGGCGACCAGCTGGGCGTCCATCTCGGGGTTCTTGACCTCGAGGATGTTCAGCTGGACCTGCTTGCCCGTGAGCTTCTCGAGGTCACCGCGGATGCGGTCGGCCTCGGCGCCACGGCGGCCGATGACGATGCCGGGACGGGCGGTGTGGATGTCCACACGCACGCGGTCACGGGTGCGCTCGATCTCAACCTTCGAGATGCCGGCGCGCTCCATGCCGGACGTCATCATCCGACGGATGGCGACGTCTTCCTTGACGTAGTCCTTGTACAGCTTGTCGGCGTACCAACGGGACTTGAAGTCCGTGGTGATACCGAGCCGGAACCCGTGCGGGTTTACCTTCTGGCCCATTACCGGGTTCCTTCCTTGCTGCTGACGACCACGGTGATGTGGGAGGTCCGCTTGCGGATCCGGTAGGCACGGCCCTGGGCACGCGGACGGAACCGCTTCAGGGTCGGGCCCTCGTCAACAAACGCCTCGCTGATGACCAGCGAGGAGGCGTCCGTGTGGTTGTAGTTGTGCGCGGCGTTGGCGATGGCGCTGTCAAGCACCTTGCCGACCGGCACAGACGCGGCCTGCGGGGCGAAACGCAGGACCGCCTGGGCCTCCGTGGCGTCCATGCCACGGATGAGGTCCACCACACGGCGGGCCTTCATGGGCGTGACGCGGATGTACCGCGCCTGGGCCCTGGCTTCCATGGTTGTCCCTTCGATGTAAGTCATTAGTCGTTCCACCCCGCGATTAGCGGCGCTTCGACTTCCGGTCGTCCTTGACGTGGCCGCGGAAGGTGCGAGTCGGCGAGAACTCGCCGAGCTTGTGGCCGACCATGGACTCGGTGACGAACACCGGGACATGGGTCTTGCCGTTGTGCACCGCGATGGTGTGACCCAGCATGCTGGGGATGATCATCGAGCGACGGGACCAGGTCTTGATGACGTTCTTGGTGCCGGCTTCGTTCTGGGCGTCCACCTTCTTTACGAGGTGGTCGTCGACGAAGGGCCCCTTCTTGAGACTGCGCGGCATCTAAACCCGCTCCTAGCGCTTCTTGTTCGTCTTGCGGCGGCGGACGATGTACTTGCTCGAAGCCTTCTTCGGCGAGCGAGTACGACCCTCCTTCTGACCCCACGGGGAGACCGGGTGGCGACCACCACTGGTCTTGCCCTCACCACCACCGTGCGGGTGGTCAACCGGGTTCATCGCGACACCGCGGACGGTCGGGCGGACGCCCTTCCAGCGCATGCGGCCGGCCTTGCCCCAGTTGATGTTCGACTGCTCGGCGTTGCCGACCTCGCCGACGGTGGCGCGGCAGCGCACGTCGACCAGACGGATTTCACCCGACGGCATACGGAGGTGCGCCATGGCACCTTCCTTCGCCAGCAGCTGCACGGAGGCACCCGCGGAACGGGCGAACTTGGCGCCACCACCGGGACGGAGCTCGATCGCGTGGATCGTGGTACCGACCGGGATGTTGCGGAGCGCCAGGTTGTTGCCGGGCTTGATGTCGGCCGTGGGGCCGTTCTCAATCCGGTCGCCCTGGTTCAGACCGCGGGGAGCGATGATGTAGCGCTTCTCGCCGTCCGCGTAGTGCAGGAGCGCGATGCGCGCGGTGCGGTTGGGGTCGTACTCGATGTGCGCGACCTTGGCCGGCACGCCGTCCTTGTCGTGACGACGGAAGTCGATCACACGGTAGGCGCGCTTGTGTCCACCACCCTGGTGGCGAACGGTGATCCGACCGGTGTTGTTACGGCCGCCCTTGCTGTGCAGCGGGCGAACCAGCGACTTCTCCGGCGTGGACCGCGTGATCTCGACAAAGTCGGCGACGCTGGAGCCACGACGGCCCGGAGTCGTCGGCTTGTACTTGCGGATACCCATTTCTCAGTCCTCGTCCGATATTCGGACCAGGGCGCTCCGTTAGGAGGCCTGGCCGAAGATGTCGATACGGTCGCCCTCAGCGAGGGTCACGATGGCGCGCTTCGTGTTGGCGCGCTTGCCGAAACCGCTCTTGGTGCGCTTGCGCTTACCCTGACGGTTGATCGTGTTGACCCCGGTGACCTTGACCGAGAAGACCGCCTCGACGGCCTGCTTGATCTGGGTCTTGTTGGCGCCGGGCGCGACGATGAACGTGTACTTGTTCTCGTCCAGCAGCGCGTAGCTCTTCTCGGAGACGACCGGCTTGATCAGCAGGTCGCGCGGGTCCGTGAAGGTCTTGCTGGTGGTCGTTGCCTCGGACATCAGGCCTCGTTCCCTTCGGTCTCAGCGGCCTTGGGGCCAGACACGAAGGACTCGAGAGCGGCCTGGGTGAAGACCACGTCGTCGGAGACGAGCACGTCGTACGTGTTCAGCTGGCCCGGCTCCAGGATGTGCACCTGGGGCAGGTTGCGGGCGGACAGCCACGCGGCCTCGTCGGCACGCTCGACGACCAGGAGCAGGTTCTTGCGCTCCGAGATCTTGCCGAACAGCGTCTTGGCGGCCTTGGTGGAGGCGGCACCCTCGACCACGCCGGAGACGACGTGGATGCGGGAGTGACGGGCCCGGTCGGTGAGGGCGCCACGCAGAGCGGCGGCCTTCATCTTCTTCGGGGTCCGCTGCGAGTAGTCACGCGGCACGGGGCCGTGCACGACGCCACCGCCGGCGAACTGCGGCGCACGGGTCGAACCCTGACGGGCGCGGCCGGTGCCCTTCTGGCGGTACGGCTTCTTGCCGCCACCACGGACCTCGCCACGCGTCTTGACCTTGTGCGTACCCTGACGGGCGGCGGCCAGCTGCGCGACGACGACCTGGTGGATCAGCGGAACGCTGACCTTGGCGTCGAAGATCTCGGCCGGGAGCTCGACGGTCCCGGTCTTGTCGCCGGCAGGCGACAGAATGTCAATGGTGCTCATAGTCCTCAGGCCCCCTTGGCCGCAGTGCGGACCAGGACGAGGCCGCCGTTCGGACCAGGAACCGCGCCCTTGATGAGCAGCAGGCCCTTCTCCGCGTCAACGGCGTGAACGGTCAGGTTCTGGGTGGTGACCCGGTCGTTACCCATGCGGCCGGCCATCTTCATGCCCTTGAAGACACGGCCCGGGGTGGCGCAGCCACCGATCGAACCGGGCTTGCGGTGCACGCGGTGGGCACCGTGCGAAGCCTTGCCACCACGGAAGTTGTGGCGCTTCATGGCACCGGCGAAGCCCTTGCCCTTGCTCGTGCCCGTGACGTCAACCTTGACGCCGGACTCGAACACCTCGGCAGTGACCTCCTGGCCGAGCGTGTACTCGCTGGCGTCGGAGGTACGGAGCTCCACCAGGTGGCGGCGCGGGGTCACGTCGGCCTTAGCGAAGTGGCCCTTGAGGGGCTTGTTCACCTTGCGCGGGTCGATCTCGCCGAAGGCGATCTGGACCGACTCGTAGCCGTCGATGTCGTTGGTGCGGACCTGGGTGACAACACAGGGCCCGGCCTTGACGACGGTCACCGGGACGATGCGGTTGTTCTCGTCCCAGACCTGGGTCATGCCGAGCTTCTCGCCCAGGACGCCCTTGATCTGCTTAGCCATCTTCTCCGCGCCTCTCAGAGCTTGATCTCGATGTCAACGCCGGCCGGAAGGTCCAGGCGCATCAGCGAGTCAACGGTCTTGGGCGTCGGGTCGAGGATGTCGATCAGGCGCTTGTGCGTGCGCATCTCGAAGTGCTCGCGCGAGTCCTTGTACTTGTGCGGCGACTTGATGACGCAGTACACGTTCTTCTCAGTGGGCAGCGGCACCGGGCCCGCGACCGACGCACCAGTGCGGGTCACCGTCTCGACGATCTTCTTCGCCGAGGAGTCGATGACCTCGTGGTCGTAGGCCTTGAGCCGGATGCGGATCTTCTGTCCCGCCATGGCTACTTCGTAGTCCTTTGTCTCTGTGGAACGCTCTGGCACTCGATCGGCTGCCTGTTCGGCCGCTTCTCTCCGACCCCCGCGGTCGGGCGTGTCGCGCTCCCTCTCTGAAAATTCCCATACGGAAATTCCCTCTTCAAGGGGGCACGGTCCCAGACCGTGGATCGGGGGAGAAACACCCACCGAGCGCCTGGCCAGCACCCCGCTGAGCTTCCCGGAAGATTCCCGTACGTCCGCCCCATTGCTGCCCCGAGGGGCAGATAAAGGCGACGAGTACTGTGGGACTCGCTTCCGGTCCTCCCGGCGGGAGGCGCGCAGCATCGGTACTCAACCGAGCAACTAGAACAGTTTGCCATACATGACGCAGGGCGCGCCAATCGCAAGCGGGGAGGGTACCCCATCTCACATTCGGAAGGGCCCCGCCCCGCCGCTCGCGCGGCAGGACGGGGCCCTTCCTTCATGCATGGTTGCTCCGAAGAGCCACCAGGTCAGAACACGAATTACTTCGTGATCTTGGTGACCTGGCCGGCGCCGACGGTCCGGCCACCCTCACGGATGGCGAACTTGAGGCCCTCCTCCATGGCGACCGGCTGGATCAGCTGGACGCTCATGTCGGTGTTGTCGCCCGGCATGACCATCTCGGTGCCCTCGGGGAGGGTCACGACGCCGGTCACGTCCGTGGTACGGAAGTAGAACTGCGGGCGGTAGTTGTTGAAGAACGGGGTGTGACGGCCACCCTCGTCCTTCGACAGGATGTACGCAGCGGCCTCGAACTCGGTGTGCGGCGTGACCGAACCCGGCTTGATGATGACCTGGCCGCGCTCGACGTCCTCGCGCTTGATGCCACGGAGGAGCAGACCGACGTTCTCACCGGCCTGGCCCTCGTCGAGCAGCTTGCGGAACATCTCGATGCCGGTGACCGTGGTGGTGGTCTTCTCCTGCTTGATGCCGATGATGTCAACGGTCTCGTTGACCTTCAGGACACCACGCTCGATGCGGCCGGTGACGACCGTACCGCGACCGGTGATGGTGAAGACGTCCTCGACGGGCATGAGGAACGGCTTGTCCGTCTCACGCGGCGGGGTCGGGATGGCCTCGTCCACGGCCTTCATGAGGCCGAGGAGCTTCTCGCCCCACTCCTTGTCGCCCTCGAGGGCCTTGAGCGCGGAGACCTGGACGACCGGCAGGTCGTCGCCCGGGAAGTCGTACTCGGAGAGCAGCTCACGGACCTCGAGCTCGACGAGCTCCAGGATCTCCTCGTCGTCCACCATGTCGGCCTTGTTCAGGGCGACGACGATGTACGGAACGCCGACCTGGCGGGCCAGGAGCACGTGCTCCTTGGTCTGCGGCATCGGGCCGTCGGTGGCGGCGACCACGAGGATGGCGCCGTCCATCTGCGCGGCACCGGTGATCATGTTCTTGATGTAGTCCGCGTGACCCGGGCAGTCGACGTGGGCGTAGTGACGCGCCTCGGTCTGGTACTCGACGTGCGCGATGGAGATCGTGATACCGCGCTGGCGCTCCTCGGGAGCCTTGTCGATCTGGTCGAAGGCCGAGGCCTCGTTCAGGTCCGGGTACGCGTCGTGCAGCACCTTGGTAATGGCGGCCGTGAGGGTCGTCTTACCGTGGTCGATGTGACCGATGGTGCCGATGTTGACGTGCGGCTTAGTCCGCTCGAACTTCGCCTTCGCCACTGGGGTCCTCCTGTGGAGTGGTTCTGTACGCCTTACTCAACGGCGCCAGGTGATCTTTGCTGGAATGCCGGCTCCCCCGGGGCAACTCAAGCTGTTGCCCTTGTTGCCCCAGGGATTCCGGTGACAAGCCTAAAGCGTGAAACGAGTGTGTTACTCGCCCTTGGCCTTCGCGATGATCTCCTCGGCGACGTTCCGGGGAACCTCGGCGTAGGAGTCGAACTGCATCGAGTAGCTTGCGCGACCCGAGGTCTTGCTGCGGAGGTCTCCGACGTAGCCGAACATCTCCGAAAGCGGCACGAGGCCCTTGACGATCTTGGCTCCGTGACGGTCCTCCATGGCCTGGATCTGGCCACGGCGGGAGTTGATGTCACCGATGACATCGCCCATGGACTCCTCGGGCGTGGTGACCTCAACGGCCATCATCGGCTCGAGCAGAACGGGCGACGCCTTGCGCGCACCCTCCTTGAACGCCTGCGAACCGGCGATCTTGAAGGCGAGCTCGGAGGAGTCGACCTCGTGGTAGCCACCGTCGAGCAGGATGACGCGGACGCCGGTCATCTCGTAGCCCGCCAGGATGCCGAACTGCATGGCCTCCTGCGCACCCGCGTCGACCGAAGGGATGTACTCCTTCGGGATGCGGCCACCGGTGACCTTGTTCACGAACTCGTACGCCGGACCCTCGGGGTCGGTGATCGGCTCGATCGCGATCTGCACCTTGGCGAACTGACCGGTACCACCGGTCTGCTTCTTGTGGGTGAAGTCGATGCGCTCGACGGCCTTGCGGATCGTCTCGCGGTACGCGACCTGCGGCTTGCCGACGTTGGCCTCGACCTTGAACTCGCGCTTCATACGGTCGACCAGCACCTCGAGGTGCAGCTCGCCCATACCGCCGAGGATGGTCTGGCCCGTCTCCTCGTCCGAGTGAACGTGGAAGGAGGGGTCCTCCTCCGCGAGACGCTGGATGGCGACACCCAGCTTCTCCTGGTCACCCTTGGACTTGGGCTCGATGGCGACCTGGATGACCGGGGCCGGGAAGTCCATGGACTCCAGGATGACCGGCTGCTTCTCGTCGCACAGCGTCTCACCGGTGGTGGTCTGCTTCAGGCCCATGACGGCGACGATGTCGCCGGCGCCCACCGCGTCGATCTCCTCACGCTTGTTCGCGTGCATGCGGTAGATCTTGCCGATGCGCTCCTTCTTGCCCTTGACGGAGTTCAGCACCGAGGTGCCGGCCTCCAGGCGGCCCGAGTAGACCCGGACGAAGGTGAGCTTGCCGAGGTGCGGGTCGCTCATGATCTTGAACGCGAGCGCGGCGAGGGGCTCCTCGTCCGACGGCTTGCGCTTCACGGCAACCTCGGCGTCCTTGACGTCGTGGCCCTCGATGGCCTCGATGTCCAGGGGGGACGGGAGGTAGCGGACGACCGCGTCGAGCAGGGGCTGGACGCCCTTGTTCTTGAACGCCGTACCACAGAACACCGCGGTGATCGTGGGCTCGCCCTTGCCCTTGCCGGAACCGAGGATGATGCGGCGCACGGCCGCGTGCAGCTGCTCCTCGGACGGCTCGTCGCCGTTGAGGAAGAGCTCCATCATCTCTTCGTCGTTCTCGGCAACGGTCTCGACCAGCTTGCCGCGCCATTCCTCGGCGAGCTCGGTGTGCGAGGCCGGGATGTCGACGACGTCGTACATCTCGCCCTTGGTCGCCTCGGCGGACCAGACGAGCGCCTTCATGCGCACGAGGTCGACGACGCCCTGGAAGTCGGCCTCGGCACCGATCGGCAGCTGCATCACGATCGGAACCGCGCCCAGGCGGTCCTTGATCATGTCGACGCAGCGCATGAACTCGGCGCCGGTGCGGTCCAGCTTGTTGACGAAGCAGATGCGCGGGACGCCGTAACGGTCGGCCTGACGCCACACCGTCTCGGACTGCGGCTCGACACCGGCAACACCGTCGAACACGGTGACGGCACCGTCGAGGACGCGGAGCGAACGCTCCACCTCGACGGTGAAGTCGACGTGACCCGGGGTGTCGATGATGTTGATCGTGTGATCGACATCCTCGAGCGGCCAGTGGCAGGTCGTCGCGGCCGACGTGATCGTGATGCCGCGCTCCTGCTCCTGCTCCATCCAGTCCATCGTGGCAGCGCCGTCGTGGACTTCACCGATCTTGTAAGACACACCGGTGTAGAACAGGATGCGCTCGGTGGTGGTCGTCTTGCCCGCGTCGATGTGAGCCATGATGCCGATGTTGCGCACCTTGGCCAGGTCAAGCGAAGTGGTAGCCATAAGGCTTCAGTCTTCTCTCGGTCTCGATGTGGGTTGCGACTACCAGCGGTAGTGCGCGAAGGCCTTGTTGGACTCGGCCATCTTGTGCGTGTCCTCGCGCTTCTTGACGGCAGCGCCAAGACCGTTGGAGGCGTCGAGCAGCTCGTTCATGAGGCGCTCGGTCATGGTCTTCTCGCGGCGGGCGCGGGAGTAGCCCACGAGCCAGCGGAGGGCCAGGGTCGACTGGCGACCCGGCTTGACCTCGACGGGGACCTGGTAGGTCGCGCCACCGACACGGCGGGACTTGACCTCCAGGGACGGCTTCACGTTCTCCAGCGCGCGCTTCAGCGTGATGACCGGGTCGTTGCCCGTCTTCTCGCGGAGGCCTTCCATGGCGCCGTAGACGATGCGCTCGGCGGTGGAGCGCTTGCCGTCCAGCAGGATCTTGTTGATCAGCGAGGTGACCAGAGGAGAGCTGTAGACCGGGTCGATGATGACCGGGCGCTTCGGGGCGGGGCCCTTACGAGGCATTCTTACTTCTCCTTCTTGGCGCCGTAGCGGCTGCGGGCCTGCTTGCGGTTCTTGACAGCCTGGGTGTCAAGCGCACCGCGGATGATCTTGTAACGAACACCCGGCAGGTCCTTCACACGGCCACCACGCACGAGCACGATCGAGTGCTCCTGCAGGTTGTGTCCCTCACCCGGAATGTAAGCGGTGACCTCGATGCCGGAGGTCAGACGCACACGCGCGACCTTACGGAGCGCCGAGTTCGGCTTCTTCGGGGTGGTCGTGAACACACGCGTGCAGACGCCACGGCGCTGGGGCGAGGCCTCAAGCGCGGGCGTCTTCGTCTTCTCGACCTTGTCCTGCCGGCCCTTTCGGACCAGCTGCTGGATCGTAGGCACTACTTCTCCGGTTTCTGTGTGCCGTTGGTGAAACTAACCTGGAACTTCACCGACCCACGCGGTCGGGTGTGTCGGATCCGGCAAGCTTCCGCGAGCTGCGGAGGCGTACGGATCGCGGTGGCCGATGCGGACTCCGCGCGGTGGATGGACACGCACAGGAGCCCAGGCACACCCCAGGCACAAGGTCTGAGCGTACCTATCGCATCCACTCCGGTCAAAACAAATGCCCACGCCCCGGCGACCCCCCGGGCGGCCTCCGGGCCCTTCGCCCATCCCCGTCCTAGACTCCCGAACCGGTGCAGATACACCAAAACGTTCCATCACGGCCGGGCGCAGGGAGCAGCACATTGGGGACCGTGGCACCGGAGCCGATCGCCCTGCCGGCCCCGCGCCGGTCCTCCGGCCGGCGCCCGGGTCCCGGCCGCCCGCGCCGGGACCTGCCGGGCCCCGCCCTCGCCTTCCTGCTGACCGCCGGCTCCTTCACGCTCGCCTGGATGCTGCGCGGGTCCCGCCCGTTCGGCGGGCTGCCGCGGGCCCTGAACGACCAGGCAAACCAGTACGTCCCGTTCCACCAGGGGCTGTGGGACCTGGTGCACGGCGAGGCCGCCGGCGACCTGCTCTTCAGCTGGCGCAGCGGCTACGGCCAGCAGTTCCTCGCCGACCACCACACCTACCTCGGCAACCCCCTGTCCTGGCTCGCCGTCCTGGTCCCCCGCGACCGCGTCGACCTGGCCGTCTTCGCCCTCACCCCGCTCACCCTCGGGCTGGCCGCCGCCGCGATGACCCTCTGGCTGGGCCGGCTCGCCCCGGGCCCCGGCCGGCTCCGGGCCCTGCTCGGCACCTGCTACGGGCTGTGCGGCTGGGCCGCCGGCGACGCCTCGTACATCCCGATGTGGCAGTGGGGGCTGGTGGCGCTGCCGCTGCTGGGCATCGCCGCCGAGTGGTGCCGGGAGGGGCGGCGGCTGCCCTCGGCCGCGCTGCTGGTGGCGCTCGCCTGGCTGGGGAACTTCTACACGGCGATGATGGCGACGGCGGCCGCCGGCATCGTGCTCGTGGTCCGCCTGACCGTGGTCCGGGCCGGCCGCCGGCAGTGGATCCACGCCCTGCTGCGCGCCGCGGCCGCCGCCGGCACCGGCGTCCTGCTGACCTTCCCGCTGCTGCTGCCGGCCGCGCTGGCCTCCGGCGCCTCCCAGCCGACCCGGGCCGGCGCCTTCGAACCGGTCGGGACGGCGTACTTCCTGATGGGGCTGCTGCCCGGGTCGTACCACTGGGGCGGGCACCCCCGGCTGTACGTGGCCTCCCTCGGCCTGGTCCTCGCGCTCGCCTTCCTCCTCGACCCGGCGGTCGCCCGCCGGACCCGGCTGGCCTGGGGCGGAGCGGCCGTGCTGACCGCCGCCTCCTTCCAGTTCCCGCCCACCCAGTACGCCTGGCACGGCCTGGCGGTGCCCAACGGCAACCCGTACCGGGAGGCGTTCGTGCTGAGCGCGCTGCTGGTGGTCCTGGCCTGGCTGGGGCTCGCCGCCCGGCCGCGGCCCGGCCGGATCGCCGCCGCCCTCGGCATCCTCGCCGCGGCGGCCGCCGCCCTGCACCGCGCCGACGACTTCACGCCGTGGACCTGGGCCGCGGTCCTGGGCGGCGGTGCGCTCTCGGTCGCCGGCCTCTGCCTGTACCTGCGGGGCAGCGGACCGCACCGGCGGCGCGCACTGGCCGCGGCCGGGGTCCTCGTGATGGCCGCCGCCGTGTGCGCCGAGTCGGCGGGCTCGGTGCTGACCGCCGACGTCCGGCGGGCCCGCGAGAGCTGGGCCGCGCCGCGGACCACGGCCGGGCCAGAGGCCGCTGCCCGGTTCGCCGCCGTCCGCAGTGCGGACGGCTGGCCCGCCCACCGGACCGACCCGGGGAGCCCGGAACTCTCGTACAACGACGGTCTGGCGCTGCGCGCCGAGGGCCCGCAGTACTACAGCAGCCATCTGCCGGCCGCCGCCTTCCGGGCGCTGGCCCCCCTGGGATACGGCTGGAAGAACGACGGCCGGACCCTGTTCGGCGCCGACAACCCGGTGCTGGACGCCGTCTTCGGGGTCGGCGCCCGGGTCCGGCCCGGGCCCGGCGGCACCTGGCGGGCCGACCGCTTCCCCGCTCCCCCGCTGGTGACCGTACGCGGCCGCCGCCACGCCCCCGCACACCCGGCCGGCAGCGTCTGGGCCCGCCAGGAGGCGGTGCTCAGCAGTGCGGTGTACGAGGTCCCCCGCACGGTCCGCACCCCGGGCACCGGCTACACCGCCCGCTGCACCCCGGGCACCGAGGCCCACTGGTACTCCCCCGCCCTCACCGGCCGGCTCCGGTACGGGTCCCGGTCCGTCGCGCTCGCCGGGCCGCGGACCGGCGTGGTCCGGCTGGGCCCGGTCCCCACCTCCGGCCGGGTCGACGTGGCCGCCGAGACCACGGGCGGCACCGCACCCGGCCACGCCGTGGGCTGCCTGGACCGGGCCGCGCTGACCGCGGCCGTACGCCGGCTCACCGCGGACGGCGCCACCGCGGTCCGGGCCGGCGGCCACTCGCTGACCGCCGAGCTGCCCGCGGGCGCCGCCGGCACCGCGGTGTTCGCGACCACCGCCGTACCCGGCTGGCGGTGCTCCGCCCCGCGCGTCGCCTTCCACGGCCTGCTCGCCGTGGACCTGCCCCCGGGCACCCGGGAGGTCTCCTGCACCTTCCTCCCGCGCGGCCTGCCGGCGGGCCTCGCGGCCGGCGGCGCCGCCCTGCTGCTGCTGGCCGCCGGCACCCTGCACGGGCTGCGCCGCCGGGTCTGAGGCCGGACACGCACCGGAATCGCCCGCGCCCCGGAAAGGGCGAAGCCCCCCACCGCTCCGAAGAGCGGTGGGGGGCTTCGTCACGAGCCTGACTCGCGCGACCGTCAGCCGTTGTACGGGCCGTAGTCGTAGTCCTCCAGCGGAACGGCCTGGCCGGAGCCGGTGCCGAAGGGCGAGTAGTCGATGTCGTCGTAGCCGACGGCCGAGTACATCGCGGCCTTGGCCTCCTCGGTGGGCTCCACCCGGATGTTGCGGTAGCGGGACAGACCCGTACCGGCCGGGATGAGCTTACCGATGATGACGTTCTCCTTGAGGCCGATGAGGCTGTCGGACTTGGCGTTGATCGCCGCGTCCGTCAGCACTCGGGTCGTCTCCTGGAAGGAGGCGGCCGACAGCCAGGACTCCGTCGCCAGCGAGGCCTTGGTGATACCCATCAGCTGCGGACGGCCGGAGGCGGGGTGACCGCCCTCGGTGACCACACGACGGTTCTCGGTCTCGAAGCGCGAGCGCTCGACGAGCTCGCCCGGGAGCAGCTCGGCGTCGCCGGACTCGATGATCGTCACGCGGCGGAGCATCTGCCGGATGATGATCTCGATGTGCTTGTCGTGGATCGACACGCCCTGCGAGTTGTAGACCTTCTGGACCTCGCCGACCAGGTGGACCTGGACGGCACGCTGGCCGAGGATGCGCAGCACGTCGTGCGGGTTGGTGGCACCCGCGGTGAGCTTCTGGCCCACCTCGACGTGGTCGCCCTCGTGCACGAGGACCTTGGCGCGCTTCGAGATCGGGAAGGCCGTCTCGTCCGAGCCGTCGTCCGGCGTGATGACGATCTTCTTGGTCTTCTCGGTCTCCTCGATCCGCACGCGGCCGGCGGCCTCGGAGATCGGGGCGACACCCTTCGGGGTACGGGCCTCGAAGAGCTCGACGACACGCGGCAGACCCTGGGTGATGTCGTCACCGGCCACACCACCGGTGTGGAAGGTACGCATCGTCAGCTGGGTACCGGGCTCACCGATGGACTGGGCGGCGATGATGCCGACGGCCTCACCGATGTCGACCAGCTTGCCGGTGGCGAGCGAGCGTCCGTAGCAGAAGGCACAGGTGCCGACCGCGGACTCACAGGTCAGGACCGAGCGGGTCTTGACCTCCTCGACGCCGTTCGCGATGAGGGCGTCGATGAGCACGTCGCCGAGGTCCACGTTGGCCGGCGCGATGACCTTGCCGTCGATGACGACGTCCTCGGCCAGCATGCGGGCGTACACGGAGGTCTCGACGTCGCCCGCCTTGCGGAGGACACCCGCCTCGTCCTTGACACCGATCTTGAGCTTGAGGCCGCGCTCGGTGCCGCAGTCCTCCTCGCGGATGATGACGTCCTGCGAGACGTCCACCAGACGACGGGTGAGGTAACCCGAGTCGGCGGTACGCAGGGCGGTGTCCGCCAGACCCTTACGGGCACCGTGCGTGGAGATGAAGTACTCCAGAACGGTGAGGCCCTCACGGAAGGACGCCTTGATCGGACGCGGGATGGTCTCGTTCTTCGCGTTCGACACCAGACCACGCATACCGGCGATCTGTCGCATCTGCATCATGTTTCCTCGGGCACCCGAGTCAACCATCATGAAGATGGGGTTGGTCTTGGGGAAGTTCGCGTTCATCGCCTCGGCAACCTCGTTGGTCGCCTTGGTCCAGATCGCGATGAGCTCCTGCGTGCGCTCGTCCTTGGTGATCAGACCGCGCTCGTACTGCTTCTGGACCTTCTCGTCCTGCGCCTCGTAGCCCGCGACGATGGCCTTCTTGGCCTCGGGCACGACGACGTCGGAGATGGCCACGGTGACACCGGAACGGGTCGCCCAGTGGAAGCCGGCCGCCTTCAGGTTGTCGAGCGTCGCCGCCACGATGACCTTGGGGTAGCGCTCCGCCAGGTCGTTGACGATCTCGGAGAGCTGCTTCTTGCCCACCGAGTAGTCGACGAACGGGTAGTCCTCGGGCAGCAGCTCGTTGAAGAGCGCACGGCCCAGGGTCGTCTTCAGACGGAAGCTGTCGCCCGGCTGGAACTCCTGCTCGCCCTCTTCGGCGACCGGCGGCACCCAGCCGCGCGGCGGGATGGTCCCCACCGGGAAGCGGATGTCGACGGACGACTGCAGCGCGAGCTCGCCGGCGTCGAACGCCATGATCGCCTCGGCGGTGGAGCCGAACGCGCGCCCCTCGCCCTTGACGTCACGGAGGTCACCGTCGGTGGTGAGGAAGAACAGACCGAGGACCATGTCCTGGGTCGGCATCGTCACCGGACGGCCGTCGGCGGGCTTGAGGATGTTGTTCGAGGACAGCATCAGGATGCGGGCCTCGGCCTGCGCCTCCGCGGAGAGCGGCAGGTGGACGGCCATCTGGTCACCGTCGAAGTCCGCGTTGAACGCGGTGCAGACGAGCGGGTGGATCTGGATGGCCTTGCCCTCGACCAGCTGCGGCTCGAAGGCCTGGATGCCGAGGCGGTGCAGCGTGGGCGCACGGTTCAGCAGCACCGGGTGCTCGGCGATGACCTCTTCGAGGACGTCGTACACGACGGTGCGGCCGCGCTCGACCATGCGCTTGGCCGACTTGATGTTCTGCGCGTGGTTCAGGTCGACCAGGCGCTTCATCACGAACGGCTTGAAGAGCTCCAGCGCCATGGCCTTGGGCAGACCGCACTGGTGCAGCTTGAGCTGCGGGCCGACGACGATGACGGAACGCGCCGAGTAGTCGACTCGCTTGCCGAGCAGGTTCTGACGGAATCGACCCTGCTTGCCCTTCAGCATGTCGCTGAGGGACTTCAGCGGACGGTTGCCGGGGCCCGTGACCGGGCGGCCGCGGCGGCCGTTGTCGAAGAGGGCGTCGACCGCCTCCTGGAGCATGCGCTTCTCGTTGTTCACGATGATCTCGGGGGCACCGAGGTCGAGAAGGCGCTTCAGGCGGTTGTTGCGGTTGATGACACGGCGGTACAGGTCGTTCAGGTCGGAGGTCGCGAAGCGGCCACCGTCCAGCTGCACCATCGGACGCAGGTCCGGCGGGATGACCGGGACGCAGTCCAGGACCATGCCCTTGGGGCTGTTGCTGGTCTGCAGGAACGCGGAGACGACCTTGAGGCGCTTGAGCGCACGGGTCTTCTTCTGGCCCTTGCCGGTACGGATGATCTCGCGGAGGCGCTCGGCCTCCTCCTCCAGGTCGAAGGACTCCAGGCGCTTCTGCAGCGCCGCGGCACCCATCGAGCCGTCGAAGTACGTGCCGAAGCGGTCACGCAGCTCGCGGTAGAGGAGCTCGTCGCCCTCCAGGTCCTGGACCTTGAGGTTCTTGAAGCGCGACCAGACCTCGTCCAGACGGTCGATCTCGCGCTGCGCACGGTCGCGCAGCTGCTTCATCTCGCGCTCGGCACCCTCGCGCACCTTGCGGCGCACGTCGGCCTTGGCACCCTCGGCCTCGAGCTCGGCGAGGTCCGACTCCAGCTTCTTGGCGCGGCCCTCGAGGTCCGCGTCACGGCGGTTCTCGATCTGCTGGCGCTCGACGGAGACGTGGGCCTCCAGGGACGGCAGGTCGCGGGTACGACGCTCCTCGTCCACGAAAGTGATCATGTAGGCGGCGAAGTAGATGACCTTCTCGAGGTCCTTCGGCGCCAGGTCCAGCAGGTAGCCCAGGCGCGACGGGACGCCCTTGAAGTACCAGATGTGGGTGACGGGAGCGGCCAGCTCGATGTGGCCCATCCGCTCGCGGCGCACCTTGGCGCGGGTGACCTCGACGCCACAGCGCTCACAGATGATGCCCTTGAAGCGGACACGCTTGTACTTGCCGCAGTAGCACTCCCAGTCCCGGGTCGGACCGAAGATCTTCTCGCAGAAGAGTCCGTCCTTCTCGGGCTTCAGGGTGCGGTAGTTGATGGTCTCCGGCTTCTTGACCTCGCCGTGCGACCAGGTTCGGATGTCGTCCGCGGTGGCAAGGCCGATCCGCAGCTCGTCGAAGAAGTTGACGTCGAGCACTGTGCGTCAATCCCTCTTTCGGGGTCGTGTCTCTTGATCAGTGGTCTGAACGGTCCCGGGGGTGGCGGGGGCTCCTCGTGAGAGCCCCCGCCAGGCCCGTCAGACCTCTTCGACGCTGCTCGGCTCGCGCCGGGACAGGTCGATACCGAGCTCCTCCGCCGCGCGGAAGACGTCCTCGTCGGTGTCGCGCATCTCGATGGACATGCCGTCCGAGGACAGCACCTCCACGTTGAGGCAGAGCGACTGCATTTCCTTGATGAGCACCTTGAAGGACTCGGGAATGCCCGGCTCGGGGATGTTCTCGCCCTTGACGATGGCCTCGTAGACCTTCACGCGGCCGGTGACGTCGTCGGACTTGATGGTCAGGAGCTCCTGGAGGGCGTACGCGGCGCCGTAAGCCTCGAGCGCCCACACCTCCATCTCACCGAAGCGCTGGCCACCGAACTGCGCCTTACCACCCAGCGGCTGCTGCGTGATCATCGAGTACGGACCGGTCGAACGGGCGTGGAGCTTGTCGTCGACCAGGTGGTGGAGCTTGAGGATGTACATGTACCCGACCGAGATCGGGTCCGGGAACGGCTCGCCGGAGCGGCCGTCGAACAGGCGCGCCTTGCCGGTCGGGAGCACCATGCGCTCGCCGTCGCGGTTCGGGATCGTGTGCTGCAGGAGGCCGGCGAGCTCGTCCTCACGGGCGCCGTCGAACACCGGGGTGGCGACGTTGGTGCCGGGGGCGACCTGGTCGGCGCCGATGGCCTGCAGACGCTGGGCCCACTCGTCCGCGAGGCCGGAGACGTCCCAGCCGCGGCTGGCGAGCCAGCCGAGGTGGATCTCCAGGACCTGTCCCGGGTTCATTCGGGACGGGACACCGAGCGGGTTGAGGATGATGTCGACCGGGGTGCCGTCCTCGAGGAAGGGCATGTCCTCGATCGGGAGGATCTTGGAGATGACACCCTTGTTGCCGTGGCGGCCGGCGAGCTTGTCACCGTCGGTGATCTTGCGCTTCTGGGCGACGTAGACGCGGACCAGCTGGTTCACGCCCGGGGGAAGCTCGTCCCCCTCCTCGCGGTCGAAGACGCGGACGCCGATGACCTTGCCGATCTCGCCGTGCGGCACCTTCAGGGAGGTGTCACGGACCTCGCGGGCCTTCTCACCGAAGATCGCGCGGAGCAGGCGCTCCTCCGGGGTCAGCTCGGTCTCGCCCTTGGGCGTGACCTTGCCGACCAGGATGTCGCCGGCGACGACGTCCGCACCGATGCGGATGATGCCGCGCTCGTCGAGGTCGGCGAGGACCTCCTCGGAGACGTTCGGGATGTCCCGGGTGATCTCCTCCGGGCCGAGCTTGGTGTCACGGGCGTCGACCTCGTGCTCCTCGATGTGGATCGAGGAGAGGACGTCGTCCTGCACGAGGCGCTGCGACAGGATGATCGCGTCCTCGTAGTTGTGACCCTCCCACGGCATGAACGCCACGAGCAGGTTCTTGCCGAGGGCCATCTCGCCCTCTTCGGTCGCCGGTCCGTCGGCGAGGACCTGGGCCGCGATGATGCGGTCGCCCTCGTTGACGATGACCTTCTGGTTGACCGAGGTGCCCTGGTTGGAGCGGGAGAACTTGGCGACCCGGTACGTGGTGTACGTGCCGTCGTCGTTGGCCACGGTGACGTAGTCGGCCGAGACCTCCTGGACGACACCGTCCTTCTCCGCCTTGATGCTGTCGCCGGCGTCGACGGCACAGCGGTACTCCATGCCGGTGCCGACGAGCGGGGCCTCCGCCTTGATGAGCGGAACGGCCTGGCGCATCATGTTCGCGCCCATGAGGGCACGGTTGGCGTCGTCGTGCTCGAGGAAGGGGATCATCGCGGTCGCGACGGACACCATCTGGCGCGGCGAGACGTCCATGTAGTCCACGTCGGACGGCTCGACGTAGTCGACCTCGCCGCCACGCTTGCGGACGAGGACGCGGCCCTCGGTGAAGCGCAGCTCGTCGTCCAGGCGCGCGTTGGCCTGGGCGATGACGAAGCGGTCCTCCTCGTCGGCGGTGACGTAGTCGACCTCGTCGGTGACCTGGCCGTCGACGACCTTGCGGTACGGCGTCTCGATGAAGCCGAACGCGTTGACGCGGCCGTAGGAGGCGAGCGAGCCGATCAGACCGATGTTCGGGCCTTCGGGGGTCTCGATCGGGCACATGCGGCCGTAGTGCGACGGGTGGACGTCACGGACCTCGAAGCCGGCCCGCTCACGGCTCAGACCGCCGGGGCCGAGCGCGGAGAGACGGCGCTTGTGGGTCAGCCCGGAGAGCGGGTTGTTCTGGTCCATGAACTGCGACAGCTGGCTGGTGCCGAAGAACTCCTTGATGGAGGCGACGACCGGCCGGATGTTGATCAGGGTCTGCGGCGTGATCGCCTCGACGTCCTGCGTGGTCATGCGCTCGCGGACGACGCGCTCCATACGAGCCAGACCCGTGCGGACCTGGTTCTGGATGAGCTCGCCGACGTTGCGCAGACGACGGTTGCCGAAGTGGTCGATGTCGTCGGTCTCGACGACGATCGCGTTGCCGTTCTCACCGATCGTCTCGACCTCGCCGGCGTGCAGCTTCACGAGGTACTTGATCGTCGCGAGGATGTCGTCGGTGGTGAGCACACCGGCGTCGAGCGGCTCGTCCGCACCCAGCTTCTTGTTGACCTTGTAGCGGCCGACCTTCGCGAGGTCGTAGCGCTTCGGGTTGAAGTACAGGTTCTCGAGCAGCGTCTGCGCGGCCTCACGGGTCGGCGGCTCGCCCGGGCGCAGCTTGCGGTAGATGTCGAGCAGCGCGTCGTCCTGGCCCTGGGTGTGGTCCTTCTCCAGGGTGGCGCGCATGGACTCGTACTCGCCGAACTCCTCGAGGATCTGCTCGGTGGTCCAGCCGAGCGCCTTCAGGAGGACGGTGACGGACTGCTTGCGCTTGCGGTCGATGCGGACACCGACCATGTCGCGCTTGTCGACCTCCATCTCCAGCCAGGCACCCCGGGACGGGATGATCTTGGCGGAGAAGATGTCCTTGTCGGACGTCTTGTCGATGGAGGAGTCGAAGTAGACGCCCGGGGAACGGACCAGCTGGGACACGACGACACGCTCGGTGCCGTTGATGACGAAGGTGCCCTTGTTGGTCATGAGCGGGAAGTCGCCCATGAAGACCGTCTGGGACTTGATCTCGCCGGTCTCGTTGTTCGTGAACTCGGCCGTGACGAAGAGCGGGGCCGCGTACGTGAAGTCGCGCTCCTTGCACTCGTCGACGGAGTTCTTCGCGGGCTCGAAGCGGTGGTCGCGGAACGTCAGCGACATCGACCCGGAGAAGTCCTCGATCGGGGAGATCTCCTCGAAGATCTCTTCCAGACCGGACTTGGTGGGGACGTCCTGTCCACTCTCGAGAGCCGACTCGACGCGAGCCTTCCAGGCGGCATTGCCGAGCAGCCAGTCGAAGCTCTCGGTCTGCAGCGCCAGGAGGTTCGGGACCTCGAGGGGCTCCTTGATCTTTGCAAAGGAGATGCGCAGCGGGGCAGTGCTGGCGCCGTTGTTCGTATTGGTCGAGGCGTTGCGCGAGGCGGCCAAGAGGGGGTCCTTCCGAGGGCTCGGACTCACTACGCGCGTACCGGTCCCAGCCGACACAATGGAGGAAACCCCTGGTCAGAGGCATTTCTTCGTGTGTGCTTCAGCGTGGGCATGCCCCTGGCGACGGGCAGGGGGCAGCTAACAGGCAGCGCAAAGGGTCAGTGTAGCCACTTGGCTCACTGATGTCCAGACCAGGTTTCCGGAGTCCGGCAACAGGCCTTCCCCTTGTTGTTCACCACTGCCGCCCTCGCACACAGAGCGCGTATCAGTACTGCCCTCTTCGTAGTCGATCCATGCCTCGAATCCGGATCGACGTGACGACGCGTCCTGAGAATTGCGCGCCGCGTGCCGTTCGTCAAGGCCCCCTGCCCCGTGCGGATCATCACCGGGCCCGATCGGGGGGCCGCCAGGGCAACGAAGATCACCATACTCCCCAACGAGGACACGGCAAATCAGGCATCGCGGATACGCCGAAGGGCGACCACCCGAACGGGTGGTCGCCCTTCGCAGGGGCCTGCAGGAGACCCCGGAGGTGTTACTTGACCTCGACAGCCGCGCCGGCAGCCTTGAGGGACTCGGCGGCCTTGTCAGCGGCCTCCTTGTTGACCTTCTCGAGGACCGGCTTCGGGGTGCCGTCGACGAGGTCCTTGGCCTCCTTCAGACCCAGGGAGGTCAGCTCACGCACGACCTTGATGACCTGGATCTTCTTGTCGCCGGCGCCGGTGAGGATGACGTCGAACTCGTCCTTCTCCTCGACCGCACCCGCGTCGCCCGCGCCACCGGCCGGGGCGGCAACGGCGACGGTCGCCGCAGCGGCGGTGACGTCGAACTTCTCCTCGAACGCCTTCACGAACTCGGAGAGCTCGATGAGGGTCATCTCCTCGAACTGCGCGAGCAGGTCTTCCTGAGACAGCTTCGCCATGATGGGCGATCCTTCCACTAATTCCGGCAGGTGCCGTATGTATCGAAAGGCGGGCGTACTTACGGCCCGCTACGACCCGCGCACTAGGCGGCGCGGATCAATGCGCGAGCCGAGTTACTCGGCACCGCCCTGCTCGTCCTGCTTGGCGCGAAGGGCGTCCACGGTGCGGACGAGCTTCGACGGCAGCGCCTGGAAGAGCGAGGCAGTCTGGGACTGCTTGCCCTTGAAGGCACCGGCCAGCTTGGAGAGCAGAACCTCGCGGGACTCGAGGTCCGCAAGCTTCTTGATGTCGTCGGCGGAGAGAGCCTTACCGTCAAGGACACCGGCCTTGATGATGAGGTTCGGGTTCTCCTTGGCGAAGTCACGCAGAGCCTTCGCCGACTCCACCGGGTCACCGGTGACGAAGGCGACCGCGGTCGGACCAGCGAAGTGCTCGTCCAGTGCGGTGATCCCGGCCTCGTTGGCCGCAATCTTGGTCAGCGTGTTCTTCACCACGGCGTACTGGGCGTTCTCACCGAGCGAACGACGCAGCGTCTTGAGCTGCGCCACGGTGAGACCCCGGTACTCGGTCAGCACGGCGGCGTTCGAGCTCTGGAACGCGTCCTTGAGCTCGGCTACCGATGCAGCCTTGTCGGGCCTTGCCATAGAGCGTCGGCCTCCTTCCGGGTGATGAGGACCGCTCGGAAGGGGCTGAACAAAACAAAACGCCCCGGCGCAGGCGCACGGGGCTGAGCTCGACCAGACGCGAACGTCTGGGAACTTTCCACGATCACCTGCGCGGGTCGTCCGCATTCAACGGATCCTTCGGCCGCCGGACCCGGTGAGGGGCACGGCAACAACCAGCGGTCTTTGGCTTCTCGAAGAGAGTACGTGAAGGGCCCGAGCCGAGGCAAATCGCCCGGCCCGGGCCGCGCGGGCTCAGCCCTGGGTGCCGGACCCGGCGCCCTTGTCCTTCATGGCCTCGCCGAGGTCCACGACCTCCCCGGTGGGCGCGTTGACCTGCACCGGCTTGTTGTAGTCCAGGAACTTGATGGTCATGTCCATCGGGCCCTGCGTCGCCCTGCCCCGGATGCGCATCTGCTTGGTGTGGTCGCTGCCGTCGATCCACATGTCCATGAGCAGGCTGGTCACGCCCTGCTGCTCCAGCCGCTTGATCTGCTTCTCCTTGCGGGCCTTGGCCTCGGGCGAGCTCCCCGCGAGCGACGCCTTCATCTGGTCCAGGGTCACCGTGCCGGACAGGTGGGTGGTCTTCTGGCCGTCGACGGTCTCCTCGCCGACGACCTTGAGGTCCTTGGAGGCCTTCAGTGCGCCGGCGCGGTCGCCGGGGTTCTCCCCGCTCTGCCCGGCGTCCCCCAGGGCGTCCAGCTGCGCGGCCGACTCGGGGCCGGCCGCCTTGAGGTCGAACTTGAGCCACTTGTCCTGGGCGCCCATGTACATCACGCCTCCGACCAGGCGTATGTCGATCTTCTCGCCGGCCTTCTGCGGGTTGGCCATCACCATGGACATCGCCACGTCCGGCTTGAGGCGCATGGACACCTCGCCGGACACCTTCTGCCCGCCCGCGCCGCCCGACATGGTGTAGCGCAGCGAGGTGATCTCCTCCGAGCTGCGCTCGACCTTCTCCAGGTACGCGGCCGGCGCCATGGCGGGCGCCTTGGCCGGCGGTGCCGCCTCGGAGGCCTTCGCGTCCCCCTTGTCGGCCTTCCTGCCGTCCTCGCAGGCCGTGGCCCCGCCCGCGAGCAGGACGGCGGCCAGCAGGGCCGCGGCGGTCTTCTTCCGGTACGTGCGCATGGTTCCCCCCATGTGGTCGGCAGTCGGAAACCCGACATTACCGGCGCGTACACATGTGCGGGAACTCAAAAAACCGGACCCCGCACCTCCGGAGAGGTGCGGGGCCCGGTTCAAGCCAAGCCTGTGAGCCGTCAGGCTCAGACCGCTCAGACTGCAGCCGGGTCCTCTTCGACGAGGAGGTTCCGGGTGCGGTTCGGGTCCAGCTGGATGCCGGGGCCCATGGTGGTGGTCAGGGCGGCCTTCTTGATGTAGCGGCCCTTCGCGGCGGACGGCTTCAGACGGAGGATCTCCTCCAGGGCCGCACCGTAGTTCTCGACCAGCTTGTCATCGGAGAAGGAGACCTTGCCGATGATGAAGTGCAGGTTCGAGTGCTTGTCGACGCGGAACTCGATCTTGCCGCCCTTGATGTCCGTGACGGCCTTGGCCACGTCCATGGTGACGGTGCCGGTCTTCGGGTTCGGCATCAGACCACGCGGACCGAGCACGCGGCCGAGGCGGCCGACCTTGCCCATGAGGTCCGGGGTGGCGACGACCGAGTCGAAGTCGAGACGGCCCTTGGCGACCTCGTCGATCAGTTCGTCCGAGCCGACGATGTCGGCGCCGGCGGCTTCCGCGGCCGCAGCACGGTCACCGGTCGCGAAGACCAGGACCCGGGCGGTCTTACCGGTGCCGTGCGGGAGGTTCACGGTGCCACGGACCATCTGGTCGGCCTTGCGCGGGTCGACACCCAGGCGGAAGGCAACCTCGACGGTCGCGTCGAACTTGGTCGCGGAGGTCTCCTTGGCGAGACGGACGGCCTCGAGCGGGGCGTACAGCTTCTCCCGGTCGACCTTGGCGTCCGCAGCGCGGAGGGTCTTGCTGCGCTTCACTTCTGCTCCTGTGTTTTTGCTTCAGGTGTGGAGTCGTGGTGCGGGCCAGCGCGGGCCCTACCACTGGGGACTACGAGGTGCTGATCAGCCCTCGACCGTGATGCCCATGGAACGGGCGGTGCCGGCGATGATCTTCGACGCGGCGTCGAGGTCGTTGGCGTTCAGGTCGGGCAGCTTGACCGAGGCGATCTCGCGGACCTGCTCGTTGGTGAGCTTCGCGACCTTGGTCTTGTGCGGCTCGCCGGAGCCCTTCTCCACACCGGCGGCCTTGAGGATCAGGCGCGCGGCCGGCGGGGTCTTGGTGATGAAGGTGAAGGAACGGTCCTCGTAGACCGTGATCTCCACCGGCACGACCATGCCACGCTGCGACTCGGTCGCGGCGTTGTAGGCCTTGCAGAACTCCATGATGTTGACGCCGTGCTGACCCAGCGCGGGGCCGACCGGCGGGGCCGGGTTGGCCGCACCGGCGTTGATCTGGAGCTTGATAAGCCCCGTGACCTTCTTCTTCTTGGGAGGCATTGCTCTCTCCGGGTCCTAGTGAGAGTTTTCCAGCCGCCACCCGGTCATCCGGATGGAGGCATACCGCACCACGATAACGGGTATCGGTGCGGGGCTTAAAACCGAGCAGGTCAGACCGCCCGCGAGGGGCTGGTCTGACCTGTCCGGAAGCTTCGCTTCAGAAGATCTGGATCAGTGGTTCCGGATCAGTTCTTCTGGATCTGGTCGAAGCTGAGCTCGACCGGGGTCTCGCGACCGAAGATCTCGACGAGGCCCTTGACCTTCTTCGAGTCGGGGTTGATCTCGTTGATGGTCGCCTGGAGGGTGGCGAAGGGGCCGTCGGTGACGGTGACCGAGTCGCCGACCTCGAAGTCGAGGACCTCGATGGTGCGCTTCACGGCCGGCGCGGGCAAGCCCGCGGCCTCGGCGGCGGCCTTGTCGGCCTTCTCCTTGGCCTCCGGCGCGAGCATCTTGACGATCTCGTCCAGGGTCAGCGGGTACGGGTCGTACGCGTTGCCCACGAAGCCGGTGACGCCCGGCGTGTTGCGGACGACGCCCCAGGACTCGTTGGTGAGGTCCATGCGGACCAGGACGTAGCCGGGAAGCTTGTTCTGGCGGACGTTCTTGCGCTCGCCGTTCTTGATCTGGACGATCTCTTCCTCAGGCACTTCGGCCTGGTAGATGAACTCCTCGACGTTCAGCGAGACCGCACGCTGCTCCAGGTTCGCCTTCACGCGCTTCTCGTAGCCCGCGTAGGTGTGGATGACGTACCACTCGCCGGGGAGCAGGCGCAGCTCGTCGCGGAGCGCCTGGACCGGGTCGACCGGCTCGGCGGGCTCCGCCGGGGCGGCCTCGGCCTCGGGGGCCTCGTCCGCGTCCTCGGCGTCCTCGGCGTCCGCGTCGGCCTCGAAGGCGTCCTCGTCCAGGTCGGCGTCCTCGTCGGACTCGTCCTCGACGTGCAGCGCGGCCTCCTCGGCCTGCTCGCCGGCCTCGGCGTCGGCGATCTCAGCCTCGTCCGGGTCCACAGCGTCCGCCGCCTCGACGATGTCGAGCTCGTCCTCGACGGACTCGACGGAGTCGTGGCTCGCGTTCAGGTTCGGGTCAGACACGGTGGCTGCTTCTTCCTGGATACAAAGAGGGGTGGAACATGCGAAAACGGGCGGTCGCCTCATCAAGGCGCCGCCCTCCGCGGGGATCAGCCGAAGACGTACTTGATGGCTTCCTGGAACCCATAGTCAATCACGGTAACCAGACCGATCATGATGACGACGAAGACAATCACCACGGTGGTGTACGTCGTCAGCTGGTTGCGAGTGGGCCAAACGACCTTGCGGAGTTCCGCAACGATCTGGCGGTAGAACAGCGCGAGGCGGCCGAGAGGGCCCTTCTTACCGCGCTTGCCGCCCTTGCGGGCCTTCTTCTCGCGGGAGTCGTCCTCGGCGTCAGGCATGTCGATGGAGCCCAGGGCGTCCGTCACGTCTCTCACCTGAATCCGGGTCATGGCCGTGCCGCGCCCGGTTGAGCCGCACGGCGGTGCATCGAAGTACGTACCTGCGCACACATCCGGCGAAGGAGTGTGGAGCAGGGCCGGAGGGACTCGAACCCCCAACCGCTGGTTTTGGAGACCAGTGCTCTACCAATTGAGCTACGACCCTTTGTTGCGTCCCCCAACCTACCGCATCGGAGCGAGTGCACGGAGTGCCCGCGTTCTGAGCGGTTGGTGAAGGCCAACGACAGGTGAGTGTACGTGCTCTTGGTCCCGACGTCGAACAGCATGGATCCGGACCTCCTGCGTCCGGTCCCTGAAACGGTGTGCCGCCCCCGTTTTCCGTCTGGGACGATGGGCCGCATGACCTCTGCTACGCCTCCCACCGAGCGCCGGGTGTCCGCCCGCATCGGCGCCATTTCCGAGTCCGCGACCCTCGCCATCGACGCCAAGGCCAAGGCGCTCAAGGCCGCCGGCCGCCCGGTGATCGGCTTCGCCGCCGGCGAGCCCGACTTCCCGACGCCGGACTACATCGTCGAGGCGGCGGTCGAGGCCTGCCGCACCCCGAAGTTCCACCGGTACACCCCGGCGGGCGGCCTGCCCGAGCTGAAGAAGGCCATCGCCGAGAAGACGCTGCGCGACTCGGGCCTGCAGGTCGACCCGGCCCAGGTGCTGGTGACCAACGGCGGCAAGCAGGCGATCTACGAGGCCTTCGCGGCCATCCTCGACCCGGGTGACGAGGTCATCGTCCCGGCCCCGTACTGGACGACGTACCCGGAGTCCATCCGGCTGGCCGGCGGTGTGCCGGTCGAGGTCGTCGCCGACGAGACCACCGGCTACCGGGTGTCCGTGGAGCAGTTGGAGGCCGCGCGCACCGAGCGCACCAAGGTCGTCCTGTTCGTCTCCCCGTCGAACCCGACGGGTGCGGTCTACAGCGAGGACGACGCGCGCGCGATCGGCGCCTGGGCCGCCGAGCACGGCCTGTGGGTGCTGACGGACGAGATCTACGAGCACCTGGTCTACGGCGACGCGACGTTCACCTCGCTGCCGGTGCTGGTGCCCGAGCTGGCCGACAAGTGCATCGTGGTCAACGGTGTCGCCAAGACGTACGCGATGACGGGCTGGCGGGTCGGGTGGGTCATCGGCCCGAAGGACGTGATCAAGGCCGCGACGAACCTGCAGTCGCACGCCACGTCGAACGTCTCCAACGTGGCCCAGGTGGCCGCCATCGCCGCCGTCTCGGGCGACCTTGCGGCCGTGGCGGAGATGCGCAAGGCGTTCGACCGCCGCCGCCAGACCATGGTGAAGATGCTGAACGAGATCGACGGCGTCTTCTGCCCGACCCCGGAGGGCGCGTTCTACGCGTACCCGTCGGTGAAGGAGCTGCTGGGCAAGGAGATCCGCGGGAAGCGTCCGCAGACCTCCATGGAGCTGGCCGCGCTGATCCTCGACGAGGCCGAGGTCGCGGTCGTCCCGGGCGAGGCCTTCGGCACCCCGGGCTACCTGCGCCTCTCGTACGCGCTCGGTGACGACGACCTGGTCGAGGGCGTGACCCGGATCCAGAACCTGCTGGCGGAGGCCAAGGCCTGAGCCTGCGGTCCCCCGCGTCGCGGAAGCGGGCGGTGCCTCGTGCCGAGGCGCCGCCCGCTTCTGCGTTCGGACGCTCCACGATCGGGAAAACGTCCTCCCAAACCACCCGTTCGTGCGGCAGGATCACCAGATGGAGCAAGTACGCGATCTCACGCTTCTGCCGAAGGCCCATCTGCACCTGCACTTCACCGGGTCCATGCGGCCCGCCACGCTGCTGGAGCTCGCCGACAAGTACGGCGTACGGCTGCCCGATGCGCTGACGGCGGGCGAGCCGCCGAAGCTGCGGGCGACGGACGAGCGGGGCTGGTTCCGCTTCCAGCGCCTGTACGACGCGGCCCGGTCCTGTCTGCGGCAGCCCGAGGACATCGTCCGGCTGGTCCGGGAGGCGGCCGAGGAGGACGTCCGGGACGGCGGCGGCTGGCTGGAGATCCAGGTCGACCCGACGTCGTACGCCCCGCTGCTGGGCGGGCTGATCCCGGCGATCGAGGTGATCCTGGACGCCGTGGAGGGCGCGGCGCGGGACACCGGGCTCGGGATCCGGGTGCTGGTCGCCGCGAACCGGATGAAGCATCCGCTGGACGCCCGGACGCTGGCGCGGCTGGCCGTGCGGTATGCGGACCGCGGCATCGTGGGCTTCGGACTGTCGAACGACGAGCGGCGGGGCATGGCCCGGGACTTCGACCGGGCGTTCGCGATCGCCCGGGAGGGCGGTCTGCTGGCGGCCCCGCACGGCGGGGAGCTGACCGGCCCGTCCTCGGTCCGGGACTGCCTGGACGACCTGCACGCGTCGCGGATCGGGCACGGGGTGCGGGCGGCGGAGGACCCGCGGCTGCTGCGCCGGCTGGCCGAGCGCGGGGTGACCTGCGAGGTCTGCCCGGCCTCGAACGTGGCGCTGGGCGTCTACGAGAAGCCGGAGGACGTGCCGCTGCGGACGCTGTTCGACGCGGGGGTGCCGATGGCGCTGGGCGCCGACGACCCGCTGCTGTTCGGGTCGCGGCTGGCGGCGCAGTACGAGATCGCCCGCCGGCACCACGGGTTCACGGATGCGGAGCTGGCGGAGCTGGCCCGGCAGTCGGTGCGCGGTTCAGCGGCTCCCGAGGGCGTCCGTGCGAAGCTCCTCGCGGGCATCGACGACTGGCTCGCGGGCTGACGGGGTCCGGCCGGCGGGTGGGCCGGCGGCCGGGCCGGCGATCCGGGTGAGGCGCAGGTCGCCCTCGTGGCAGTCGGCGCGGACCTCGCCGCCGGGGAAGCCGATCTCCAGGTGGGTGCGGCCGTGGTCGGGGAGGGCGAACTCGGCCACGGAGGCGACGGTCTCCCCGAGGTGGCGCAGGAAGGGGTGGTCGCCGAGGTCCTCGCCGATCTCGATGCGGCCCCAGGCGCCCATGTCGTGGGATTCGTAGGACTCGTGCGGGGCGGAGGCCTCGACGATCAGGCACCAGTCGGAGCCGGTGGTGATCCGGGTGGCCTCGCCGAGGCCGTCGATCAGCCAGACGTCGAGGGGGACCTCGGAGCGTTCGCCTTCGTAGACGTGCCAGGACGCGACGATCCGTTCGATCGTGCGTCCCACCAGTCGCGTGGGGTCCGTTCCGGACCCGTGCAGGGGGCAGCGCATGGCCGGCCGCGGTCCTCCGGTGCCTCGGGGGGTCGGGGTGGTCTCGGGTCTGGGCGGTCGGGCGGCGTCAGAGGCTGACGCCGACGGTCACCGGTTCGTTGACCAGGGTGACGCCGAAGGCCGCGTGGACTCCCGCGACGACCTCGCGGGCGAGGACGAGGAGGTCCTCGGTGGTGGCCCCGCCGCGGTTGGTGAGGGCGAGGGTGTGCTTGGTGGAGATGCGGGCGGGGCCGGTGCCGTAGCCCTTGGTGAAGCCGGCGCGGTCGATGAGCCAGGCCGCGGAGGTCTTCGTACGGCCTTCCCCGGCGGGGTAGGCGGGCGGGGTGACGTCGGCGCCGAGGCGGTCCTGGACGCGGGCGAGGAAGGCGGCGTACGCCTCGTCGCCGAGGACCGGGTTGTGGAAGAAGGAGCCGGCGGACCAGGTGTCGTGGTCGGCCGCGTCGAGGACCATGCCCTTGCCCGCGCGCAGCCGCAGCACGGTTTCGCGGGCCTGTGCGGCGGGCACCCGGTCACCGGCTGCCACGCCGAGGGCGCGGGCGGTCTCGGGGTACTTGAGGGGCGCGGACAGACCGCCGGCGTCCTCCAGGGCGAACCGGACGCGCAGGACGACGTACCGGTCGGGCCGGTGCTTGAAGAGGCTGTCGCGGTACGAGAAGGCGCACTCGGCGGCGGAGAGGGTGACGGTCTCGCGCGCGGTGCGGTCGTAGGCGACGACCTCGGTGATGGTGTCGCAGACTTCCTGGCCGTACGCGCCGACGTTCTGGATCGGGGTGGCGCCGGCGGAGCCGGGGATCCCGGCGAGGCATTCGATGCCGGCGAGGCCGGCTTCGACGGTGCGGGCGACGGCGTCGGACCAGTTCTCGCCGGCGGCGAGTTCCAGGCGGGTGCCGTCGAGGCGGAAGCCGGTGGTGGCGATGCGCAGGGCGGTGCCGTCGAAGCCGCGGTCGCCGATGACCAGGTTGCTGCCGCCGCCGATGACGAGGAGCGGGGTGCCGCTCTCGTCGGCTGCGCGGACGGCGGCGACGACCTCGGCGTCGGTGGTCGCGGTGACCAGCCGGGTGGCCGGGCCGCCGAGCCGGAAGGTGGTCAGCGGGGCGAGGGGGGCGTCGTGGAGTTCCTGCACGTGGACAAGAGTACGGTCCGCGGCCCGGCCTGCCCGGCGGGGCCACGGACCGCGGCGGGGTTCGTGGTGCGCGGTTGCTCACACCCGGGCCGGGGCCTGGGCGGCCGTCCCGGGGGCGGTGCCGTCGGCGCCGGGGGTCTGCGGAGTGCGGGTGCGGCCGGGGATGAAGAGGCCGGCGAGGGCGGCGAGGGCGACGGCGGCGGCGCCGATCCACAGGGCGGGGACGGTGCCGTCGGTGAAGGCCTGCGGGGTCTCGTAGCCGCCGCTGTGGGAGAAGACGGAGCAGAGGACGGCCACGCCGAGGGCGCCGCCGACCTCGCGGAGGGCGTTGTTGGCGCCGGAGGCGATGCCGCTGTCGGCGGGGCCCACGGTGGACATGAGGACGTTGGCGGCGGGCGCGATGAAGAGGGCCATGCCGATGCCGCCGAGGACGAGGGCGGGCAGCAGCCTGGTGTAGGCGACGCCGGGGTCGAGGGTGGCGGCGAACCAGGCGAGGCCGGCGGCCTGGAGGGCGAGGCCCGCGACGACGACCGGGCGGCCGCCGATGCGGTCGGAGAGGAACCCGGCGATCGGGGCGACGATCATGGGCATGGCGGTCCACGGCAGCATCCGGACGCCGGCCTCGGTGGGCGAGAAGCCGGCGACGCCCTGGAGGAACTGGGCGAGCAGGAAGATCGAGCCGAACATGCCGAGGAACATCAGCAGGCTGGCGATGTTGATGCCGAAGAAGCCGGGGTTGCGGAACAGCTTCATCGGCAGGAGCGGGCGGTGGCCGCGGATGCCGTGCCGGATGAAGAGGGCGGTGAAGAGGGAGCCGCCGATCAGGCCGGTGAGGACGGGGAGGCTGCCCCAGCCCTCCATGTTGGCGTTGACCAGGCCGTAGACGATGCCGAAGAGGCCGACGCTGATGAGGACGGTGCCGAGGACGTCGAGGCGGGCGTCGGGCGCGGTGGATTCGGCCAGGCGCAGCCGGGCGAGCGGGATCAGGGCCAGGCCGATGGGCACGTTCAGCCAGAAGATCCACTGCCAGGAGATGTGCTCGGTGAGGCTGCCGCCGATGAGCGGGCCGCTGGCGATGGCGATGCCGGTGACGGCGCCGTAGATGCCGAGGGCCATGCCGCGGCGGGCGACGGGGACGGCGGCGGTGAGCAGGGTGAGGGTGAGCGGCATCATCACGGCGGCGCCGGCGCCCTGGACGGCGCGGGCGGCGATCAGTTCGTTGATGCCGGGCGAGAGGGCGGCGGCCGCGGAGGCGCCCGTGAAGACGGTGAGGCCGGCGAGGAAGAGCCGGCGGCGGCCGAAGCGGTCGCCGAGGGCGGCGCCGAGCATGAGGAGGACGGCGAAGGTGAGGGTGTAGGCGTTCACCGTCCATTCGAGGTCTTCCAGGCCGCCGCCGAGGTCCTCGCGGATGGCGGGCAGGGCGGTGGTGACGACGAGGTTGTCGAGGGCGGCCATGAAGCTGGCGGCGCCGGTGATGACGAGGGCCCAGGCGGCACGGCCGCGCAGGTTCGTGGGCTGCTGTTCCATGACCGTCCCTTGGTTAGTTATTGCTGACTAACTTTCCTGGCCGGAAAAACGCGCGCACCGGGTCCGGTGCGCGCGGCGTCCTACTTCTCCAGCCGGCCCTTCGCCCGGGCGGCGGGGAACAGGCCCTCCCAGATCGCGTGGTCCGGCTTGAACCCCATGGCGGCGAGCGTGTTGATCAGCATCCCGAACGCCATGAACTGCGCGGTTTCCTTCTCGTCCGCCCCCAGCGGGACGTGCACGGTGTCCCACAGCTCCAGCCAGCCGGTGCGGACCATCTCGCCGAACTCGTGCTCGCCGGCGGCCTCGGCCGCGGCCACGGCCACGTACGTCTGGAGCTGCATCTGGAGGATGTCGGGGTCGTCGGCGATCAGCTGGGTGTACGCGTTCGCCATCGCGTCCTGGGCCGCCTCCCCCTCCAGGCCCTCGACGGCGTCGGCGAAGACCTCGCGGGTCCGCGCCATGCACCGGGTCGCGGCGGCGAGGAAGATGGCCTGCTTGTTGGGGAAGAGCCGGAAGAGGTACGGCTGCGAGACGCCCACCCGCCTGGCGATCGCCTCGGTGGAGGTGCCGTGGTAGCCGCCCCGGGCGAACTCGTGCAGGGCCGCCCGGATGACGCTCTCGCGCCGCTCGTCCGCGCTCATCCTTGTCATGCTTCGAAGTTAGTGCTCAATCACTAACTCCGTCAAGGGCGGTCCGGCGGGGCGGGAGGCCGGGGTGGACCGGGGCGGGGTGGCCCGGAGGTACGACGACGGCCGCGGTCCGGTGGGGACCGCGGCCGTTCGCCGGTGCCGTGGCCGCGCGCTGCCGGGTGTCACCGACGCGCGCGGTACGCCGTACGCCCTGCTACGCGAGCTGCACGACGGCGCGGGACATCCCGAGGACCTTCTGGCCCGCGCTGGTGGCGGTCAGGTCGACGCGGACCCGGTTGTCGTCCAGCTTGGCGGCGACCTTGGCGCTGACCTCGATGAGGGCGCCCTCGTCGTCGTTGGGGACCACGACCGGCTTGGTGAAGCGGACGCCGTACTCGACGACCGCGGCCGGGTCGCCGGCCCAGTCGGTGACGACGCGGATCGCCTCGGCCATGGTGAACATGCCGTGCGCGATCACGTCCGGCAGGCCCACCTCCTTGGCGAACTTGTCGTTCCAGTGGATGGGGTTGAAGTCGCCCGAGGCGCCCGCGTACTGGACGAGGGTGGCGCGGGTGACCGGGAAGCTCGCGGCGGGCAGCTCGGTGCCGACCTCGACCTCCTCGTACGAGACCTTGGCAGCCATGTCAGCCCTCCTCCGCCGCGCGCGCGACGAGCTTCGTCCAGGCGGTCACGACGTGCTCGCCGGTCGCGTCGTGGACCTCGCCGCGGATGTCCAGGATGTCGTTGCCCGCCATCGACTTGATCGCCTCGATGGTGGAGGTGACCGAGAGGCGGTCGCCGGCCCGCACCGGGCGGGTGTAGGCGAACTTCTGGTCGCCGTGCACGACCCGGCTGTAGTCCAGGCCGAGCTGCGGGTCGGCGATGACCGCACCGGCCGCCTTGAACGTGATGGCGAACACGAAGGTCGGCGGGGCGATCACATCGGGGTGGCCGAGGTCCTTGGCGGCTTCCGGATCGGTGTACGCGGGATTGGCGTCTCCGACCGCTTCCGCGAATTCCCGGATCTTCTCCCGGCCGACCTCGTAGGGCTCGGTGGGCGGATAGGCCCGCCCCACGAACGACTGGTCGAGCGCCATGGCTCACTCCTCATGGTCGTACTGATCACATTGATCACTCCCGGTCCCGCGTGACCGGGAACCGGGAGTGCCCGGAATGCCACGAGGCCGCCCCCGGAAGTGGGGACGGCCTCGTGATCAAGCCTGTGTCCGAAGACGCGCTGAAATCAGCGGGTCTCGCGGTGCGCGGTGTGCGAGTTGCAGCGCGGGCAGTGCTTCTTCATCTCCATGCGGTCCGGGTTGTTACGCCGGTTCTTCTTGGTGATGTAGTTCCGCTCCTTGCACTCCACGCAGGCCAGCGTGATCTTCGGGCGGACGTCGGTGGCAGCCACGTGAGTGCTCCTTGACGGATGGACGGACGGATGAACGCATAAAAGAGTAGCCGATTGGGAGACCGACCCCACAATCGGCTACTTGTTGTTGCTACTTTGAGTAGCGGTGACCGGACTTGAACCGGTGACACAGCGATTATGAGCCGCTTGCTCTACCGACTGAGCTACACCGCTTTGATGTGACCTGCTCCCCACCCTTGCGAGTGGGGAGCGGTTCACACCAGAGCCCCAATGCGGAATCGAACCGCAGACCTTCTCCTTACCATGGAGACGCTCTACCGACTGAGCTATTGGGGCGAGCGATGAAGACATTACACGGTTGCCCGCCGATCGCCCAAATCCATTGTCGGGAGGCCGTCCGGAGCCCGTCCGGAGGCCGTCCGAGGGGCGTCCTGAAGGGGCTCGGGGGCGGCCGAGGGGCCGGTGGGGCGCAGGTGACGACGCGGGCGGCGGCGCGGGCGGCGGCGCCTGTGACCGGCGCCGCCGGGGCACGCCGGTACGACTATTGCGCCCTTCCCGGCCGGGGGGCAGGGGGCGCCCTACGCTCGGGGCACGCCGCGTGATCTTGGACGTCGGACGGCCCGCCCTGCGCGCGTGCCACCTCCCCGTCAGGAGCGCCCGAGCCCCCGCAGGAGCACGATGCCCGACAGCCAGCCGCAGCAGCCGCCCCACTCGCCGCGCAGCGGCGGTGAGGGCCCGGGCTCCGGCGCCCCCGCCGAACCGGTCACCTCCCTGCTGCTGACCGGGGCCCGGCTGACCGACGGCCGCACGGTGGACGTGCGGCTGAGCGGCGGCCGGATCGAGGCCGTCGGCACGGCGGGCAGCCTGCCCGGCCCGACCGCCTCCCGGGTGGACCTCGCCGGCTACCTGCTGCTGCCGGCCCCGGCCGAGCCCCACGCGCACGGGGACACCGCGCTGACGGCCGACGCCGACGGCCCGGTCTCGTACGCCGCCGAGGAGGTGCAGCGGCGGGCCACCGAAGCCGCCCTGCTCCAGCTGGGGCACGGCGCGACGACGGTCCGTTCGCACGTGCGCATCGGCGGGGCGGACGGGCTGCGGCCGCTGGCGGCCGTGCTGCAGGCCCGGCGCTCGCTGCGCGGGCTGGCCGACCTGACGGCGGTCGCGGTGCCGCGGCTTCTGACCGGGGCGGCGGGCGCGGACGGCCGGGCGATGCTCCGGGACGCGCTGCGGATGGGGGCGGCGGTGGTCGGCGGGCTGCCGGACCTCGACCCGGACCCGACCGGGCACGCGGAGGCGGTGCTGGAGCTGGCGGCGGAGCACGGCTGCCCGGTGGACCTGCACACCGACGGCGACGACCCGGTCCGGCTGGCCCGGCTGGCTGCACTGGCCCGCGGGGTGCGGCCGGGGGTGACGATCGGGCCGTGCGGCGGGCTGTCCCGGCTGCCGCTGGACATCGCGGTCCGGGCGGCGGAGCAGCTGGCGGCCGCCGGAGTGGCCGTGACCTGTCTGCCGCAGGGCGACTGCGCGGCACTGGAGCGGCGGGGCCTGCGGACGGCGCCCGTCCGGCTGCTGCGCTCCGCGGGCGTCCGGGTGGCGGCGGGCAGCGGCGCGCTGCGCGACGCGGGAAACCCGGTCGGCCGCGGGGACCCGCTGGAGGCCGCGTACCTGCTGGCCTCGCAGGGCGGGCTGCGGCCGGCGGAGGCGTACGGGGCGGTCAGCGGGGCGGCGCGTGAGGTGCTGGGGCTGCCGGAGGTGCGGGTGGAGGCGGGTTTCCCGGCCGAGCTGCTCGCGGTGCGCGGGGACCGGATCGCGGGCGTGCTGTCCCTCGCGTACAGCCGGATCGTGATCCACCGCGGGCGGGTGGTGGCGCGGACGAGCGCGGTGCGGGAGTACTGCGACTCGGCGGTGGCCGTCGCCCTGGACCTCCCCCGACAGGGCCGGATGGAGCCCGGTCCCTGAGCGTTTGCGGGCGGCGGAGGCGGGTGCGACGTACGGTCGGGGCATGCGCATCGTCATTGCTGGTGGACACGGTCGGATCGCGCTGCGGCTGGAGCGGTTGCTCGCCGCGCGCGGGTACGAGGTCGCGGGCATCGTCCGTGATCCGGCGCAGGGCGGCGACCTGCGGGAGGCGGGGGCCGAGCCGGTCCTGTGCGACCTGGAGACGGCCTCGGTGGAGCACGTCGCGGGCATCCTGCGGGGCGCGGACGTGGCGGTGTTCGCGGCCGGCGCGGGTCCCGGCAGCGGGGCGGCCCGGAAGGACACCGTGGACCGCGGGGCGGCGGTGCTGTTCGCGGACGCGGCCGAACGGGCGGGTGTCCGGAGGTTCCTGATGGTCTCTTCGATGGGCGCGGACCCGAACCGGGCGGGCGCCGACGTGTTCGACGCGTACCTGCGCGCCAAGGGCGAGGCCGACGAGCACCTGAAGACCCGGCTCGGCCTGGAGTGGACGGTCCTGCGCCCGGGTTCGCTGACGGACGAGGCCGGCACCGGCCTGGTCCGGCTGGAGGCGTCGACGGGCCGGGGCGCGGTGCCCCGCGACGATGTGGCCCTGGTCCTGGCCGAGTTGGCCGACACCCCCGCGACGTCGGGGCTCACCCTGGAGCTCGTCTCCGGCCCGACGCCGGCGGGCGTGGCGGTGAAGGACGTCGCGGGGAACTGAGGGCGGGACCGGCCGGCCGCGCGCCGACCGCCGGTTGCCGACCGCCGACCGCCGGTTGCCGGTTGCCGGTTGCCGTTCGGAAGCCGGAGGCCCCGGCGCCGCACGTCTCAGAAGTCGACGGTCAGGGCGTCGTCGGCGCGGCCGACGGCCTCCTGCCCGTACGCCGTCCGGTAGTCGGTGCGGATCTCCTCGATGAGCGCGTCCCGGGCGGCGGCCTGCTCCTGCGGGTAGAGCAGCACGAGGACGTACGACCGCTCGCGCTCGATGACCCCGTTCCGGTCGCGCCACTGGCCGCGCCCCTGCTGGACGGTCAGCCCCTCGGGGAACCCCGGCGTGACCTCGCGGTCCACGAACCCCATGAACTGCCGGTCCGTGACCGCGGGCCCGCCGTCGGGCTTCGCGGTGCCGAAGAACAGCCGCGTCTCCACGTAGGCCGTCCCGCGCTCGGCGGGCCGGTCCTGGAGCGAGGCGTAGGAGGCGGGCGCGGCGGCCGCCACCGCGGCCATCACCGCCCCGCCGGCGAGCAGCGCACGAGTCCGGACGGTTCGCATCATGCCCACCCCAACGACCCACCCGGCCCCCCGGTGCGCCCCGCCCCCCGACCGGGCGACCACCCCTCCCGGCACAACGAGAAGACCCCCGCCCACCTGCGTTTCCGCAGATGAACGGGGGTCTCACTTCGCGTGGCGGCGCCAGGATTCGAACCTGGGTAGGCTAAGCCGACGGATTTACAGTCCTCTAGATCAATCTGCCGCACGGCCCGTGTGACCTGCGGAAAGCTCAGCCCGGCATCCCCAAGACGTACCTTCCGTCCGCAGGTCGTCCACGGCGAACTCCTCCATGCCCGAGCGGTTCGCCAGCGGAGCACCCGCGACCTGCGCCCCAGCACCCGCTTGCACCCGATCAACCGGCCGAGGATCCGCTCAGCTCGCAGCCCGCCTGATGCGCCCATGAAGGGCAACAGCGACACGACCGGCACGGCAGCGGCACTGATCACCAGCTAGGGGCGAGCCCAAGGGTGAAAAGCAAGATCCTCTGCACCAGCCTCGCCGCCTCGACCACCTGAACCCAGATTTCCACACGCGCAGCCCCTCCTTCATTGCAAACTTGATCGCACTTACCGGACAACATCTGTGCCGGGAGCGGCAGTTGCGGCAGGCAGCCACGCTTGCTACCTGCCGTGCACCACCCGAGGTCGTGGGAAGGCTGGTCGTCATGTCGGAACTTGCCAGGCAGGCGCCGCGCAGGAGTGAGCTTGAGATCAGCGCGATCCCGGAGGTTGCGGCCCTGGCAACCGAGTTGACGACGCTGTTCAACGCGTTGCAGATACCTCAGCAGCAGTACGCAGCGCGGGTGATGCTGGATAAAAGCACCGTTTCGAGATTTCTGAACGGGAGGCGAGTGGCTTCTCAGGATTTCATCGACCGACTACTCGGTGAAGTCGAACGCCACCGCCGAATGATCATTACAGGGGAAGCAAGAGCTCGCATCAAAACTCTCCGCTTGGCTGCACTGAGGGAAACGGACCCGGCTTCCTTTCAACTGGAAAATCTCCGCGAAGAACTCGATCGGTCTCATAGGGCTATTCGAATCCTGGAACGGCAGCAGGAAGCACTTGAGCTGCTTCTTGACCAGAGAGAAGCCGAAGCCGAGAACACCCAGCGAGAGATGGTCGCCCTTCGCGGGCTTTGGGTCTCGGAACAGCAGCAAAACATTTCCGAGAGGGCTGATTTAGTCACGCACAACGACCGGCTGAAGAGCGAGCGGCAAAAACTACACGACGAAATCCAAGCGCTTAAGGATCAACTGTCTCAAGTTTCTGACCTTAAGGCGTCAGCAGAGGAGCGTTGCTGCCAGCTCGAAGAGCGTCTACTTGAAGCCGAGAGAGCGCTTGCTAAGCATCTTGAAGAAATCGGAGAGCAGGCGTTCAACCTCACGCCGCGGGAAGTGCTAGACGAGATCACCGCGAGCGAGCGCGACGGTCGGCAGTACGACGCTGCTCGCACTCTTTCGCTGTCTGCAGCCCACCTCTCCGCCACCGACCTTCCCGAGCTTTGGGATCTCCTGCGGGAAGCGCGGAGAATCCAAGAAGCAGAGACCTTGGTCAGGGACTCACTTAGATTCCGGTCAGCAGAGTTCTGCGCAATCATCACTGAGGCGCTCCTCACACGAGGCTACTCGCACCGTGCGATGGGCGGACTCTTGGCCGCATACAAGAGCCCGGAGGAACTTGACTTCCTCTATGACAGATGGAAGGTAGGCGGCCCCCCGTACGGCGTCCTGCGCCACGCGATGAGAACCTGGGCTTACCTGGCTCCGCACCCTCTCGTGTTGGAGCGCCTGCTGAAACTGGCCAGCGATGGGGACACGACGCTCACGGTCAGGATGCTTCAAGCTTGTGGAACTCGGGACACAAGCGATGTTTTCGCACTCTCAGACCTGCTCCTCGCCCTGGGGATGGAGAGAGAATTCGTCACACTTTCCGAGACATGGATATACCGCATCCCGGCAAAAGACTACCCGAAAGCGAGGGCCCAATGGCTCGGGTATGCGGAGCATTCAATTAACTCAGAAACCCTCCAGCGAGTTTTTGCGCGGAGATCTTAGGGCCTCTTCGTTCAGGCGTCGGCAAGTCTTGAGGCAGCGGTCTCCCCGCCGCCGACAGTGCAGCAGCTCAAGCCCTCAACGATCCACGCAAGTCCATGACAGACCAAACGAGGCCGCTCCGGGTGGTTCCCCAGCGAGCCAATGAAGCGGGGCGCTCGGCGAAAGCCGACCGCCCCGCAAACCGAAACTTGACGACCGAGGCGCAAGCCCGCCTGCCCTTTTACCCAACTCTCCTACGAGAAGCTAGGTCCGGCACACGATCGCCCGCGCCGCCATCCGCCGGAACTCAATCCCCTTGACGGCTGAGCTGGCCCAGCGCACGGCCGGGACCGCCGGTCACCGCTTCTTCCGAAGCTTCCGCATCTTCGCCTCGGCTTCCTTCTTCTTCCGTTGCGCCACTCCGTACGCCGACCACGGCCCCTGGTGCCTGGCGCACCGCGAGCTCCCGATGATCGCCTTGTTCTGGCAACGGCCCCCACTCTGCGTCGGAGCGCCACACTTCGACTGCGTCACCTTGCCCCCTCCGTCCGCCAGCACGACTGACCGAACGCAGGCATGCTCCCAGCCCCGGCATCAGCCGAGCAGGCGCAGAGCACGCGGACAGAAGCACACCCGGGCACACGGCTCCGGAGGCGGCCCCGTGCGGTTCGCCTGTTTCAGCAGGTCACGGGCTCATCAGTCATCCGCCTGCACATGCTGGTCCACAAACAAGGCGCCGCCTCCAGGGGACTCCGGATCACCGAGTTGGAGGCATTGGACGACGGTAACCTGGACGCGGTGCTCATCAACATCGCCCGGATCGGCCACCTTCTGGGGGAGCGAGTGTGACGACGAGCGGGGGTGTCAGTGCTGGCGTCTACTCTGCAGCCGTGGATTGGGAAACCGACGAAGAACTCTTCGCCTATGCCGAATCATTAGGTGAGCGGTGCACGGTATGCAGCGACATCCTGTGGCGTATCGAGGCAGGTTCCAAGGGCAAGAAATGCCCACAGTGCCGCAACGCGATCCGCCAAGCGAGGCGACACAACCTCACGCTCGCACGTGTAAACGCGATTCTGAGAGCTCAAGATGACACCTGCCCGCTGTGCGGCCGGAACGGCGGCGATCTTTCGTGGGAAGGTCCGTCATGGTGGCATATCGATCATGATCACAACTGCTGTCGACGGGGTTCGTCGTGTGGGCAGTGTGTGCGGGGACTGCTGTGCAGGGGTTGCAACATCCGAGGGCTGGCCTGGTATGAGGCTTTGCCTGAAGACCTTCAAACTTGGGATCACATCAACGTCTACTTGGCCAATCCGCCGGCGCGCAGGCCAGAGGCAGCAGTACTGTTCCACGGCGATCTTCGGGGAGTCCGTTCTCGTGACGGTTGCTTCGCTGGGTGGCGTTCTGATCAACCGCTGGCCCCGTAATCCGATGCAGGTGTCGTGGGCCAGTCGGACGCAGCGTGCGGCAGGTCTCCCACCTCGAACCTGTGCCTTCTGGCGCGCGGCCGGCGGTCGGGGTGGGGCGCGGCGGAGACAGGAGCGCAGGCCCGAGCGACGGGCACGCTCGCCGCGCTGTGCGCGGCGGGTGCCTTGATGAAGTAGGGAGAATGTGATCGTCGGGTTATGGTGCCGGCGGCTGGACAAGTCTGCTCGTGAAGCCCTGCTGGCAGAGCCGCTGGAATGCGACCTGAACCGCTTCTGGGATGGGCAGTTCAGCCATGAATCCCTGAGCGGGGTAGAGCAGCAGGCGTTGGAGAGCACCGACAAGCATGTCGATGACCAGGTTTGGATCGCCGATCGACTCCACGTATTCGGGGAGTGTCATCGGCGATGAAGCGCTCACCACGCCAACCTCGGGCCACAGCTTGAGGGCGGTGGCGTACGCGCGGCGCTCCTCGTACGGCTTGCTGACCAGCAAGACCGAATCGACGTGTGTTCCGGCCTCTTTGAGCAGGTCGCGGCTGAGCCTGATGTTCTCGCCCGTGTTGCGTGCGTGGGGCTCCACAAGCACGTGCTGCGGTGGGACCCCCAGTTCCAGGGCCCTTTCGCGGTAATGGACAGCTTCACCGCGCGGCATGCGGCTGCGGGTAGTCGGGCTGGTGGCGCCCGTGAAGACGATCAGGGGCGCCATCCCGCGGCGGTACAGGTCGACGGTGGCGTCGGCGACGCCAAGGTCGTGGCTGCCGAGGCCCACGAGCACTGAGCAGGGCCGCGGTTCGTGGTGCATCTGGTGGAAGTCCCAGAGGGCTTCCGCGTCCGCCCACGCCTGCTCAGAGATCACTTCTGATCGCCGCCTTCAGCCGAGTCCGGGACCTTGAACTCATACTCCCAGGCGAAGCGTGATGCGGCGTGGACGCCGATGGCGAACTCGACGACCGTTCCGTCCGCGGTGTACGTCGTCCGGTGCAGCTCCACCACGGGTTCGCCAGCCGGAAGCTTGAGGAGCTTCACCTCGTCGGCCGTGGGAACGCGGGCGAAGATCCGTTCCTTCATGTGGTCGATCTCGTAGCCGGCGTCGTAGAGGACGCGGAAGCCGCCGCCGCGGCCGGCAGGACCGGGTGTCGGGTCCACGATCCGCGTGCCCTCGACGTGCTCCGGGCGGTAGTAGCTGGTCAGGGTGTGCGTCGGCTGCTCGCCCTCCTTGACCAGGCGGGCCCGTGCGTACACCGGCGCCCCCTCGGGCAGGCCGTGAGCCTCGGCGACCAGGGCGGGCGCCTCGATCCGACTCACGGACTGCGTCTGCTCGCCGCGTTGGTACGAGCGTCCCGAAGCGACTCGGTCTGCAATGAACGCGACTTCGTCGCCGTCTCGCCACTTCGCCTTGTCGTAGCGGCTGATCCCGATGCGCTTCAGGGGCTTCTGCGCCCGGACCATCGTCCCGACGCCCCGCGAAGACGTGACGAGCCCTTCAGCTTCCAGCGCCTTGTACGCGGCGTGAACGGTGGCCTTTGAGCCTTCGCCAGCCTCAACCAGGTCGCGAATCTGGGGCAGCAGCTGGCCGGGGGTGTAGTCGCCGTTCCTGATCTGCTCGGCCAGCTTGTCTGCCAGCTCTCGCCACTTCGGTGCCACCGGGCACTCCTCTCGACATGGCCAGTTTCGCACAGTCCTAGGACATTGACAGTCCTAGGACAAGCTGCCATGGTTCATTCCAGCGGCAGCCAGTCCTAGGACAGGAGCCGCCCTTGGGGGGCTTCCTTGCCTGCCCGAGTGCTCCACAAGAGGCCCGGGATGTCGCGGGCCGAGGGTCCCGGACCCCTTGTCAACCGGAGGGCACAGACCGAAAGGTCACGTCTCTGCCTGAAACGGGAGCGCGCTCCCGAAGGAGACACCACAAGAGTTCAACTCCGCGGCTCACGCAGCGGCCGGTTGCCTCCTCCGCCCGTGCGGGTCCCGCTTGCGGGTGCTCGTACGGGCGGGGTTGAGGGGAGCCGGTGTTCCACCTGCTTCACAACGAGGTGCGCCCCCGGTGCTGGAACACCGGGGGCGCTGTTCGGTCCCGTTCCTGGTGAGAGGAGCAAGACACGATGAATCCCATCGTTGCACGTCACGTGGGTGTTACCCGTCTGCCGGCCGATCTGGAGCCGTCGGACGCGGAGCTGGACACGATCGAGCAGGAGGCGCCGCTGATCGAGGCGGAGTTGGACCTGCTTGGTCTGGAGATCGCGGTGCTGGACCGGGTGCCGTCGGAGCTGGACGCGCAGCGGATCCGGCGGGCCCGGAACCGGGTGC
>NZ_JAJAUZ010000160.1 GCF_020532645.1 Streptomyces bambusae
ATGAGCCAGGCGGCACAGAACCTGAACTGGTTGATCACCAATTTCGTGGACAACACCCCCGGGGTGTCCCACACCGTGGTGGTCTCCGCCGACGGCCTCCTTCTGGCGATGTCCGACGGGTTCCCGCGTGACCGTGCCGACCAGCTGGCGGCCGTCGCCTCCGGTCTGACCTCGCTGACCGCGGGAGCCTCCCGCATCTTCGAAGGCGGCCACGTCAACCAGACCGTGGTGGAGATGGAACGCGGCTTCCTCTTCCTCATGTCGATCTCCGACGGCTCCTCGCTGGCCGTACTCGCACACCCCGAGTGCGACATCGGCCTCGTGGGCTACGAGATGGCCCTCCTCGTGGACCGAGCAGGCAGCGTCCTCACCCCGGACCTGCGCGCCGA
>NZ_JAJAUZ010000161.1 GCF_020532645.1 Streptomyces bambusae
GCCATGAGCGTGGCCCAGGCGGCCCGGATGCGGGCTTCGCCGCCGGTGAACCCGGACTCGCGGAACCCGGTGGCGGTCTGCCGGTAGGACAGCGGCGGGTCGTCCGAGTAGCGCAGGTACCTGAGGACGACGACGATCTGTTCGTCGGTGAGCGCTTCCCCCATCAGCGGGGTGGGCACTCGTGCGATGGCCGCGAGCTGGTCGAGCGTCACGGGCGTGACGCCCGCCGTGACGCCATCCGGTTCGGAGTCGTCCGCGGGGGTGTTGACCTGCGTGTCTTCCCCGTCACGGCCCACCGTGACGGGGTCGGCAAAGTGGTCCGGTTCGGCGGCCGGGGGGAGGGCGGGCGTCACGGGTGCCGTGACGGCGT
>NZ_JAJAUZ010000162.1 GCF_020532645.1 Streptomyces bambusae
CCCGCGGGCGCCGCCGTCTCCTCCCAGTAGTACGTACCCAGGGGCAGACCGGCCATGGCACACGTCCCGTCCGCACCCGTCGTACACGGATCACCGACCCTCGTGTCCGTCGGCTGCAGACCACGCTGCCCATTCGACTCGCGCCACAGCTGGAACACCGCACCCGACAACGGGCGTTCCGTACCGGCGATCCGCTTCACCACCGACACCCGGCCGAGGACCGGCGCGTTCTGCGCGATCACACCGACCCCGCGCTCGGCGTTCTCGGCCGTCAGCTCCAGCGGACCGAACACCGCCGGATCCGGCAGCCGGTAG
>NZ_JAJAUZ010000163.1 GCF_020532645.1 Streptomyces bambusae
TTGATCTCGCAGATGGTGGCGCCGGAGGTGAGGGAGGCGCCGACTTCGGCGTTGAGTCCCACGATGGTGCCGGAGCGGTGGGCGTTGAGGGGCTGTTCCATCTTCATGGCCTCGAGGACGACGACGAGGTCGCCCTCGGCGACCTGCTGGCCTTCCTCGACCGCGACCTTGACGATGGTGCCCTGCATCGGGGACGCGAGGGTGTCGCCGGAGGCGGCGGGGCCGGACTTCTTCGCCGCGCGCCGCTTGGGCTTGGCGCCGCCGGCCGCGGCCGTACGGGCCAGGGTCATGCCCAGCGACGAGGGGAGGGAGACC
>NZ_JAJAUZ010000164.1 GCF_020532645.1 Streptomyces bambusae
GGCCGGATTTCCTACACCTTCGGGCTGGAGGGCCCGGCGGTCACCGTGGACACCGCCTGCTCCTCCTCCCTCGTCGCCCTCCACATGGCAGCCCAAGCCCTCCGGCACGGCGAGATCGACCTCGCCCTCGCCGGCGGCGTCACCATCATGTCCTCCCCCAGCACCTTCATCGAATTCAGCCGCCAACGCGGACTCGCCCCCGACGGCCGATGCAAACCCTTCGCCGCCGAAGCAGACGGCACCGGCTGGTCCGAAGGCGCCGGCGTACTCGTCCTCGAACGCCTCTCCGACGCCCGCCGCAACG
>NZ_JAJAUZ010000165.1 GCF_020532645.1 Streptomyces bambusae
CGAGACGCCGGGCACCTCGTACGTCCGCGAGGGCGGGTTCCTGCACGAAGCCGCGCTGTTCGATGCGGAGTTCTTCGGGATCTCACCCCGTGAGGCGCTGGCCATGGACCCGCAGCAGCGGCTGCTGCTGGAAACCTCCTGGGAGGCGTTCGAGCGCGCCGGCATCGACCCCACCGCGCTCCGCGGTTCGAACACCGGCGTGTACGCGGGCGTCATGTACCACGACTACGCCAGCCGGCTGCCCGCCGTCCCCGGAGACCTGGAGGGCTATGTCGGCACGGGCAACACGGGCAGTGTGAGCACC
>NZ_JAJAUZ010000166.1 GCF_020532645.1 Streptomyces bambusae
GGACACGCCGGGCACCTCGTACACCCGGCACGGCGGGTTCCTGCTCGGCGCGGGGGACTTCGATGCGGAGTTCTTCGGGATCTCGCCGCGCGAGGCGCTGGCCATGGACCCGCAGCAGCGGCTGCTGCTGGAAACCTCCTGGGAGGCGTTCGAGCGCGCCGGCATCGACCCCACCGCGCTCCGCGGTTCGAACACCGGCGTGTACGCGGGGACGTTCGGGTTCCGCGACCACGACGGGGTGTCGACGCCGGCGGGTGCCGAGGGTCAGCGGATGACGGGGTCGGCAGCGAGCGTGCTCTCG
>NZ_JAJAUZ010000167.1 GCF_020532645.1 Streptomyces bambusae
TCCTGCGACTGAACCGGCTTCGGGGTCAGGGTCGCGGGGGTGGCGGTCGTGATTTCGTTCTGCATGATCGAACCCTTTCTGAAGGAACTCGGGCAACGCCTTCATCGGCATTTCCCTGACGTCGGCGACGTCGTGTGAACGTGCTTACCCAACCCGCTGGAGCGGGCTACCGGATATCAGCAGCGGCGGGCGAGACCGGCGACCATGGCCGGGCTGGTCAGGTCCGTGATGCGGAGCTCGATGCTCTCACGGGCACTGACGCGG
>NZ_JAJAUZ010000168.1 GCF_020532645.1 Streptomyces bambusae
TACGCCCGGCCGTCACGGGGCCGTCGGCCCGTGTGACGGTGATCGCGAACATGTCGCCGAGGGCGACGTCCGCGCCGGTGGTGATCCGTTCCCGCTGGACATCCAGCAGCTGGGATCCGAGCCGGGTGTCCCCGGTGCCGACCCGGCGGGCGAGCCGCCAGGAAACGCGTTCGGAGCGCTTGCGGACCTTGGTGTCGGGGTGGTTGGCCGCGCGGGCCCGGTGGTAGGCCAGGGCCTGCACGACGGCCGCAGCGCGT
>NZ_JAJAUZ010000169.1 GCF_020532645.1 Streptomyces bambusae
CACGCCCGGCCGTCACGGGGCCGTCGGCCCGCGTGACGGTGATCGCGAACATGTCGCCGAGGGCGACGTCCGCGCCGGTGATGATCCGTTCCCGCTGGACATCCAGAAGCTGGGATCCGAGCCGGGCGTCCCCGGAGCCGACCCGGCGGGCCAGCCGCCAGGAAACGCGCTCGGAGCGCTTGCGGACCTTGGTGTCAGGGTGGTTGGCCGCGCGGGCCCGGTGGTAGGCCAGGGCCTGCACCACGGCCGCAGCGCGC